>NZ_JBIAYX010000003.1:0-449471 GCF_042898365.1 Streptosporangium sp. NPDC000509 | reverse complement strand
GTAGACGTCGTAGCCGGCGACGCCCACGTTGTCGGTGGAGGCCGTCCAGGTCAGGGTTGCGCCGCTGCCGGTGATCGCGGAGACGACCGGCTTGCCCGGCCGCGACGGCGCCTCGGTGTCCGCTGGCTCGTCACCGGGCGGGTTGCCCCAGATCTTCGTCGTGCCCGCGTAGACCGTCATGTTCTGCGTCCGCACCGGGGTCGCGCCCGGCGTGGTGGGGATACCGGTGTACGACCAGTCGTTGGACGGGTCCCACGTCCCGGTGCTGGCGATGCGGAACTGCACCTCGCGCCGGTGCTGCGACTGGCCCGCGGGGGCGATCGAGGTGTTCGAGCAGTCGACGGTGACGTAGTAGGTCTTCCCGGACAGCAGGGTCGGCCCGGTCGGTGCCTTGCACTGGTTGTAGGCGGACGTCACGGAGACCTGGCTCGCGGTCGTGGCGCCGTCGAGGGTGAAGTAGTAGCGGAAGGAGCCGTTGGTCAGCGCGCGCGCCGGCCAGGCCGACTGGTTCCTCACGATCGCCTTGATCTCGGTGAACGTCGAGCCCGTGGCGTTCACCCCGGCCTCGACGAAGATCTCGGGGCCGTCGGGGGTCTCGGCGACGGGGAAGTTCGCGGCGGGGGCTCCGCCGTACTCGCGGTAGAGGCGGGCGAGGGCACTGGTGAAGCCCGCGTTGTAGTCGGTGGCGACCTCGTTCATCACGTAGTCGTCGCGCTTGTCGGTGTACTTGTCGTCGGGGTCGGGCGGGCCGCCGACGAGGGCACCGTACAGGGTGTGCCGGGTCTCGACCGGGTTGGTCATCTGGTCGGTCCACGAGCCGTGCGCGGTGCGGTGGTGCGGGTTCTTCGGCGGGTTCGCGCCGAACCCGATCATGTACGAGGAGTTGCGCGGGTTGTCACCGAGGGCGTAGTTGATCTGCCTGACCGCGAAGTCGTGGTAGCGCGCCTTCCGCGTCGCGTCGGTGATCGAGTCGGAGTGGACGAGCGCGACGAACGAGGTGTTGGCCGCGTAACGCAGCGACCCCCATCTGTCGAGCACCGCGTGGCCGCCGGGGGAGTACTTCACCCGCTGCCCGTTCACGCCGACCGTCCAGAAGTCGAGCCAGCGGTTGGCGTCGTCGAGGTACTTCTGCTTGCCGGTCAGCTTGTTCAGCAGCACGTAGGCGCCGTAGGACTTGTCGTCCCAGGCGATCGTCCACTTGTAGGACTTGATGGTGGACTGCGGCTCGGTGCCGAGGTTGTCGTAGTACGACTCGGCCTTGGTCAGGTAGGAGGCCTCCTGGGTGGCCCGGTACAGCCAGATCGCACCCCAGACCAGCTCGTCGTTGTAGCCGCTCCACGACTGGTAGTAGCCCGACGCGTCGGTGATGCAGTCGCTGTACTTCTTCCGCACGGTGTCGGCGAAGGTGTAGAGCTGCCTGGCGTGCGTCAGCAGCGTGTCGGCGTACGTCGGATCCGTCGGACGGAAGACGATCGAGGAGGCCGCCATCGCCGCCGCCGTCTCGCCGGCCAGGTCCGATCCCCCGCACGAGGCGTCGATCTTGTAAGAGGGCCGCTCCATCTGCATCGCCTCGGCGGGGCCCCACCAGGCGTGGTCCTTGCCGCCGTTGCCGACCTGCCCGTACAGCACGTTCGCCGACGGGTGGGCCTTGATGAAGTAGTCGTTGACGAACCTGAGGTTGTTCAGCAGGTGGGTGAGCTGCCCCGAGGAGGCGTACGCGTCGCGGTACTCCACCGCGCCCCAGGCCAGCATCGTCGCGCTGGCCGCCATCGGCAGACCGAACTTGACGTGGTCGCCCGCGTCGTACCAGCCGCCGGTCAGGTCACGACCGACGTCCTGGCCGTCGCCGAGCCCGGAGGGGCCACGCCAGCTGACGCGGTTCCAGCTCGGCAGCGGTCCCGACTGCTGGGCCTCGTAGAACCAGAGGGACTTCTGCAGCGCCTCGCCGTACGCGAAGGCGGGCGCCGCGGCCTGGGCGCCGGTGGCGGACACCGTCACCGGCACGGCCGCCAACGCCAGCAGCGCGAGCGCCGCCAGGGTCTTCTTCATGGGGGGTGCGCCTCTCGGAGGTGGTGCTCGGGGCGTGACGGCAGGTCAGGGGTACCGTCACGCCCCGAGGTCTCAGGGGGTTGAGCCCGGGTCCGGCCCGGGGGAGAGCCGGACCCGGGGGGCGGGGGGTTACGGGAAGAGGCGGCCGTACTCGGCGAGGGCGACGGCGACGTCCACCTGCGCCCAGAACCGGTGGTAGTTGAAGGTCGGGGCGGGGCCCGTGCCCTTCAGGTAGGCGTCCACCTGCGGCCAGTCCGGGTCGTTCTTGTAGAAGGACCGGATGGACAGGAAGGTCGAGTTGGAGTTGATCACGTCGCCGTTGGGCATCTTGCCGGTCCAGCCCGGGGGCACGTAGACCGGGTCGTTGAGGCGGTTGTAGTCGGCCTTGGTCTCGGGGACCGAGACACCCTTGGCGTCCTGGTTGTTACGCCACATGCCGTCGAGCAGGCCCTTGGCGACGGCCTTGGCCGTGGCGTCACCGGACTTGGCCGCGTAGTACATCAGCACCTTGGCGTACGAGCCCGCCACGCCCACGTCGGTCGTGTAGTCCCTGATGCTCACGTGCAGGTTGGTGTTGGGCGTGGGGTTGTTCGGGTTCCAGGTGTTGGGCTGGCCGGTCCAGATCAGCGTCGAGGGGATCCGGTAGGTCCCGTCCGCGTTGATCGTGGTGTTGTCGGTGGCCCACTTGACCCACTTGTCCAGGACGATCTTGGCGTCGGCGTTGCCGGTCGCGTAGTAGAGCTCCGCGACCCGCTCCAGCGACCACGCCTGGAAGCCGAACCACTGGTTGGACGGCGGGTCGTGGTAGACCGGCTGCCAGTCGTAGGCCATCCCGTAGAAGGTGGGCAGCGTCGACGGCGGGGACGCGTAGTGGCCCTGCCAGCTGTTGGTGGCGCCACCGGCGATCGCGCCCTCGCTCGACTGGAGCCAGCGGTAGAACTCCATCTGCCGCTTGGTGCTGGTGGTCCAGTCCTGGACGGCGGTCGTTCCCTTGGGCTTGAGCGCGTCCACGCTGGACAGCACCCACGCGGCCATCGGGTTCTGGTAACCGGAGTGGTTGTGGCTGGAGCCGATCCTCCAGGACCAGCCGGCGGAGGTGTCGTAGGCGCCACCCCAGGCGTAGTACCAGCTCAGCAGGTAGGCCGAGCTGTCCTTGCCGGTTCCTGCCGGGCATCCGGTGCTGGTGCAACCCTGCTTCTTGAAGTACTTGTCGTACATCGCGTAGCGAAGGTAGTCGCCCATCTTCGCGGCCTTGGAGATCGTGGAGGAGACCTGCGAGGCCTTGCCCTGCTCCGTGGCCCAGGTGTGCGCCCAGTAGGCGGCCTGGATGGCGCGGGCGTCGGCGTCGGGAGCGTTGGTGTACTTCCACTGCTTGGCGTACGCGCTGTCGCCGGTGAACAGGTCCAGGAACCCGTTCGTGCCGCCGTGCTTGAAGGTGTCGCAGGACGGCTGCGGGATGGTCTCGAAGACCGACTCCTCAGGACCGCGCTGGTAGGTGTTGATGTACGCGGGCTTGGTGGTCCCGTCACCGCAGCGGCCGAAGCCGTAGGTGTTGTCCACGTCCAGCAGCCAGTGCATGCCGTAGATGTCGCTGGTGCCGTACGCCGCCTTGAGCTCGTTCGCGATCGGGTCGACGCCGACGCTCACGCCGCTGTCCAGCCTGGACGGGTACTGCTTGATGTCGTCCCACTCGCCGGCGTACGTGGCGGGCTTGGACGGGTTGTAGGAGGCGTTGGTCGGCTGGTCGGCCGTGGCCGGGATGATGTACTTCTCCATCGAGGCCCAGGCGGCGTTGAACTTGGTCCAGTCGCCGGTCACCTTGCCGTACGCCGCCTCCAGCCACAGGTAGTAGCTGTAGGCCTCGGAGGTGGTCTCGTGCCCGTGGTCAGGAGCCTCGACCAGGAAGGTCTCGACGGAGTGGTAGGGCACGCCCTCCGGCGAGAAGTAACCGTTCGCCGGGTCCTTGAGCTTGTTGTACATCGTGATGAAGCGCTGGATGTACTCGTTGTCGCCGCCGCCCGAGTCGTTGTCGACCTCGGTGGCGGTCGTCGTGGCCGAGGTGTGGCCGGTGGCGCTGGAGGTGAACACCGCGCTGCCGGAGGTCTGGTCGGCGTCTTCCGCCGCCGCGAGCCGTACCGTCTGCGCCGTGTTCCAGTTGGAGCTGGTGAAGGTCAGCGACGCGCCGGAGGCGACCGTGAGGTCGGTGTCGCCGCTCGTCCTCGCGGTCGTCACGGTGACGTTCGAGGACGGGGCCCTGGAGAGCTTCACCGCGAGGTCGGCGGTACCGCCCTCGGGGACCGCGACCGTGGCCGGGGTGACGAGCACGGCGGGGTTCGAGTTGGCGCTGACGGTGATCCCCACCGGGTTGGAGGTGGTCGTCGCCCCCTTGTCGTCGGTCGCCCTCGCGGTGAGGGAGTAGTTTCCGGCGACGACGTTCGCCCAGGTGTAGGTGTACGGCGCGGTGGTGTCGGTGCCCAGCAGCGTGGAGCCGTTGTAGAAGTCGACCTTGGAGACGGTGCCGTCACTGTCGGTCGCGTTCGCGGCGATCGCCACCGTCGCGGGTGCGGTGAAGGTGGCCCCGGCCGCCGGGCTGGTGATGCTCGCGGTGGGCGGCAGGTTGATGGGTGGGGTCCCCCCGCAGGTGGTGCCGTTGATCGTGAAGGAGGTCGGCTTGGGGTTGGAACCCGACCAGCTGCCGTTGAAGCCGAGGGTGGTCGAGGCGCCGCTGGCCAGGTTGCCGTTCCAGTCGAGGTTCCTCGCGGTGACGTTCTGGCCGCTCTGCGTCCAGGTGGCGCTCCAGCCCTGGGAGACCCTCTGGGTGCTCGTCGGGAAGGCGAACCCGAGGGTCCAGCCGGTGAGCGGGTCACCCTGGTTCTTGATGGTCACGTTGGCGGTGAAGCCGCCCTGCCAGTCGTTGGTGGTGTACGTCACATCACAGGAGACCGCTGCGAGGGCGGGGGAGGCCGCCAGCGCGGTGGTCGTCCCGGCCGCCAGGCTGAGTAACACCAGTGCGGCGATCCGTCTCCGGAAGCGTGGGAGCGCTCCCGCTTTGATGGGGAACAGATGCATGAAATGGGCCTCCGTGAGTGTGGATCGATGCGAATCCGCTGGTGGTGACACCGCATCGGATCAAGCAAGGGAGAGAGGGGGTGGGAGCGCTCCCATAAAGAATTCTGGAGACGGTGAACGGGATGTCAATGGCATGTGCCTCCGGTTACGCCGATGTTTCACGGCCCATGCCGCCAGGCTGCTGTGATCCGGTCGGCCTTTTTTGCGAACCGTGAAAGTTTCAGAACTGTTGATCTTTCCAGCCGAGTGCTTGTTTGTGCGGGTGTCTCCAACCCCGGGCCCGCCGCCCGGGGCGGCCACCGATCCACCCGGGTCCCCGGCGGCTCCGGCGGGCGCGTGGCGGCCCGCCTCCGGTGTGTTCGGCGGCACGCGGCGGGCTGTGTGACGGCCTGCCCTTCCGCCGTCAAGTGCTTCCCCCGCCGGCCGTCGGCCGAGCGGCCTGCGCCTTCCTCGCCGAGGTGCTCCGCCTCATCGGCCGATGGCCGGTGGTCTGCGTGGTGACCCGCTCGTTTCCTGTCGAGGTGCTTCGCCCCACCGGCCGACGAGACGGCCGGCGGGGCGGCTTCGCCGGTGTCGGACGGCGGGTGGCTCTCACGGGGCCTCACCCCGGCCGGCGACGGCGACCGGGAAAGGCGAACGACGAGGAAGAGCCGCGACAGGAAAAGCGATGCGCTTTTGTGCCGCCTGGGAATTCTCGGGCGTCGCTCCTCGGGAATTCTCGATGTTTCGAATCTCGGCCGATCGCTTCACCTCTCAGAGGTCTCCGCCCCTCGGAGGCATCCGAAGACTCTAAATTACTCGGCGTATTCGGAGGCCGAGAAAATATTCTCCTCCGGTGTTTTCAGCGCTGATGGCGATGGTGTCCGGACCGTGGGTGCCGGTTGCGTTCCCGGTTCTTCGCCTTGAACATTTTTTTCCTGGGCGGATACGTAATGGTGCTCCGGTTGCGTTTCTTGTCGTCGCGCGCGTCGCCCGCGTCGCCCGCGTCGCCCGCGTTGCCCGTGCCCCCCGTGCCACCGGCGGAGAGGGGGCCGACGGTGGAGGTCGGACTCACCGTCGACGCCGGGCAGACCCCCTTGGGTCCGACGACCACGGTCAGCACCGGCGAGGAACTGGGATCGAGCCGGTTCGTGCCCGCGAAGGCGGCCACGAACTCATGGGTTCGTGGCGGTATCTGGGACACGATCAAGGTCGCGCGGCCGGTGGCGTCGGACTGGGTCCTGTCCTGGCTCACCCCGTTGGCGAAGAACTCGACAGGTCCTGCCGGCGGGACCGGCCCCGAGGAGGTGACGCTCGCGACGAGAGTGAGGTGACCCGGCGCTTCCGGATCGCAGAACGCGGCCAGCTTGGTGGAGGTCTTCCTCGGCGGCACGACCGTGCAGGCGGATCGTGTGACGGTGGTGTCGTCCACGCTGACGCTGCCCTCACGGGCCAGAAGGCGGCCGTTCACCGTCGTGCCGTCGGCCGCGGTGATCGAGGTCAGCGCGAGGATGTTCCCGGCGAAGACGGAACCGGCTCCCAGGGTGGCCGAGCCGCCGACCTGCCAGAAGACGTTGCACGCCTGGGCGCCGTTGACGAGGGTCACCGTGCTGGCGGGCGCGGTGATCAAGCCGGGTGCCCGCAGGACGAAGAGGGCGTTCGGGTTCCCCTGTCCGTCGAGGGTCACTTCCCCGGTGAGCTGGAAAGCGCCCGAGACGGAGTTGTAGACGCCCGGCTTCACGGTGGTCCCCCCGAGCTGCGCGGGGAGGGAGGCGGTGCCGCGCAGCCCCACCACGTTCCGGTAGGCGGTGGCCAGGTCGGTCTGCGCCTGTGCGGCGACGGGGTCGGCCGTGTAGACGGCGCCGGCCATGACGCCGGGCGGGAAGCCGGTGGTCACCGACCCTGGGCTCACCCCCAGCTCGCCGGTGACGACGCCGGAACCGGTGTTGGTGACCGTCCTTCCCGCCAGGATCGCGAAGTTCGTGGCCGTACCGAGCGACACCGGTGCTATCGCGTCCCCCTCGGGCGTCTCGGGCGTCTCGGGTGTATCTGGCGTCCTGGGCGTCTCGGGTGCCGGGTGCCCTGCGGTCGCCGTGGTCGCCGTGGTCGTCATGTGCACCGGGTCGGTCTGACGCGTCGTGTTCGCCGCGTGGGCCGTGTGCGGGGCCGCGGCGACGCAGCCCAGTGCGACCGCGACGGTGAGTGCCCCGGTCAGCCAGGAGTGGACGGTGGTTCGAGCGACAATACGTGAGTGACCAATTCTTGTCACAATGCTTTCCTTTTCTTTTTGGTATTTCTCCGTTCATGCGCATTGCCGATGATGCGCCGTTTTTCCGACACTACTGACCTTTGGCGGCGCGGTCGTCGTACGACATGCGGATTGTTTTGTCGCGTTGCCCGCGGTGAGCGTCATGAAAATGCGGCCATGTTATTGTTTGTGTGGATATCCCAGGAATGCTGTGGCGTCCGTGGACCTCGCACCTCTGCCGTGAGCGTCCACATCCGACGATTTCCCGCGCCGAATGAGCGCCGTGGCACGCCCCCGCTCATCACGAGAGGGCGTGCCGCCAGGCGGCACGCCCTCGATGGTCCCGGGGTGCGGGAAGGCCGGACACACGGCCCGGGAGACGACACGCGAACGGGTGCCCGGACGCGGCGAACTCCCGGCGCGGGGCGCTAACGCGGGTGGCGGCAGCACCCGGCCCACGAGCGGTGGCGGTGATGCCCGCGCTCACGGTCCTTTGTCTTGATCGCGTTGCCGCTGTGCTGCCTGCTCTTGACGCCCTGGCCCCCCTTGTTCTTCCCGTTCCCCGCCGCCGCCGTCGTCGCCTGCGCCTGGGCCGGGCAGAGACCGTTCCGGCCGACGGCCAGGGGCTGCGATGGGGAGGCGCTGGGATCCAGGTCCGTGTTGCCGGGGAAGGCGGCCACGAGCAGGTGGGTTCCCGGTTCGATGCCGGTCACCGGCAGGAGGGCGCGGCCGTTCGTCCCGATCGGGGCCGTACCCAGGCTCACCCCGTCGGAGAAGAACTCGGCGGAGCCCGTGGGCGCCGTGGGCCCGAAGGATATGACGTTCGCGGTAAGGACGAGCCGGCCCGCCCCCCTCTGTGAGCACGCCGTGGCCGGCGTGGTGGCGGTCTCCCTCGGTGGTGAGACCGCGCAGTTGGCCGCCGCGACGATGTCGGTGTCCAGGATGACGGCGCCTTCGCGGGAGAGGAGACGGCCGGCGACGTTCACGCCGGTGGCCACGGTGATCGAGGTCAGCGCGAGGACGTTTCCGGCGAAACTGGAACCGGGGCCGAGCGTGACCGAACCGCCGACCTGCCAGAAGACGTTGCACGCCTGGGCGCCGTTGACGAGGTTCACCGTGCTGGCGGAGGTGGTGACGAGGTCGGAGGTCGTCTTGAGGATGAAGACGGCGTTCGGGTCGTTCTGTCCGTCGAGGGTGAACTCCCCGGTGATCGCGAAGGCGCCCGTGGCGGAGTCGTAGGTGCCTGGAGTCACGGTGGTCCCGCCGAGTTCCGTCGGGAGGGTGGCGTCGACGGGCTGTCCCGCCGCGTCGTCGTAGGCGGCGGTCAGGTCGAGTTGGGCCTGCGCGGCGGTGGCGTCGGCGGCGTGGACGGCGCCGACCACGACGCCGGGCGGAAAGCCGGTGACCACCGATCCCGGGCTCACCCCGAGGTCCCCGGTGACCACGGTGGGGCCGGTGCCGGTGGCCGCCGTTCCCGCCAGGACCGCGAAGTTCGCGGCGGTGCCGAGCGGCGGCGTCGCCGCGTTCGCCGCGTGCGGGGTCGCGGCGGCGCAGCCCAATGCGAACACGACGGTCAGGACCCTGGCCGGCCAGGAACGAGCGGTATTTCGCGGGGCGGTATACGAGCGACCAATTCTTGTCACAATGCTTTCCTTTTCTTTTCGGTATTTCTCCGTCCAGGCGCATTGCCGATGATGCGCCATTTTCTCTGACCCTACTTATCGGCGGTGTCGTATCTGGCATACGACATGCGGGATGCTTTGTTGCGTGGTTATCGGCTCATATCAGAGAGATGTGGCCGTGTTGTTTTCCGGGATATCTCGATCCGGGGCGGGACCGCCCTCCGGTGGGTGAAACGAACAGAGGGCGTGCCGCTCGGCGGCACGCCCTCGATGGTCCGACGAGATGACGCGTCAGGACCGGGTGCGGGATCGACGGTGCGAGATCAGGTGCAGGTGATGCCGGACGCGCCGGGGGTGGAGGGCCCGTTGGCGGTGAATCCGACGACGACGGACTGGCCCGCCGCGAGGCTGGTCGCGTGGCTCGGGGCCTTCGCGGTGAAGGTGGTCCCGCTCTGCGTGACGGTGGCGTTCCAGCCGCTGCCGAGCGTCACCCCGGACGGCAGGGTCCAGCGCACCGACCAGTTGTTCCAGGCCGAGGTTCCGGTGTTCTTCACGGTCAGCGCGGCCTGGAAACCTCCCGACCAGGAGTTCGTGAGCGCGTAGGAGGTCTCGCAGGCCGCGGAACCCGGGGTGGGGGTCGGTGTCGGGGTGGGCGTACCGGTGCCGCCCCCGCCGACCGGTGCGATCAGGTACGGCTGGAGGATGTCCTGCTTGTCTTGGTTGATCGAGCTCCAGTCGTCCTTGGCGATACCACCGGTGTCACCCGAGTTGGGATTCCACGACCAGTAGGTGAACGACATCCCGTTCACCCCGGTGCCCAGATACTTCATCAACTCCTGGAGCCAGACCTTGTCCACGGGCGCCTGCATGGTGGTCCCGAACTCGCCGAGCATGATCGGAGCGATGTTCTGCTTGTAGAGGTAGCCCCAGTACCTGTCCCAGACCGCGGGCAGGTTCGCCGGATAGTTCGGCGCGTCGAACCACGCCTGGCGGTAGACCGAGGTGGCGTAGTCGTGCGGCGAGTAGACCAGCCGGTTCGCCACGTTCAGCCGCACCGGGAACTCCCCGGCCTTCGACAGGTTGCCGCCCCACCAGCCGCAGTCCTCGTCGTTGCTCGGGTCGTTGTCCCAGACGTTGGACAGGCCCCCGCTCGGGCAGCTCACGCCTTCGACGAAGATCAGCCAGTTGGGGTTGACCGAGAGCACCGCGTTGCCCGCCCGCTCGGCGGCGAGTCGCCAGTCGCGGGCGGTGTCCCCGCAGCCCCAGCACGCCCCGGTCGCGGCAGGGTTGGTGCCCTCGGCGTGCGGCTCGTTGTGCAGGTCGGCGCCGATGACGGTGGTGTTGCCCGCGTACCGCTGGGCGAGTGCCTTCCAGTCGTTGATCCAGGTGCTCTCCGGCGTCGCGGGCACGTACCACAGCGGCGACTGCCCGGCGGCGGTCGGCCGATGCCGGTCGAGGATGATCCGCATGCCCTTGCTTCCGGCGTACGCGATGACCTTGTCGAGGATCTGCAGCGGGCTGTTGCCGACCAGGTCGGGGTTGACGAAGTCGTTCACGCCGCTGGCGACCGCGCCGGGCTTGAGCGCGTCGTTGGAGAACGGTACGCGGAGAGTGTTGTAACCGAGCGAGGCCATCTTGTCGATCTGGCCTCTCCACGGGTTGTTCGACCACAACCCGTGGAAGGTCTTGTTGTCGGTCTCCATGCCGAACCAGTTGATACCGGTCAGCCGGACGGTCGCCCCCGTACTGTCGACGATCTTGTTGCCGGAGGTGCGCAGGTAACCGGTGCCGGTCCCGGCCGCGGCACCGGCCGGGGAGGAGCCGAGCGCGACCGCCAGCGCCGAGGTGACCGCGAGCGCCGCGAGCGCCGCCGGCCACCTGCGAACACGCAGGACTTTCATGGAAAGGGCCCTTCAAGGACGTGATCTGTTCGCGGGGTGAGAACCTCGCGATCGAAAGGTGCGGCCGGACGCGTTCGCCATGGTTCGGCGCCCGCCCCGCTCCCGTCAACCACCGTGGGAACCGGTTCGCCCCGATGCCGTGCCCGCACCCCGTCCCAACTCGCCCTGTGCGACCTCGGCCCGCCTGTCGTTCCGTGAAAGTTTCACCGGCCGGGCCGCGTCTCCCGCACCCGGCGTCCGGGGCGGCGGTCACCGTCGGTGAACCCCCTTCGGCGGGCGCGACCCGAACCCGCCGCCGAATGGCACGCGTTCTGACCGTCCGGTGAAAACCGCGGGAACAGCTCGGCGCCGTCGATCCTGTCAAGGATAAAAGGTGGTCGGGAATTCGTCTCGGCCGGGCGTCGGTGTTCATCCGAGGTTTCACCGACGATGTCGGAGACGGCGAATGCGACAGGCTCCCAAAGCCGGCGCCCGGGTCCTCTCGATTCAAGAATCGAGAGGACCCGGGCGCGTTTTTCGACTTTCCGGCCGGTTGGTTTCCTAGCCTGTCAACGCGACCGTCACGAGCATCAACTGGGCCTCCAGGGCGTGGCGGAAGTCGTCGGGCAGCGAGCCCTCCCGGTTGCGCTCGGCGATCTTTCTTCGGATCGGGTCGAGGTCGCCGGAGCCCCAGACGCTGTTGGCCAGCACCTGCCGCAGGTCCAGGGCCACGTCCGGGCGGATCTTGCCCTCGTCCTCCCCCTTCGCGAGCACGTCGTTGAAATGCCGCACACTCTGGTTGAGGTTCGGTGCGTAGGAGTGGATCGCCTCCGACCCGGGCGCCGGTTCCGCCATCTGCCCACCCCAGTTTCGGGTAGGAGAAGTAGGAGAAGGAAGCGGAGTCGTGCCCGGTTGCGGGTAGGCGGTGGTGGGGTCGAGGACCGTGGGCGGTGCCGTCCCGCGACCCTGCGGACCGGCGACCTGCTCGTTGTGCGAGCCGGAGATCCGGCTCCACACCAGGAGTCCCGCGAGCAGAGCCGCCACCGTCGCGACCACCACCCAGCGCCCCAGCCCACCCCTGCCCGCCGAGTGCACCGGGGTCAGGGGTGTGGCCGGTGTCCTGAGGGCCGCGGTCAGACCGTCGGCCACCTCATGGGCCCTGGGTCTGGCCTCAGGCTGGTGCGACAGACAGACCTGGCAGAGCGCGCTGATCCGCGCGGGCATGCCCGGCACCTCCGCCACCGGCGGAGGTCCCTCCCTGCGGACGTTCTCGATCTCCTCCCAGGTCCGTTCCGGGTACGGGGGGGCGCCGGTGAGCATCTCGAACAGCAGGACGCCCAGCGCGTAGATATCGCTCGCCGGATCCGCGACCGTGCCGGTGAGCCGCTCCGGAGCCACGTAGGGAGGCGTCCCGTACTCGGAGGTCCAGTCGTCGCCGTCCTCCCCGATGAGGGCGGCGATGCCGAAATCGAGCAGCTTGGCGCCGGTCGAGGTCAGCAGCACGTTCTCGGCGGTGACGTCCCGGTGCACGATGCCCCGCTCGTGGGCGGCGGCCAGCACGGTGGCCAGCCTGGCGGCGATCATCGCCGCCTCCGCCCACGGCAGCGGGCCCTCGGCGATCCGGTCCGCCAGCGGGCGTCCGTCCAGCAGGCGCATCACCACGTACGCGGCGAGGCGCCCCTGCGAGGTCACGGTCTCCCCGTAGTCGTAGACCTCGATCGCGTCGGGGTGAATGAGGCGCGCGGTGGCACGCGCCTCCCTGCGGATCAGCTCGCGCTCCCCTCGATCGAGGCCCAGGTCGCCGTCCAGCAGCTTGACGGCGACCATCCGCTGGAGCGACTGGTCGAAGGCACGCCAAATGACGCTCATGCCCCCCCACGCGATGCGCTCCAGCAGCAGATACCTGCGGGTGAGCACATCTCCCGCGCGAAGCCCGACGTGCTGGTCAGGCGGACTCACGGACCACCAGCTCAGTGGGGAGTACGGGATTGTCGCGGGGAGAGCCGGCCGAGCCCATGGAGAGCAGCAGCAGCCGGGCGGCGAGTGCGGAGAACTCCTCCACCGGCTGGCGGACGGTGGTGAGCGTGGGTGAGGTCCGCCGGGCGGTGGGGGCGTCGTCGAACCCGATGACGGCCACATCCTCCGGCACCCGGCGGCCGGCACGACGCAGGGTCTGCAGCGCCGCGGCGGCCATCACGTCGGAGGCGGCGAAGACCGCGTCGACGTGAGGCATCCTGCGCAACAGCCACTGCATGCCGTGCACGCCCGACGCGTGGCTGAAGTCGCCGTACGCGACCGGCACGCTGGTCATCCCGGCCAGCGCGAGGGTCTGCAGGAACCCGTCGAGCCGGTCGCGAGCAGCCGGAAGGGCGGGTGGGCCCGCGATCACGCCGATGGACTTCCGGCCGCCGAGCAGCAGGTGTTCCGCCGCCTGCCGACCGCCGTCGCGGTTGTCCATGTCGACGTGGGGGAGGTCGATGCCGTCTGGGGGACGGCCCGCACTCCGTACGGGTATGCCCGAGGCGGCGAGGGTCACCACGAGCGGATGTCTGTCGCGGGCCGCGATCAACAGAACGCCGTCGATGCCTCCTGCGACGAGCGGTGGCGTGGCGATGGTGGAGGTGGCCGCCGTGGCGGTCATCACGGCGAGGGGGACGCCGTGCCCGGTGAGGACCTCCTCCGCAGCCGTGATCATCCGCGCGTAGAACGGCTCGGTGAACAGCCGGTGCGCGGGTTCGCAGACCACGATGGCCACGACCTGGTCGGATCGGCGGCCGGAGCCGCCACGGGGAGCGCGATGCCTTACATAACCAAGACGCGATATTGCGTCATGCACCTGCCTACGAGCCGACGTGCTGACTCTGACTGAACCGGTGAGTACCCGGGACGCCGTGGCCGGGGAAACCCCTGCCTCTGCCGCGACCTGGGCAAGTGTGGGTAGATCGGTCATAACTTCCTCCACACCAAGATTCCGCACAGGTGGGAGCGCTCCCATTGAACCTAGCATTGTTTCGGAAGTGTCAAAAGATGTTTCCGAAAAATCACCTTGTGTATGTCAAATTTCCCTGACAACCCAGTCAGGGGCAAGTATCGACATGATTACGGAGTCATACCATTCCCCGTTTAGGTGCAGGGCGTCACGACAGACACCCTCCTGGACGAACCCGAGCTTGCGGTAGACGTGCGCGGCCCGTTCGTTGAAGGCGTAAACCTCCAGGCCCACCCGGTGCAGCGGCGTGGTGCGGAAGACGTGGTCGAGGGTGAGCCGGATCGCCTCGCTGCCGTAGCCCTTCCCGTACGCCCGGGGGCCGATCAGCGCGATGCGCAGGTTGCAGGAGAGATTGTCGGCGTCGAGCTGGTTGAGCACGATCTCGCCCACGTAGGCGTCGTCACCGGCGGTGCAGATCGCCAGGTCCAGCCGGTCGTCGAGGTCGCCCCGCGAGCCGTACCAGGCCTTCAGCCCCTCGTAGTCGGGCTTGCCGTGCGAGCCGGTCAGCCGGACGGTCTCGGGGTCGTTGACCAGCTCCCAGAGGCCGTCCACGTGCTCGGGACCGACCGGCCGGAGCGTCACGTGCTCTCCGGGGAGTGTGGGTTTGCGCGCGAACATCATTCGGTGTGTCTACCGGCAGGAATCCCGTCGGGCAAGCAGATTCCCCCCGCGAGGGCACGACGGGCCCCGGCTCGGGGTGGGGCACCGGGGTACGTACCGCCCCCGATCGCACGACGCGGTCGAAGAAGCCGCCGATGACACGGTCCGGTCGCCGGGGCCGTCGGGGTCGTCGGGATCACTGTGGACTCCGGTCACCCTGACCCCGCGCGAGCCGCGCCGTGGCGCGTCCCCGCGTCACCAGGGTCCGTACGGTCCCTGGTTGCCGCCGCCTCTGCCGATCTCCCCCACGGCGGGACGCACGTCGGCGAGGTAGATGCCCGAGGCGATGACGGACGCGATCGTGAAGATGCTCAGGACGCTGAGATACTGCACCGCGGCGGCGAAGCCGAACAGCGCCGCCAGCCCGAGGATGACCAGCCACAGCTTCTTGGTCTGCTTGCCGGTGGCCGCGAACGCCCGCGCCGGGGTCTTCACCGCGTGGATGAGCGCCCAGCCCGACAGTGCGAACACTCCTACGGCCAGGATCCAGAAGACCAGGTCCAGAGCACCGTGGATTTCGATCATCGTCTCTCCAGAACGTTCGCCTCGCCGGTCTCCCTCAGCCTAATGCCGAAAGTCCCGTTCGCGCCGCCCTCGGTTCTTACCGGCCGGGGCCGGCGGCTCGCTTTCGGTCCGCGCCGGACTCGTCCCCGCGTCCGTGCCGGACCGCGCCGGTGGCTCGTTCTCGCGCCCGTCACGTCGGTCCGGCTCGTCCCGGCGCCGGGTACGGCCCTCGGACGGCGAAGGACCCGTCCCGGCCGCGCCGGAGCGGGTCCTGGAACCGGAGCGTCGTCCGGTCGCCGCCTCACGGGGTTCATGGAGGTGGCCGCGAGCTCGTGCACGGCCCCGCCGCGTGAAGCGGTGGCGAGTCCTCGGGGGCCGGGCGGGTCCGGGGGTTTCGTGAGGTCCGCCGGACCGGCCGGCAGGTTTCGCGAAGGGCTCGCTCAGCTCTTGGTCGTGCCGGACGTCCTGGAGGTCCTGGAGGAGGTCCTCGTCGTGCCCGACGTGCTGGACTTCGTGGTGCGGGTGCCCTTCTTGGGCGTCCGGGCGGCGATCGCGGGCTCGGCGGCCTCGGAGACCTCCTCCAGCTCCAGGGCGATCTCGCCGCTGGTCTTGGAGACGACCTTGCGGCCGCGGCTGGCGAACTCCTCGTACAGCTCGTTGGCCCTGCCCGCGATGTGGTCGGCGTAGTCGCGCGCCTTCACCGGGAAGTCCTTGGCGTAGACCTCGGCCTTTCCGGCGAGCTTCCTGGCCCTCTCCGGGAGGTCCTTCGCGGCCTCGCGGATCTCCTCGCGGCGGCCCTGCAGCTTGTGGATCTGCTCGGGAAGCTCAAGGAGCTTCTCGACGGCGAAGTCGCCGGCCCCGGCGACGGCGTAGAACGGCTTGGACTCGGCCAGCTTCTTGACTTCGGTGGTGATGGGCATGGGTTAACCTTCCTTGGTTTCCTTGGTGATGTGGCCGTTGCTCGGAGGGGCCGCGTAGGGCTTCAACGCGGTGAGGTATTCCTTCGGGAGCGGCACCTCGTCGTCGGACGAGGAGTCCGCGTCACCTCGCCGGGGCTCCGGTGCGAGAGGCGCTTTCTGGGAGGTCTGCGCGTCGTCGTCCGGGGCCTCGGCCTGTTGGTTCTCCTTGCGGAACGACTCGTAGATGTCGATCAGCACCTGGCGCTGGCGCTCGGTGATGAGATGGTCGGCCCTGATCGCGGTCAGCACGTCGCTGTCCGGCTCGCGCTCCTCGATGAGGCCCGCCTGGACGTAGAGCGCCTGCGACGAGATGTGCAGGCCTTTCGCGATCTGGTTCAGGATCTCGGCGCTGGGCTTGCGCAGCCCGCGCTCGATCTGGCTCAGGTAGGGGTTGGAGACCCCCGCCGCCGCGGCGAGCTGCCGAAGGGAGATCTTCGCGTGCGTGCGTTGCTCGCGGATGTACTCACCGATCGAACCGACCTTGGGTAGTGCCATGGTTCGAGTCTGCCGCACGGTGCTTGCAATTGCAAACGAGATGGCTAACACTTGCAAGCACTTTGGGGTGAGCTTGGTTAAACCTGGAGGAAACCAACCACATCACCAGGACGGCCCCCGATTTCGGCATACGGATCCGCCACACCTTCACGGAGACCCAACACGGGACTGCACTCGGTGAGGGGGGCTCGGTGCCGCGCGTGCGACGGTCGCCGCGCCCGCCAAGGAGCCCGGTGCGGGGTCTTCGGTGCGGAACCGGCACAAAGGCGGCGCCGACTTCGGTGTGTGGCCGGCCGCAAGAGCGGTGCGGTCAGTACGGGACCAGCCACAGGAGCGGCGCCGAGGACGTCAGGGCGACGGAGAAGGCGACGATGGCGTAGCGCACCCCGCGCGGCAGGACCGGGACCGGGTTCACCAGACGCTCGACCCTGGCCATCACGGCGGCGGCGGAGTTCGCGGCGCCCAGCGCGCCGTGCGGGGCCGGGACGGCGCCCGCCGTGCCGAAGCGCAGCAGGGCGGTCGCGAGGCGGCGCGCGGAGCAGCCGCGGCGGGCGACGTCGTCGGCGGCCATCTCCACGAGCAACCCGACCTCGCCCTGCGCGTCCCTGACCACGCGCGACCAGGGCAGCGCCCTGCGCAGCGCGGCGAACGGCAGCAGCACCAGGTCGTGCCGCTCACGCACGTGCGCGGCCTCGTGGGCGAGCACCGCGCTCAGCTCGTCGGCGGAGAGCAGCTTCAGCGCCCCCTCGCTCACCACCACCTGGGAGCGCAGGCCGGGCACGCAGTAGGCGGTGGCGCCCGGGTGGTCGAGCACCCGCACGCCGGGGACCACCGGATCCTCCCTCGCGATCAGGGCGAGCAGGGTGCGATGGCGCCTACGGGCGCGGAGCGTCTGCGTGCCCGCGGCGAGGAGGACCAGGATCAGCACGGCGAGCGCGGTCAGCCCCGCGACGAGCGCGAGGATCCTCGGCATGTCGTACGGCCTGGGAAGGCCCTGCCCGGCGCCGAACGCGGAGATCGCGAACTCGTACAGGCCGTGCAGCACGCCCTCGCCGTAGGGTTCGAGCGCGTAACCGAGCAGGGCGCCCGTCCCGGCGAGCCCCCAGGTGACCCCGAGCGCCTGCCACAGGACGATGGCCACGTGCGGGGCGCGGTAGGTCCATCGAGCCCGGGTGAACCGCCAGGCGCCGACCGCGCAGACCAGGGCGAGCGTCGCCAGCGCTGCCGCGGTCATCTACTCGTCCTCCAGCTCCTCCAGGTCCGTCAGGGCCCTGCGCAGGATGTCGGCTTCGGTGCCGGTGACGGCCTGGGCGAACCGGGTGAGGGCCGCCGACCGGTCACCGGTCAGATCCAGCGCTTCCAGCATAAGCTCCGCGACGTAGGCGTCGCGGCTCTCCGCCGGTGCGTACCGCCACGCGCGCCCGTCGCGGGTGCGGAGCAGGAAGCCCTTACGGGTGAGCCGGTCGAGCACGGTCATCACAGTGGTGGGCGCCAGGTCGCGGTCGGCGATGAGACGTCCGACCTCCCGCGCCGTCACAGAGGATGGCTGTGCCCAGATGATGTCCATGATGCTGCGTTCAAGCTCGCCGAGACCCTTCACGCATCCAAGCCTAACTCCCGCACCACGAGGGGTAGTACTACGGGTTGTCGAGTGATGTGTGTCACATGCTTCTCACCGTGTGTCATCCCGTCCAGGTCGTCGCCCGGGGCGCACCTCGCGATCATCGCGGGGCGACCGCGGACCAGGGCAGGGTGATCTCGCCGAGCCGCCAGCGCGACCGGCCGCCCAGCGGGGGGCGCTCGGCGAGCGGCCAGGTCCCGGCGAGCGTTCCCGCGGCGGCGATCCAGCGCTGCCGGGAGCCGTACGAGCTCAGGGGGGCGTTGACCGCCCAGGCGCGGTCGAAGTCGCGCAGGAAGGCGTGGACGGGCTCGCCGGGGACGTTGCGGTGAATCAGCGTCTTGGGCAGCCGGTCGGCCAGGTCGGAGGGGCGTTCGAAGGAGTCGAAACGGGCCGAGACGGTGAGCGTCCGCGGCCCCGAGCGGTCGAGCCCCACCCAGACCGCGCGGTGGCCCACCTCCGAGCAGGTGCCCTCGACGATCATCCCGCCCGGCGCGAGCCGTTCGGACAGCATCGCCCAGTATCCCCACGCCTGCGCCTCCCCGTACTGTCGCAGCACGTTGAACGCCCTGATCAACAGGGGTGGCCTCGCCACCGGCAGCTCGAAGCCGCCCAGCGCGAAGGACAGCCCCGGCCGCTCGTACGGTTTGGCCGCCGCCACCCGGGCCGGGTCGATCTCGACGCCGACGACCTCGACCGAGGGGCAGACCGCGCGCAGCCGCAGGAACATCTCCAGGGTCGTGGTGTGCGAGGCCCCGTACCCGAGGTCGACCACGAGAGGGCGGACGGCGGAGCGCAGCGCGCGGCCGTGCGCGGCGACGATCCAGCGGTCGGCCCGGCGCAGGCGGTTGTGCCCCGTGGTGCCCCTGGTGATCTCTCCTATCGGCTTCGGCACGGTCAGACGCGGTGGACCTTGTGCTGGGCGGCCTGGGCCCGGGGGCGGATGACGAGGCGGTCGACGTTCACGTGGGCCGGGCGGGTCACGCACCAGGCGATGGCGTCGGCCACGTCGTCGGCGGAGAGCGGGCCGGGCACGCCCTCGTAGACCTGATCGGCGGCTGCGGAGTCGCCGCGGAAGCGGTTCAGCGAGAACTCCTCGGTGCGGACCATCCCGGGGGCGACCTCGACGATCCTGAGCGGCTGTCCGACCAGCTCCAGCCTCAGCACCTCGGTCATCGAGGTCTGCGCGTGCTTGGCCGCGTTGTATCCGCCGCCGCCCTCGTAGGAGACGAACCCGGCCACCGAGGTCAGCATCAGCAGCACGCCGTCACCCGACGCGACCAGCTTGGGCAGCAGGGCCTGGGTGACGCGGAGCGTGCCGAGCACGTTGACGTCGTACATCCGCTGCCAGTCGGCCACCTTCCCGCTCGCCACGGGTTCCAGGCCGATCGCGCCACCGGCGTTGTTGACCAGCACGTCGCAGCGGTCGAGCGAGGCGGCGAGCTCGTCCACCGACTCCTGCGACGTCACGTCCAGGGTGACCGGGCGGACGCCTGGCACCTCGGCGGCCAGCTCGTCGAGCCGCTCCCTGCGCCGCGCCGCGGCCACCACGTCGAAGCCCTCGGCGGCGAGCCTGCGGGCCGTCGCCTCGCCGATTCCGCTACTGGCCCCTGTCACCACAGCCGTCCTCTTCATGACCCCTCATCCTGCCAGGAGCCCTCGGGACCCATCCGCCCGGACTCGAAGAGGCTATGTGTCGGGAATGTTGCGGATTATCCGGTGGTTGAGCCCTCTCGGAGGTGGTGTCGGTGAGGCGACGGCGGGTCAACCGGGTCGCGACGATCAGCATGCACACGTCTCCCCTGGATCAACCGGGGACCGGGGACGCGGGCGGGATGAACGTCTACATCGTCGAGGTGGCGAAACGCCTGGCCGAACTCGGGGTGGAGGTGGAGATCTTCACCCGGCAGACATCCCGGGATCTGCCACCGGTCGCGGAGATCGTTCCGGGTGTCTCCGTCCGCCACGTCACCGCGGGACCGTACGAGGAGCTGGACAAGGGAGACCTGCCCGGCCAGCTCTGCGCCTTCCTGTCGGGCGTGCTGCGCACCGAGGCCATGTACGAGCCGGGCCGCTACGACGTCATCCACTCCCACTACTGGCTCTCCGGCCAGGTGGGCTGGCTGGCCAAGGAACGCTGGGGCCTGCCGCTGGTGCACACCATGCACACCATGGCCAAGGTGAAGAACCTCCTGCTCGCCGCCGACGACAGGCCGGAGCCCGCCGCCCGCGTACTGGGCGAGCAGCAGGTCGTGGACATCGCCGACCGCCTGGTGGCCAACACCCCGACCGAGGCCGAGGAACTCGTCCAGCTCTACGGCGCCGCCCCCGCCCGGGTGGAGGTCGTCAACCCCGGTGTGAGCCTCAGAGTCTTCCAGCCCGCCTCCCAGGGGGCGGCCCGCCACCGGCTCGGGCTGCCGCAGGACGCGCACGTGCTGCTGTTCGTGGGCAGGGTGCAACCGCTCAAGGCCCCGGACGTGCTGCTGCGCGCCGCGGCCAGGATGCTCATCGACGACCCCTCGCTCAGGTCCAGGCTGGTCGTCGCCTGTGTCGGCGGCCCCAGTGGCAACGGCCTGGCCAGGCCCTCCTACCTCAACGACGTGGCCGCCTCGCTGGGGATCTCCGACGTGGTGAGGATCGTTCCCCCCGCGCCCCAGCACGAGCTGGTCGACTGGTACCGCGCGTCCGACGTGACCGTCGTCCCCTCCCACAACGAGTCGTTCGGCCTGGTCGCCCTGGAGTCCCAGGCCTGTGGCACCCCGGTCGCCGCCGCGTCCGTGGGCGGGCTGCGCACCGCCGTACGCGACGGCGTGTCCGGGGTGCTCGTCGAGGGGCACGACCCCCACGACTGGGCGCGGGTGCTCGCCAGGTTCGTCTACGAGCCCGCCTGGCGGGAGACGCTGTCGGCGGGCTCGGTGGCCCACGCGGCGGCCTTCGGCTGGTCGGCCACCGCGGCCCGGCTGGCGGACGTCTACGCCGGGGCGATGGCGAACCTGCACCGGCTCCCGGTCGCGGTCAACTCGTGAGGACCGCTCGCGAGGCCGGTGACGCAACCTCCGGATTCCGCTCGCGAGGGTGGGACGCGATCTCCGGACCCCGCTCGCGAGGCCGGTGAGCGGCCTTCGGGACCTGCTGCTCAGACCGAACCCCGGCACCTCGTCCGGGGGGTGCGCGTGAGGTGGGGACGGCCCGTGCGCGAGGGCCGCTCGTAAGCTGGGCCCATGCGCGAAGTGATCGAGGCGGCGCTGAAGAGCGCGGACGCCTCCTACGAGCAGCCCAGGCCGGGGGCCTTCCTGGTGAGGCTCCCCGGCCAGCACAAGCTCGCCACCATGACCTGGTTGATCGTCGGTGACCAGGCCCTGCATGTGGAGGCGTTCTTCTGCCGTCAACCCGACGAGAACCACGCCGAGTTCTACCGCTGGCTCCTCACCAAGAACGGCTCCATGTACGGGGTGCACTTCGCCCTCGACCCGATCGGCGACGTCTACCTCGTGGGCCGTGTCCCGCTGGCCGCGGTCACCGACGAGGAGGTCGACCGCCTCCTCGGGTGCGTGCTCACCTACTCGGACGAGGGTTTCGACCGCGCGCTCGAACTGGGCTTCGCCTCCTCGATCCGGCGCGAGTGGGAGTGGCGCGCCAAGCGCGGCGAGTCGCTCGCCAACCTCCAGGCCTTCGCCCGCTTCGCCGACCCCGAACGCTGAGGGCGCCGTCCCGGGAACGGGTCGCCCCGTACGTCGGGCGGTCCCGGGGCGGGCGGAGTACCCGGAAACGTCCAGCAGGCGCCCACTAAGCTTGTCGGCATGTCGACTTTGGTGCTGCTTCGGCACGGTGAGAGTGAGTGGAACGCGAAGGGTCTGTTCACCGGATGGGTGGACGCGGGGCTCTCGGCCAAGGGCGAGGAGGAGGCGCGGCGCGGCGGGCAGCTGCTGCTCGACGCGGGGGTGCGACCCGACGTGGTGCACACCTCCCTGATGAGCAGGGCGATCCAGACGGCGAACCTCGCGCTGGGCGCCGCGGACCTGCTCTGGCTGCCGGTCTCCCGGTCCTGGCGGCTCAACGAGCGCCACTACGGCGCCCTGCAGGGCAAGGACAAGGCGCAGACGCGGGCCGAGTTCGGTGACGAGCAGTTCATGCTCTGGCGCCGCTCCTACGACGTCCCGCCGCCCCCGATCGCCGACGACGACGAGTTCTCCCAGGTCGGTGACGCCCGCTACGCGCTCCTGCCGAGCGAGCTGATGCCGAGGACCGAGTGCCTCAAGGACGTCGTCGAGCGCATGCTGCCGTACTGGTACGACCAGATCGTGCCCGACCTCGCACAGGGGAGGAGCGTGCTGGTCGTCGCGCACGGCAACTCGCTCCGCGCGCTGGTCAAGCACCTGGACGGGATAGGCGACGACGAGATCGCCGGGCTCAACATCCCCACCGGCATCCCGCTCAGGTACGAGCTGGACGCCGACTTCCACCCGGTCACCAAGGGCGGACAGTATCTCGACCCCGCCGCGGCCGAGGCCGCCATCGAGGCTGTGGCCAACCAGGGCAAGTAGCCCTGACGTCCCGAAAAGCAGATAAAAGACCAAAAAAGAGGGAGGGCTCGCCGGATCCGGCGAGCCCTCCCTCTCTCCCTTTTCCACGAAGACGTTCGTGAAGGCCGGCGGGGATCGGCCGACGGGGGACTCAGAGCACGGAGGTGTCCTGGGGACGGGAGCCCGTCACCAGATAGACCACGTCGTGCGCGACACGGACCGCGTGGTCGGCGTAGCGCTCGTAGTAGCGGCCGATCAGCGTCACGTCGATGGCCGGCTCGACGCCGTACTTCCAGTCGGGGGCCATCAGGATCTTGAACAGTCTCCGGTGCAGTTTGTCCATGGCGTCGTCGTCGGACTCCAGTTCCAGGGCCGACTCCACGTCGCGCGAGGCGATGCAGCTGCCGGTCTTGGTGACGAGGCGCTCGGCGATCTGACCCATCTCCAGGATGGTGGAGCGGATCTCGGGCGGGATCGCGGAGTCGGGGTAGCGCAGCCTGGCGATCTTGGCCACATGCTCGGCGAGGTCGCCCATCCGCTCCAGGTCGGTGCCCATCCGCAGCGCCGCGATGATCATTCTGAGGTCCACGGCCACGGGCTGCTGCCGCGCCATCAGGTCGAAGATCGTGGTCTCGACCTCCGCGAAGACCCGGTTGACCTCCTCGTCCTGGGAGATGACGCTCTCGGCGAGCTGGAGGTCGGCGTCCAGGAGGGCGGTGGTGGCCCGCGATATCGCCGACCTGACGAGCCGGGTCATCTCGACCAGCCGTCCGGTGAGGGCATCGAGGTCTTCGTGGTAGGCGTCGCGCATGCCACTCACGGTAGGGCGGTAACGGTGAACGAACCTCGACCGTAAAGTGAACTTTATGGGAAAGCCCGTGGTCATGCCCCTTTAGCCGTCCCCAACGGGAAAACCCCGACCTACCATCGAGGACGTGAAGCCTACGGGAGGACCACGTGAGTGAGCTGATGGCGAGCCTGGCCGCACTGGCCGGTTTCGTCGTGGGAGCGCTGGCCGTGATGGTCGTCCGCCAGAACCACGGACAGCGGAGAGCGATGACACCGGTTTACGGCGTCGAGCCCGGCGCGTTGCCCCAGGGGGTCGCCTCGGTGCTGGCCGTGCTGCCGTCCTCGGCGGTCGTGCTCGACAAGGAGGACCGCGTGCTGCGCGCCAGCTCGGCGGCCCGCGCGTTCGGCCTGGTAAAAGGAGATCACCTCATGGCGGCCGAGTTGCTCGCGCTCGCCAGGAAGGTGCGCAGGGACGGCGAGATCCGCGAGAGCGAGATCGAGGTGGCCGGCCACAAGTTCGGCCAGGAGTCGACCAGCTTCGCGGTGCGGGTCGCCCCGCTCGGCTCTCACGGCCAGGTGCTCGTCCTCGCCGAGGACCAGACCGAGCACCGCCGCGTCGAGGCGGTCCGCCGCGACTTCGTGGCCAACGTGAGCCACGAGCTCAAGACGCCGGTGGGTGCGCTCTCGCTGCTGGCCGAGACCATCCAGGACGCCGCCGACGACCCCGAGGCCGTCACCCGCTTCGCGGGGCGCATGCAACACGAGGCGGCCCGGCTCACCTACCTGGTCCAGGACCTCATCACCCTCTCCCGCATCCAGGGCGCCGAACCCATCCCCACCCCCGGCCCGGTCCTGATCGACGAGGCGGTCCACGAGGCCATCGACCGCTGCAACACCACCGCGGCTGCCAAGGACATCACCCTCGTCGCCGGCGGGGTCGAGGGCCTGCGGATATGGGGCGACGACGAGCTTCTCGTCACCGCCCTGCGCAACCTCATCGACAACGCGGTCGCCTACAGCCCCGAGCACACCCGGGTCGTGGTCAGCGCCCGCGCGGCGGGCCCCAACACCGAATCCGTCGAGATCAGCGTGAGCGACCAGGGGATCGGCATCCCCGAGAGCGCCCAGGAGCGGATCTTCGAACGGTTCTTCCGCGTCGACGCGGCACGGTCGCGGGCGACCGGTGGCACGGGCCTGGGCCTGGCCATCGTCAAGCACGTGGCCGCCTCCCACAACGGGGCGGTCACGGTGTGGAGCAAGGAAGGTTCCGGTTCCACATTCACCCTCCGCCTGCCCGCCTTCGGCGGCATGGCGGTTACGGAACCAGCTACGACCACGATCCCCCTGGAGGCCGCGCAGTGACCCGCGTGCTCGTTGTCGAGGACGAGGAATCGTTCTCCGACGCCCTGTCATACATGCTGCGCAAGGAAGGCTTCGAGGTGGCCGTGGCCGCCACCGGGCCGGAAGCGCTGGAAACCTTCGACCGCAACGGCGCCGACCTGGTGCTGCTCGACCTGATGCTTCCCGGCCTGCCCGGCACCGAGGTCTGCCGCTCGCTCCGCCAGCGCTCCAACGTGCCCGTCATCATGCTCACCGCGAAGGACAGCGAGATCGACAAGGTCGTCGGGCTGGAGCTCGGAGCCGACGACTACGTCACCAAGCCCTTCTCCTCCAGAGAACTGGTGGCCCGTATCCGCGCGGTGCTGCGCCGCCAGGGCGACGTGGAGGAGCTGGAGTCGGCGGTGCTGGCCGCCGGTCCGGTCAGGATGGACGTCGATCGCCACATCGTCGCCGTACGCGGTGAGGCGGTGCAGCTGCCGCTGAAGGAGTTCGAGCTGCTGGAGGTGCTGCTGCGCAACGCCGGGCGGGTGCTCACCCGGGGCCAGCTCATCGACCGAGTCTGGGGCGCCGACTACGTGGGCGACACCAAGACCCTGGACGTGCACGTCAAGCGGCTGCGGGCCAAGGTCGAGTCCGATCCGTCCAATCCGCGCTGCATTCTCACCGTCCGGGGTCTGGGGTACAAGTTCGACCCCGCCGAGATCTGAGCCTCCCCACGGCCTCGGGGGCGCCGTTCGCCTCCGCGAGGGCGACGGCCTCCGTGACGCCCGCCTCGGGGGGATCGCTCGCCTCCGGACGATCCGAGGGGCCGTACGGCGTGCCCGCGCCGTACGGCCCCTCGGCGTGTCCGGAGGCCCTCACCGGGAGCGGCGATCAGTGGCCGGAGGAGTGCTCCTCGCCGGTGGCGGTGGCCGAGGGGGTGGGCGACGGGGTGGGCGCCGCGGAGGCGCCGGGAGCCTGCGGGTAGGCGGTGAACTCGCGGCTGCGGGTGATCACCGGGATCGTGAGCTGCACGATCCCGGCGTTGGCGAACTGCAGCTGCACCTTGACGCCCTCGCCGCCCCTGAGTGGCTTCTTCAGCCCTTCGATCAGGATGGTGGGGGTCGGCTTGCCGACGCTCACCCGCTGGTTGTGAGGGAGCGGCACGGGCGCGCTCACCTTCGCCGTACCGAGGGCGGGGTCGACGCCGAGACCGACGAGCTGGTCGGAGCCCGCGTTGGTGTTGATCAACGACAGGTAGAGCGGGGTGGCCGCACCCTCCGGCAGCGTCGCGCCCGAGTCGGGCCCCAGGAAGAAGGCCTGGGAGATGTCGATGCCGTTCGCCTTGACCGTGAGGGCCTCGGTCGGCGAGTAGGGCTTGTTGGTGATCGCGTCGGATCCGGCACCGCAGCCGGCCAGTGCCGAAGCGGCTGCGAGGAACGCCGCGGCGACGATCGCCCGGTGGCGGATGTTGCGGGTCACGGTGCGAGTTCTCCTTGTCACGCGTGAGATAGGGCAAGGGCAACCCTA
The DNA here is from genome assembly GCF_042898365.1 of Streptosporangium sp. NPDC000509. Classification (NCBI taxonomy): domain Bacteria; kingdom Bacillati; phylum Actinomycetota; class Actinomycetes; order Streptosporangiales; family Streptosporangiaceae; genus Streptosporangium; species Streptosporangium sp. NPDC000509. Next base: position 423,237 of record NZ_JBIAYX010000003.1, on the reverse strand, counting down.
TCGGCGACGTTTACCGGGTTTCCCGCCGACCCGCCTCATCATCCGAAGACGGGGAACGCAGGTCATAAGCGCTTTTTGCCCCTCTGATTCATACACTTGGCCACTTGTCAAGTCATAAGATGCGGCTTTGACCTGCAGTTATGGTGATTTCACTGTTCCGGGAGGCTGTGGATACGTGGTACTCTTGAGTACAGCGGAAGGGGTACTTGTCACATGACTTTCCAGGTCGGCGACACTGTCGTCTACCCCCACCACGGGGCTGCTCGGATCGAGGCGATCACGACCCGAACCATCAAGGGTGAGGAAAGGACCTACCTGGTTCTTAAGGTCGACAAGGGCGACCTTACCGTCCAGGTGCCGGCAGACAACGCAGAGCTCGTGGGTGTTCGCGATGTCGTCGGACAAGAGGGCCTTGAGCGCGTTTTCGACGTGCTTCGAATGCCTCACACCGAAGAGCCCACCAACTGGTCCCGACGCTACAAGGCGAACCTTGAGAAGCTGGCGTCCGGTGACGTCAACAAGGTTGCCGAGGTCGTTCGCGACCTGTGGCGGCGAGACAGGGAGCGCGGACTCTCCGCGGGAGAGAAGAGAATGCTGGCGAAGGCCAGGCAGATCCTCGTCAGCGAGCTCGCGCTCGCGGAGAAGACCAACGAGGACAAGGCCGAGGCCCTGCTGGACGAGGTTCTCAACTCCTGAACAAGACATTTCCACGGGTGGGCGTCGGGGTCGACGTCCACCCGTTCGCTTCCGGTCGCGAGCTTCACCTCGCGGGCCTGCACTGGCCGGGTGAGACCGGCCTGGCCGGCCACTCCGACGGTGACGCCGCGGCCCACGCCGCCTGTGACGCGCTGCTCTCCGCGGCGGGTCTCGGTGACCTCGGCGGTCTGTTCGGCACGTCCGACCCCCGGTGGTCCGGTGCCTCGGGCGCGGCCCTGCTGGAGGAGACCGCCCGCAAGGTGCGCGCCGCGGGCTTCGAGATCGGCAACGTGGCCGTCCAGGTGATCGGTAACCGTCCCAAGCTCGCTCCCCGGCGTGTCGAGGCCGAGAAGGCCCTCAGCGCCGCCGTGGGGGCTCCCGTGAGTGTCAGCGCCACCACGACCGACGGGCTCGGCCTCACCGGGCGGGGTGAAGGGGTGGCCGCCGTCGCGACCGCGATCGTGGTGAACCTGTAGCGGGTGCCGGACGTCTCCTATACGGAACGCGGAAAACGTTCCGGCGAGCGGCGCGGAATGCTCGTCGATCCATATCGAGGCGGTGGCCCGTTTACTGGCGCGGTACGGGCCACCCCTTTTTTCAGCGTGATCGCTTCTTTAGCGTGATCAGTGAATGCTCTGGGTAACCCCTTGGTGACCGTGTCTCGTAACAGGGGGAGCCAGACATGATCGTCTCGATTGTCTCCGCAATCATCATCGGCGCCATCATCGGCGCCCTGGCGCGACTCATTCTTCCCGGACGCCAGAACATCAGCATCGGCCTGACGCTCATCGTCGGCATCGTGGCCGCGCTTATCGGCACCGCCATCGCCGGGGCGCTCGGTCTGATCCACACGCGCGGGATCAACTGGTGGGAGCACATCATCCAGCTGGCGCTCGCGGTGCTGGGGGTGCTCCTCGTCGTCCAGATGCAGGCGAGAAAGACGCACTGACGGATTTTTTGCCGCCGACAGGCATATCCGTGACCCAGGGGGTAGCCACCTCCCCATGAGAGTGAAGGTCTCACCCTCACTGGGAGGTTGAAATGACTATCGCATCCATTCTCGGGGCAATCGTTATCGGCGCGATCATCGGAGCCCTCGGCCGCCTCCTGCTTCCCGGTAGGCAGGCGATCGGAGTGGTCCTGACCGTTGTCGTCGGCATCGTCGCCGCGCTTATCGGCACCGCCATCGCCCAGGGTCTCGGCGTCGCCACCACGAGCGGTATCGACTGGATCGAGCTCGTCATGCAGGTGGGTCTGGCTGTCGTCGGTGTCGGTCTGGTCGCCGGTCTCAAGCGTTCCAGGGTTTAGGCGAACACCCGGGTGAAGATCCCGGTGACCTCGCCGAGGCTCGACTGGACCCCCTCCGGTCCGGAGGCGCTCACGGTGCCGACGATGTCACCGTGCTCCAGGAGAAGACCCGCTCGGCCCCGTCTGGCATGCCGAGCGGGTCTCGGCCGTTTCCGGCAGGCTCGGGGCAACGCGCCGGACCGGCTTCCGGCCGATCCCGGACACGGCCCGGAGGGGGGCAAAGCGCCGGTCCGCAGCGGGGCGCCGCTCACACATGTGTGAGCGAATAGCTGCGGGCCGGTCCAACGCCGGATGGCGAACGGCGGTCCTGGCCGAAGGCCGCGCCGTTCCGTCCGAAGGGTGAGTTCAGGCCTCGCGGCCCGGCCGCGAGGCCTGAACGGACACCATCCGAAGACGTGGTTCTCGAACGCCTGGGTCTCCAGCGCGTACGGCGGGGCCAAGGCGACGCCGACCACGTAGCCGAGCTCGGCGATCTCCGCGTGAGGAGATCCGGCCGAGCCGACGGCCCGAAGACCGGGTCAGCTCCTCCCAGGCCCCGGAGCTGACCCGACGGGCGTACGGAACAGGCGACCCGCGTCCGTCCCTGTTCCCAACCGTTCCTGCTTGTTCCTCACTCGCCCGGTGGCACGGGCGTGCTGCGCATCCGCCCGGAGGGCGGTGCCGCGGTGCCGTTCTCGTCATCGTAGGACCGCGCCGCGGCCTCCTCCCCTGCCTCGGCGGCCTCGGCGCCGTGCGAGGGGTCGGGCGCCCCGGCCCTTCTTCCGCTCGTGCGCGCCTCTCGCGCCGCCACAGGCGCCCGCACGGCCGTCTCCTCGGACGTCTCGGCGCTCGCCCCTCGGGCCTTCCTCGTAGCCCTCTCGGTGGCTTTCGCCGGGGCCTTCTCCGCGGATTTCCGCGCGGTCGTCCTCGTCGCGGCCCTCGGCGCGGCATTCGCCGGACGGTCCTGCCGGTCCCCCTCGTGGTCCTTCACGGCGAGGAACGGCTGGGTGTCCTCGTCGCGATCGCTCTCCTCGTCCGTACCGCTGCCGCCCGCCGCCGTGCCCGAAGGCTTCGCCGCACTCCTGGCCGTGCCGCGCCGTGCCGTGGTGCGCGGGCCGGTCCCGGCCGTACCGGTCTCCTCGGTCCCGCCCGTTCCCGGCGCCTGCTCAGGTGGGAGGTCGGCGTCGCTGTCCCAGGTCTCCACCCGCTCGCTGACCCTGCCCTCGCTCTCCGGCTCCTCGCTCGGTGTCCGTACGGCGGGACGGGGCGGGTGGACGAGCAGGTCGCCCTGGCGGGGCCTGACCAGGTCGCCCCAGCGCATCGGCTTACCGGGGCGGGGAGCCGCGGGTTCCTGAGGGGCCTGCGGGATGTCGGCGACCTCGGGTGTCTCCGGCGCCGCCGTGGGGCCGACCACCGGCTCGCCCACCGGAAGGTCGTGGTGCGGTGCGGTCTCCAGGGGAGGCGCGGCGTGCGGGTCCAGCATGATCTCGGCCGCGGGGTGGTGCACCAGCTGGCCAGGGTGACCCGCGTGACCCGGGTGGCCTTCGCGGTCGGGGCGGGCGGGCTGCTCAGGATGGGCGGGCGAGGTCTGCCCCTGCCACCGTTCCCCGGTGTCGGGCGCGCCTGAACGCTCGGTGGCCGCCCGGTTCGCCTCGGGGAACGGCACGATGTCGCGTTCGGACGCCAGGCCGGACAGGGCCGCGTCGGCCGCGGCCCTCCGGGCGGCGGCGTGTTTGATCAGCAGGAGCCAGAGCCACAGGGCCAGGATCAGCATCACCCAGGGGGCGACGGCGACCACGACGGCCGCTCGCCCTTCGTCCACCGCCATCCGCATGGCGGTGGCCACCTCGGCGGCGACCGCGCCGGCGAGCAGCAGTGTCAGGATCACGCCCGCCTGCAGCCGCACCGGCCACCAGCCGCCCCTCAGCAGCAGTACGCCGATCATCGCGATGACGAGCAGGGCGTCGAAGGCCGCGGGATAGAGGTACGCGAGGTCGGCGGGCGCCCTGCCCGCGACGGCGAGGGCCCGTAGATCCTCGAAGGAGAGCACGCAGGCCGCCGCGGTGAGGGCGGCGACGCCGACTCCGGTGACGACGATCCCGGCGTGGCGCAGGGCGACGGCCACCCGGCTCGGCTCGGGGGCGGCGATGGTCAGTGGCGGGGGCGGGGACGGGCGGGAGATCGAGCTCGTCGCCCCGGGGGATTTGGCGTCCATGGCTCTTTGAGCCTACAGAATCGACATCTAGCATGATCGGGGAAGTTTTCCGAGGGCGACAGAGAACGATCGAGGCGAAGAAATGGCAGAACTGTCCGATTCCGTACGCGAGATGTTCGACGCCGCGAACTTCGCGACCGTGACGAGTCTCAACGAAGACGGGAGCCCGCAGGCGAGCGTCGTCTGGGTGAAGACGGACGGGAACGACGTGGTGTTCTCGACGATCAGGGGCAGGCGCAAGAGCCTCAACTTCGCGCGTGACCCGCGTACGGCCATCGTGGTGTTCGATCCCGCCGACCCGTACCGCTACGTCGAGGTGCGGGGGACGGTCAGCCTCGCCGACGATCCCGATGGCGCGCTCATCCAGGAGATGTCGCACAAATATCGCGGTGAGGACTGGGTCGAGGAGAAGCCGGAGGTGGAGAGGCTGATCGCCAGGATCGTCCCTGAACGCGTGGTCTATCACGGTGCTGTTTCGACGGACTAGTCGGGCGACATTCACCGCTAGTGGTCATAAAACACTCTGCTGAGTGTCTTCAACGTCCCGCAACTCGGTTTGTGAGGCGAGGTGAGGCATTAGCCTTGCCTTCGTGAGCCTGCAGCTATACGACACCAGCGTACGCACCGTCCGCGAATTCGTCCCGGTGGAACCCGGCCGGGCCTCGATCTACCTGTGTGGTGCCACCGTGCAGGCTCCCCCGCACATCGGGCACATCCGCTCGGGCGTCAACTTCGACGTGCTCCGCCGCTGGATGATCAGGTCTGGGTACGAGGTGACCTTCTGCCGCAACGTCACCGACATCGACGACAAGATCATTAGAGTCGCCGCAGCCGAGAACGTGCCGTGGTTCGCCGTCGCCGAGCGTAACCAGAGGGCCTTCACCTGGGCCTACGAGGTGCTGGGTTGCCTGCCCCCGACCGTCGAGCCGCGTGCCACCGGTCACGTGCCCGAGATGATCGAGCTGATGGACCGGCTGATCGCCGCCGGTCACGCCTACGCCTCCGGCGGTGACGTCTACTTCGACGTCATGTCCTACGCCGACCGGTACGGCTCGCTGTCCAACCAGAAGCTCCAGAACATGCGGGCCGCGGGCGACACCGAGACCGACTCCTGCAAGCGGGACCCGCGCGACTTCGCGCTCTGGAAGGGCGAGAAGCCGGGGGAGCCGACCTGGCCGACCCCGTGGGGCCGGGGCCGTCCCGGCTGGCACCTGGAGTGCTCCGCCATGGCGACCAAGTATCTCGGCGCCACCTTCGACATCCACGGCGGCGGCGTCGACCTGATCTTCCCGCACCACGAGAACGAGCTGACCCAGTCCCAGGCGGCGGGCGACGGCTTCGCCCGCTACTGGATGCACAACGGCATGCTCAAGATCGGCGCGGAGAAGATGAGCAAGTCGCTCGGCAACTCCCTGCTCGTCCCCGAGGTCACCAAGAAGGTTCGCCCGGTCGAGCTCCGTTACTACCTGGCGGCACCCCACTACCGATCCTCGATCGAATACTCGGAGGAGGCGCTGTTCGAGGCCGCCTCGGCCTATCAGCGGATCGAGGGCTTCGTCACCCGCGCGGCCGAGGTCATCCACGACGTCGACGCGCACGCGCCGCTTCCCCAGGCGTTCTCCGACGCCCTCGACGACGATCTGGGCACCCCCCAGGCGCTCGCCGTGGTGCACGAGGTGGTCCGCGAGGGCAACGTCGCGCTGGCCCAGGGCAACAAGGAGCAGGTCGCAAGGCTGCTCGCCGAGACGCAGAACATGCTCGACGTCCTCGGCCTCGACCCGCGCTCGGAGCAGTGGCGCTCCTCGGGCGGCGAGACCGGCATGCGGGCGACCGTCGACGCGCTGGTCGCCGTCGCGCTGGAGCAGCGGCAGGCGGCGCGGGCGCGCAAGGACTTCTCGGCGGCCGACAGCATCCGTGACCAGCTTTCCCACGCGGGCATCCACGTCGAGGACACCCCTCAGGGCCCGCGCTGGGAACTCTCGCGGTGAAACCAGGCCGTACGCTATAGACCATGGCTGGTGGGGGTAAAGGGTCCGGGCGACCCGCGAAGAAGAAGAGTCCGACCAAGGGCACGGGCGGTAACGTCCGCCGAGGCTTGGAGGGCAGGGGAGCCACCCCGCCGGCGCACATGCGGCACTGGCACAAGGACAAGGCGCGCACCGAGCGGGTCGAGCGCGAGGAGAGGACCGGCAGGTCTCCCTCCCCGCGCACCCCGGTTCGCACCCGGCGCAGCGACGACGCGCCCGAGCACATCGGCGGGCGCAACCCCGTCGTGGAGGCGTTGCGGGCCGGAGTCCCGGCCAGCACGCTCTATGTGGCCCTGCGCATCGACAACGACGACCGCGTCAAGGAATCGGTCCGCATCGCCGCCGCCCGGGGCATCGCGATGCTGGAGGTCGGCAGGGAGAAGCTCGATCGTCTCACCGAGGGGGGGATCCACCAGGGCATCGCCCTGCAGATCCCCCCGTACGACTACGCACACCCCGACGACCTGGTCCGCATCGCCCAGGAGGGCGCGGAGGTCCCGCTGATCGTCGCTCTCGACAGCGTCACCGACCCCCGCAACCTGGGCGCCATCGCCCGCTCGGCCACCGCCTTCGGCGCCCACGGTCTGGTCATCCCCTCCCGCCGCTCGGCCGGGGTCACCGGCGGGGCCTGGAAGACCTCGGCCGGCACGCTGGCCACCCTGCCGGTCGCCCGCGCCGCCAACCTCACCGCCACCCTGCGGGAGTACCGCGAGGCGGGCCTGTTCGTGATCGGCCTGGACGGCGAGGGCACGGTCGACATCGGCGAGGCCAACCTCCTCGACGGCCCGCTGGTCGTCGTCGTGGGCTCCGAGGGCAAGGGCCTGTCCCGACTGGTCCGCGAGGCGTGTGACCTGGTCGTCCGCATCCCGATGCGGGCCGCCGCCGAGTCGCTCAACGCCGGCGTCGCCGCGGGCATCGCCCTCTACGAGGTCGCCCGCCACCGCCGTTCCTAACGGTTCGCAATCGGCGGGGCATACCTCGGTGACGTACGGGGAGTGAGCCGACTACACTCGACTGGCGACCGTGCCGACGTAGCTCAATCGGCAGAGCAACAGTCTTGTAAACTGTAGGTCAGGGGTTCGATTCCCCTCGTCGGCTCGCATGTGAAAGGCCAGGTCAACCGGTATCCGGTGACCTGGCCTTTCGCCGTTCAGGGGAATTTTATGATCTTCCGTGCCCGTTGCGTGCCCGATGGCTTCTCAGGCCCGCCCGCCCGTGCCCGTTTGAACGCCCGCCCGAGCGCCTTGGCGATGGCCTTGTCCCGGTCCTGACTGGCGTGCTGGTAGATCAGCGCCGCCCGCGTGGAGGAGTGCCCCATCCGGGACATCAGCTCCTTGAGGCTCGCTCCGGTGGAGGCGGCCAGGGTGTTGCCGATATGGCGGAGATCATGGAAGTGAAGGCCGGGAAGCCCGACAGCCTTACGGGTCCTGTCCCACGTCCGGCGGAACCCGGAGTGCTTCAACGGCCCGCCGTTGGGACCGGTGAACACGCGCCCGTACTCTCCCGACTCGGCGAACATCTCCAGATGCACCCGCAACTCAGGAATGATCTCCGAGGGGATGGAGACCGCCCGCCGACCGGCCCGCGACTTGGGGGAGTCGTCCAGCACCTTCCCGCCGCCGATCTCGACCAGCGCGCCGGTAACCCGGATGACTCCTTGATCAAGGTCAAGATGTGTACGGCGGAGTCCGGCCAACTCACTCCACCGCAGGCTTGCGAAGGTGCCCAGGAGCACGAGCGCCCGATACCGATCGGGGACGGCCGCCACGATCTCAACGACCTTGGCCAGCGGGATCATCTCCCGTTCGGGGGTGTTCGGCATGCCCGCGCCCTTGATCCGACACGGATTCTTGCGGATCAGCTCATCATTTACGGCCGTACCCATGATCGACTTGAGAAGCTGGTAAGCCTTGGCCACGGTGGACTGTCCGACGACGCCGAGCCGTTCCTTACGCCAGCGCCGCACGTCGGCCTCCTTGATGTCGGCGAGGCAGCGATTGCCGAAAGCCGGAGCGAGGTGGTTTTTGAGCAGGCCCCGGTACAGCAGCTCCGTCCGGTGCTTGAGCACCCGATCATCGATCCACTCGGCGGCATATGCGCCGAAGGCCACCTTGCCGGCTTCCGGACTCATCCAGTCGCCACGCTGGATCTCGGCCTCTTTCAGGACGAGCCACTTGTCCGCGTCCTTCTTGGTGGCGAAGGTCTCCGGTGCAGGGCGGTCCACGCCGTCAGGTCCCGCGTAGCGAGCTTGGAACCGTCCGGAGGGGAGTTTCCGTACCCGCCCGAAGCGCCGCTTGGTGGCCTTCCTGGCCCGTGACGGCCGGGGGTTCTCCTCCGGGGTGGCCAGAGCGGTTTTAGCCATTACGCGGCTCTCCTGCGTCGCGTGGTGGTGATCGGTTCGACCAGTCCGGCGGCGATGAACGCCTCTAGCGCCGCTTCGGGGATGCGGACGTTGCGTCCTACGTGGATGAAGGCGATCCGGCGTTCTTCGATCAGGCGCCGGGGGAAGCGGACCGAGGTGTTCAGCCGTTCGGCGGCCTCTTCGACGGTGAGCAGTCGGCCCCGTGCCAGCTCTGGGAGGAGCGAGACAGGCTCTTGCCTGGTGTTCCTGGTCACGCCGCCACCTCCAGAGCTGGAGTTGCCGAAAGGTCGGGAACAGGGAGGCCGTCCGCTCTGGCCTGGAGTTCGGCCAGGCGTGCTTTGGTGCGATGGCGGTCGGAGACGCCGCGTAGCAGTCGTTTGGCCAGTGGGGTGCGGTTGGGGTCGTTGGTGGAGACCGGTCGCCAGACGTAGCGGTGTGGGTCGGTGGGGGTGTCGTCGGGCAGGCCGAGCATGTCGAGGACCCAGGCCCGGCGGTCGGCCTTGTGCTCGCGGAGGGTCTTGTTGGACCACTTGCGGGAGACCAGGACGCGGCGTCCGGCGTAGCCGAGGTGTTCGGCTTTGTGTGCCTTGCCCTTGCAGCGGCCCGGCAGCATCCCGGCTTTGGCTCCCTTGGGCTGGATGCCGTAGCGCAGCCAGTTCGGGCAGGTCGGCGAGCACGGTTCGTAGCGCAGCGCTTCGACCATGCGGGCAGCGTGGTCGCGGCGGGCAGGGTTGTCGGTGGCGGGGTCGTCGGGGGCGAGGGGGTCGCCGAGGTTCTTGGTCAGGTACTTGGTGAGGTAGCCGATGCGCTTGTGCGCGTCCGGCGATCCGGCAACGAGGCCTTGGACATCGACTTGAGGGCCGAAGCGGACCACGTGCAGCGGTTCGGCCTCGTCGTCCTGGTCGAGGTGGTCAAGCGCCTCATCCCAGGTGGGCAGGAGTTCGCCCGTGGCGGGGTCGAGGTAGTCGCCGCTCTGTCCGTCCGGGTAGGTGGCGCCGTCGCCCAGCTCAGCCCGTTCCGTCCAGATGGGCAGGTGGTCGCCGTCGAAGCGGACTTCATCGGCGGATGGCCACCACACCTGGTGGTAGGTCGCCGCAGCGATGGCCTTGATCTCCGCGCGGGGCAGGGTGCCGCGGATGGCCATGTGCAGGTGAGGCGCGAGCCGCTTTTGGGGTTCGACGGTGGCGAAGTACTGCACGTCATAGCCCGCGACCCGGCGCAGGTTCTGCACGAAGCGGTCGACCAGCTTGGAAAAGTGCAGCGCGTCGCGAGCAGCGCGAGCGTAGTCGTAGCTGCTTGGGTCGACCGGCACGCCCAGGCCGGAGCGGATCTTGCCGTAGGAGGGCAGGGTGAGCGTGACGAACAGCGACGGCCGATACACCCTGCCATCGGCGGCGATGAACGTCCGGCCGAGCGTGGTGTTCTCCTTGGCCCGCTTGGGCAGGTCCGGCGCATCCTGGCGCCGCCTCGTGGAACGCGACCGCTTCGGAGCCGACCGGCCCCCCAGGACGTTACCGCGCATCCCGGCAGCGTTGATCTCTGCGTCGATGCCCGCGATGGCCTCGTCCCAGTCGGCGACCTCTCCCCCGTCCCCGTCGCGTTCGGCCTCGTCGCGTTTGGCTTGGACGTCGGCCCGGAACTCGATCAGCCACCGCTGCTCTTCGGTGGAGGGGTGCGGTTCGGCGATGGGTTCGGCTTCCAGGTGCCAGCCTTCCCGGCACTGCGCCCGCCGCAGCTGCTGATTGCGTTTGGCGCACGGCGGGCACTTGGCTTCCTGCGTGGTGCCACAGGGGATGTCGAACGGTTCGCTGTGGCCGGTGTGGGTGTCCAGGCGCCGCATCTCGATCGGGCGGATGCAGACCCCGTTGAGCTTGGCCACCTCGATGGCGACGTCCAGGGCGACGGGCAGGGTGTCACGCACCAGCCGGGGAAGGGTGCGATCAGCGCCGTTCGGCGGGGCATCGGTTGCGGGGGTGGACGGGTGGGCGGGGGTGTCGGTCACATGGCCCCCTTGGGGTCGATGAGGTCGGCGCAGAGCCGGTAGGCGTCGCGGTAGGGGTGTTTGCGCAGCCGCGCGGAGTCGAGGTCAACAATCACCGTCACCTCAGCCAGCTCGGAGCCGTCGAAGGTGCGCAGCCGCCGGAAGGACAAGCCCTCGATCTCGGCAGGAGTGCCGTGCAGGATGATGCGCATCAGGCCGCCCCCTCCAGCTCGATCGGCAGGGTGTCACTCGTGATCAGGGCCGCCATGGTCCGGATGTCGGCATCGGAGACGTAGGCCGCGCGCACCCGGATCGGATCGGGTGAGGTCTCCAGCCGCACGTAGGCGACGCCCGCGCCCCGCTCAGGGATTGGGGAGATGTGATCGGCCAGCGCTCCCCGATCACGGGCGCCGTCGCCGAGGACCATGTCCACCTGCTCTGACTCATCGAGCCGGAGCGCGATCTTGTCGGGGAACAGGTTGCGGATGTTCATGACCTCCTTACGCGGGTCCTGCAACGCGGCCATGACGCCGAACCCGACCGCACGCCCCTGCGTGGTCAACGTCGCCAATGCGGCGGAGATGCGGAGCTTGAGGCTCTTGTCGGATTGGTAGGCGGTCAGGAACGCCACCTCGTCGACGACCACCAGGACGAACGGGTCATCGACGGTCGGGGTGTGCGAGCGCTGGAGTCCGGCGTAGCGATCGGCCCGCTCCTGCATGATCTGCACAGCCGCTTCGAGGAGATCGGCGCACGCGGCCGGATCGGCGGCGTAGCGGTCACCGAACAGGTCGCGCCCGAAGGACAGCTCCATCCGTTTGGGATCGAGTGCCCATACCTGCGCGATACCGGCCCGGACCGCTGGGAGGAGACCACGGATGGCCGACCACAGGAACGAGCCCTTACCCGCACCCGTCGCACCCGCGATCAGCACGTGTGTGCCGTGCACGGTGAGCCGGTACGGGGAGCCGTCTTCACATGTGCCGATCTCGACCGGCCCCACCGACGCCACCGCGGGGAGGGGAATCGCCGGCAACGGGACGGCCAGCGGGTCACGGCGGGGAAAGGTCAGCTGAAGACGACCGGCCCGCACCACGGCCACCCGGCAGGAGGAGGCACCGAAGCCGTGCGCGAGGTGGTCGAGGCGATCGGTCCAGTCCTTGACCGCCTGCCCACTGATCATCTTCACCGTGACCACGTCCGCCCACGAGGTACAGCGGACACGGACGAGATAGGGAAGGTAATCGCGGCCCTGGAGATGACGACCGAGGCCAGAGACGATCATCACCGGTTGCCAGTGACGCCGATACACCCACACCAGGCGCCAGAAGGCCAGCAGCCGCCAGCCCATCCACCGGTTGAACGAGGCCCGATCGAAGAACGGCCACGGCGCGAGGATCGAGAGCGGAACGGCGACGAGGACCAGGGCGACGCGCCAGCCGTACACAAGGGCGACGGTGGCAGGAACGGCGAGGACGGCGACGGCGATCGGGTGACGCCAGATGAGCCGGACCATTCCGGCCAGCAGTCGCCCCAGGAAGATGGTGATGGTGACGATGGCCGGGGTCGTGACCACGGCCGGGCGAAAGACGACGGCGGTGTCGGGGGTGGTGGTGACGAGGGTTCGTGTCTCGTCACCGGGCAGTTTTTTGAACATTAGGCTTAAGCCCTCTCTTGATTCGCTGTCTGGGGAGACCGAGGGGCCGCCGGAATGCCAGTTCCAGCGGCCCCGCTTGCGTGTCAGGCCGCGACCTCGTCCAGGCCCGGCAGCACCGGAGTAGCCGCCTGGTCGGTGCGCAGGCGCTCGCAGTCGGCGAGGTAGCGTGCGGCGGCGTCGGCGATCTGCCGGGCGAGGATCACGTCCTGCTCGGTGACCGGCCCACCACCCGTGGTGGAGATCATCACCTGTGCCTCCCGAGAGGACAGGTTCAAGAACGGCCGTTCGCGTCCGACGCCCAGCGCCATGACCGACAGGTCCGGCGTGTAGAACGCGAGGTCGATCCGGGTGCCGTCCTCGTCGATCGACACCGAGGCGCGGGTGTAGGGGGTGCGCTCGCTCATGCCGCCACGTCCTTACCGGCCGAAGCCTTGGCCGAGGCCGCAGCCGAGCGGGGAGCGCGCATCGCGGTCGCCCGCAGGGACCAGGCCAGACGGCCCGTCTTCTCGGCGACGTAGGCGGTGGCGGTCATGCCGTCGAACTCCACCGGCACGAACGGCAACCCCGGCAGAGCAGCAGGGGGAACAGGCTGGACCGGGGACAAGATCTTGACCGCCACCGTCTTCTGTCCGGCCTTGAGCGTGGGGTCTGCGTCCATGACGGCGACCTGCCAGACGAGTTCGCCGGTGGTCTTGTCCTTGGCGTAGACGGTGCGTCCGCCGGTGGAGGCGGTGAAGTCCTTGACCTGCTCGACCTCACCGACCACGTAGCAACCGTGCGGGAAGACCTGGTCGAAGCTGACGGGGATGGGGCCTTGGATGGCCATGATGTGTTCTCCTGTTGTTCGCTTGTTCTGTTGCTAACTCGTACTGTCAAGTTGAAGCTAAACGATGAACGGATACTCGACAAGACGAGTTTCCGTTTGGGTGTGTGGTCTACGTCACACTACAGAGAGTAGGTGTCTTCCAGTTCGTGAAGCGTCCCCGGCAGAGCAACCTCAATGACCATGACATGACGATTCCCGGCGAAGACCCGAGCCGTCACCCCCATGACCGCCGCCGTCTTGCCCAGCCCCAACAGCTTCATCTCATCAGCCGTGGGGTGACGAGCCGCCAGACGTTCGATGACGTGATCCAGCCGTAGCCCCTTGACCGCCTGCACGTGTTGACGAATGCCTGCCGTCAGCGGCAGCGCCTTGCCCAGGTCGGTTCCCTCGGCCAGTTCGATTGGACACCAGAAGGTGACCAGCTCACACGGATCATCGCCGTCGCTCAGCAGGATTCGACGCATCATGACCGGCGCCCCGGTGGGCAGAGCCAACGTCGCGGCGATGTTCGCCGGAGCCGGACGAGGCCCCGCCTCCAGCACCGCAGCGCTCTGGCCGGCTTCCGCACGATCGAGGACGGCACGGCCAGGCCGGGAGAAGTCCTCCTCAGCCAGCGGAGGCGCCATCTTCACATACGAGCCCTTGCCATGCTCGCGGTCAATGAAGCCCCGCAGCTGCAACACCTGAAGTGCCCGCACCACGGTAGGACGACTGACCGCGAACTCCCGGACCAGTTGCGACTCTGACGGCAGCATGGAGCCCGGCGGATACGTGCCGTCCGCGATCTTGTGCCGGATCGCCGCGACGATCTGGGCATACTTCGGAGGCGCGTACTCATCACCGGAAACGGACATGTTAATAACCCAACTACTCGACTTGTCGTCAGCATAGATGCGAACCCTTCGCTTGAAAAGCGAATGCTCTCTCGCAGGTCAGGAGTGTGGCGGTGCGAGACCTCCGGCGCCCTCCGCAGCCAGTCACCGCACCACCACACTCGTCTACCGAGCCCGCCCAGCCAGCAGCGCCGACCAGACGGCCCGAGCTTCGGTGACTCCCCACAGACGGGTCTCATGGATCACATGACCGCCATCGCGTTGAACGGTCCGCCGGATGAACCCCTGACCGGCGCCAACGTGAAGTTCGTAGATCGTGGCCCGACACACGCACGTCCACGCCTGCGGGTGCGCCCGTTCCAAAGCCCCGTCCGGCGTCCGCCATTCCAAGCGAGCGTGATCACGCTGGGCCATGACCACGTGCGGGCTGATGCCGACGCACTCATCAGACAGGATCGGCACGATGAGCCCCCGCCATCACATCAGGCAGTGGATGAGCCCTCCGAAGGTCGGTGTAGCGGAACGCCACCCGCCGCGCGGCCCGGTCAGGCTCCGCCGCAGCGTGCCAGGCATACAGCACCCGTCCGCGCCTGGCATCCAAGCGCCCCGTACTCCACCAAAAGGCCAAGCCGTCTGACCAGACGGTCAATCCCGTCCAGACCGACACCACGGCCAGCCCGTAACCGTCGTTGACGTCGGCATCGATCCCGCACCGCTCCAGCTCCACCTTCAAGGACTCCGCCGCGCCCACCGGAGAACAGACGTCGCCGAGGGCCAGGCGTCCCGCAGGTGGTAGGGCGTTCATGCGCGGGAGCTCGTGGTCGGAGCGGGGGCGACTGCCTGCCCCTGACACAGGGAGCAGTCGTCTCGGACACGGATGAAAGACAGGGCCGATCCGCGCGGACCGCCGATCAGGGCACGCCGCTGGCTTACGTACTTCCACCCTTTGCCGTCGCATGAAATGCATGCTTGCCCGGTCATGACGTGTGCCCCTCAAGTCGACGCTTCGCGCGCAGTAGACCTGCCTCCAGTAGACGTCTGCTCGACTAGAGGAGTGAGCGCGTAAGACATTTATGACTCCTCTAGAGGAGTTCGTCAAGCGTTATCGCGCAGGTAGCTCATACGAGAGCACATAGGCATCACTCGACATCACCGTGTCGCACACCTCCACCGCACGACCATCAGCGGCATAAGCCGTACGGACCAGGTGAAAGACCGGAACACCCGGCGCCAGCTTCAACGCCCGCACCTCATCACGCAACGGCATCCGAGAGCGGATTTCCTCCACAAAACGATCCAGCCGAAACCCCAACTCCTCCAGCCGCGCGTAGATCCCACCCGGACCACTGTCCGGCTGCGCGATCCGCGTACCCCGCGCGATCTCCGCCGGAATGTACGACACCGCCGTCTCCACCGGCTGACCGTTGATCAAATACCGACGCGACCGAACGATCACATGATCTTCCAAGCCGATCCCGAGCAGTCCGGCGACCTCCGCAGAAGGCCGCCCCTCGGTGATCTCGATGGAATCAACGGTCGGCCTCCCGCCCGCACCCTCGGTCTCCGCGATGAACGCCGCCTTACCCTGCTCACGATGACGACGCGCGAACCGGTCAGAAGCCAGCCGCCGCACCGGAGGATGAGACCGGACGAAGACCCCGCGCCCATGTTCGGCGACCGTCAGCCCTTCGCCCTGGAGGACCTGGAGCGCGTTGCGAATGGTCATCCGCGCGACGCCGTAGTGTTGCATGAGCCGAGCTTCCGAGGGCACCTTGTCACCTTCGGCCAGAGTGCCCCGCTCGATCGCCTGCCTGATGTGATCGGCGATCTGCCGGAACACGGCCCGATCGCTGGTCGGGTCCAGATCCGGAAACGGCAGCTCGGCCACGACCAACAACTCCTCAACTCGTACATACGTGTACCGCAGTCCGAGAATAGCGATCAGCAGCCCCGGAGGACATCCGATGGATCACCACCACCCGCAGCACTCCGTCAGCGTGGCAGGCGTGATCATCGACGACCAGGGCCGCGCCCTCCTCACCCAACGCCGAGACAACAACCACTGGGAAGCACCCGGCGGAGTCCTGGAGCGCGACGAGGACATCACCACCGGCCTCCTCCGCGAGATCCACGAAGAGACCGGCCTGCACGTCGAGCCCGTCACCCTCACCGGCGTCTACAAGAACATGACACGCGGCATCGTCGCCCTCGTCTTCCGCTGCAAGGTCATCGGCGGCCACCTCACCGAAACCGACGAAGCCCGCGCGTTCCGCTGGGTCACCGCGGACGAGGTCCAAGAACTCGCCTCCGAAGCATTTGCCATCCGCGTCCTCGACGCCATGCACCATGACCAGGCGCCGGCCATCCGCCACCACGACGGCACTCATCTGCTTGAAAACTGAGAGGCGTTGCTGAGCTCAACCCGACTCCCCGCTTATCTGCGACCATCCCAGGAGAGATGCGAACGTCGCAGTTGCGAGAGCTGCCGCCGTCCGGCTACCGATCGAGACCCGTAGGTCCTTCGTACGTTCATCACGCATCACCTCACCCTTCTTGCCTCGCGTGCTGTCGTGCTTGTACGTGTACGAGACATGGGGGAAGACCATGCAGAGAAGCCCGACAAAGATTGTCATCAGTTCGGGGATCGAGTTCAGCTCAGCACCACCTGGCAATCAGCCTATGCGCATACCGGTCGTCGGCCGTCTGAGCACCCTAGTCGGCGTGCTCCAGGGTCAAGGAGCTGCTCACCGGGGCGGTTTTGGCAACGGCTTGGAACGGCGGAAAGTCCTGTGCCTCCGCAAGAGCCGCCTGCCACTCCTCATTGTCGTTAGGGAAGTAGAAGCCTGTGTCTTGGTCCGAATGAGAGCTGAGCATCCCTGAGTCCTCATAGAAGAGAACTAGCTCGATCTGCCAAAGTTCGACGAAGCCCTCGAACTGACCGTCCCTGTAGGGCACAGCCACTTGCCGGGTGAAGCTCATGCTCGGACGGCGATCATGCCAGGACCAGCGCCCCCACTGCAGGATGAACCCGTCAGAGTCGGAATCCGGTTGGGTATCGATCCCGGCAACCTTCGTTTGAGCGAACTCTGCGAATGCCGCCCACGCGGCCCTGGTGTCGGTAATGGCGCCGGGTGCTTGCCCGTGCTGGCGCAGGATGCTGGCAAGAAGGTGAGGGCTGGCCCGCCAGTCGACGAGGGTCATGGCGGGACCATACCGTCGAGCGCCGTCAACTCTGATGGGATGACAGGGCAGGTCGCTGTCAAGCATGTCCCGGGACACGACAAACGTCGTACTGCGATCACTGCCGAATTGTTCTTATGGTTATCAAGCGGCGGCGCGCCGCGCCGCCGTACCCGGCCCTCTGCCGCCCGCCGCCCGGGCGTGCGGCGTGGGCGCCGGTCCCGGCCGGCGGCGCCCCGGGCCCTCCACCGACCCGCGCGCCCGCCGTAACCAATCAACGCGCCGACCATCGGCACGCCGCCGCATCAGGCACGCGAAACGACAGCACCGCCCAGCAGCGACCTGTCCAAGACGTCCTGAGTCAGGATGACGCCGGTCAGACGAAACGCGAGCAGCAGAGCACCGTCCAGCGTCGGGTGATCGAAGATTTCCTCTTCGCTCTCGTCTCCGTCTCCTGGTGCGTATCCGGGATCGAAGCCCACGGCCCGCATGGTGTCCACAAGGCGGTCTGGGTCGCTCCCATACCGCCATGCGGGAATCATCGGGTCGAAGGAGGTCACCATCTCCCCATCAACGGCGTACCCAAAAAGATGTGCCGAGTGGTCCTGCCGCATGACCATCACAGCCTCCGTCCCAGCCGACAGCGCTCGTAGAACACCGGGCTCCGACGCCCTCCAGCCATGCGGCTCGATGAGTACCGTCCAACCCTCTAGACGCCCGGCTAAGACCGTGCCGGGGAACAGCCCCTCATCTATCAGTTCCTTACAGGTGAGCAGCCGGATACTCCTCTCGCTAGCACCCATGCGCCGAAGCGCTTCGGCCTCGTCGAGCCCTCGCGCGAAAGCCAGACACCACTGATCACCCAACTCATAGCCCCTGGCGAGCCAGGCGACATCGGCATATGTGATCTCCATCCACACCACTCCTCATCCGTCCCCTCAGGTATATCGCCACGGTAACGATCACCTTCGACATCCGTGAGTCCTGTCGGCTTCTGCGGTTTCGAACACCATGTGCCTCCGGCGGGGGCCTCCGACTCCGGGATGGTCGCCAGGGCAGAGGTCGTAGGTGGCTGGGGCCGGATTTTCCCGTCGCCGTCGTCCCAGGACGAGCCGAGCAGACCGGGGCCAGGGCGCCAAGGTCGTTCGTCCGGTGGGGCGCTCCACCTTGGCGCCCTGGCCCCGGCCCGCTCCCCGGAGGGTGGGACGACGGCGACGGGAAGATCCGGCGGGGGAGGTGTGTGCGTCCGCACGGGTTCTCAGGCCGTGCCCGTTGCGTGCCCGTCAGGAGGGGCGCCAAGGGGGAATCACGGGGACTCACGGGCAAGGCGAAACCCCCTCTGACCTGGAACGCAGCAGCTCACGGGGTCGCGTACCGAGATCTTGTAAACTGTAGGTCAGGGGTTCGATTCCCCTCGTCGGCTCGTGACAAAGGGCCAGGTCAACCGGCATCCGGTGACCTGGCCCTTTGATCGTTAAGCGGACTTTTTGCCTTTTCGTGCCATCCGCGTGCCCCGGTCTTCTTCGTGGCCGTCTCGCGTGCTACTTCGAGTGCCTTCCCGGGGCCTCCACGATGGCCGTGGCGCGGTCCTGATCTGTGGCAGGATCGCGGGATGCTGCAACTCACCGATTTCATCATCGACTGCCCGGACACGATGAAGCTGGCAGCCTTCTACTCTGAGGTGACAGGCCGCCCGATCAAGGAAGACAGCCACGAGAACTGGGCCGGCATCAAGTTCGGTGAGGTCGAGCTGGCCTTCATCCGGGTGGACGACTACCGCGCTCCGCAGTGGCCCGACAGCGAGCACCCCAAGCAGTTCCACCTCGACTTCGAAGTGGACGAGATCGAGTCCGAGCAGCGCCGCGTCCTCGACCTCGGCGCGACGCTGCGGCAGGACGTCATCGGCCCCAACGGCTATGGCTGGCGGGTCTACACCGACCCGATCGGCCACCCCTTCTGCCTGTGCCGGAACAAGGGCGTCGTCTGGACCGACCAGGGCCTGGTGGTCTGACCCTGGTCATGGGGCAGCCATCACAGCTGTACAGGTCGCGATCGCGCGGTGGCTGATCACCGAAGCGGTTGACGGTGATCGAACGTCCGCTCGGTCGATGTCGGTGGTCTGTTGACCTGACCTTCCACCGGTCAAGGGGGATCGGCTACGTGGACGACGTCCGGTGGTCGCTCGTGTGCCGGGCGGACGTCCCGGACGGCGGGGTCTCCTTCTGGTCGAAGGTGATCACGATGTATCTGCCGTTGGCGTAGCTGACCACGGGCCGCTGGAGCATGTCACCCGCGTGGCGGGCGACCCTCTGCCACAACTCCACCATCTCCGGAGTGTCGGCGGTTATCCTGAAGCGCCCGTTGGTGACGAGGTTCTGAACGACCAGGGAAGTGAAGTTCGCCTCGGCCCGGGCCCTCTCCTCTGAGTCGAGGGGGGTACGCCGGGGCACGAGGTGCGGGCCGGGAGGGTGAATCATCGAATACCTCCAGCGTGGCCGCCGATGACGGCCGCGAGACCGTAGGCGATCACGTCGGGGGGCGCGACCCGGGGACGGGGGCGGTCGCCACGCTCATCGCGATGCCCACCAAGATCCCGACGATCCCGACGAGCGCTGCCAGGTCGGCGTCGGCGGGATTCGTCCCTCGGCTCACGGTCTCACCTTAAAGCGCGAGGCGTGGAACGCGCCGCGCGATCGCCACCGGACTTCTTCATGGCCGTCTTGGGCGTCTCGCCCAGAACTTCTGTGATGACCCTGTCGCGGTGGTGGCCGACGCGCCGGTAGATCGGCCCGAGCGGAAGAACGCCATCGGACGGTGGCGAGAATCGGGCTGCCCGCGCATCGCGCCCAGCCGCCCCACCGCACAGAGCCCTATGACTGCCCGCGGCGGAAGATGCAGGTCATCTGTGTGACGGAGTCCGCGTACACACTCTCCGACACGTGACTGAGCGCCCACCCCTCACGTTCGATCCCCTCGATCAGATCGGCCGCCTCAGGGCTTGAGGAAGCCCCGGAACCGCTGTAGTCGATCCGAAGGCGGGACACGAAGACCTTGCGTCCTTCCGCGTGCGCCTGCCGAGCCTGCTCGACGGTCTCGGTGATTTCCTGTCCCTTGTCCTTGGACTTAAAGAAGCTCATGATCGTCCGACTCCTTCACGAGAGCTGCCCCAGCGGGGTCACCAAGGAATGCAACGACCTCGTGTCCGAGTGGGTTCCGCCGGAGGGCGACGATCAGGCCTCAGGCTTGGGAGTGATCATTCGGGTGCGAAGGTGGTGCCGATTCTCGCTAAAGGCCGGTTATGCGATCACGGGGTGGGTGTTCGGTAGCGTGCCGGGTGGCAATCGGCCGGCGAGTGTTGGAATGGGGATGGGAATCGGCCGGACGGGTCCTCGGGCCGGGCAGCGCGTGACCCGATAGCTCCTTGAGACCGGTTTTCTGGAGTTGGTCAGCCTCGGGCTGTTCCTCTACCCGGGGCGTCGGCACGTCGCGGTTCCCGGAGGATTCCCGCTCGGTTCCTGCGTGAGCTTCGGCGGGCGCGGGCGGACGTCCAGCGGTCGCGAAACCTCGGAGGCAGGGACGCTCACTCTGAAACGGCCGGTTTGAGCAGGCCGGTCTCGTAGGCCGCCGCGACCGCGGCCGCCCGGTCGTTGACGCCGAGTTTGGCGAAGATGTGCAGCAGATGCGTCTTCACCGTCGCCTCGGTGATGAACAGTTTCGCGGCCACCTCGCGGTTGGTCGCGCCACGGGTGATGAGGCCGAGCACCTCGGTCTCCCTGCGGCTCAGCACCCGTTGCCTCGGGGTGCGCACCCTGTGCGCCAGCACGCCGGCCACCGAGGGGGACAGCACCGTCTCGCCGCGGGCCGCCGCCCGTACGGCGTCACGCAACTCGGCACGCGGAGTGTCCTTGAGCAGGTAGCCGGTGGCGCCCTGTTCGATCGCGGGCAGGACGTCGGCGTCGTCGTCGAAGGTGGTCAGGACCAGCACGTGGATGCCGGGCGTCTGTTCACGCAACCGGCGGATGATCTCGGCACCGCTCATCTTCGGCATGCGCAGGTCCATGAGCACGACATCGGGGCTCGTCCGCAGCGCGACGGCGAGGGCCTCCGGTCCGTCGGCCGCCTCGCCGACGACCTCGAAGGCGTCGTCGCCGGTGAAGATCCCGCGCAGCCCGTCGCGGACGACGGGGTGGTCATCGACGATGATCATACGAATCGGCATGTCTCAGACCGCGTTTCCGTGGTTTCCGTGGTTTCGGTGGTTTCGGTGGTTTCGGTGGTGGCCGAACGAGCCGGGGCCCGCGTCGGCGTCCGTGTTTGCGTCCGTGTTTGCGTCCGTGTCCGTGTCCGTGTCCGCGTCCGTGTCGGCGGGAGGAATGGCGGGGACGGTCGCCGAGATGCCCGTTCCCTGGCCGGGGGCCGTCTCGATCACGAACTCACCGGCCAGCCGGGTGACTCGCTGGCGCATCGCGATGAGGCCGAAACCGCCCGGGAGCGAACCGTCCGCCGTTCCCGGGGTGAAGCCGCATCCGTCGTCGCGCACGTCCAGCACCACGACATCCTCCATGTACGACAGGGTGAGTCCGACCCGGGTGGCCGAGAGGGCGTGTCGCGAAACGTTGGCCAGCGCCTCCTGCGCTACCCGCAGCAAGGTGGTCTCCACCTCCGGGTGCAGCGGCCGGGGGTCTCCGGTGACCGACACGGAGGCGGGTTTGCCGGTGGTTCGCGACCATTTGGTGGTGACATCGTGAAGGGCGGTGGCGAGCTGGGCCTCGTCCAGCGGTGCCGGACGCAACCCCTGGACCGATCGCCGTGCCTCGTTCAGGCTCTCCCTGGCCAGGGTGCGTGCCGTGTGCAGGCGCGCGCGGACGACCGGTATGTCGTCGAGCGCGTCGTCGGCGGCTTCGAGCTGGGTGAGGATGCCGGTCAGGCCCTGCGCGATGGTGTCGTGGATCTCCCTCGCCATCCGCTGCCGCTCCCCGAGCACGCCGGCCTCACGAGCGCTGGTCAGGAGCCGGGCCTGCAGGTCCGCGTTCTCCTCCGCGACCGCGGCGAGTGCGGCGCCGGTCTTCCTCAACTGAAGGATCATCGCTTTGCGCTGGTCGTTCTGGTCGGAGACGATCCGAATCAGCAGGCCGATCGCGGAGGCGACCAGCGTCGCGACGAGGAAGGCGTAGAGCATCTCGGCCGGGGAGCGTCCGGGGCGAGGGGTGACGGTGACCAGCACACCGGCCGTCGCGGCCACACCCGCGTACGCCCACCTGCCGGGCAGCAGGGTGAAGGCCTGGATGAACGCCCCCACGCCTGTCACCGTGAACATCGTGTCGATTCCGATCAACGTCCCGATGACGGCGAGCGTCACGGCGAAGTAGACGGCCATCGCGATCGGCCGTTCGGTCCAGGCGGGGTGCGAGGTCACCATGAACCAGTGCCAGGCTCCGGCGAGCACCGCGAGTGCCAGCACCTCCGGCCTCCAGTCCCGCAGCAGGGAGAAGACCGTCGGAAGCAGCAGGAACACGTACGGCAGGGCGAGCCGGGCGTGATCCCAGCGTGAGGTGTCGAGGTCGGCGCCGGTCACCACCGGAAGGCCCTGACGGCGACGCCGCCGGCGACGACGGCCGTCGCCACCATGAGCCCCAGGGTGACCGGGGCGATCGCATCGCCCTCCCACGCGGCGCGGATCGCCTCGACCACGGGGGCCATCGGGGTGAGGTCGCCGATGGCGCGCATCGAGCCGGACATGGTCTCCCGGGGGATCATGGCACCGGAGAGGAAGACCATCGGGAAGAACACGCTCAGCCCGATCACGGTCGCGGCGCGGCCGTTCGGGACGAGAGCGCCGATGAAGAGACCGATGGCGCCGAGGCTCAGCGCGCCGAGTGTCCAGGCCAGCAGGAAGCCCGTGGTGTCGGCCGGCGCCGACAGTCCGAGAACGGCCAGTCCGATGGCGATCAACAACGCCGTCCCGATCGCGGCCACCAGCGTGTGAGCGGCCCACTGGGCACCGAACAGCATCGCGGGTGAGGCGGGAGTGGCGCGCAGCCGCTTCAGGACGCGGCGTTCCCTGTACTGCGCCAGCGTGGCAGGGAGGACGACCAGCCCGGCCAGTCCGATGACGAAGACGCTCAGCATCGGCACCGTGGCGTCGATGACCGGCAGCCCGCCGGGAAGGGTCTTGCCGGTACGCGTCTTGACCCACAGCATGATCGCTGGGAAGACGAGGGCGAAGAACCCCGACATCGGATCACGCACGATCAGTTTGAGTTCGACCGCGATGACTCGCGTGATGCCTTTCACGTCGTCTCCCCTCCGGTCAGGGCGAAGTACGCGTTCTCCAGCGAATCGGAGCGCCCCTTCGTGATCAGTTCGCGTGGGCCGCCCTCGGCGACGACGCGACCCCGGTCGATGATCGCGATGCGGTCGCACAGGGCCTCGGCCTCGTCCATGAAATGGGTGACGAGAACGACGGTGACCCCGCGCTCGCGCATGTCGCGGATCAGGCCCCAGGTCATCCGGCGGGCGGAGGGGTCCAGGCCCGTGGTCAGCTCGTCGAGGAAGACGACCTCCGGGTTGCCGACCAGGGCCAGCGCGATGAACAGCCGCTGTTTCCAGCCGCCGGACAGCCCCGCGAAGCGGGTGCTCCTCTTGTCCGCCAGTCCCCACTCGTCCATGAGTTTCCGCCAGTCGGCGGGCCTGTCGTAGAAGGAGGCGTACATCCGCAGCGCCTCACCGACCTTGATCGCGTCGGGCAGGGCGGCCTCCTGCAGTTGGACGCCGACGCGTTGCAGCAGCGCGCGCCGATCGTCTTGGGGGTCCAGCCCCAGTACGCGCAGGGTGCCGCCGTCCCGTCGCCGCAGTCCCGACGCGCATTCCACGGTCGTGGTCTTTCCCGCTCCGTTGGGGCCGGCGATTCCGAAGATCTCCCCGTGCTCCACCTTCAGGGAGAGGCCGTCCACCGCCTTGCCGTCCCGGTAGCTCTTCCTCAGGCCGTCGATCTCGATGACTGTCATGTTCCGAGAATCATCGGTGGACGGCCCCTTCGGAATCCACTGGATGGTTGATGGGGCAAGGCGGAGGAAACGGGGGCTTAACTCCCCGGACGGTCTCTCGTGTCGGCGGGTTGGGGAGGCAACCCTGGAGATTCGCCCCGTACGGGCGTCCCTTTGTCACATACTGAGACGCTAGATAAGCGGAGAGTGACCGACGAGGGGCGCGGCGGTGACAGTAACGATCCTCCAGCGAGTCCGCACGGGGCGGGGTGGCTGTGACATCACGAGCATGGAGCGGGGCGGCCACGGCGTCACGAGTGTGGAGCGGGGTGGCCATGACATCACGAGCGAGGAGGCGCTTCGGTCCGACATCGACGTCACCGTGATCGTTCCCCTGCACAACTGCGGTCCCTATCTCGACAGATGCCTGACGTCGCTGCTGATCCAGCGCGTCGCCCTGGAGGTGGTGGTCGTCGACGACGGTTCCACCGACGGCGGTGTCGCGCTGCTCGACCTCTACGCCTCCTGCCACCGCGGTGTGATCCGCGTCGTCAGGCAGGAGGCGTCGGGCGGCGCCGGGCGCCCGCGCAACGTCGGGCTCTCCCACGCGCGCGGCAGATACGTCTTCTTCTGCGACGCGGACGACTACCTCGGCCCTCAGGCGCTGGAGCGGATGCTCGCGATGGCCGACCGCAACGGTTCCGACATCGTGCTCGGGAAGATCGTCGGGCATGACCGCAAGGTGCCGATCTCGATGTTCAAGGAGAACGCCGAGCGGGTGCCGCTCGGCGACAGCGCGGTCTACAACAGCTTGAGCTGCTTCAAGCTGTTCCGCAGGGAGATGCTGGAGCGGCACGCCATCCGTTTCGACGAGACGCTCCTGGTGGGGGAGGACGTCGTCTTCACCACCCACGCCTACTGCCACGCGGAGGTGATCTCGGTGGTCGCCGA
This sequence comes from Streptosporangium sp. NPDC000509, assembly GCF_042898365.1. NCBI lineage: Bacteria > Bacillati > Actinomycetota > Actinomycetes > Streptosporangiales > Streptosporangiaceae > Streptosporangium > Streptosporangium sp. NPDC000509. The sequence goes on along the minus strand of NZ_JBIAYX010000003.1, from coordinate 398,236 downwards.
CTACGACTGCTACCACCTGGTCGCCCGGCCGGACGGCACCAGCATCATGCAGCGGCCGGGAAGCCGCGATCCGGTCTCCTGGCTGCGGATGATCAAACGGCCGGTCGAGCTGATGCTCGCCCACGTGCGTCCGGGAGACCTCCGCGACCACCTCCTGCGGCGTCATTTCCGGATGGACGCCTTCGGTAACCTCGGCAGGCCCTTCCTGGACGCCGGGGAGGTCACGCGCAAGGAGATCGTCGCCGAGGTGGCCGACATGTGCGAGCGGTGGCTGACCGACGGGGTCCGCGAGCGGCTCCCGGCGATCGACCGGAGTCGGATCGCCGCCCTGCAGGACATCGACCGCCTGGTGCGGCTGGCGCACATCGAGTCGGCCTCGGTCCGCCGGGAGCTCACCGCGCTGCGTTGGGAGCGGGAACGGGAGGGGCGGCTGGCGATCTCGGGCAAGGTGGCGCTGAGCACGCTGGAGCGTTACGGCAGCCCGGAGATCACCGGCGGGGATCTCGCCCTGGTGCTGCGGCGCCGGCACACGGGTGTCGGCCCTTGTGACGAGGTCGTGGTTCCGGTGGACGGCGACTGCGCGGGGTTCACCGGGACCGTCGACGTCACCACCCTGTCCTCCGGCATCTGGGACGTCCACGTGAGTGTCGTCTTCGAGGGGGTGCCCCGGCTCGCGCGTCTGGGCACCGAAGGGGAGGGGCCGATCGCGCCGCCCGCGCCTCGCGTGGTGGGCGATGTCGTCGCCGTCGTCGCCCTTCCGTACTTCACCCACCCGTACGGCAACCTCAGCCTCGACATCGGCGGGCACGTGGTCTCGGTGCCGGGGAGCGTGCGGCTGGTGCGCGCCCGCTGGGCCGCCGGGCACCGGCTGGTGCTCGACGGCGAGGTCAGCGTGGGCACGGATGCTCCGGCGGCGGACGCGGTGCGCTTTCTGGTCTGGCGGGAGCGGGAGTCGAGCCGGGAGCGGCGCGAGCCGGTCACGGTCGGCGAGGGCGGCGCGTTCACGGCCTCCCAGGCGATGGGGCGACTGGGGCCCGGCACCTGGGACGCCTACCTGGAGCTCGACCTGGGTGGGCCGCCCGCGCGCTTCAGGATCGAGGCGATGCCCGAGGCGATCGAGCATCCGCGCACGTGGTGGCGTGGCGCGGTCAGGTGGAGTGTCAGGCCCTACGCCACGGCGGGGAAGGGCAGGCTCAGCACGGTGGTTCGAACCCTCGGCCCCAGAACTTTCATCAGACGTATCGTGCGTTAATGCCACCTTCTTGCAACTACAAGCCCATGGCCTAAAGTTAGGGGCAAATCCGCATTTCGGAGGCTTGTAGTGCACGTACCCGATGGCTTTTTCAACGCCGCCGTCTCGGTGTCGGCGGGGGCGGTGGCCGCCGCCGGTGTGGCCGTGTGCCTGCGCGGCGCCCGTCGCGAACTCGACGACCGCACCGCTCCGATGGCCGGACTGGTCGCCGCCTTCGTCTTCGCGGTCCAGATGCTCAACTTCCCGGTCGCCGCGGGGACCAGCGGGCACCTTCTCGGCGGTGCGCTGGCCGCGATACTCGTCGGCCCTTACACGGCGGTGTTGTGTGTGGCCGTCGTCCTCCTGGTGCAGGCGTTCTTCTTCGCGGACGGCGGGCTGACCGCGCTGGGCGTCAACATCACCCTGATGGGCCTCGTCGCCGTGCTGGTCGGGTGGGGTGTCTTCCTCCTGATCACCCGGAGCGTGCGAAACAGGGGCGTCGTGGTGGCGGCCTCGTTCGTCGCGGCGCTGCTCTCGGTGCCCGCCTCGGCGCTCGCGTTCACCCTGCTGTTCTGGATCGGCGGCACCGCGCCCATCGAGATCGGCACGGTCGCCGCGGCGATGGGCGGCGTGCACCTGCTCATCGGCGTGGGGGAGGGCCTGATCACCGCGGTCACCGTCAGCACCGTGCTCGCGATCCGGCCAGACCTGGTCTACGGCGCCCGCGGAATCGTCGCGCCGCTGGTCCTGCGTGGCGCGGACGGCGACGTGATCGTCACCCCCGGATCCCCCGGACCCCCCGGATCCCAGGGGGCTCAGGCGCCGGTCGCCGCCCGCCGTCCCGGCTGGTTCCTGCCCGCGGGAATCGCGGTGGCGGCGCTGCTGGCGGGCGTCGTCAGCTTCTACGCCTCCTCCTCGCCCGACGGCCTGGAGTGGGTCGCCGAGGACAAGGGCTTCAGCGACCAGGCGACCGACCACTCGCTGGGTGAGCAGCCGCTCGCCGACTACGGGGACGTGGGCGGCATCCCGGTGGGCGCGGCGGGAGTGATCGGCGTCGGGGTGACGCTCGCCGTCGGCGGCGGGGTGTTCTACGCCGTGCGCCGCCGGGGCGACCACGGTGACGGCACCGGCTCCGACGACAGCGACAAGAAGGTGTCCGCCTAGTGGGATCGGGCCACCACCACCAGCTCCACCGGCCGGGCGACACGCTCGTGCACCGGCTGCCGCCCCAGTGCAAGCTGGCGGCGGTGGCCGGGTTCGCCGTGGTGGTGGTCGCCACCCCGCGCGAGTGGTTCTGGGCCTTCGGGTTGTACGCCGCGCTCCTGGCCGTCGTGGCGGCCCTCGCCCGGATCCCGGCCGGGTTCGTGCTGCGGCGGATGGTGGTCGAGGTCCCGTTCGTGGTGTTCGCGCTGGCCATCCCGTTCATCGGGTTCGGCGAGAGGGTGACCTTCATGGGGCTCTCGCTCAGCGTCGCCGGCCTGTGGGCCGCCTGGAACATCCTGGCCAAGGCGACCCTGGGCGTGGTCGCGAGCGTGCTGCTCGCGGCCACCACCGAGCCACGGCTGATACTGCTGGGCGCCCAGCGTCTGAGGCTGCCGCCGCTGCTGGTGCAGATCGCGATGTTCATGCTCCGCTACATGGACGTGATCCTGGACGAGATGCGCCGGATGCGGGTGGCGAGGGAGTCGCGCGGGTTCGTGGCCAGGGACGTGCGGCACATCCCGGTGATCGCCAGATCGGCGGGGGCGCTGTTCATCCGCTCGTACGAGCGGGGCGAGCGGGTGCACCTCGCGATGCTCAGCCGGGGCTACACCGGTGTGATGCCGGTGATCCAGGACCTCTCGGCCGCCTCGCGGCAGTGGCTCGTCGCCGGTATGTTGCCGGGTGCGGCACTCGCCGTGTTACTCGGGAGCTGGGGGTTCGTGTGACAGTGCCGTCCTCGCGGCCCGTGCCGGCCTCGTCCCCGCCGCCCGCGCCGCTCTCGCTGGAGGTGAGCCGCCTGGCGTACGCGTACCCGGACGGCACGCAGGCGTTGTTCGGTGTGGACCTTCGGGTGGAGCGCGGTGAGCGGGTCGCGCTGCTCGGGCCGAACGGCGCGGGCAAGACCACACTGGTGATGCACCTCAACGGCATCCTGACCGCCGGGCACGGCACGGTGGCCGTGGCGGGACTGCCGGTCGGCAAGGAGTCGCTCAGGGAGATCCGCAGGCGGGTCGGGCTCGTCTTCCAGGACCCCGACGACCAGCTCTTCATGCCGACCGTCCGGGAGGACGTGGCCTTCGGCCCGGCCAACATGGGCGTCGCGGGTGAGGAACTGGAGCGGAGGGTCAAGGACGCGCTGGAGCGTGTGGGCATGCTGGAGACGATCGACAGGCCACCGCACCACCTGTCGTTCGGCCAGCGCCGCCGGGTCGCGGTGGCGACGGTGCTGGCGATGGAGCCGGAGATCCTGGTGCTCGACGAGCCCTCCTCCAACCTGGATCCGGCCTCCCGGCGCGAGCTGGCCGAGATCCTGCGAAGGCTCGACGTGACCGTCCTGATGGTCACCCACGATCTGCCGTACGCGCTGGAGTTGTGCGAACGCTCGCTCATCCTCTCCGGGGGCGTGATCGCCGCGGACGGGCCGACCCGTGAGATCCTCGCCGACGCGAGCCTCCTCGCCGCCCACCGGCTCGAACTGCCGTACGGTTTCGCCGCCCCCTGACGGCGGCGCCTCCGGTCGTGGGGCTCGTGCCATACGAACTTCCTGTGAACAATCGCGCATGACCTCGCGTGCAGTGCGGGCGAAGTAAAGTGGATCTGCCCTTCGGGCGCGAGGAGGACTGATGAAGCTACGGCTGGCTCGCCGCGCCGTCGGTGACGCCGTGGTGGTGGCTGTCGAGGGCGAGCTCGACCTGTTCACCGCTCCCTTCCTGCGAGACGAGGTCCGCGACGCGATCAAGCTGGATGGCGCGCGGCTCGTCCTCGATCTCACCGCCCTGTCCTTCATGGACTCCAGCGGCCTGTCCGTGCTGATCGAGGCATGGCGGCTGGCCACGGGCGAGGGCGGCGGGGTTTGCCTGGCGGCACCCCAGCCTCCGGTGGCCCGGATCCTCCGCACGACGGGCCTCGACCGGCGGATCAAGGTCTATCCCGACGTGAGCAGTGCCGTCGGGGAGATCTAGCGTCGGCGAGTTTTACCCTACCCCGAGTAGAACTTCATTCGGTCCGCGCGTTAAAGTCCGCACATGGACGTGAACGGAGCAGCAGCAATCATCTCGGGCGGTGCCAGCGGTCTCGGTGAGGCCACGGCCCGCGACCTCGCCGCGCAGGGTGCCCTCGTCGTCATCGCCGACCTCAACGAGGAGCGCGGCAAGTCACTGGCCGACGAACTCGGTGGCGTCTTCGTCAAGACCGACGTGTCGGACGAGAACCAGGTGCAGGCGGCTGTGGACGCGGCCGTGGCGACCGGCAGGCCGCTGCGTGTCGTGGTGAACAGCGCGGGCATCGGCTGGGCGAGCCGGACCGTGGGCCGTGACGGCTCGCCCCACGACCTGGCCTCGTACCGCAAGGTCATCGAGGTCAACCTGATCGGCACCTTCAACCTCATGCGCATCGGCGCCGCCGCGATCGCGAAGACCGAGCCGGTCGACGCGGACGGTCAGCGCGGTGTAGTGATCAACACCGCCTCGGTGGCGGCGCTGGAGGGACAGATCGGCCAGGTCGCCTACTCGGCGTCCAAGGGCGGCATCGTCGGTATGACCGTCCCCGCCGCGCGTGACCTCGCCGCGATCGGCGTGCGTGTCAACACCGTCTGCCCCGGCATCATCGACACCCCGATCTACGGTTTCTCGCCCAACGCCGACGAGTTCAAGGCCAAGCTGGTGGCTCCGGTGGTCTTCCCCAAGCGCATGGGGCTCGCCTCCGAGTTCGCGCACCTGGTCCGCTCGTTGATCGAGAACGACTACATGAACGCCGAGACGATCCGTTTCGACGGTGGTATCCGCTTCCAGCCCAAGTAGGAGTCATCCGGTGTCTGACGAGGTTCTGGTCGAAGTCGACGGCGGCGTGGCCGTCATCACGATCAACCGCCCCAAAGCCAGGAACGCGGTCAACGGCGCCGTGGCTCGGGGCCTCGCGGCCGCGATGGACGAGCTGGAGGAGCGGAAGGACGTGGCGGCCTACGTCCTCACCGGCGCGGGCGGAACGTTCTGCTCGGGCATGGACCTGAAGGGGTTCCTGACCGGGGACTTCCCGGTCGTGGAGGGCAGGGGGTTCGGCGGTATCGCCGAGGCGCCGCCGAAGAAGCCGCTCGTCGCCGCCGTCGAGGGCTACGCCCTGGCCGGAGGCTGCGAGCTCGCGCTGGCCTGCGACATCATCATCGCCTCCGAGGAGGCGAAGTTCGGGCTCCCCGAGCCCAAGCGAGGGCTGGTCGCGGCGGCGGGCGGCGTGATGCGGCTGCCGCGGCGCATCCCCTATCACGTCGCGATGGAGATCGCCCTGACCGGCGACCACTTTCCCGCCTCCCGGCTGTACGAGCTCGGCCTGGTCAACCATGTCACGCCCGTGGGCGAGGCCCTGGCCACGGCCGTCGAGCTCGCGAGCAGGATCGCCGCCAACGCCCCGCTCGCGCTCGCCGCGACCAAGCGCGTGATCGTGGAGTCGGCGGACTGGAGCCGTGACGAGATGTTCGCGAAGCAGGGAGAGATCATCAATCCGGTGTTCGCGTCCAAGGACGCGATGGAGGGGGCGGCGGCCTTCGCCGAGAAGCGCGCTCCCCGGTGGGCGGGCGAGTAGCGCCGGGATCGGCGGGAATCGGAGGGAAACCGTGTGCCGGGCGCGATCCGAGGGGCCGCGCCCGGCGCATTCACGGCCAGGAGTGCGTACGGTAAAGGTGTGGACAGGTGTGGCGAGGGCACTTGACATTCACGCCGACGCTCCAAAGGCCAGGAGAGTGCATGAACGACCACGCGACCGGAACGACCCCCACCGGCCGATCCTCCGGCGATCTTCTGAAGCGCAGGGCGGGAGATCTGGCCGCGGGCGCGCTGGGCGCCGCGATCGTCAACGTCCTCCTGGTCGGTGTCATGTGGGTGGTCGAGATCGCCGACTACGTCCTGCCGGGGGAGTTCGACGTTTACGGCATCCGGGCCTGGAATCCCGACAGTCTGGGCGGCATCTTCCTCGCCCCCTTCCTGCACGCCGGATTCGGCCACCTGATGGCCAACTCGCTTCCCCTGCTGGTTCTCGGGTTCCTCGCCGCGCTGCGCGGGATCGCCCGTTTCCTGGGGGCCAGCCTGATCATCGTGCTGGTCAGCGGGCTTGGTGTCTGGTTCACCAGCTCGCCGTATGCGGTCACGGTCGGCGCGAGCGGCCTGGTCTTCGGGTATTTCGGTCTTGTCGTCGCCCGAGGGCTGTTCGACCGTCGGCCCCTCGACATCGTGATCGGTGTCGGTGTGGCGATCGCCTACTACTCGATCATCTGGGGCGTGCTTCCCGGCGAGGACGGCATTTCCTGGCAGGGGCACCTGTTCGGGCTGATCGGCGGCATCATCGCGGCCTGGGTGATGCGCCGCAGGCGCCCCAGGGCCGTCACTCCGGCCTACTGAGAGACACAGACCTTTCAAAGGCGCGTCGCGTCCGGCTGCGGGAGCCTCCCCGGAAAGTCACCTCAGGAAAGCCGCATCTCCGTCTACCGAACCTCCAGGTATCGAGCCTGTCTCGGAGACGGGTTGTCGGCCGACTTCGAGGGCTTCGCTGAGAAAAGGGCGCTGTACGGGGCTGTGGGCGCTATGTGGCGCTTGGTAGCGCCTTGGTAATCATCATTGGTCGGGCGGGGTGGTTCGTGGCCTCCAGGGCCGAATAAAGCCGCTCCGGGGGTCGTCCGTCGGCGGGGTGATGACCGTCCGGGGACACGACCGGCATCCGGGACGGCCGGACCCGGTGGCGGCGCGTTCTTTTCGGCCACATTCCCGGGGAGTTTTTTCCGTGAACGCACAACAGAAGATTCTGCTGTAATTCATCAGCTATGGAAGCATCGGTTGATTTAAGTGACAATGTGACAAAATTTCATGTGTGAACCTGCCTGGCCGCGTGCCCGTACATGTTCCAGGGCCATCACAGCCGGGCGCGACCCTCGAAAGGTGGCCGCGGGTGAACCTGGGATCCCTGGAACGCGCGATCATGGACGTGCTGTGGGGCTGCAAGCAACCGATGCTGGTTCGCCAGGTGCAGGACATGCTGAACCAGAACGCCGAACGGAGCCTGGCCTACACCACGGTGCAGACCGTCGCCGAGCGTCTCGTCAGGAAGGGCCTGCTGGAAAGGGCCCCCGTACGCAACGCCTTTCGCTACACCGCGAGCCGCTCACGGGACGAACACGTGGCGGGGCTGATGCTCGCGGCACTGGCGAACAGTCCCGATCGGGCTCCCGTACTCTCGCGGTTCGCGGAGGGGGTGGACCCGGACGACGCCCTGCGCCTGCTGCACGAGCTGGCGCGGCTCGCGGGGGAGCGGGCCCACGCCTCGGCGGCGGGCGGGACCCCGAGCACGCTGCCCTAGGCTCCCGTCCCGGGAGCCGGTGATCCGGCTTCCGGGACGGGAGAAGGGGAACGAGTCCTCGCGGACCGTCCTCGCCGGGCCGACGAGGACGGATGCCCCACCTCGGGGAAGCGGGGGACTACAGGCGCTCGACGACGTAGTCGACGCAGGTGGTCAGGGCCTCGACGTCCTCGGGGTCGATGGAGGGGAACATCGCGACGCGCAGCTGGTTGCGGCCGAGCTTGCGGTAGGGCTCGGTGTCGACGATGCCGTTGGCCCGCAGGACCTTCGCGATCGCGGAGGCGTCGACGTCGTCGGAGAAGTCGATCGTGCCCACCACGTTGGAGCGGAACTCGGGAGCCGCGAACGGGGTGGTGTAGGAGGTCTTCTCCGCCCAGGTGTACAGGCGCCGGGCCGAGTCGGCCGTGCGGGCGGTCGTCCAGGCGAGGCCGCCGTTGCCGTTCATCCACTCGATCTGCTCGGCGAGCAGGAAGAGGGTGGCGACCGACGGAGTGTTGTACGTCTGGTCCTTGGAGGAGTTGTCGATCGCCACCGGGAGGCTGAAGAACTCGGGGACGTAGCGCCCGCTGGAGGCGATCTCGTCGACCCTGGCCAGCGCGGCCGGGGACATCAGGGCGATCCAGAGGCCGCCGTCGGAGGCGAAGCTCTTCTGCGGCGCGAAGTAGTAGACGTCGAACTCGCTCGCCTCGACGGGCAGGCCGCCGGCGCCGGAGGTGGCGTCGACCAGCACGAGCGAGCCCTCCTCGCCCACGCGCCTGATCGGCATCGCGACGCCGGTCGAGGTCTCGTTGTGGGTGAGCGCGTAGACGTCGACGCCCTCCTCCAGGCGGGCCTCGGGGTGAGTGCCCACCTCCGACTTGATCACGGTCGGGTCGCCCAGCCACGGGGCCTTGGCCGCCACGGAGGCGAACTTCGAGGAGAACTCACCGAAGTGCAGGTGCTGGGACCTGTCACGGATCAGTCCGAAGGCGGCGATGTCCCAGAACGCGGTGGTGCCGCCGTTGCCCAGGACCACCTCGTACCCAGCGGGGAGGGAGAACAGCTCGGAAAGCCCCGCGCGAACGCGCCCGACCAGCGCCTTGACGGGCTTCTGGCGGTGAGAGGTGCCCAGGAGACCGGACCCGGAGGCCGCGAGAGCCGAGAGTTGCTCGGGGCGCACCTTCGAGGGCCCGCAGCCGAAACGGCCGTCGGCGGGCTTGATGTCAGAGGGAATCACGATGTCAGCCACCTGACCAGCCTACTGAGCCCGGGGATCGATCCAGGACGGGGTCCGGATTTCGAGACGAGCCGTTGAAGGGTTTTGGGCAGGGCGGGACGATCACGCGGGGTGTCGCGGGTTCTTCGGGGTCCCGGGCGCTCGACGGCGCTCGACACGTCCGGTGAGCTCCGGGGGCGCAGCCGGGTGCCGCGGGTTCCTCGGGGACCCGAAACCGGCAACGGCTGCCGCGCGAGACGTCGCGCGACAGCCGTACAGGAGGGGAACTTCAGAAGGGGTGGATGACCTCGGCGGCTCCGGGGACGTCCTGGACCGAGCGCTGGGACGGACCCACGTAGTCGGCGCTGGGGCGGACGAGCCTGCCCGTGCGCTTCTGTTCCAGGATGTGGGCGGCCCAGCCCGCGGTGCGCGCGCAGGTGAACATCGAGGTGAACATCGAGGAGGGGACCTTGGCGAAGTCCAGGATGACCGCCGCCCAGTACTCGACGTTGGTGGCGAGCACCCGGTCGGGCTTGCGGGCGTGCAGCTCTTCCAGCGCGGCCTTCTCCAGCGCCGCGGCGACCTCGTAACGCGGTGCGTCGAGCTCCTTGGCGGTGCGGCGGAGCACGCGTGCCCGGGGGTCCTCGGCACGGTAGACGCGATGACCGAAGCCCATGAGGCGCTGCCCCTTGTCGAGCTCCGACTGCACGTACTTCCTGGCGTCGCCGAGCTGCTCGACGCCCTCGATCATGTGCAGCACGCGCGCGGGCGCACCGCCGTGGAGCGGGCCGGACATGGCGCCGACCGCACCGCTCAGCGCCGCGGCGACATCGGCTCCGGTGGAGGCGATCACCCTGGCGGTGAAGGTGGAGGCGTTCATGCCGTGCTCGGCGGCGGACGTCCAGTAGGCGTCGATGGCCTTGACGTGCTTGGGGTCGGGCTCGCCCTGCCAGCGGATCATGAACCGCTCGACGATGCTCTCCCCCTTGTCGACCTCGCTCTGGGGGACCATCGGCTTCCCCAGGCCGCGCGCGGACTGCGCGACGAAGCTGAGGGCGTTCACGCTGGCGCGGGCCAGGTCGGCGCGGGCCTGTTCGTCGTCGATGTCGTGCAGCGGCCTGAAACCGTACGCGGGGGCCAGCATGGCCAGCGCGCTCTGCACGTCGACGCGGATGTCACCGGAGTGGACAGGAATGGGGAAGGGCTCCGCCGGGGCCAGGCCCGGCTGGAACTTGTTGTCGACAAGCAGGCCCCACACGTGTCCGAAAGAGACGCGACCGACCAACTCTTCGATGTCGACGCCCCGGTAGCGAAGGGCGCCCCCTTCTTTGTCCGGTTCCGCGATCTCCGTCTCGAAAGCCACCACGCCTTCGAGCCCGGGTTTGAAGTCGGACATTCTCGGCTGCCTCCCTTTCTTGAAGTCAAAGCCTTGATGTCGAGATACCGGCGGGTCATATTCAACCCCCTGGGCCGAGGCGGTGTGCCGCCGGACCCGCCGGAACGCGATCGCCCCAGGTGGGGGGCACCGCGCGGGCTTCCTGCTCGGCACGGGAGAATACCTTCCCGTGGATGCCACATCGCGACCGCCTTCGATGGCGGGCCTTCGCCGCACGTACCAGGGACTGCCCCTGAGCGAGGCAGATCTCGCCCCCGACCCCTTCTCCCAGTTCGCCCTCTGGTTCGGCGACGCCGTGGACGCCGGGCTTCCCGAACCGAACGCGACCGTGCTCGCGACCGCCTCGGCGGGTGGGCGGCCGACGGCCAGGACGGTTCTGCTCAAGGGCTACGACGAGAACGGGTTCGTCTTTTACACTAACTACGAGTCGCGCAAGGGCCGGGACATGGCGGAGAACCCGCGTGCCGCCCTGCTGTTCCCCTGGCACTCCATCCGTCGCCAGGTGCGGGTGGAGGGATCGGTGGTACGGCTGCCGCGCGAGGAGTCGGCCATCTATTTCAGGTCCCGGCCCTACGGGTCGCGGATCGGCGCGTGGGCGTCGAGGCAGTCGGCGGTCGTGCACTCCAGGGACGAGCTGGACGCCCGTTACGAGGAGTTGGCGGAGCGCTGGCCCGAGGATCCGCCCGTCCCCGATTTCTGGGGCGGGCTGCGCGTGGTGCCGTCCGAGGTGGAGTTCTGGCAAGGTCGCACCGACCGCATGCATGACCGCCTCCGTTACCGGCGCTCCGGCGCCACCTGGGTCGTCGAACGTCTGGCCCCCTGAACACCCTCCCCGCTTTGTGCTGATATATCCATGTATGTCGGTTAGAGGGGTGTCGGGGTGGGTTTCAGGGACTTCGTTGGTAGGCATGCGGCTGATACGCGCCCGCTCGCCATACCCGCCTACCGGAGGCTCTGGGCCGGTCAGGGTGTGTCGTTCATCGGCTTCCAGCTCACCTCGGTGGCCGTCAGCGCCCAGATCTACGACATCACGAAGTCGTCCTTCTGGGTCGGCATGCTCGGTCCGGCCAACCTGATCCCCCTGATCGTCTTCGGACTCTGGGGAGGCGCGATCGCCGACGCGGTCGACCGGCGCAGACTCCTCATCGTCGGCGCGCTGATCGCCTGGTCGGGGACGCTCGCGCTCCTCGTTCAGGCCGCACTGGGCTCGACGAGCGTCGGCCTGCTGCTGGCCACCGTGGCCGTGCACGCCACCGGCTTCGCCATCACCGGGCCGACCAGAGGCGCGATCATCCCCAGGCTGGTCCCCGTCGACCTGATCCCCGCGGCCAACACCCTCAACTTCCTGGCGGGCGGCCTCGGCACGGTCATCGGGCCACTGCTCGGCGGGGCGGTGCTCGCGCGAAGCGGCTTCGCCGCCGCCTACCTGATCGACGCGCTGCTGTTCGGCGCCGGTTTCTACGCCGCGCTGAGGCTGCCGAAACTCGAACCGATCGGAGAGGTGACCCGCCCGGGTCTGCGGTCGGTCGTGGACGGTCTGCGCTACATCTCCGGACATCCGGTCGTGCTGATGTCGTTCGTCGTCGACCTCATCGCCATGGCGTTCGCGCTGCCCAGGGCGCTGTTCCCGGAGATCGTGGACGAGCGGTTCGGCGGCTCTCTGATCGCGTTCGGCTGGCTGTCGGCCAGTATCGCGATCGGCTCGGTGCTCGGCGGCCTGCTGTCGGGCTGGGTGGGCCGGGTCCAGCGCCAGGGACTCGCGCTCACGTACGTGATCGCCGCATGGGGGCTCACCGTCGCCGCGGCGGGGCTCGCCGACCAGTTGTGGTTGATGGTCGCCCTGCTCGCGTTCGGCGGGGCCGCCGACCTGGTCTCCGCGGTGTGGCGGCAGACGATCCTGCAGACCCACGCGCCCGACGACATGCGCGGGAGGATGCAGGGGGTGTTCTTGGTGGTGGTCGCGGGAGGTCCCCGGCTGGGCGATCTGCGGGCCGGCGGCACCGCCTCGTGGTTCGGCGCCACGTGGGCATGGGTGGGCGGCGGGATCGCCTGCGCGGTGGCCGTGCTCGCGGTGGGGCTGGCCGTCCCGGCCTTCAGAAAATATCGCCCGCTCGCGCGCAGTGTTTGAGCAGCTAGGGAAGGATTTGGCGTCCTCGGGCGTTGCCCTTCTTTGTCATCGTGGGCTGTTCTCCCAATAGGGTCGTCTTCTCAGACTTCCGAGGTCCCGCGCCGCCCTCCCGGGAACACCGCGCGATGGACGTAGCATCGAGAGAGGACGGGAGGAACCTTGACCGCACACGGCCTGATCGACACGACGGAGATGTACCTTCGTACGATCTTCGAGCTGGAGGAGGAGGGCATCGTCCCCCTGCGCGCGCGTATCGCCGAGCGTCTCCAGCAGAGCGGTCCCACCGTCAGCCAGACGGTCGCCCGGATGGAGCGCGACGGCCTGGTTCGCGTCGAGGGCGACCGCCATCTGACCATGACCGATCTGGGACGCACCCTCGCGACCCGTGTCATGCGCAAACACCGCCTCGCGGAATGCCTGCTCACCCAGGTGATCGGTCTGCCCTGGGAAGAGGTGCACATCGAGGCGTGCCGCTGGGAGCACGTCATGTCCGAATCCGTGGAGGCCAGGCTCATCAGCCTGCTCAACAATCCCACGGAGGACCCGCACGGCAATCCGATCCCGGGCCTTGAGGAGCTCGGTGTCGTCGGCCATCCCGGGGGGAGGCTGGAGTCGCTGCCGTCGATGGCCGCGATGGCCGGACCCAGAGATATACCCGTTGTCGTGCGGCGAATTAGCGAACAAGTGCAAAGCGATCCGGCTGTGATGCTTAAACTCAAGCAAGTCGGGATACAACCCGGACGCGAGGTGACGCTCGCGGCGAGCGACGACGGTGTGCGGGTGACAGGTGACGACGAGGCGGACAATTTTCTTGCGGATCTCCCGCGAGAGATTGCCGCGCACGTTTTCGTCTCCACACGCTGACCGAGGGCCCCTAGCTCGGTTGGATCCCGTTCGGGAGTCCCTCCGCTCCCAGGCCGAGACTGCAGGAGCAACCGTGGTTCGCTTTGCACACACACGCCCACGAGGGGCGGTCACCGGATGAAGCGGTGGGGGGATGTTTCCCAGGACGCCGCTGATCACCTCACGGCCGGCTCCGTCCTGGATCTCGCCGAGATGGCGGTGGTGGTCACCGACAGGTTCAGCAACCTTCTCTACTGGAACCCGTTCGCGGAGAGGCTGTTCGGGCGCCCCGGCACCTCGGGGCCCCGTGACCAGTCGCTCTCCCTGGGCATCATGGAGAAGGACCACCCGCTCGCCGTCGAGCTCTCCAAGCACGTCCTCAAGGGCGGCGTCTGGGAGGGCACGTTCGACGTCAGGCGCGGTGACGGGACGATCATCTACGTACGGGCACAGGCCGTGCCGCTGCGGCATCCCTCGGGAGCGGTGACGGGCATCGTCATCACCGCCCGCGAGGCGATGCGCAGCAACGAGCGGGAGAAGGACCGCTTCGGCCTGCTGGAGCGGATCGGCGAGCGCCTCGCCGGATCGCTCTACGTCGAGGAGACGCTCAAGCGCGTCGCGGAGATGCTCGTCCCGCAGTTCGCCGACCACTGCTTCATCGAGCTGGTGGAGGAGGGGCGGCTCACCCGGAGGGTCTCCACCCACGTCCAGGGCTGGAGCCCGCCGCCCAACACCTGGGCGCCGCTCGGGGCGGAGATCCACTACCCGGTGGGGCACTACGCCGAGATCGCGCTGCGCCGCCAGGAGACGATCCTCGTCGAGGACTTCTCCCAGACCAACTATCCCAGTCCGGGCGAGGCCAACACCCGCCTCGCCGCCGAGATCGGCATGACCTCGGCCATCGTCGCGCCGCTGTGCGTGCGCGGAGAGACCCTCGGGCTCATCTATCTGGGGCTGTCCAACCTGACCGACCGGCGCAGCCCGCACTACGACGCCTTCGACCGCGACTTCGTGGGGGCCATCGCCACCAGGGTCGCCCTCGCCGTCGACAACGCCCTGCTGTTCGAGGAGGAGCGGCACACAGCGGAGTCCTTCCAGAAGCACCTGCTGCCCCGCGCGCTGCCGCAGCTCGACGGGCTGGAGATCGCGGTCCGCTACTTCCCCGCCGCCCCCCTGGCCAGCCACGGGCAGGGCATCCAGACTCAGGTCGGCGGCGACTGGTACGACGTCATCCCGCTCTCGGCGGGCCGGGTCGGCATCGTCATCGGCGACGTCGAGGGCCGGGGCGCCAAGGCCGCGGCGGTGATGGGACAGCTGCGGGCGGCCCTGCGGGCGTTCGCCCAGGACGACAAGCCGCCCGCGGAGATCCTCGCCAGGCTCGACGAGTGGACGCGCATCATCGCGACCCCCGAGCAGGACGAGAGCGGCACCGACATCAGCGTCCCGCCCATCGTCACCTGCCAGTACCTCGTGTACGACGCCTGGTCGCGGCAGCTGTCGTTCGCCAACGCCGGTCACGCCCCTCCGCTGCTGCTGATCGGCGACATCTGCACCGAGCTGGACATCCGCGAGGTCGGCCAGCCGCTGGGGGTGCGGGCGAAGGGCATGCACGCCGACCTGGTCTACAAGGAGGAGACGCGGACGCTGCCCCCCGGGGCCTCGTTGCTCCTCTACACCGACGGGCTCGTCGACCGCCGCCCCATCCGCGACGCCGATGGCAGGCCGCCCAACGTCGAGGAGGCGCTGGCGCAGCTCTGCGGCAAGCTCATCAAGATCAGTGACGCCTCCGTCGAGGAGATCGCCGACGCCGCCACCGTCGCGGTGCCCGGTGAGATCGACGACGACATGGCCATCCTCGTACTCAGGTCCGCCTCCGAGGACCTGGCCGTCGAGGAGCGCACCTTCCCCGCTCAGCCGATCATGGTCGGGGAGGCGCGCCGGATGGCCTCGGAGGCGTTCATCGGCTGGAACGTCCCCGAGGAGCGCGCCGAGCTCGCCTGCCTGCTCGTCTCCGAGGTCGTCACCAACGTCGTGCTGCACGCCGCCACCGCCAGCATCCCGCGCAGGGAGCTGACGATGGACGGCCCCCCGCTGCCGTTCGACGAGTCCTGGGACGTTCCCGGCTTCGAAGACGAGATCGTCAACGAGAAGGAGTTCACGCTCAGGATCCGCCGGGGCAGGGAGTCCGTCTGGGTCGAGGTCTTCGACCAGGATCTTCGGCTGCCACGCATCCGCAGCGCGGGGGAGAACGACGAGGGCGGGCGAGGTCTCTACCTCGTCGACCAGCTCGCCAGGCGCTGGGGCTCCCGTCCCACCAAGGAGGGCAAGGCCGTCTGGTTCGAGATCCCCACCAGGTCGCGCTGAGCCGCAGGCGGCACGACTGGCACCCGTTCCCGATCGATGGTTGACTCGGGGGCATGGAGCTGGCGTTCGAACGGCGCGGGACAGGTCCTCCCCTCGTCCTGCTGCACGGCATCGGGCATCACTGGCAGGCATGGTTGCCGGTGCTCGACAGACTCGCCGCCGAACGTGACGTGATCGCGGTCGACTTTCCCGGTTTCGGCATCTCGCCGCCGCTGCCGCCCGGCACGCCGTACACGGCGGAAAGCCTGGCGGACGCGATCGAGTCCTTCTTCGATGTGCTCGGCCTGCGCGACCCTCATGTGGCGGGTAGTTCCCTGGGGGGTTACGTCGCTCTCGAACTCGCCTCGCGCGGGGTGGTCCGTTCGGCCACCGCGCTCTCTCCGGCCGGATTCTGGAACCGCAGCGAGCTCATGTACGCGCGAGCCGTCCTCCGCGCCGGCAGGGCCTCGGTTCGCCACCTTTCTCCGCAGCGAGCCGCCTTCGTGGAAGATCCGCTGGGACGCCTTCTCTGCGCCGGTGTGCTGGTCGCCCATCCCCGAAGGGTCTCGCCCGAGGCACTGCTCGCCGGGTTCCAGGCACTGGGGGACGCCTCCGGTTTCGACGAGACCCTCGCCTCGTTCGCGGGGCTGATGCCTCCCGCGCCGCCGAAGGCGCCGGTCACGATCGCCTGGGGCGAGCGCGACCGGCTGCTTCCGCGCCGACAGGCCATCCGTGCGGCCAGATGGTCGGGGCAGCGGGTGAAGCTGCTCAAGGGGTGCGGACACCTGCCGATGACCGACGACCCCGAGCTGGTCGCGAGCGTGCTGCTGGAGGGCTCCCGGTAGGCGGGGCTTTTTCGCGGATTCACGGCTCGGGAGGGCGTCGTCTGGGACCGGAGGGAGGGGTCAGCGGACGGTCTGTCCCCAGATGGCGAGCATCGCGATGACGAACACGGCCATGACGCCGATGTACGCGACCGGGCCGAGCCGGAAGGCACGCCGCACCCGGTTCAGGCCCCAGGCGAACAGGAACGCCAGGAAGATCAGCAGAATCAGTCCGCTGTCCATCGTCACCACCTCGGGGGAGTCTCCATGGACCAGTATGCGGCGCCGAAGCCGTCTTCGCGGTTGGTAAACGCAATCCCCGACCCATGGGATCGTTACCTTTCGTGAACAGGACCTCGAAGGCAACGTGTGCCCTGCTGGTGGCAGCCCTGGCCGCAGCCCTTTCCGCGTGTTCCGGTGGGAGCGGAGCCTCCGGCGCGCCGGCGACCGCCACCGTTACCGTGACCGCCTCGGTCACTCCGTCTCCCGTGGCCTCCGCCACGCCCTCCCCTTCCCCCACGCCGACCCCGGCCGCCTCCGCGTCGACGGAGCCCGACGATCCCGTCACGGCGTCGCCGTCCGTGAGCGTTCCCGGGAGCCGGGACGTCGACGCCACGATAAGAGGGAAGATCGCCCTACGCGGGGTGGACGGGATCACCGTGACCGCGGAGAGCGACCGGGAGGTGAAGGCCCTCCTGCTGCCGTTCACGGTCGTGCGCGACGCGCGGGGGCTGGTCTGCAGGGAGGGGCAGGCCCCGTACAGCTGCTCGATGGAGCAGTTGCAGGCGGCGATCAAGAAGAGGGGCGCGCTGTTCGCCAAGGTGACGATCAAGGACGGGGTGGCCACCCAGGTCGAGGACATCACCGAGGGGTGAGGGCCCCGGCCGGTCACGGGGAGCCGCCGCCCCGCGAGGGCGTGGACGGCGGCTCTTCACGGGGCGTCCCGGGGTGTCTCAGGAGCCGGGTGTCCTTGAGCGGGAGTGGCCCGTGAGCGGCAAGAGCCGGTCCTGGAGCGTCTTCCCGCGTCGGGCCTCACCTCTTCCCGCGTCGGGCCTCACCTTCATGGCCGAAGCGAGGGGTCCGCGCCCGGCGTCTCCGATCGGGCTCCGAGGCCGGTCTCAGAAGCCGAAGGAGCGACCGATGATCTCCTTCATGATCTCGGTGGTGCCGCCGTAGATGGTCTGGACGCGGCTGTCCATCCAGGCCTTGGCGACGGGATACTCCATCATGTAGCCGTAGCCGCCGTGCAGCTGGAGGCAGCGGTCGATGACCTTGGTCTGCAGCTCCGTGGTCCACCACTTCGCCTTGGCGGCGTCCACGGCGGTGAGTTCCCCCGCGTTGAGGGCGAGGATGCACCTGTCCACGTAGAGGCGGGCGATGTCCACCTCGGTGTCCAGCTCGGCCAGCACGAAACGGGCGTTCTGGAAGCCGCCGATGCTCCGGCCGAAGGCCGTCCGGTTCTTGCAGTACTCGATCGTCGTCTGCAGGACCGTCTCCGCCGCCGCCACCGCCATCACCGCGATCGAGAGGCGTTCCTGCGGCAGGTTGGCCATGAGCTGGAAGAAGCCCTGCCCTTCCTGCGGGCCCAGCAGGTTGGCCGCGGGGACCCGGACGTTGTCGAAGAACAGCTCCGCCGTGTCCTGGGCGTGCATGCCGATCTTCTCCAGGTTGCGGCCCCTGCTGAAGCCCTCCATGCCCCGCTCGACGACGAGCAGGGAGATGCCCCGCGCGCCCGCGTCCGGGTCGGTCTTCGCCACGACGACGACCAGGTCCGAGTTGATGCCGTTGGTGATGAAGGTCTTCTGGCCGTTGACCACGTAGTGGTCGCCGTCGCGTACGGCGGTCGTCCTGATGCCCTGCAGGTCGCTGCCCGCGCCGGGCTCGCTCATCGCGACCGCCGTGATCAGCTCGCCGGAGGCGAACCCGGGCAGCCAGCGGGCCTTCTGCTCGTCGTTGGTGAGGTCCACGAAGTACGGGGCCATCACGTCGTTGTGCAGCGAGTAGCCCAGGCCGGTCGCGCCGATCGCCATCACCTCCTCGACGATCACGGCGTTGTAGCGGAAGTCCGTGATTCCCGCACCGCCGAACTCCTCGGGCACTCCGAAGCCGAACATCCCGATCTCTCCGGCCCTCTTCCACACCTCGCGCGGGACGATGCCGTCCTTCTCCCACCGGTCGTGGTGGGGCGCGACCTCGCGGGCCAGGAACTCGCGCACGGTCTCTCGGAAGAGCCGGTGCTCCTCCTCGAAGAGGTCTCGCTGCATGGTGTGCCTCCTTGGGACTCGTGACGACTCGCGACGGCTCGTGGTACAGAATACAATTCTGTTACTAGCAGGTACAGCCGATATCGCGCTGTTAGCGTGGCTTGCTGTGGTATGTAGAGGTATATCCAGATCACAAGTACGCCACGGTCTTCGAATCCACCCACGATCTCGGTGCGCCGAAGATGGTTCAAACCGTACGATCTACCCTCGGTGTGCTATGGGTATGCCTGTTGACGGCAGCCTTCGTGATCGGAGTATGTGGTGGTTCGGTGGCGATCTGGGCTCCGTAGGTCCCTCGCGGTTTCGGCCCTGTGCCTTTTCGGTGGTGCACTCGTCGCGCTGCCATCCGGCGCGTCCGGCGCGTCCGGCTCCGGCATTGCCGAACTCGTGGTCGACTACAGCTGTACCAGGGGGATCGCCCTGGGAGGCAGCACGGTGAACCTCCGGACCAAGGTGTCGATTCCCACGACGCTCACCGTCGGGGAGCCGCTCAACATCGGCTGGGACCTCAACTACAAGAACGGCGACCCGGCCAGGTTCGGCTCGCCGGACTACTTCGGCCCCGGAGGCAAGGTCCTGGTCACCGGGAACGTGCAGATGTCCGGGAGCTGGATCGGCGTCCTGCAGCCGAAGGGTGTCGTCGACCAGCCGGGCAAGCTGCAGCCGGGCAGCATCCTGAAACTCCCCGAAGGGATCTCCGACGCCGCCCACACCGACCGGCCGGGCACGCTCAAGGTCTCTCCCCGGAAGCTGTTCGTGGACTTCATGCCTCCGGCCGGCGAGGTCATGGTCAACAACGACGACCCCCGGGTGAAGTATCACGCGGCGGGCGACTGGTACGAGCTGAACGACGAGGCCCTCAGCATCGGCGACTACGGCCGCGACCTGCACCGCACCGACAAGGTGAACTCCTTCGCCACCTTCACGTTCACCGGCACCGGAATCGAGTACGTCGCACGGCGCAGCATCGAGGCGGGGCAGGTCGGCTTCAAGATCGACGGCCAGGACGCCACGCCGGCCTCCATCGACGCCTCGAAGGACGCCGACGGCACGCCGACGAACGCCGCGCACCGGGGCGGGCTCACGCTGTGGAGGTTCAACGGCCTCAAGTACGGCGAGCACACCCTCCAGGTCACGAACCTGGAGGCCGGTAAGTTCGCGCAGGTCGACGCCTTCCGGGTGATCACGAGGGAGTTGCAGAACCCGCCAGCCGACTATCGGGCCACGTGCGAGCTCGTCAGCGCGCCGGTCTCGGTGAACGTCACGATCTCCGAGCGGGGCGTGTCCCCCTCGCCCAGCGTGACGGGCTCCCCGGACCCCAGCGTCACCCCCAGCACTACGCCCACGGGCAGCCCCACGGCCACTCCGACGAGCACCCCGACGGGCACGCCCACCCCCACCCCGACGAACACTCAGACCGGGGCCGGCAACCAGACGCCCAGGCCGAACAGCACCACCAGGAGCACCACCACCTCGACGCCCAAGCCGACCCTCACCGTGACCACCACCGTCACCCCCACCAGGGCCACCCCCACCGCGCCGCAGGTGATCATCACGCCCAGCGGCGGGGCGCAGACGGGTGAGGCTCCCGAGGGTGGCTCCGGGCTGGGGCTGCTCAGCGCGGGCACGGCGATGGTGACGGGAAGCGCGCTGGGCGGTGTGGCCTTGATGAGGCGGCGGGCGGCACACGCGCGCGGCCAGAGGGACAGCTGAAGGAGACGCCGGATGTATCAAGGACCTGGTCAGGGCGGTCCCGACCCCTATCACGGCACCGGCCCCGCTCCCAAGCCCAAGGGGAGCATGCTGATGGCCGGGCTCCTCGTGGCGGGATCGCTCGGCGGGGTGGCCGCGATCATGGCGGGGCTGCTCGCCTACCTGCCCCCCGCGGTGGAGGACGCGCCGTACGGGCCGCCCGTGCCGCAGGCGGCGGACAGCAACATCCAGATCCAGGAGGTCCCGGCCGCCGGCCAGCAGCCGGTGGGAGTGGCGCCCTCCTCGGTGGGACCGGGCGGGCTGGACGCCCCGCTCACGGCCGCCGCGCCCACGGCGGCGCCGCCACTGCCGGTGACCATGCCTCCGGAGCCGCTGAAGAGTGACGGCGTGCAGCCCCGGCGGATCGCCATCCCGAAGATCGGCGTGCTCGCCCCGCTGATGGCGCTCGGCGTCGACTCCAAACGGGAGATCCAGACGCCTCCGCTGAGCAGGCCCAACCAGGCGGGCTGGTACAAGCACGGCCCGATCCCCGGGCAGCAGGGGCCCTCGGTGGTCCTCGGGCACGTGAACACCAAGAAGGGCGCCGCCGTCTTCAGCCGGTTGAAGGAGATCAGCCGAGGGGACAAGATCAAGGTCTCCCGGTCCGACGGAAGTCTCGCGGAGTTCACGGTCGACGGTGTGGAACAGGTCAGCAAGACGGCCTTCCCGTCCAAGCGGGTCTACGGCAACACCGGTGAGGCGACGCTGCGGCTGATCACCTGCGGCGGTGTCTACAACCGCGCGACCGGCCACTACACCGACAACATCATCGTCTACGCGACCCTGTCGAAGACCCGGCGCGCCTGAGTCCACCGTGCCCGGCCCGCTGCCGGGCGCGGTGTCTCCCCGATCGGGCGCGATGCGCCGCGAATTCGCGGGTCGCGACGTTCTCGCCGCTCGTTAGCCTCCTCGTCAATCCGGGTAGGAAGTCGTTGGAGTAAGAGGCATCCCCCCGGATGATCAGAAGGTGGGGGTGTGCCCAGGTGAGCATCGTGCGGGCCGGGGTCGTAGCCGTACTCATAGGGATGGCCGCTATTGGCGCGGTACAACATCCGAAAGGGCACGATCGATCCACGGGGTGGGGCGGCAAACGTTTCGCGCATTCGACGCCGAAACACGCCGGGGGCTGGACGACCAAGAACTGGGGCAACGGCGGGCGGACGGCCCAGCGTTCGAGGACGACCATCGAACGCAGGGGAAACTGGGGATCCGGGCGGCCGATACACTCCGACGGCGGACGGCACAGGGCGTGGGAGACCGGTCGTCGATATCCGGGGTGGAAACACCAGGGTAATCGCGGTTTCTGGCGTCGAGGCCCGGAGGGCGAACGCGGCGAGGCACGAGGGTTCGGGAGTCGCGGCGTCCGGGACTCCCCGCGGTCGGACCCGGACGCCGAGGGCGGTGACGGCCGGGGCCGTGAGCGACCGGGGGCGTGGGAGTCTCGGCGTCGAGGTCCGCGGGCCGGATGGCGAGAGGGCCATGGGACCGGACGGCAGGGGGCGGGTGCCTGGCGGCACAGGGGCCGGGAGCCGGGGCGGCCGGTGTGGGCCGGGCACGGCATGAGGCAGCATCGGCACAGGTACGGGTATCGGCAGGGGCAGGGCGGGCGAGACGGGTCACGGGGCGAGTGGTGATCCGAGGTCGGGGCCGGGAACGCCGGGCCGTCGACTGAGCCGTGTTTCTCTTCGCCGGGGAGTGAGTGATCAGTCGCTCACTCTTTTTTTGTGGACAGCAATATCGGGATATATGTGGTGAAATGTCGCAGGAAGTGGTCATGTGCTGTTATCTCGGCTAGAAATCACTTCTGATCGTTAATTGCATCTCCAGTCCGGGTATAGCCGCTTATGCGGATGTGTCCCCCTGCTGAACCGGAGCGGGGGGTGTACGCGGGTGAACAAGGCGCGGGCCGGTGTGCTGGCCGTATTCATAGGGATGACCGTGATCGGCGCCCTTCACCACGTCGATTCGACGGGCAGGCGGTCCGTGAGCCCCGCGGACGGGCGATTCGGTGACTCCGTGGCCGACCGGCCCGCGAGTTCCGCGAGCTCCGGGAGTTCCGCGAGTTCCGCGGACGGGCGGTCCGCGAGCTCTCCGGCGAACCCGGAGGCACGGCATTTCGGCCGTCACGAAGTCGCGCCGATCATCATCGCGCATCGCGGAGCCAGTGCCTTCCGGCCCGAGCACACGCTTCTCGCCTACACGGTCGCCATCTCGATGGGCGCCGACTACATCGAGCCGGACCTCGTCTCGACCAAGGACCACGTGCTGGTCGCCCGGCATGAGAACGAGCTCTCGGCGACCACCGACATCGCCGGACATCCCGAGTTCGCCGACCGCAGGACCTCCAAGGTCATCAACGGCATCCGGCACACGGGCTGGTTCACCGAGGACTTCACCCTGGAGGAGTTGCGTACCCTCCGTGCCAGGGAGCGCTTCGCCAAGGAGCGGCGGGAGAACACCGCGTACGACGGGATGGAGCGCATCCCGACGCTCGACGAGGTGGTCCAGCTGGCGCGGAAACACGGGGTGGGTGTCTACGCGGAGACCAAGTTCCCCACCTACTTCGCCTCGATCGGGCTGCCCCTGGAGGAGCCTCTCCTGGAGACCTTCGCGCGCTACGGATGGGACGACGAGCGGGACCCGGCGTTCATCCAGTCCTTCGAGGCGGGGAATCTCAGGCGGCTGCGTTCCCTCACCCGGCTGCGGCTCATCCAGTTCGTCGGCGCGACCGGCGCCCCGTACGACCTCGCGAGCGCGGGTGACCCGCTCACCTACGACGACATGGTCACCCCGGCGGGACTGCGGGAGGTCGCCAAGTACGCCGACGGCATCGGTCTGGTCACCAAGCGGATCGGTCCCGCGGGTCTCAGCGGGAGATCGGTGTCACCCGCCACGCTCGTCGGGAACGCCCAGCGGGAAGGGCTCCTCGTCCACGCCACGACGGTTCGCAGGTTCGCGCGGCTTCGGGCGGATCTCGGGAGCGGCGCCTCCGGCGGGCGCGCCGCCGAAGGGGTGAAGAGATGGCTGCAGCGCCTGTACCGGCTCAACGTGGACGGAGTCATCGCCGACGACCCCGGGCTGGCACGCGCCATACGGGACCAGTTGCGCGGCGGAGGCTGACGCGCGGCCGGCCGGGTGCCGGGGCCGGCGTACCGGTCGGATGGCGCGGTGCCGCCGGTATCCGACCGGGGGCCCGCACGCGACAGGTCGGGTGCCGCGTGGTGCCGCCGGGTGCCGACGCGCGGGTCGGGTCGCCCGCTGCGGTTTTCCGTCAGCCGGTGCGCATGGCCGCCCGTACCCGGTCAAGAGTGATCGGCAGGTCGCGCTGCCGGAAGCCGGTCGCGTGGAAGACGGCGTTCGCGATCGCCGCGGCGGTGCCGACGATCCCCAGCTCGCCGATTCCCTTCACGCCGACCGGGTTGAGCTCGTCGTCCTGCTCGTCGATCCAGTGGGCCTCGATCCCGCGGACGTCGGCGTTCGCCGCGATGTGGTACCCGGCCAGGTCGTGGTTGACGAAGTCACCGAACCGGGGGTCCATCCGCAGGGCCTCGTGCAGGGCCATGGAGATCCCCATCGTCATGGCGCCCAGGAACTGTGAGCGCGCCGTCCTGGCGTTCACGATCCGGCCGGCCGCGAAGACTCCCAGCAGCCGCTCGACACGGACCTGTCCGCTGTCGACGTTCACGCTGACCTCGGCGAACTGTGCCCCGAACGAGTGGCGTGAGAGGCGCTTGGCGGCGGCGAGATCCTCGGTGGTGTCCGCCCGCACCTCCAGTCCTTCGGGAGGGAGGAGTCCGGACCGCTCGTCGAGTTCCTTCACCAGCGCACGGCACGCCTTGCTCACCGCCCAGCTCCACGAGGAGGTGCCCATGGAGCCCCCGGCGACCGGCGCGGGACCGAAGACGCTGCGGCCCACCCGCACCGTGACCAGGTCCATCGGCACGCCGAGTTCGTCGGCGGCCACCTGGGTCAGCGCGGTGCGGGCACCGGTGCCGATGTCGGCCGCGGCGATCTCGATCATGAACCTGCCGGTGGGCTGGGCGTAGGCGGTCGCGGTGGCGGCCATGGTGAAGACGGGGTAGGTCGACGACGCGACGCCGGTGCCGAGGAGCCGGTCGCCTTTCTCGCGGACGCCGGGCGTGGGGTCGCGCCCGGCCCAGCCGAAGCGCGCCGCACCCTCACGCAGGCAGGCGATCAGGTTGCGGCTGCTGAACGGGAGTCCCGACTCGGGGTCGGCCGAAGGCTCGTTGACGATCCGCAGCTGGACGGGGTCCATCCCGAGTGCGTACGCCAGCTCGTCCATCGCCGACTCCAGGGCGAACATCCCCGGTGCCTCACCGGGGGCACGCATCCACGAGGGGGTCGGCACGTCCAGCCGCAGCAGCCGGTGAGCGGTGTGGCTGCTGGGCGCCGCGTACATCACGCGGCTGGCCGCGACCGTCTGCTCGGTGTACTCGACGAGCTTCGAACTCTGCTGGAGCGCTTCGTGCCACACCGCGGTCAGCCTGCCGTCCCGCTCCGCTCCCAGGCGTACGCGCTGCACGGTGGGCGTCCGGTAGCTGACGAGCGCGAACATCTGCTGCCGGGTCATCGCCACCTTGACCGGTCGTCTCACGGCGTGCGCGGCCAGCGCCGCCAGCACGGTCGGCGGGCGGGTCGCCGCCTTCGACCCGAAACCGCCGCCGATGTGGTCGGCGACGACGCTCACCGCGCTCTCGGGAAGACCGAACAGCCGGGCGATCGTGGTCGCCGACTTCCACGGTGCCTGGTCGGCGTTGTAGAGCGTGAGGGTCTCGCCCTCCCAGAACGCGATCGTGGAGTGCGGCTCGATCGGGCTGGCGTGCTCGGTCGGGGTCGTGTAGACGGCGTCCACGCGGACCGGCGCCGACGCGAGGGCGCTCTCGGCGTCACCCCGGTCGACCGTCCCCGCGAGGCCCGCGTTGACCGTCTCCGGAGAGAGGATCCGCGGGTTGCCGGGATCCAGTTCGACGTCGTACTCCTCGTCCTCCTCGTAGTCCACGCGCACCGCCGACGCCGCCTCGCGGGCGCCCTCCAGGGTGGTCGCGACCACGGCGGCGACGATCTGCCCCCGGTAGGCGACGTCGGCCGACTGCAGAACGGCCAGCTCGGCGTCCTGCGCGGGACGCAGCCGAAAGACGTTGCCACTGTCCAGTACGGCGATCACCCCGGGCAGGGCGAGCGCTGCGGCGCCGTCGACGGAGCGCACCCGCCCTCGGACGATCGTGGACTGCACCGGCCAGACGTAGACGGCGTTCGGTACGGGGTACTCGTACGCGTAACGGGCCGCGCCGGTGACCTTGTCGCGTCCCTCGATCCTGGCCGGTGCCCCGCCCACCACCTTGTCGAGTACCCTGTCGACGGTCATCCCCGCTCCTCCCGCGTGAAGCTCCCCGCGGACCCCGCCGGTCTCGTGAGATCGCGCACGCTCGCCGCGATCAGGTCGCCGGCGAGGTCGATCTTGAACTCGTTCCCGGGGAGAGGACTCGCCGCCGCGAACTCCGCCTCCGCCGCGGCGAGCAGCAGTGCCCTGGTCGGCCGGTGGCCGGTCAGCATCCCCTCGGCCTCCCTGGCCCGCCACGGCACGGGGGCCACCCCGCCCAGCGCGAGCCGGATCTCCCGCAGTGACCCGCCGGCCTCCGTCGCGACCACCGCCGCGATCGAGACCACCGCGAACGCGTAGGACCAGCGGTCGCGGACCTTGCGGTACAGCATGACCGCGCCGTCCGGGGGCGGCGGCAACTCGACCCCGGTGATCAGGTCACCGGGGCCGAGCACGGTCTCCCGGTCGGGGGTGTCGCCGGGCAGCAGGTAGAAGCGGGAGAGCGGCACCGCCCGCTCCTCGCCCCCCGCGAGTCTGATGTGCACCACGGCGTCGAGGGCGGCCATCGCCACCGCCATGTCGGAGGGGTGGGTGGCCACGCACGCGACGGAGGTGCCGATCACCCCCAGGTCGCGGTGGTCGGTATCGCCGATCGCCGAACAGCCGGTGTCCCGTTCGCGCTTGTTGCACGGCTTGGTGATGTCCTGGAAGTACGGGCAGCGCGTGCGTTGCAGCAGGTTACCGCCGGTGGTGGCCATCGACCGCAGCTGCCCCGAGGCCCCGGCCAGCACCGCCTGGGAGACGGCGGGGAAACGTTCCCTGATGCCCCGGTCGCCGGACAGATCGCTGTTGCGCACCATCGCCCCGATGAGCACGCTCCCGTCGGCCCGGTGCTCGATCCGGTCGTACGGCAGCCGCGTGACGTCCACCAGCGTCGCGGGCCTCGCCACGCCGAGCTTCATCAGGTCCACGAGGTTGGTACCGCCGGCGAGGAACATCGCGTCGGTGCCGTCCAGGAGGGCGGTGACGGCGGCATCGGGGTCGGTGACGCGCTCGTAGGTGAAGGGTCTCATCGCGTGCCCTCGGGGTTCCGCCCGGTGAGAACCGGCTCCCGGTTCTCACCGCCGGCCACGTCGAGGACGGCTTCGACGATTCCGGCGTACGCGCCGCAGCGGCAGAGGTTGCCGCTCATCCGCTCGCGGACCTCCTCGGCGTCCAGGTCGCGGCCGGAGGCGACACCGGCGGCGACGTCCTCGGTGACATGGCTCGGCCAGCCCCGTTCCGCCTCGCCGAGCGCGCCGATGGCGGAGCAGATCTGGCCCGGTGTGCAGTAGCCGCACTGGAAACCGTCCTGGTCGAGGAACGCCTGCTGTACGGGGTGCAGATCACTCCCGGGGGCGAGGGCGGCCACCCCCTCGATGGTGACGATCTCCTGCCCGGCGACCGCGACGGCGAGCGTGAGGCAACTGTTCACCCGGCGGCCGTCCAGCAGGACCGTGCATGCCCCGCACTGCCCGTGGTCGCACCCCTTCTTCGTCCCGGTCAGTCCGAGACGCTCCCGTAGCGCGTCCAGGAGGGTCACCCGGTTGTCCAGGGAGACGGGGTGGTCGGCACCGTTGATACGCAGCGTGATATCGCTGCCGAACGCTTCGACTGCCATGCGTTTATCCTGTCAATTCCCTGATGAGGGGCGGATTTCCTGCCAATCTGAAATTCTCAAAGAAGCGGCAATCCTGTCGGTTCGAGAATCACCGGGGAGCCAAAGAGGGGCCAAGATCGGCGCCGATCCCGTTGGGGGCCCCGAGATGCCGATCCCGCTCGGGACCCCCGAGATCGGGTGACGTCGGCGGATCAGCCCGCTCGTCTGTCGGCGGCCATCGCCGACACGGTGGCCCCGCGCCGCCGGATCCGCTGTTGCCCCCGGTCCAGGATCACGGCGAGAACGAGCACGACCCCCTTCACGATGATCTGCCAGAACGTCGACACGCCCACGAGCACCATGCCGTCGGAGAGGAAACCGACGGCGAGGGCTCCGATGAGGGTGCCTCGCACCGTGCCGCGCCCGCCGCTCAGCGCGGCGCCGCCGAGGATCACCGCGGTGATCGCGTTGAGCTCGTACATCTCACCGGCGAGCGGTGCCGCCGCGGTCAGCTCCGAGGCGATGATCAAGCCCGCGAGCGCGGCGCAGGCGCCGGAGATCACGTACACGGCCGTCTTGACGTACCTGATCGGGACCCCGGAGAGCTCCGCGGCACGCTCGTTGCCGCCCATGGCGTACAGCCATCGCCCGAACGGCGTCCTGCCGAGCACGAGCGTGACGGCGACGGCGAGGAAGATCATGATCCACAGGCCCGCCGGGAGGCCGAGCGCGCGCCCGTTACCGAGAACGTGGAAACCGGTGTTGCCGAGCCCGGGGTCGCCGCCCAGATCGGGGTAGGTCGAGCCATTGGAGATCAGCAGCGCGATTCCCCGCGCCACGTACAGCATGCCGAACGTCGCGATGAACGGCGCCACGTCGAAGCGGGTGATGACGATGCCGTTCACCAGGCCGACGAGCATGCCGACCATGACGCAGAGCACGATCACCCCCCAGACGGGCGGGTAGGCGACCACGTCGGCGAACCCGAGACCGAGCCCTCCGAGTAACTCACCGGCGACGACCCCGGAGAGCCCGGCGATCGAGCCCACCGACAGGTCGATGCCGCCCTTGACGATGACGAGCAGCATGCCGAGCGCGATGATCGCGATGATCGCGACGTGCTTGGTCATCGTGACGAGGTTCGGCACCGTGAGGAAGGAGTCGGACAGCAGGCCGAAGACCGCCACCACGACCGCGAGGGCGATGAGCGCCCGTAACTCGAACAGGTTGTTCACCAGCGACAAGCGGCGTGCCTCGGCCGTGACCGCCTCGGGCGGGGGGTGGTCCGGGGACGTTGACGGGGGCGACGTTTCCCGAGACGTCACTCCGCCGTCTCCTCGCCCGTGCCGACGGTGGTGCCGTCCGCCACCCTCATCAGCTCCTCTCTGGCCGTCTCGCCGCGCCGGAACTCACCGGCGAGGACGCCGCGGGCGAGCACCAGCAACCGGTCGGGGACGCGCAGGGCCTCCTCGGCGTCCGACGTGCTGAAGACGACGGCCAGGCCGCGCTCCGCGTGTGCCGCGAGGAGTTCGAAGATCTCCGCTCTGGCGTCGGTGCCGACGCCGCGCGAGGGCTCGTCCAACAGGAGCACCCGAGGGGCGGTCAGCAGAGCCCTGCCGATGATCACCTTCTGCTGGTCGCCACCGCTCAGGGACGCGACGGGCGCCCGCGTGTCCTCCCACCCGACGTCGATGTCGGTGATCATCCGGTCGACGACCTTCCGTTCGCGGGCACGGGAGAAGAACAACCGGTGGACGAAGGTGCCCAGCCGGGCCAGGGAGAGGTTCTCCCCGACCGACATCGTCGGGACGAGGCCGTCGCGCCACCGGTTCTCGGGGACCAGGGCCACGCCCTGGGCGATGCGGTCGCGGATTCCCGCGTGTTCCAGCGGGACGCCACAGAGCAGGATCTCGCCCGACTGCGAGGGGATCAGGCCGGCGAGCGCCTCCAGCAACTCGGTGCGGCCGGCGCCCGTCAGGCCGTAGATTCCCACGATCTCGCCCTCCCTGACGGTGAGGGAGAGGTCGTCGATCGCGAGACGGCCGGGATTGGCCGGGTCGGCCACCACGAGGCCGCGCAGGCTCAGCACCTCCTGCCCGCTGACCGGCGCGTGGTGCGGGAAAAGGTCGTCCCGGTCGCGGTCGGTCATGCGCTCCAGGAGCCATCGGACGGAGACGCTCTCGGCGTCCGCCGTGGCGACGAGCCGCCCGTCACGCAGGACGACGACGTCGTCGGCGATCCGCAGCGCCTCCTCCAGGTGCGAGGAGACGTAGACGACCGCCACCCCGTTCGCGGTCAACTCCTTGATGACCCGGAACAGGACCTCGATCTCAGGGGCGGTGAGGGCCGAGGTGGGCTCGTCCATGATCAGCACTCGGGCCTCCTGGAGGAGTGCCCGCGCGATCTCGACGATCTGCTGCTCGCCCGGCATCAGGTCGCCGACGGGCAGGTCGGGGTCCGGATACTCCTTCAGACTGTGCAGGATCGCCGTGGTGGTGGCCCGCTGGGACGAGCGGTCGATCACCCACGCCCCTCCGCAGATCTCCCTGGCCAGGAAGAGGTTGTCCTGGATGCTCAGGTTGGGGCAGAGGCTGAGGCCCTGGTGGACGATCGAGACGCCCTGGTCGGCGGCGTCACGGGGCGACGCGAACCTGACGGGCTCTCCGTCGAGCTCGACATGCCCGGAGGTGGGGTGCTCACTCCCGGACAGGATTCTCATCAGGGTCGACTTGCCGGCCCCGTTCTCGCCGAACAGCGCGGTCACCCGGCCGGCGGCGACGTCGAAGTCGATTCCCCTGAGCGCGGGTGTGTCCCCGTAGAGCTTGGTGACGTCGCGGGCGCTCAGGACGGTGGCGGCGGAGATCTTCACGAGACCTCCTTGATCGAGACCGGGGTGATGGTCACGACGGAGGGGGTGAGGAAGCTGAAGGCCCCGACGAAGGAGATCTTCCTGCCCTTCAGCCGCGGCGCGTCCAGGTGCCTGAGCAGCTTCTCCCGCACCTGGTCGTTCAGCGCGGTGGCGGCGTCGGCGTACTCCGCCTGGCTGAGGAACTGCCCGAAGGTGATGAATCCGACCGCGTCCCGCAGCGCCGTGCCATTGATGACCGGACCGACCTGTAGCGACACCCGGGTGTCCGAGGGCAGCCCCGGCACGGTCACGGGCATCAGCCCGGACCTCACCGCCCCGGCCGTGCCGGTGCCCTTGACCGCGAAGGTGTAGGGGCCGTCGCCCTGCCGGACGCCGTACAGCCTCCCCGCCTCTTCCGCGTCGGTGGTCATGGCCTTCACCAGTACGGGCAGTTCGACGGCCTTCCTCCTGATCGCGGGTACGACCATGGCCTCGTAGGTCCGTGCTCCGTACGCGGCCGAGTCGAACGGGCCGGGACCCGAAACCGTGATCGACTCCACCGAGCGGTATCGCGTGCTGAACCCGACGGCGACCAGGACGGCCACCGCGAGGGCGACGGCGACCCATCTCGTCGGGATCCGCCGACGGGAGACCTGCCCGCGACGCGCCCGCGGTGCGACCGGGGTGCTCATCTCAATCCTTCCGGTGGGGAGAAGAACTCGGGGGAACACTGATCCGTCCGCTCCTCTCCGAACGGGAGCCGGTCGATTCGCCGGAGGTCGTTCCAGCCCGCCGCCGCGCGGGGCGCGGGCGGTAGGGCCGGTGATCATTGTGTCCGAATCGATGAAATATTTCCGTACTCCAGGAAGGGGTTCCGGGCGTCCGAATTGGATCTCCCGCAGATTCCAGCCTGCCCGATGACGCTCCACAGATGGTGATCTTCAGGCCGGATATCACCAGTCTTGACCTGGTCTTTTCTGTATATCCAGGCGCTGATTGCCGATGCCGGGCCGCCGTCCCGCCGGATGGCCGGGCGCGAGGCGGGTGCCTCGGCCGGACGGGGGGAGGCGTCTTCGCCCCTGTCCGGCATCTGATAGGTGCCCGTCCGGTCCCCCGTTGGGCGCTTTACCCATGTACGGTGTCGTTTGCTGTGGGATAGATGGGAATTTGTGTCCGTTTAGCCGACTTGCTCGCGTGTCTCGGTCTCTGTTCGTAGGATCTATGCCGAACCTTGACCGCAATCTGTAAGCCTTGGACGGCCGGTGCGCCGACCGATCGATCTGGAACGGGGAGAAACCGTGCTGAAGTCCAGGACGCGGCTGCGTGTCGCGGCCAAGACAGCCGTGATCGCTACGGTGGGCGCGGGCGTCTTCGGTGCGTTCCCCGCACTCGCCTCCATGTACGCCGCTCCCAAACCGGTCGCCTACACCTGCACGCTCGCCGGCGCGGTGTCGCCGTCGGCGACGTACACGTTCCAGATGGATCTGACCGGTCCGACGTCGGCGGTGACGAACGCCCCCCTCGTGGCGACCTGGAAGATCGGTCAGCCGGCCACGATTCCCACCCTCACCCCGTCCGCGCCCGCCCCGGCGGGCGCGAGCCTCGTCGCCGACGCCGAGGTGCAGATCAATGCGACTCCCAGCGGAGTTCTGGCGAGCCCCAGCGAACTCCGCCAGATCCTGGTCACCGCCGCTCCCCCCGTCGCGGGGCAGGCGGTCACCGCGCCCCCCGTCCTCGTCACGGTGACCCCCCTCGCGACGGGTGTCGTCGCCTTCGAGCCCGGCGCGTTCACCCTGCTCCTCAAGACCGGCGCCGGGACGGGCGCCGCGGACGAGGTCGAACTGCTCGACTGCACCCTTCCCGACCCCGCCCAGGCGACCGCCGCCGCGCTGCGGGTGACCGTGGGAACGGGCACTCCCAGCCCGTCCGCCAGCCCTTCGGCGAGTCCGTCGGCGACCCCCTCGCCGTCGGCGACCCCGTCGGCCACCCCGACGACCCCCAGGCCGACGCTCACCGTCACCCGGACCCAGACCGCCAAGCCGTCCCCCGATCCCGACGAACAGATCGACGAGACTCCCAAGGGCGCCGCCTCCACCGGCGGCGGCGGCGACGCCGGCCCCGACGCTCGGATGATCATGTTCAGCGGTGCGCTGATGGTGGCGCTCGCCGGGATCGGCGGGCTCGTGCTGCGCCGTCGCACCGTCGGTCGCGGCTGATCGGGGTGGCCGGATGACCACCCCACCTCCGGGACCTCCGGGCGGCTGGCCGCCCTCCGGGCATTCCCAGGGCCCGGTTCCCCACTACCGGCCGGTTCCTCCCGTCCAGCCGCCGTACCCGCAGTCCGGCCCCCCTCCGTACGGCTCGCCGTACGAGGGATGGCCGCCCGGACAGGAGCCTCTCGCCGGCGGGCGGATGATGCGGTCGGTGCTCATCCTCGCCGGGATCGCCGGGGTGGTCACGGTACTGGTGGGCCTGCTCTACATGCTGGCCGCGCCCGAGGAGTACGGCCTGGCCGACCAGCGCACCACGCTGCCGCCCCGCGACCTGGCCGCGGCGCCGGCGAACCCCTACTTCCAGGCGGCACCGACCTTGCCGCCGCCCCTGCCCAGCCTGCCCGCGGCCCCGGCCATGCAGCCCTCGTCCCCGGTGCGCCTCGTCATCCCGCGGCTCGGGGTGAACGCGCCGGTGAAGTCTGTCGGGCTCGACAAGGCGGGCGCCATCGAGGTGCCACCGGTCGGCGATCCGAACCTGGTCGGCTGGTACCGCTCGGGGCCCACCCCCGGTGAGGCGGGTCCCGCGGTGATGCTCGGGCACAAGGACACGCGCGCGGGAAGCGCGGTGTTCAGCCGCCTCGACGAGATCCGCAACGGCGACGTCATCGAGGTGCACCGCAAGGACGGGATCATCGCCGTCTACACCGTGGGCGGGCTGGAACAGGCGGAGAAGTCGGTGTTCCCGACGGAGCGGGTGTACGGCCGGTCGTCGACCCCTCAGCTGCACCTGATCACGTGCGGCGGCACCTATAACCGCTCGACCGGTCACTACACCGACAACGTCATCGCCTACGCGACCATGACGAGCAGCAGGAGAGCCTGAACGGCCCCCTGCCCAGGTGTCGAAAGGTGCGATCGGCCTCGCTGTCGCGCGGGCGGCTCCCGTTCAGGGCACGGACGAAGGTTCTGTTGTAACCTCCTATCAACCGAATGTTGCTCGGTTTCGTAGGCGGCTCGGGTTCGCGAGCAGGAGGCACTGTGGCAGAGGCGTACATCGTCGGGGCGGTCCGCACCCCCGTCGGCAAGAAGAAGGGCGGTCTGTCCACCGTCCATCCCACCGATCTGGCCGCGCACACCCTCGGCGCGCTCATCGAGCGTACGGGCGTCGACCCGTCCGCGGTCGAAGACGTGATCATGGGCTGTGTCATGCAGTTCGGCCCGCAGAGCATGGACATCGCGCGTAACGCGTGGCTGTCGGCGGGCCTCCCGGAGAACGTCGCCGGTGTGACCATCGACCGGCAGTGCGGCTCCTCCCAGCAGTCGATCCACTTCGCGGCACAGGGCGTGCTCTCCGGCACCCAGGACCTCGTCGTGGCGGCCGGGGTGGAATCCATGAGCATCGTCCCCATGGGGTCGAGCATCACCGCCGCGCTGGAGAAGGGCATGCCCTTCCCCTTCGGGGACAAATGGGTGGAGCGCTACGGCAAGCAGGAGATCTCCCAGTTCCGCGGCGCGGAGCTCATGTGCCAGAAATGGGGCCTCAAGCGCGAAGAGCTGGAGCGGTTCGCGTACGAGAGCCACCAGCGGGCCTCGAAGGCCGTCGCGAACGGTTATTTCAAGGACCAGATCGCCCCGATCAACGGTGTCGAGGACGACGAGGGCCCGCGCCCGGACACCACGCTGGAGAAGATGGCGTCGCTGAAGACGCTGAAGGAGGACGGCGTGATCACGGCCGCCACCTCCTCGCAGATCTCCGACGGCTCGGGAGCGCTCCTGATCGCCTCCGAGCAGGCCGTCCGCGACCACGGCCTCACCCCCAGGGCGCGCATCGTCACCCTCGCACTCACCGGCGACGACCCGGTCTACATGCTGACCGCGCCGATCCCCGCGACGCGGAAGGCGCTGAAGAAGGCCGGCCTGTCCATCGATGACATCGACGTCACCGAGATCAACGAGGCGTTCGCCCCCGTCCCGCTGGCGTGGATCAACGACCTGGGCGCCGACCCGGCCAAGGTGAACCCGAACGGCGGCGCCATCGCCCTGGGCCACCCGCTGGGCGGCACCGGCGCGATCCTGATGACCAAGCTCCTGCACGAACTGGAGCGGACCGGCGGCCGGTACGGGCTGCAGACGATGTGCGAGGGCGGCGGCCAGGCCAACGTCACGATCATCGAGCGTCTGTGACGACCTGATTCACCGAGGGGGCGTCCGTGGGGCGCCCAATGAGATCCGGGAAAGCCCCGGTCCCGGGAGGGAGACCTCCCGGGACCGGGGCTTTTCCCGAAAAGGACCCGCGGGTCAGCGACCACCCTTGCCCGGGATCCGGCGCGGCTGCCGGGTCGGCCTCGTCGGCATCGGAGGCATCGGCATGTGCCGCGGAGCCGCGGGCACGACGTGCTCGGGGAGCGGGGTGCGCGGCTTGGGGGTTTTGGTGGTCCTGGACTTCCCGCCACGCTTCTGGGCGGACTTGTGGGCAGGATGAATTCGCATATGAGGACTCCTCGAAGAATGTGACGACGCGGCGCGATCCCGGGTCGGACAACTCAGCTGCCACGTCGGACGAACGGGGCCGGAGGGCTGAGTGCGGGCGGATCAGCGAAGGCTGATCGACGCCGGCTCTTAGGAGTTGATCCACATGTGGACGAACATACGGTGCTGTCGCCGAGGCGTGCAACCCGTTAAAAACCGCGTGCGGTGCCGCCCCGGAAGTCCGGGGCGGCACCGCACGGGATGACGCGGGCTGTTCGAGCAGGAGGTTACTTGGGAACGCGGGCGACGCAGAAGACGGTCTGCCCGAACGGCGGGCGGACGAAGCGCTCGATGAAGCGGGTGAGGGGCACCACGGTACGGTCGTAGATCTTGACCAGGCGGGGGTCGGGGTAACCGACGCCGCCGCGGCGGACGGCGGCCCACCAGGCGATGCCGCCCAGGAAGTTGATCGGCTTGAGCACGTCGATGTCCAGGCCCGCCTTGGAGACCGTGCTGCGCAGGGTGGCGGGGGTGTAGCGGGTGACGTGGCCGACCTTGCGGTCGAAGTCTCCGTACAGCTGCATGTAGCCGGGCACCCAGATCACGATCCGGCCGCCGGGGAGGGTGACCTTGGCGAGCGAGCGCAGAGCCTCGACGTCGTCCTCGATGTGCTCCAGGACGTTCATCATCACGACGGTGTCGACCTTCTCACCGATCGGGATCTCGGTCGGCAGGCCGAACTGGAGCACGTCGATGTCGTCGCGGCCCTCGAAACGCTTCCGCAGCTGCTCCACGCAGTATGGGTCGAAATCGCTGACCACCAGCCGGTCGAGGCGGGGCAGGAAGGACTCGGCGAAGTGGCCAAGCCCGGAGCCGATCTCCAGCATGGACCGGCCCACGTGCGGGGCGACCATGTCGAGCTCGTACTGCCGGTAGTTCTTGGCCTCGTCCCCACCCAGGTGGTTCTCCAGGGCCTCGTCACCGGCCGCGGGTTGCACTACGCGGTCATACCCAGACATGCGGTTCCGTCCAGCTCGCTTACGGAAAGGCCGGGGCGAGGCCACGGCCAGGGACAGCCAGAGTCTAGTGGCGCTTCCCCCGCGGCGACCCCTTAAACGCTTCACGGCCGGCGTCGCGGCCCCGTGACGAGCGATCTTTCGCGACGAGGATCGGCACCGCCGGCGGCGGACGGCGGGCCCGGCCTCACCTCGATTACCGGCTCCGCCGAATCAGCCATAAAGCACCAGCATTTCCGCGCTTCACGTCGAACGGGGGAAGTTCGACCTCGACCCGGCGGTGAGATTTGCACCGCAGGACAAAGAAACCCTCCTGGGAAATGGGCGGCCGACCCGTTCGTGATGTGGAAACGGTGCGATTCCCGGTGAGTGGAGAAAGGAGCGCGAATCAATGGAACAGACCCGGTGGTGGCGCGGGAACCTGCCCGCGGAGACGAACGACCTCATCGGCAGGGAAGGCGAGGTGCGGCGGCTGCTGAAACTCCTGGCCGACACTCCGCTGGTCACGGTCACCGGTGTCGGCGGCATCGGCAAATCACGAATCGCGGTCAGGGCCGCGCGGGAGCGGGAGGAACACCACCCGGACGGCACCTGGCTGGTGGAGCTCTCCGGCGAGCGCGACGGCGATCTGCTCGCCCACACGGTCGCGGCGGTCCTGGGCCTTCCCGAGCGGTCCGCGCGGTCACAGGCCGAGACGCTCGTCGAGTTCCTCGCCAGCAGGAGACTCCTGCTGATCCTCGACGCCTGCGAGCATCTCCTGCCCGCCTGCCGCGCCCTCGTCAGGGAGATCCTGGCGGGGGCGCCCGGCGTACGGATCGTCACCACCTCTCGTCGGCCTCTCGGGCTTCCCCAGGAGGCGCTGCTTCCCGTCGGGCCCTTCGAGACACCCGCCCCGGGGCCTCCCGTCCGATGGCCGGAAGGCGCCGTCTCGGAAGGCGCGGGGGCGGACGACGCGTTGCGGCTCTTTCTCGACCGGGCCAGGAGCGTGGTTCACGGCCTGGAGACGACCGAGGCCGGTGTGGCGGCCGCGGCCAGGATCTGCCGGCGGCTGGACGGCGTGCCGCTCGCCGTCGAGCTGGCCGCCGGAGGGCTGGGATCCCTGCCGGTGGAGCGGCTCGCCGATCACCTGGAGGACCACTTCGAGATCCCCCACGGCAGGACACCGGCCCCCCGCCACCGAATCGTGCGCGCGGCGATCAGCTGGAGCCACGAGCTTTGCGACCCGCGGGAACGCCTGCTCTGGGCGCGGCTCTCGGTCTTCGCGGGAGACTTCGACGCGGCCGCCGCCGAGTGGGTGTGCGGCGACGACGCGCTGAGCGGCGTACCGGACCTGCTGGAGAGCCTGGAGCGGAGGTTCCTCCTGGTCCCCGTGCCCGGAGGCTACCGGCAGCCCTCCACGGTGCGGGAGTACGGCAGGGAACGGCTCGCCCTGCTCGGTGAGGAGGCCCGGCTGACGCGGCGGCACCGCTACCACTGCCTCGACCTGGCGCGCAGGGCCGAGGCCGACTGGTACGGCCCCGGGCAGGAGGAGTGGGCGGCGAGGCTCGCCTTCTCCATGTCCGACCTCCGCCTCGCCCTCGACCCCGCCTCCCCGACCTCCGTCGAACTCGCGGGAACGCTCTGGATCCTCTGGTTCTGCCTGGGACGGCTGAACGAGGGCCGCTACCACATGGCGAGGGCGATCGAGGCGGCCCCCGTCACCGATCCCGGGCTGCCCAGGCTCCTGTGGGCCGACGGCTGCGTGGCCATCGCCCAGGGCGAGCCGGAGGTGGGCCGTCGTCGCGCGGAGGCGGCGCTGTCGGCGGCCCTCGACTGGGGCGACTACGCGGCGGCCGGGCACGCTCAGCTCAGGCTGGCCAGCAGCTCCCTGTGCGCCGGCGCCCTGGAGGACGTCGAGCCCCGCGTCGAGCTCGTCCGCGAGTACTTCCGCCGTGCCGAGACCGCCACCGTGAGCGAACCCCTCGCCCTGGTGACCGCGGCGACGGCGGTCACCTGGCGTGGAGAGTTCGCCAGGGCCGTCTCCGTGCTCAAGGAGGCGCAGCGGCTCTGCGACGCGCGCGGCGAGCGCTGGGCCCGCGCCTGTGGCGACTACGTCCTGTCCATCGCGCAGCTGGGTCTTGGACGGGTGGACGAGGCCGCGGAGGCCGCCCGGCAGTCGCTCGACGTCAAGTGGCGCCTGCGCGACGCCACCGGCGTGGCGCTCGCGGTCGACCAGCTCGCGGTGATCGCCGCGGTCGAGGGCGACGGCCGGCGTACGGCGAGGCTCCAGGGAGCGGGGGTACGGCTGTGGGCCACCTTCGGGCTCCAGGGTTTCGGCTCCGAGGGCATGTCCGAGCCGAGGACCGTCGCCGAGCGGACGGCCAGGCAACTGCTCGGAGACGAGACCTACGACGCGGTCTTCGCCGAGGGTTACCAGGCCGACCCGGAGGAGGCCGTCGCCTATGCCCTGCACAGCAAGGTCCTCCGAGAGCTCCTCTGAAAGGCCCGCTGAAAGGTCCTGCGAGAGGCCCTCGCCCCGGTGCCTTCCGCCTCTGTCGGCCGTCGTGCCCTCCGGATGTCCTCCGAATCCGAAGAGGCCACTCTCGGCCCCGTCCTCCGAATCCAAAGGGAGCACCCCGGCGGACGGGATCACGGTCTCGCCCACGAGTGCGAGGCTTCACGAAGAGAAGAGGGCTTTCGCGAAGGGCTCGGATGCGGTGGAATCTCTCCCAACATTCGCGAAGGAGCCCCCGACGGACGACGATGAGGCGATCACCCGATCGCTCGCCGGTGACCTGGACGCCTACGAGGTGCTGGTCGCCCGTTACAGCGTGCTCGCGCACCGCACCGCGGCCATGCTCGGCGCCGCCGACGAGGCCGAGGACGTGGTCCAGGAGGCGTTCGTCAAGGCGTACCGTCATCTCGCCTCCTTTCGCAGGGACGCGCACTTCCGCCCCTGGCTGCTGCGGATCGTGGCCAACGAGACGCACAACCTGACCCGCTCCCGTGGACGCCGCGACAGGCTGACCGTGCGGCTCACCGAGGTCGTTCCCCCGCCGGGCGAGGGCCCCGAGGAGGCGGCGGTCGCGACCGACCTGAGGGCGCGGCTCCTCGACGCGGTGCGTACGCTGCCCGAACGGGAACGCGAGACCGTGGTCTGCCGGTACTTCCTACAGCTGTCGGAGGCCGAGACCGCCCAGGTGCTCGATCTTCCCGTCGGTACCGTCAAGTCGCGGACCTCCCGCGGCCTGGCCCGTCTGCGTGAGGAGGTGGCCCGTGACCTCACCTGACGACCTCGAAGCCCGGCTCCTCGCCCTCGGGGAGTCCATCGACGTCCCCTCCCCGCCCCCGGACGATGTCGCGCGGGCCGTACGAGCCCGGCTCCGATCACAACTCGCCCCCGCCGCGTCGGCACCGGACTCCGGGACGCCCGATCCCGAGGCGCCCGCCGCTCCTGGAAGCCCTGTTCCCGAGAGTCCCGATCCCGAGGCACCCGCCGTCCCCGGAAGCCCTGTTCCCGAGACGCGAACCCCCGAGGCGCCCGCCGTTCCCGGAGGTCCCCGCGTGCTCAGGCGCGCGTGGGAGGCGCTGCGAGACGGCGGGCGGGTACGGCGGCGGGCGGTGGTCGCCGCCGTCGCGATCCTCGTGGCCCTCCTCCTGGGGGCGACACCCGCGGGAAGGGCCGCGGTCGCGGAGATCCTGCGCTTCGCGGGGGTCGAGCTCAGGATCGGCGGCCCCGGGCCGCTGCCGTCCGGGGTGCCTCAGCCGCTGCCCGGTGAGCGCCGGGTCACCCTGGAACAGGCGAGGGAGCAGGTGGCGTTCCCCGTTTCCGTCCCGGCCGTGCTCGGCGATCCCGCCGAGGTGAGGGTGAGCGACGGAGGCCGGGTGGTGTCGCTGTTCTGGCCCGGCCTCAGGCTGGACGAGTACGACGGCAGCCTCCACCTCGTCTTCAGAAAGGAACTGGGCCCGCCCTGGCCGGAGGACGTCGGTGTGGGTGCGGTGAAGGCACAGTGGATCCCGGCCCACCACGGCCTGACCTACCTGCCCAGGAGCGGAGGGGAGGCCGAGGTCCGTCCCCGTCCGGCGGGCCCCACCCTCATCTGGCAGCGAGGGCGGGTCGGCCTGCGCCTGGAGGGCGTCGGGGAGCTCGGCCGCGCGCAGGAGATCGCCCGCTCGGTCCGCTGACGCCGGTCGGGGGTGTGCCGGTGGCCGACGG
This sequence comes from Streptosporangium sp. NPDC000509, assembly GCF_042898365.1. Taxonomy (NCBI): domain Bacteria; kingdom Bacillati; phylum Actinomycetota; class Actinomycetes; order Streptosporangiales; family Streptosporangiaceae; genus Streptosporangium; species Streptosporangium sp. NPDC000509. The sequence goes on along the minus strand of NZ_JBIAYX010000003.1, from coordinate 357,999 downwards.
GGTGCGTGGTACGTCGGGAGTCCGCCCGTTCGGCTCGTTGACGTCGGCCGGGCGGGTGCTCGCCCGCTCGGTTCTCCGGCGGCGGCGGGGTGTGTCCGAGCGGGAGGCTCTCCGGCGTCGGCCGGATGCGTCGGAGGGGGAGGCGCGTCCGTTCAGCCCGATGACGCCAGCCAGTCGTCGATCCCCTGGAGGAGCTTCTTGCGCACGTCGTCCGGGGCCGCCGAAGCCCGCACCGACTGGCGGGCCAGCTCGGCCAGCTCCGGGTCGGAGAAGCCGTACACCTGCCTGGCGAGCTCGTACTGGGGCAGCAGCCTGGCACCGAACAGCAGCGGGTCGTCGGCGCCCAGCGCGATCGGCACCCCCGCCTCGAACAGGCGCCGCAGCGGTACGTCCTCGGCGCGCTCGGCCACCCCGAGGCCGACGTTGGACGTCGGGCAGACCTCGCACGTGATCTCCCGGGCCGCGAGGCGCTCCATGAGCCTCGGCGACTCGGCCGCCCGCACCCCGTGCCCGACCCGGTCGGCGTCCAGCACGTCGACGCACTCGGCCACGCTGGCCGCGCCCAGCAGTTCCCCGCCGTGCGGTACGGCGAGCAGCCCGGCGCGCTTGGCCAGCCGGAAGGCTCCGTCGAAGTCGCGGGCCCGGCCGCGTCGCTCGTCGTTGGAGAGCCCGAACCCGACCACGCCCTCGTCCATGTGGTGCGTGGCGAGGCGGGCGAGGGTCTTGGCGTCGAGAGGGTGGCGGGTACGGTTCGCCGCCACCACGACGGCGATCCCTATCCCCGCGTGGTCCGCCGCCCTGCGGGTCGCGTCGAGCATCAGCTCCATCGCCGAGGTGAGACCGCCGAACTTCGACGCGTACCCCGACGGGTCGATCTGGATCTCCAGCCAGCCCGATCCCTCGGCGGCCTCGTCCTCGGCGGCCTCGCGCAGCAGCCGGTAGACGTCGCTCTCCCGCTGCAGCACCGAGCGCGCGATGTCGTACAGCCGCTGGAAGCGGAACCAGCCTCGCTCGTCGGTCGCGCGCAGCCGGGGCGGCCAGTCCTCCTCGAGCGCGTCGGGAAGGTGTAACCCGTGCTCGCGGGCGAGCTCGACGAGGGTCGAGTGCCGCATGGAGCCGGTGAAGTGCAGGTGCAGGTGCGCCTTGGGCAGTTCGCTGAGGGGACGTGGCATTTCAATATGGTGCCGTACCTTCGGGGGCGCCGATCGACGACCCCGATGTTTTTGGCGCGATCTGAAGGTCCGTTCACGTCCCGGGGAGGGGAAGATCGCCGCGCGGAGGCCCGGGGGAGGGCGGTGAGCTCGACGCGGGCGGTGGGCCGGGTACGCTCACGCTCGTGTGGACGGAGCACGGGAGCCTCGCCGTCGAGATCGTCATGGGCGCCGCGCGTGCGGGCAGGCCCGCTGAACAGGGCCGGAACCCCGCTCGCCTTTCCCGACATTTCCCGCGACTTTTTCCGATTGGTTATTTATAGGGTTTTATGTGTTATTTCGGGCAGGCGTTGCGGGGGCACGGCACACCCGCCCATATCCCATCCCCCGTTATATCGAGGAAATTTAGGAAACGGGCTTTCAGCGGACCATGTCGCCGTGCGACCGTGGAGGCACACATTGTCAGGACGCTGGGGCTGCCATGGAAGCGGATGTCTTCGTCGGCAGGGAGACAGAACTCGCAGACGTATCCGCACTGCTCGAAAGGGTCCGGCACGTCACGTTGACCGGCCCCGCGGGGGTCGGGAAGACCTGTCTCGCCCTGCGGCTCGCCCGCACCCTCGAACCCGCGTTCCCCGGCGGCGTCCACATCGTGGAGCTGTCGGAGGCGCCCGCCGACCTCGACTCCCTGACCGAGACGCTCGCGGACGCGATCGGCGCCCGCCGCGGGCCGGGCACCCCCACGCTGCGGGCCCTGGTGGACGAGTTCCTCACGCGCCGGACCCTGCTCGTCCTCGACACCTGTGACCGCGTCGTCGGCGCGACGGGCATCCTGGTCGGCCTGCTGCTGCGCTCGGTCGAGGGACTGCGTGTCCTGACCACCAGCAGACAGCGGCTCGGCCTGCCCGGCGAGCACCTTTACCCGGTCGGCGGCCTGCCGGACGCCGACGCCGTCCAGCTGATCACCGCCCTCGCCGGTGGCAGGTTCGGCGGCACGGATCCGGCCGAGCTCTGCAAGCGCCTCGACAACCTGCCGCTCGCGATCCGGCTCGCCGTGGCCGAGGGCACCCCCGGCGGTCTCGGCACCCTCGACGTGCTCGCCGCCACCCTCGACGGCCGCCCGATCTCCACCGCGGGGATCACCGCCTTCGACGGTCACGTCACCTCGCCGGACGAGCTCGCCGCGTCCCTCGAAGGCCGTACGGTCCCCGCGGCCGAACGCGAGATCCACGCCGCCGGATTCGGCGCCGCCCCGCCCGCGCGGGCCGCCGCTCCCCGGCGGCACAGCTCCATGCGCGTCGCCCTCGGCTGGAGCCACGAACTCTGTACCCCGCAGGAACGCCTGCTGTGGGCGCGGGCCTCGGTCTTCGCGGGCACCTTCGACATCGAGGCCGCCGAGGAGGTCTGCGCCGGCGGTGCCCTCGCGGCCAAGGACGTCCTCGACGGGCTGCTCGGCCTGCTCGACAAATCGGTCCTCGTCCGCGAGGAGGGCGAGGGCGGGGTCCGCTATCGCCTGCTCAACACCGTCCGCGAGTTCGGGGTGGTCTGGCTCGACCGGCTCGGCGAGACCGACGAGATCCAGCGCCGCCACCGCGACCACTTCCTCGCCCTGTCCGCCCGCGCCGAGATGAGCTGGCAGGGCCGCCAGCTCGAGTGGTACCGCAGGCTGGTCCTCGAATGCGGCAACATGCGCGGCGCCATCGAATACTGCTACTCCCGGCCACCGGAATACCGAAGAGGACTCGACCTCGTCGGCAACCTGTGGTTCCTGTGGGCGTGCTGCGGCATGCAGGCACCCGGTGACGACCTCCTCCAGCGCGGCCTCGACCTCGATCACACCCCCAGCCCCGAACGGGTCAAGGCGCTCTGGGTGCACGCCTGGGTCTCGATCCAGCGCGGCGACCTCGAACGCGCCGAACGCATCCTCACCGAATGCGCCGCCGAGGACGCCGACGGCTACGCCACGGCCTACGTCAGCCAGTTCCAGGCCCACCTGGCCGTGGTCAAGGGCGATGTGGTCGAGGCCCTGAGGCTCATCAAGCACGCCAGGGTGCGCCACCGCTCCACCGGCAACGTCTTCCCGGGCTTCCTGCCCACCTACACCGTGGTCGCCACCGCGATGATGCTCGCCGACCACCATGAGCAGGCCGTCTCCGTCCTGCGCGAGGGACGCGAGCTCTGCGAGTCCTGCGGCGACTACTGGACCCTCATCCGCCTGGACCTCCTCCTGGCCCAGGCCGAGCACTCCCTGGGCAACACCGTCTCCGCGCTCGACTCCGCCTGCGGCTCCCTGCGCGGGGCCCGCCTGTTCGGCGACAGCATCTCCCTGATGGAGGCACTGGAGGTGTTCGTCGTGATCGCCGAGGCGTGCTCCGACGACACCTTCGCCGCCACCATGTTCGGAGCCTCCCGCGCCGCGTGGCGGAGCGCCGACGTGCCGCCCAGCCGTTCACCCGTGATCGCGACGCAGCTGCGCGCGGCCGAGCTGAGGCTGCGCGGGCGCATGGGCAGGACGGAGTTCGAGCGGCTGGAGGCACGGGGAAGTTCGATCAGCCTGCGCGACGCCGTGGAACACGCACTCCAGGGGGAGCTTTCTTGACGCGCTGCGGCAACCTGCCGGCCGAGATGAACAGTTTCGTCGGCCGCACCACCGAGCTCGACGAGATCGCGAAACTCCTCACCCGGACACGCCTGCTCACCCTGCGTGGCCCCGGGGGCGTCGGCAAGACGCGTCTGGCCCTGCGGGCCGCGAGGAACGTCCGTGACGACTACCCCGACGGCGTCTGGGTGGCAGAGCTCTCCGCCGAGACCGACGGCGACCTGCTCATCCACGGCGTCGCCGGACTTTTCGGCCTGCGCACCCCGGCCGAACGTCCCGCCCTGGACTCCCTCGTCGAGCATCTCACCGACCGGCGGCTCCTCATCGTCCTCGACACCTGCGAGCACCTGGTCGACTCCTGCGCCGCCCTGGTCGTGGCCCTCCTGACCGGCGCGCCCGACGTTCAGATCATCGTGACCAGCCGCCAGGAGCTCGGCCTGCCGCTGGAGGTCGTCATGCTCGTCGACCCCTTCCCCGTCCCCCCGCCCGAGACCGCCGACCTCGCGGACCACGACGCGCCGAGCCTCTTCCTCGACCGCGCCAGGGCCGTGGCCCCCGGATTCCGTACGGACGAGCGGGCCATGATGGCCGTCGCCAGGCTCTGCCGCAGGCTCGACGGCATGCCGCTCGCCATCGAGCTGGCCGCCAGCCAGATGCGCGGCCTGTCGGCGACCCAGCTCGCCGACCAGCTCGACGTCCACTTCAAGCCGCTGACCGACGGCGAGGGACTCCCCGTCCGCCACCACACGCTCCGCACCGCCGCCGGCTGGAGCCACGAGCTGTGCACCCCCGCCGAACGTCTGCTCTGGGCCCGCCTGTCGGTTTTTCCCGCGGCGTTCGACGCCGAGGCGGCGCGTGGCGTGTGCGAGGACGAGCGCCTGCCCGACGTCCCCGGCGCACTCGCCGCGCTCGTGGCCAAATCCGTCGTCGCCCGCGTGGGTGACCGCTACCGCCTGCTCGACACCATCAGGGACTACGGGCGCGACTGGCTCGACGAGCTGGGCGAAGGCGCCCTGATGATCCGCAGGCATCGCGATCACTACCTGTCCACCGCCCGGCGCATGGGCGCCGAATGGTACGGCCCGCGCCAGCTCGAATGGACCTGCTGGGCGCACCGGGAACTGCCCGACATCCGCGCGGCCCTCGACCGCTGTCTCGGCGCGGGCGACCACCGCGGCGCTCTGGAGCTGGCAGGAGCCCTGTGGGTGCTCTGGTGCCGGCTGGGGTTCGTCAGGGAGGGCCGCCACTATCTCGACCGCGCCCTGTCCGCCGTCCCCGCCCCCGACAGGGCGAGGTCCAGGCCGCTCTGGGTCGTCGCCCATCTCGCGCTCATCCAGGGCGACATGTCCCTGGCGCGCGACCGGGCGGAGGAGGCCGTCGAGAACGCCCAGCGGTACGGTGACGGCGACGCCGAGGCACACGCCCTTCTCGCCCTCGCGCAAACCCGCCTGTTCACCGGAGACCTGGATCGAAAGGACGCGCGGGCGTACGCGCTGCGCGTGGCCGGCGGGCTGGGCCCCACCTCGCCGGGAACGTTCTTCCTGCCCTCCTTCCTCGCCCTGGCCGCCACCTTTCGCGGCGACTTCGACGAGGCGGTGAGGATCCTGCGCGAGGCGCGTCCGGGCCACGAGGCGCGAGGGGAGCTGTCACAGCGCGCCATGGACGACTACGTCCTCTCCCTCGCCCTTTTCGGCCGGGGTGACCTCGTGGAGGCCTCAGCGGCGGCCAGGGCCTCCCTGGAGGTCAAACGACGGCTGCGGGACACGGTCGGCAGCGCTCTCGCCATCGACCAGCTCGCCAGGATCGCCGCCACCGAGGGCGACGGCGGACGCGCGGCCTGGCTCCTGGGGGCCGCGCAACGTATCCGGACCACCTTCGGGCCCCCCGGCACCGGGGCCCACACCATGGCCGCGCTCCGCGAGGCCGCCGGTGCCCGCGCCACGTGCCTGATCGGCGAGACCGCCTACGCGCGGGCCTTCGACGAGGGCTCGGCCGCCCACATCGAGGCCGCCGTGGCCTACGCCCTGCGGGACTGAGCCCCGCCCGGCGCGTACGGAGGGCGTGTTCGACCGGTGGGCGAGCCGTCCTGATCGGCGGTCCCCGCGGGAAACCCCGCGCCCGGCGGGGAACCGGTCACGCTCGGCGGGCCCGGCAGGGAGGCCGTCCTGATCGGCGGGCCCTGCCGGGGACCTGGGCGTGCCGGGCGGCCAGGCCGTCGCGTTCAGCCCGCCTGGCCGAGGAACTTGGCGAGGCGGCTCACACCCTCGACGAGGTCGTCGTCGCCGAGCGCGTAGGACAGGCGGAAGTATCCCGGGGTGCCGAAGGCCTCACCGGGGACGACCGCCACCTCGGCCTCCTCCAGGACGATCTCGGCCAGCTCGGCGGAGGTCGCCGGGCGCCTGCCGCCGAACTCCTTGCCCAGGAGCGCCTTGACCGAGGGATAGGCGTAGAACGCGCCCAGCGGCTCGGGGCAGACCACGCCCGGGATCTCGTTGAGCATCCTGACGATGGTCCGGCGGCGCCGGTCGAAGGCGGTGCGCATCTCCGCCACCGCCGACAGGTCGCCGGTGACGGCGGCCAGCGCGGCGGCCTGGGCGACGTTGGAGACGTTGGAGGTGGCGTGCGACTGCAGGTTGGCGGCGGCCTTGACGACGTCCTTGGGACCGATCAGCCAGCCCACGCGCCAGCCGGTCATCGCGTAGGTCTTGGCGACGCCGTTCAGGACCACCACCTTGTCGCCCAGCTCAGGGACCACGGTGGCGATGCTCGCGAACGTCGCGTCGCCGTACGTGAGGTGCTCGTAGATCTCGTCCGTGACGACCCACAGATCGTGCTCGGCGGCCCAGCGGCCGATCTCCGCGACCTGCTCGGGGGTGTACACCGCGCCGGTCGGGTTGGACGGGGAGACGAAGAGCAGGACCTTGGTGCGGTCGGTGCGCGCCGCCTCCAGCTGCTCCACGCTCGCCAGGTAGCCGGTGGTCTCGTCGGTCACCACGTCGACCTGGACGCCGCCGGCGAGCTTGATCGCCTCGGGGTAGGTCGTCCAGTACGGGGCCACGACCAGGACCTCGTCACCCGGGTCGAGCAGGGTGGCGAACGCCTCGTAGACGGCCTGCTTGCCACCGTTGGTGATCAGGACCTGGGCCGCGTCCACCCGGTAGCCGGAGTCGCGGAGCGTCTTGTCGGCGACGGCCTGCTTCAGTTCGGGAAGGCCGCCGGCCGGGGTGTACTTGTGGAACCTGGGGTTCCTGCACGCCTCGACGGCCGCCTCGACGATGTAGCCGGGGGTCGCGAAGTCCGGCTCACCGGCGCCGAAGCCGATGACCGGGCGGCCCGCCGCCTTCATTGCCTTGGCCTTGGCGTCCACGGCGAGCGTGGCGGACTCGGAGATCGCGGAGATGCGCGCTGAGATGCGAGGACGGGTCATACCTCCATGGTTACAGACCTGTGCCGATGTTTCCGCCGCGTATCCACCATGCGGACGTCGTCCCGGGAGCCGCCTGAGCATCGGCGACGGCTTCTGAGCTGGACGATCGCCCGTCGGCGTCCTCCGGTTCGACGTGGTGGCCATTCACCCGTAGACTCCGGCATGGTCTTTCCGCCGTATGCGTGAACCGGCGGTCAAGACCGTGAGCCACGGACAAACTTCGGTCCAACCGATGTATGGTGGTTCATGTCTTAGGGCACTAGCGCAATTGGTAGCGCACCGGTCTCCAAAACCGGCGGTTGGGGGTTCGAGTCCCTCGTGCCCTGCTAGGAGCGGTCCGCGCATCAGGCGTCCAGCGCGCCGCTTATGTGCGTTGGACTCGATGGATTCAGGTGAGGACTGTGGCGATCGACACGCGCGGCGAAACCGCAGACAAGCCGAGCGGTGAGAAGAAGACCAAGCGCACTTCTCCCGCCCTTTTCTACCGGCAGGTAGTCGCCGAGCTGCGTAAGGTCATCTGGCCTACGCGCAAAGACCTTATTTCGTACACCATCATCGTCCTGGTCTTCGTTCTGATCATGGTCGGGATCGTGTCGGCTTTGGACGCGCTGTTCACCGAGGGCGTGCTGAGAATCTTCGGCGGAGCCTGAGCCGCGGTCTCCGGCGGGCGGATAGCCTCGCCGATGAGTCCACAAGCCATCGAAGAAAAGAGATAGAGCACCGTGTCCGAGTCTGCACAGTCGGCCGGCGAGCCCCGCGAAGAGCGCGAGGACGAGCTGGAGAAGGCCGTCGACGTCACCGAGGATTCGCTTGACGAGTCCGACGGGCGGGATGTCGACGCCGAGACCGACACCGACGCCGAGGGTGAGGCCGAGCAGGCCCCGGTCGGCGCCGTCGACGAGGACGGTGACGTCCTTCCCGACGTCGACCCGGTCGAGGAGTTCAAGCGGCACCTGCGGAGCCTGTTCGGCGAGTGGTACGTCATCCACTCCTACGCCGGTTACGAGAACCGCGTGAAGTCGAACATCGAGACCCGCACGCAGTCCCTCAACATGGAGGACTACATCTTCCAGGTCGAGGTGCCCACCCACCACGTGACCGAGATCAAGAGCGGCAAGCGCCAGCTGGTCAAGGAGCGGGTGCTGCCCGGATACGTCCTGGTCCGGATGGAGCTCACCGACGAGTCCTGGTCCGCGGTGCGTAACACCCCCGGTGTGACCGGTTTCGTGGGCCTCTCCAACAAGCCAAGCCCGCTGAGCCTCGAAGAGGTCGCCAAGCTGCTCGCGCCGGAGCCCTCGGAAGAGGTGAAGAAGTCCACCGCGAAGGCCTCCGCCGCGACGGTCGACTTCGAGGTCGGCGAGTCCGTCACCGTCATGGACGGCCCGTTCGCCACGCTGCCCGCCACGGTGAGCGAGATCAGCGCCGAGTCGCAGAAGCTCAAGGTGCTCGTGTCGATCTTCGGTCGTGAGACCCCGGTCGAGCTCTCGTTCAACCAGGTCTCGAAAATCTAAACCGGTCGCGTAGACTTCACCAGTCTGCCCCGCGGTCGCGGGGATGGTTCCTTCTTCACTCCGGTCGAAATTCAGCCGCCGGAGTGGGCCCCGCCTGCGCGGGGCCGGCAGGAACATCGTTCAGAGAAGCAAGGACCCGGAGAGAAGCATGCCTCCTAAGAAGAAGCTCGCCGCCTTGGTCAAGGTCCAGCTCCCCGCTGGCCAGGCCACGCCCGCGCCGCCGGTCGGTACCGCCCTCGGTCCGCACGGCGTCAACATCATGGAATTCGTGAAGCAGTACAACGCTGCCACCGAGGCCCAGCGCGGCAACATCATCCCCGTTGAGATCACCATCTACGAGGACCGCACCTTCACCTTCATCACGAAGACGCCCCCGGCGCCTGAGCTGATCAAGAAGGCCGCCGGTGTCGCCAAGGGTTCGGCCGTCCCGCAGAAGGACAAGGTGGGCAAGCTCACCAAGGAGCAGCTGCGCCAGATCGCCGAGACCAAGATGCAGGACCTCAACGCCAACGACATCGCGGCGGCCGAGAAGATCATCGCCGGCACCGCCCGGTCGATGGGCATCACGATCACCGACTAGCCGAAACGGCTGACCGGGCCCCGCGGGCACGAGCGCGAGAGCATGATCCGCGCGACCGCCGAGGGGCCGAACAACGGGCGGAGCACGAGCGACGTCCGGCAGGAAAATTTCGAAGTAAGTGGAGGGGCCAGGCGCTGGCCCGCACCACGAACACTCGGATCCACAGGAGTGATCACATGAAGCGCAGCAAGGGATTCCGCGCCGCGGCGGCGCAGGTCGACCGCGAGACCCTGTACACCCCGGCGCAGGCGGCCAAGCTGGCCAAGGACACCAACGTCGCCAAGTTCGACGCCACCGTCGAGGTGGCCCTGCGGCTGGGCGTCGACCCTCGCAAGGCCGACCAGATGGTCCGCGGCACCGTCAACCTCCCGCACGGCACCGGCAAGACCGCCCGGGTCCTGGTCTTCGCGACCGGTGACCGTGCCGAGGAGGCCCGCGCCGCGGGCGCCGACATCGTCGGTGCCGACGAGCTGATCGACGAGGTCGCCAAGGGCCGCCTCGACTTCGACGCCGTCGTCGCCACCCCGGACCTCATGGGCAAGGTCGGTCGTCTGGGCCGCGTGCTCGGCCCCCGTGGCCTGATGCCGAACCCCAAGACCGGCACCGTGACCCCGGCCGTCGGCAAGGCCGTCACCGACATCAAGGGCGGCAAGATCGAGTTCCGTGTCGACCGGCACGCGAACCTGCACTTCATCATCGGCAAGGTGTCCTTCGGCGAGCGCCAGCTCATCGAGAACTACGCCGCCGCCCTCGAAGAGGTGCTGCGTCTCAAGCCGTCCGCGGCGAAGGGACGCTACGTCAAGAAGGTCGTCTTCTCCACGTCGATGGGCCCCGGCATCCAGGTCGACCCCAACCAGACGCGGGCGCTGACCGCCGAGCTCGACGCCTGATAGCAGCCTGATAGCAGACGTCTTCTGAGGAAGGCCTCAACCGAATGGCCATTCGGTTGAGGCCTTTCTTCGTTCTCCCGGACGACGCGCCCGGCTTTGCCGACGCGTAGTGTCGTTGTCATGGATCACCGGGGGAACGAAAGGGTGGAGACGAAAATGCGCCGATTGGCTCCCACAGTCGCACTGGGAGCGGCCGCGCTCATCGCGGTCGCGGGATGCGGTGCGCAGGGCACCGGCTCCCTCGGAAACGTCAAACTCGCCGCGGCGGACGCGGTGCAGCAGAGTGCTCAGAAGGCCGAGGAGGTCACCTCCTACTCCGCGGACGTGGTTCTCGACGCCACCGGTGGGGAGAAGGGGGCGGGCAAGGTCCAGGGCAGCATGCTCTACCAGAGCAAGCCCCAGCTGGCGACGGACATCAGGCTCGACACGATCACCTTCGGCGGGCAGAACGTGCCCGGCGGGGCACGGGCCATCCTGTCGGGTGACACGGTCTACGTGAAGTCCGAGCTCATCAACAGGGTCGCCGGCACCAGCAAGCCGTGGACCAAGGTGTCGCTCAGCGAGCTCGACGCCAAGGGGCAGTCCGAGATCAGGAAGTTCATGGACCAGGCGCAGCAGTTCGACCTGGCGGGCACCGTGAAGCTGCTGACCGCGTCCAAGGACGTCAAGGCGGTCGGCACCGAGACGGTCGGCGGGGTCGACACGACCCACTACAGCGGCACCTTCCCGGTCGCCGAGGCCGCCCAGCTGATCGACCCGGCCAAGCGTGAGAAGCTTCAGGAGCAGCTCTCGCAGGCCAAGGACGTGAAGTTCGACCTCTGGGCCGACGCCCAGAGCCTGCCCCGCAAGGTCACGCTCAGCGGCTCCGAGAAGGACGCGTCGTTCAACCTGACGGCGCTCTTCAAGGGGTTCAACGAGCCCGTGGAGATCACGGCCCCGCCCGCCGACCAGGTGGGTGACCTGCCCGAGCACCGCGGCGGAAACTGACGTTTCCCGGAAGTCCACGCCCTCGGCCCACCGGCCGGGGGCGTGAGCCTTTTCCGTGCCCCTTTGCCGGGGAGGACTCCTCCCGGGCTGTTCTCGGCCCCGTAGCGGGGCAGGCTCCGGGGACGACGCCGGGAGGGGGCAAAAGCGTGTTTTTCCGGCTTACCGCGCTGAGGTGGCGCCGAGTTGGCATTCGTGGCGTCAGCGCGTAAGCTGTCAACGCCGAAGACCGCCGGTCGTCGTCAAGCCGCATGGCTTGATGACTTAAGGATCCACGTCAGTGGACGGCCCGCGTAGGTTGTGATGTGAGTTTTCATCTGGACTAACCTCCTTATGTGAGCCCCGTGCGCCTGCGCCGGGGCTTGTTCGCTTTTCTGGGCCCTTGCCCCGGCGGCACATCTGGAAGGAGGCCCATGGCGAAGGCAGAAAAGGCAACGGCTGTCGCTGAGCTGAAGAGCAGCTTCGACGGCTCCAATGCTGCCGTTCTGACCGAATACCGCGGTCTCACCGTCGCCCAGCTCAAGCAGCTGCGCGTTTCTCTCGGTGAGAATGCGAAGTTCGCCGTGGTGAAGAACACGCTGACCAAGATCGCGGCCACTGAGGCCGGGTTCAACCAGCTCAACGACCTGCTCGCGGGTCCGTCGGCGATCGCGTTCGTCAACGGCGACGTGGTCGAGGCTGCCAAGAGTCTGCGTGACTTCGCCAAGGCCAATCCCCTCCTGGTCATCAAGGGCGGTGTCGTCGACGGCAGGTCGATGACGCCGGACGAGATCAGCAAGCTTGCCGACCTTGAGTCGCGCGAGGTTCTCCTCGCGAAGCTGGCCGGTGCCCTGAAGGCGAAGCAGGGCCACGCGGCCGCCGTCTTCAATGCGCTGCCCACCAACATGGCTCAGCTGGCCGAGGCCCTGCGCGCCAAGCGCGAAGGCGCCGGCGAGTAGGTCCGCGCAGGCGGTCACAGGGGATTAACGCAAACCGCGGTCCCGACTTTCTTTAGTAGTTCAGATCCGTATGGAGGAACCATCATGGCGAAGCTCAGCACCGACGAGCTGCTCGACGCTTTCAAGGAGATGACTCTTCTTGAGCTGTCCGACTTCGTGAAGCTCTTCGAGGAGACCTTCGACGTCAAGGCCGCTGCCCCCGTCGCCGTCGCCGCCGCCGCCCCCGGTGCGGCCGCCGTCGAAGAGGTCGAGGAGCAGGACGAGTTCGAGGTCGTCCTCGAGGCCGCCGGTGACAAGAAGATCCAGGTCATCAAGGAGATCCGCGCCCTGACGAGCCTGGGCCTCAAGGAGGCCAAGGACCTCGTTGACGGCGCTCCCAAGTCCGTCTTCGACGGCAAGGTCAACAAGGAGCAGGCCGAGAAGGCCAAGGCCGCCCTTGAGGGCGCCGGCGCCTCGGTGACCGTCAAGTAGTTCGTTTCATCGAGAAGAGCGGGTCCACCTGGTGCCGGTGGCCCGCTCTTCTCGTGTTTCCGCCCCCCGCGACCCGTGCCCGGGCCCGGATGGGAGGGGCGGGAAGCGGCCGGCCGGGATGCGCGTCGGCGGCGGGGGAGAGCCATCCTCACCGGGCCGGACGCCTCGTTGTTCCGGGGGCCGGGGTGAAGGGACGGGCGAAATGGCCCGGGGCATGTGGGCGAAGGTCGTTATGCGGATCTGCGCGGCGGGTTATGATCCGGCGATCGGGGAGCGTACCGTCCGGCGCGGTGCGACGGTCGCGCTCACCGGCCCGCGTTCCGCAGACCGTGCGATGGGAGAGAACGCATGGCAGTGCACGCCACTCGTTCCCGTCGCTCACGCCGCTCCCGTCGCCCTCTCAGGATCTTGGGGCCGATGCTGGGAGTTTTGATCGTGGCGCTGCTCGTCGCCGCGTTCTGGATCGGTGCCGCCCTGCGCGACGCCCAGACGGCCGCTGACGACCGGCAGGCCGCGTTGAGGGCGGCGGGGGCCCACGCCCTGCATCTGCTCTCCGTCGGCTACCGGAGCGTCGACGAGGACATCGAGCGCATCCTCGACACCTCCACGGGCGTGGCCAGGGCCGAGTACGCCAGGACCGCCGCGGAGCTCAAGAGGAGCACGGTGAAGGACAAGATCCTCCAGACGGGTGCGCTGCGGGCCTCGGGGCTGGTCTCGTTGAAGGGGAGCACAGCCCAGGTGATGGTGGTGGGCGACGCGGTGATCCGGCGGGACGGGAGCAAGGACGCCCCGCAGGAGCGGTTCTACCGGTGGAACATGGAAGTGACCAAGGTCGGGGGATCGTGGCTCGTGTCCCAGGCGGAGCTGGTGCTGTGAGACATGCCTCCCGGCTGGCGATCGGACTCATGGTCGCCGTCGCGCTCGCGCTCGCGGCGGCCGTCTGGATCATGTTCACCGACCTGAGCCGGCTGCGCGCGGACGAGACGGCGGGCCGGGAGGCGCTCGCCGCGGCCCGTTCGGTCGCCCCCGACATGCTGTCGTACGACTACCGTACGATCGAACAGGATTTCGCAAGAGCGAGCGAATACACCGTCGGGGCGCTCAGTCTGCACTACCGGCAGCTGGCCAGGAGCATCGCTCCACAGGCCAGGAGACAGAAGACGGTGCAGCAGGCCACGGTGACCGGGGCCGGGGTCGAGTCGGTGGAGTCGGGAGGTTCCGGCCGGGTCGAGGTGCTGCTCTTCATGAGCATGAGCACGGTCAGGACCCCCGAGGGGGAGAAGGAGCCACGCCGGGTCGTCAGCCAGAACCGGGCCAGATTCATCATGATCAAAAAGGATTCCCGGTGGCTGGTCTCGGAGCTGTCCACCCTGCTCGGAGACCCTCCGCCCCCCTGATCGGCGCGTCGCTTTATTCAATTGTTAGTAAAGCCTTGGTTTGGGGTGGGTTGGCGGTTGGGTACACCCGCCATGGCAGCGTCGATCGTCGGTCGATCCATCGGCCGGTGTTCGATCCGCCGCGTGACTCAGCGTCAGCCACACCAGGTCGGGCATTGTCTCCGCTGTGGTGGTGTACGCAGGTCGCTCGGTGGGAAAACTCCCAGGGTCTCGGCTGTTTCCCTGCCGAAATGTCGGCTCCCGGGCTTGACGTTTCGGCTCTGACGGGCGATGCTGCGACCAACGTGGAGCTTGCAGCGAGACTGAAGTGGACAGGTGTATGCCGTTCGGCTACACTGCCCCTTTGCGCTGCCCTTTGACGACCCGCTTCTTTTGGTGCTCTGATGCATGGTCGTCTGGCGTGCGTGTAGTCAGTCCGCCGCGAGCCCTCGGAAGGACATCTGTTGGCAGCCTCGCGCAACGCCTCCGCCGTACCCGCCGGTCCCCGTCGTGTGTCTTTCGCACGAATTCAGGAGCCGCTAGAAGTTCCTGACCTTCTCGCTCTTCAGACCGAGTCCTTCGACTGGTTGCTCGGCAACGAGAAGTGGAAGGGGCGGGTCGAGGCGGCTCGCCAGGCCGGGCGCAAGGACGTTCCGGCCCAGTCGGGCCTCGAAGAGATCTTTGAGGAGATCAGTCCCATCGAGGACTTCTCCGGGACCATGTCCCTGTCGTTCCGCGATCACCGGTTCGAGCCGCCCAAGTACTCAGTCGATGAGTGCAAAGACAAGGACATGACCTACTCCGCCCCGATGTTCGTCACGGCGGAGTTCATCAATAACACCACTGGTGAGATCAAGAGCCAGACCGTGTTCATGGGCGACTTCCCGCTCATGACCGGTAAGGGCACGTTCATCATCAACGGCACAGAGCGTGTCGTCGTCTCCCAGCTGGTCCGGTCCCCGGGCGTCTACTTCGACCGCAGTGTCGACAAGACCTCGGACAAGGACCTCTACGGATGCAAGGTGATCCCGTCGCGGGGCGCCTGGCTCGAGTTCGAGATCGACAAGCGCGACAGCGTCGGTGTCCGCATCGACCGCAAGCGCAAGCAGGCCGTCACCGTGCTGCTCAAGGCGCTCGGCTGGACCAGCGACCAGATCCTTGAGCGTTTCGGTCAGTACGAGTCGATGCGCGCCACCCTGGAGAAGGACCACACGGCCGGCCAGGACGACGCTCTGCTCGACATCTACCGCAAGCTCCGCCCGGGCGAGCCCCCGACCAAGGAGTCGGCGCAGACGCTGCTGGAGAACCTGTACTTCAACTCCAAGCGCTACGACCTCGCCAAGGTCGGCCGATACAAGATCAACAAGAAGCTCGGGGTCGACAGCGAGATCACCCAGGGCACGCTCGCCGAGGACGACATCGTCGCCACCATCGAATACATCGTCCGGCTCCACGCCGGCGAGACGGAGATGCCCGGCGCGAACGGTCCGATCGTCGTCGAGACCGACGACATCGACCACTTCGGCAACCGCCGTCTCCGTACGGTGGGCGAGCTCATCCAGAACCAGGTCCGCCTGGGCCTGGCCCGCATGGAGCGCGTCGTCCGCGAGCGGATGACGACCCAGGACGTCGAGGCGATCACGCCGCAGACCCTGATCAACATTCGCCCGGTCGTGGCGTCGATCAAGGAGTTCTTCGGCACCTCCCAGCTGTCCCAGTTCATGGACCAGACCAACCCCCTCGCCGGACTGACGCACAAGCGTCGTCTGTCCGCGCTGGGCCCCGGTGGTCTGTCCCGTGAGCGGGCCGGTTTCGAGGTCCGTGACGTTCACCCGTCGCACTACGGTCGCATGTGCCCGATCGAGACGCCGGAAGGACCGAACATCGGTCTGATCGGCTCGCTGGCCTCCTTCGGCCGGGTCAACTCCTTCGGGTTCGTCGAGACCCCCTACCGCAAGGTCGTCGACGGCCGGGTCACCGACCAGGTCGACTACCTGACCGCGGACGAGGAGGACCGGCACGTCATCGCCCAGGCGAACACGCCCATCGGTTCCGACGGAACGTTCCTCGAGTCGCGCGTGCTCGTCCGCAGGAAGGGCGGGGAGTTCGAGTCCCTGCGCGCCACCGAGGTCGACTACATGGACGTCTCGGCACGCCAGATGGTGTCCGTGGCGACCGCGATGATCCCGTTCCTGGAGCACGACGACGCCAACCGCGCGCTCATGGGCTCCAACATGCAGCGCCAGTCGGTGCCGCTGCTCAAGAGCGAGGCGCCGCTGGTCGGCACCGGCATGGAATACCGTGCCGCGACCGACGCCGGCGACGTCATCACCGCCGACAAGGCGGGCGTGGTCGAGGAGGTCTCCGCCGACTACGTCACGGTGATGAACGACGACGGCACCCGTACGACCTACCGGGTCGCCAAGTTCAAGCGTTCCAACCAGGGCACCTGCTTCAACCAGAAGCCGATCGTCGCCGAAGGCGACCGGATCGAGGTGAACCAGGTCGTCGCCGACGGTCCCTGCACCGACGAGGGCGAGATGGCCCTGGGCAAGAACCTCCTCGTGGCGTTCATGCCGTGGGAGGGCCACAACTACGAGGACGCGATCATCCTCTCCCAGCGTCTGGTGCAGGACGACGTCCTGTCCTCGATCCACATCGAGGAGCACGAGGTCGACGCCCGTGACACCAAGCTGGGCCCCGAGGAGATCACCCGGGACATCCCGAACGTCTCCGAGGAGGTCCTGGCCGACCTCGACGAGCGCGGCATCATCCGCATCGGCGCCGAGGTCGTCCCCGGCGACATCCTCGTCGGAAAGGTCACGCCCAAGGGCGAGACCGAGCTGACCCCCGAGGAGCGCCTGCTGCGCGCGATCTTCGGTGAGAAGGCCCGCGAGGTCCGTGACACCTCACTGAAGGTGCCGCACGGTGAGCAGGGCAAGGTCATCGGGGTGCGCGTGTTCAGCCGCGAGGAGGGCGACGAGCTCCCCCCCGGCGTCAACGAGCTGGTCCGCGTCTACGTGGCCCAGAAGCGTAAGATCACCGACGGCGACAAGCTGGCCGGTCGGCACGGCAACAAGGGCGTCATCTCCAAGATCCTCCCGGTCGAGGACATGCCGTTCCTTGAGGACGGCACGGCCGTCGACATCATCCTCAACCCCCTGGGCGTGCCCGGCCGAATGAACGTCGGCCAGGTGCTGGAGACCCACCTCGGGTGGATCGCCGCCAGAGGGTGGGACATCAGCGGCATCCAGGAGGCGTGGGCCGAGCGGCTGCGCGACAAGGGCTTCGCCGAGGTCGACCCGCGCACCAACATGGCCACGCCGGTGTTCGACGGTGCCAACGAGGAAGAGATCATCGGTCTGCTCGACAACACCCTGGTCAACAGGGACGGCGGGCGGATGGTCGGCGCGAACGGAAAGGCCCAGCTGTTCGACGGCCGTTCCGGGGAGCCGTTCCCGCACCCGATCTCGGTCGGCTACATCTACATCCTGAAGCTGCTCCACCTGGTCGACGACAAGATCCACGCTCGCTCGACCGGTCCGTACTCCATGATCACCCAGCAGCCGCTCGGCGGTAAGGCCCAGTTCGGTGGCCAGCGCTTCGGTGAGATGGAGGTCTGGGCACTGGAGGCGTACGGCGCCGCCTACGCCCTGCAGGAGCTGCTCACCATCAAGTCCGACGACGTCCTCGGCCGCGTGAAGGTCTACGAGGCGATCGTCAAGGGCGAGAACATTCCCGAGCCGGGCATCCCCGAGTCGTTCAAGGTGCTCATCAAGGAAATGCAGTCGCTGTGCCTGAACGTCGAGGTGCTCTCCAGCGACGGCATGTCCATCGAGATGCGCGACACCGACGAGGACGTCTTCCGCGCCGCGGAAGAGCTCGGCATCGACCTGTCCCGGCGTGAGCCGAGCAGCGTCGAAGAGGTCTGATCTAGAAGCTGAGGAGGGGATTACATAGTGCTCGACGTCAACTTCTTCGACGAGCTTCGGATCGGCCTCGCGACCGCCGACGATATCCGCCAGTGGTCGCACGGCGAGGTGAAGAAGCCGGAGACCATCAACTACCGGACGCTCAAGCCCGAGAAGGACGGACTCTTCTGCGAGAAGATCTTCGGTCCGACTCGCGACTGGGAGTGCTACTGCGGTAAGTACAAGCGCGTCCGCTTCAAGGGCATCATCTGTGAGCGCTGTGGCGTCGAGGTGACCCGCGCCAAGGTGCGTCGTGAGCGGATGGGCCACATCGAGCTGGCCGCGCCCGTCACGCACATCTGGTACTTCAAGGGTGTCCCGTCCCGGCTGGGATACCTGCTCGACCTGGCCCCGAAGGACCTTGAGAAGGTCATCTACTTCGCGGCCTACATGATCACGCACGTCGACAAGGAAATGCGCGAGCGTGACCTGCCGTCGCTGGAGGCGAAGATCTCCGTCGAGCGGCAGCACATCGAGCAGCGCCGTGACGCCGACATCGAGGCTCGCCAGCGCAAGCTGGAGAGCGACCTGGCCGAGCTTGAGGCCGCGGGCGCCAAGGGCGACCAGCGCCGCAAGGTCCGGGAGGGCGCCGAGCGTGAGATGCGGCAGCTGCGCGACCGGGCCCAGCGCGAGCTGGACCGGCTGGACGAGGTCTGGAGCCGCTTCAAGAACCTCAAGGTCCAGGACCTTGAGGGCGACGAGCTGCTCTACCGCGAGATGCGCGACCGTTTCGGCCGCTACTTCCGCGGTGGCATGGGCGCCCAGGCGATCCAGGAGCGTCTGACCAACTTCGACCTCGCTCTTGAGGCCGAGAACCTGCGCGAGACGATCCGCAGCGGCAAGGGCCAGAAGAAGGCCCGCGCGCTCAAGCGTCTCAAGGTCGTGTCGGCGTTCCTGAACACCCGCAACTCGCCCAACGGGATGGTCCTCGACTGCATCCCGGTCATCCCGCCGGACCTGCGCCCGATGGTGCAGCTCGACGGTGGCCGGTTCGCGACCTCGGACCTGAACGACCTGTACCGCCGGGTGATCAACCGGAACAACCGCCTCAAGCGACTTCTCGACCTCGGCGCCCCCGAGATCATCGTGAACAACGAGAAGCGGATGCTCCAGGAGGCCGTCGACGCGCTGTTCGACAACGGCCGCCGTGGCCGCCCGGTCACCGGTCCCGGCAACCGCCCCCTGAAGTCCCTCAGCGACATGCTGAAGGGCAAGCAGGGCCGGTTCCGCCAGAACCTGCTGGGCAAGCGAGTCGACTACTCCGGCCGTTCGGTCATCGTCGTCGGCCCGCAGCTGAAGCTGCACCAGTGCGGTCTGCCCAAGCAGATGGCCCTGGAGCTCTTCAAGCCGTTCGTGATGAAGCGCCTGGTCGACCTGAACCACGCGCAGAACATCAAGTCGGCCAAGCGGATGGTCGAGCGTGCCCGGCCGGTCGTGTGGGACGTCCTCGAAGAGGTCATCACCGAGCACCCCGTGCTGCTCAACCGCGCGCCGACCCTGCACCGCCTGGGCATCCAGGCCTTCGAGCCGCAGCTGGTCGAGGGCAAGGCCATCCAGATCCACCCGCTCGTCTGCACCGCGTTCAACGCGGACTTCGACGGTGACCAGATGGCCGTGCACCTGCCGCTGTCGGCCGAGGCGCAGGCCGAGGCCCGCATCCTGATGCTGTCGACGAACAACATCCTCAAGCCGGCCGACGGCAAGCCCGTGACCATGCCCACCCAGGACATGATCATCGGTCTTTACTCGCTGACCACGCTCAAGGACGAGGACGAGAACGGTGTCGGCAAGGGCCGGGTCTTCGGCTCGGTGTCGGAGGCGCTCATGGCCTTCGACCGCCGCGAGCTGGACATCCAGTCGCTGATCCAGATCCGGATGAAGGGAGACGTCCCGCCGCCCCGCGGCTGGGCCGCTCCCGAGGGCTGGGAGGCGGGTGACAGCTACCGCCTGGAGACCACCCTGGGCCGTTGCCTGTTCAACCAGACCCTGCCGGCGAACTACCCGTACGTGAACTCGCAGGTCGGCAAGAAGCAGCTCTCGGTCATCGTGAACGAGCTCGCCGAGAAGTACCCCAAGGTCGAGGTCGCCGCGGCGCTCGACGCCCTCAAGGACGCCGGTTTCTACTGGGCGACCAGGGCCGGTGTGACGATCTCCATCGAGGACGTCATCGCGCCGCCGAACAAGGCCGACATCATGGAGACGTACGAGCGCAGGGCCGACAAGGTCCAGCGTGAGTACGAGCGCGGTCTGATCACGGACGAGGAGCGCCGTCAGGAGCTCATCGAGATCTGGACGCACGCGACCAGTGACGTGACCGACGACATGCAGAAGGCGTTCCCGAAGACCAACCCGGTCTGGATGATGGTCCAGTCGGGCGCCCGAGGAAACCTGATGCAGGTCCGGCAGATCTCCGGCATCCGTGGCCTGGTGTCCAACACCAAGGGTGAGACGATCCCGCGTCCGATCAAGGCCTCGTTCCGCGAGGGTCTGTCGGTGCTGGAGTACTTCATCTCCACCCACGGTCAGCGGAAGGGTCTGGCGGACACCGCGCTGCGGACCGCCGACTCGGGTTACCTGACCCGTCGTCTGGTGGACGTCGCGCAGGACGTCATCGTCCGCGAGATCGACTGCGGCACCGACCGTGGCGTCCCGCTGCACGTGGCCGACCGCGACGCCCAGGGCAACCTGGTCAAGGCGGAGAACGCCGAGAGCAACGTGCACGGCCGTATCCTCGCCGAGGACGTGGAGGTGGACGGCAAGATCATCGCGCCGATGGGTGTCGACATCAACGACATCCACGTCACCGCGCTGGTCGAGGCCGGGGTGGAGACCGTCAGGACCCGCAGCGCCCTCGTCTGCGAGGCCAAGATCGGTGTCTGCGCCACCTGCTACGGCCGTTCGCTCGCGACCGGCAAGCTCGTGGACGTCGGCGAGGCGGTCGGCATCATCGCCGCCCAGTCGATCGGCGAGCCCGGCACCCAGCTGACGATGCGGACCTTCCACACCGGTGGTGTGGCGGGCGCCGACATCACCCACGGTCTGCCCCGTGTGCAGGAGCTCTTCGAGGCGCGCGTCCCCAAGGGTGTCGCCCCGATCAGCGAGGCCGAGGGCCGGGTCCGCATCGACGAGACCGACAAGACCCGGAAGATCGTGATCGTCCCGGACGACGGTTCCGAGGAGGTCGCGTACCCCGTGTCGATGCGGTCGCGCATGCTCGTCTCCGACGGGCAGCGCGTCACGGTCGGCCAGCAGCTGATCGCCGGTGCGGTCAACCCCAACGAGGTGCTGCGCATCCTCGGCCCCCGGGCCGTGCAGCTGCACCTTGTGGCGGAGGTCCAGCAGGTCTACCGCTCGCAGGGTGTGTCGATCCACGACAAGCACATCGAGATCATCGTGCGGCAGATGCTCAAGCGCGTGAACGTGCTGGAGTCCGGCGACGCCGACATGCTGCCCGGTGAGCTCGTCGAGCGGCCGCGCTTCGAGCGGATCAACCGCGAGTGCGTGGCGGAGGGCGGCACGCCGGCCTCCGGACGCCCGGTGCTGATGGGCATCACCAAGGCCTCGCTCGCCACCGAGTCCTGGCTGTCCGCGGCGTCCTTCCAGGAGACGACCCGAGTGCTCACCGACGCGGCGATCCACGCCAAGTCGGACTCGCTGCTCGGTCTCAAGGAGAACGTCATCATCGGAAAGCTCATCCCGGCCGGTACGGGCATGCCCCAGTACCGCAACATCCGGGTCGAGCCCACCGAGGAGGCGAAGGCCGCCATGTACACCGTCGGCGGCTACGACGGCTCCGCGGCCGACTACACCTTCGGTTCGGGCTCCGGCGAGGCCGTGCCGCTGGAGGAGTACGACTTCGGTCAGTACAACCGCTGAACGGCACGACCGCTGAGCGGTCGCTGACGGCAGAGTGGTCGCAGACGGCGCCCGGTCCCCGGAAGGGGGCCGGGCGCCGTCGCTTTCCCTCCGGTACCGTCGCCTTTCCTGCCCGCCGACCCGATAGCTGGGGATGTGGACCTTTCTTGACCGGAATGTTGCGGCGAAAGCCACACGTTAATGCGGAGAACGGCCGGAGAAGTGCTTCGCGCCGGGTAAACTCGACACGGACCCGGAAGCGGTCGGTCGGAAACCGATCGCGGGAGTCATGACACGAACGCCGACGCCTGGCGAGTGCAGCCGTTTTGACGTGTTGCGTTGGGCTGGGTAGTCTTTCCCTTCGTGCCCATGTCTTCATGGGTCTTCATGCGTGCGCGTCGCCAGTTTCCCGATGAGGGGTCGGCAGAGGCGCCGTATGGCCTCCTCCAGCGGACCGGCCTTAACCGGGATGTGGCGCGAAACTTACGCGACACGCCCGACCGCGTGGGTCGGAGGGGATGAAAGAACCGCAGGTCATGACACCGGCAGCACCTGCAAAATGCACCACATTCGAATTACCGGCTAGCACGAACGGAGACGCGGTGCCCACGATTCAGCAGCTGGTCCGCAAGGGCCGCCAGGACAAGGTCACAAAGACCAAGACTCCGGCGCTCAAGGCCAGCCCTCAGCGACGCGGCACCTGCATGCGCGTTTACACCACGACCCCGAAGAAGCCGAACTCCGCGCTCCGCAAGGTCGCGCGTGTCCGGCTCACCAACGGCATCGAGGTCACGGCCTACATCCCCGGTGTCGGCCACAACCTCCAGGAGCACTCCATCGTGCTCGTCCGTGGTGGTCGTGTGAAGGACCTGCCGGGTGTTCGCTACAAGATCATCCGCGGCTCGCTCGACACCCAGGGTGTCCGTAACCGCAAGCAGGCCCGTAGCCGTTACGGCGCGAAGAAGGAGAAGTAAGAATGCCTCGCAAGGGTTCTCCTGGCCGTCGTCAGCTCATGGCTGACCCGGTTCACAACTCGCCCCTGGTCACCGCGCTCATCAACAAGGTGCTCCTGGACGGCAAGCGCTCCATCGCCCAGTCCATCGTGTACGGCGCCCTCGAAGGCGCCAAGGAGAAGACCGGCAACGACCCGGTCGTCACCCTGAAGCGCGCGCTGGACAACGTCAAGCCCACCCTTGAGGTCCGCAGCCGCCGTGTCGGTGGCGCGACCTACCAGGTCCCGGTCGAGGTGCGCGCGACGCGTAGCACCACCCTGGCCCTGCGCTGGCTGGTGCAGTACTCCCGCGCCCGCCGCGAGAAGACCATGACCGAGCGCCTCATGAACGAACTGCTCGACGCCAGCAACGGCCTCGGCGCAAGCGTCAAGAAGCGCGAGGACACCCACAAGATGGCCGAGTCCAACAAGGCCTTCGCCCACTACCGCTGGTAACAGCGGGTTCGACGAGACGACGAGGACGCGAGAGAAGTGGCCACCACGACCGCTCTTGACCTGGCCAAGGTCCGTAACATCGGGATCATGGCCCACATCGACGCGGGCAAGACCACGACGACCGAACGCATCCTGTTCTACACCGGTATCAACTACAAGATCGGTGAGGTCCACGAGGGCGCAGCCACGATGGACTGGATGGAGCAGGAGCAGGAGCGTGGTATCACCATCACCTCCGCTGCCACGACCTGCGAATGGCTCGGCCACACGATCAACATCATCGACACGCCGGGCCACGTGGACTTCACGATCGAGGTGGAGCGCTCGCTCCGCGTCCTCGACGGTGCCGTCGCCGTGTTCGACGGTGTCGCCGGTGTCGAGCCGCAGTCCGAGACGGTCTGGCGTCAGGCCGACCGCTACGAAGTGCCCCGGATCTGCTTCGTCAACAAGCTGGACCGGGTCGGCGCGGAGTTCCACCGCTGCGTCGACATGATGATCAGCCGCCTGAACGCGACCCCCGCGGTGCTTCAGCTTCCCTGGGGCGTCGAGGCCGACTTCAAGGGTGTCATCGACCTGGTCAAGATGAAGGGTCTGCTCTGGAGCGCCGAGGCGGCCAAGGGCGAGATGTACGAGGTCGTCGACATCCCGGCCGAGCACGCCGAGGCCGCTCGCGAGTGGCGTGACAAGCTCATCGAGACGGTCTCCGAGAACGACGACGAGTTGATGGAGCTCTTCCTGGAGGGCGTCGAGCCCACCGAGGAGCAGCTGGTCGCGGCCATTCGCCGCGCGACGCTGGCCAGCGCCATCAACCCGGTCCTGACCGGCACCGCGTTCAAGAACAAGGGCATTCAGCCCCTGCTCGACGCGATCGTCGCCTACCTTCCCGCCCCGATCGACATCCCGGCCTTCAAGGGCCACGCGGTCGGCAAGGAAGACGAGGTCATCGAGCGTCACGCGGACGTGAACGAGCCGTTCTCCGCGCTCGCCTTCAAGATCATGAGCGACCAGCACCTCGGCCGCCTCACCTACATCCGCATCTACTCGGGCACGCTCGAGACCGGCACCGCGGTGACCAACTCGGTGAAGGGCCGCAAGGAGCGGATCGGCAAGATCTACCAGATGCACGCCAACAAGCGCGAAGAGCGCGCGTCGGCCGTGGCCGGTCAGATCGTCGCCGTGATGGGTCTGAAGGACACCACCACCGGTGACACCCTGTCGGACCCGGCTCACCCCGTGGTCCTGGAGTCGATGAACTTCCCGGCGCCGGTCATCAGCGTCGCCATCGAGCCCAAGACCAAGGGTGACCAGGAGAAGCTGGGCACCGCGATCCAGCGTCTGGCCGAGGAGGACCCGTCCTTCCAGGTCCGTCGTGACGACGAGACCGGGCAGACGGTCATCTGGGGCATGGGCGAGCTCCACCTGGAGATCCTCGTCGACCGGATGCGCCGCGAGTTCAAGGTCGAGGCCAACATCGGCCGGCCTCAGGTGGCCTACCGGGAGACCATCCGCCGCAAGGTGGAGAAGGTCGACTACGTCCACAAGAAGCAGACCGGTGGTTCCGGCCAGTTCGCCAAGGTCATCATCGACATTGAGCCGCTGGGCGAGGGCAACGACGGTTACGAGTTCTCGAACAAGGTCTCCGGTGGCCGCATCCCGAGGGAGTACATCCCCTCGGTCGACGCGGGCGCCCAGGAGGCGGCCGAGTTCGGTGTTCTCGCCGGATACCCCATGGTCGGGGTCAAGGTCACCCTGCAGGACGGTGCCTACCACGAGGTGGACTCGTCCGAAATGGCCTTCAAGATCGCTGGCTCGATGGCCTTCAAGGAGGCCGCGCGCAAGGCGGACGCCGTAATCCTGGAGCCGATGATGGCCGTTGAGGTCACCACGCCCGAGGACTACATGGGTGATGTCATCGGTGACCTCAACGGTCGCCGCGGGCAGATCCAGGCGATGGACGAGCGCTCCGGCGCCCGGATCATCAAGGCGCTCGTGCCGCTCTCTGAGATGTTCGGCTACGTGGGAGACCTCCGTAGCAAGACGCAGGGGCGTGCGAGCTACAGCATGCAATTCGACTCCTACGCCGAAGTGCCCGCGCACATCGCCAAGGAGATCGTCGCGAAGGTGCGGGGCGAGTAAGTCCAGCACCATTCCGGGTGCGGGTAACGAGGAGATCGTCGCCCCGCCACCGGAGGGGTGCGGGGCGAGAGCTTTCTCGCCGGCCGGTTCCGAGAGGGACCGGCCTCCCCAATCCCGAATATGAAGACGCAAGTCACGTCAGAATCTCTAAGGAGAGAGCAGTGGCCAAGGCCAAGTTCGAGCGGACCAAGCCGCACGTAAACATCGGCACCATTGGGCACATCGACCACGGCAAGACCACTCTGACCGCGGCGATCACCAAGGTGCTCCACGAGCGTTTCCCGAACCTCAACGAGGCGACCCCGTTCGACAAGATCGACAAGGCGCCCGAGGAGAAGGCTCGTGGTATCACGATCTCCATCGCGCACGTCGAGTACCAGACCGAGAAGCGCCACTACGCCCACGTGGACTGCCCCGGTCACGCCGACTACGTGAAGAACATGATCACCGGTGCGGCTCAGATGGACGGCGCGATCCTCGTGGTCGCCGCCACCGACGGTCCGATGCCGCAGACGAAGGAGCACGTCCTCCTGGCCCGCCAGGTCGGCGTCCCCTACATCGTCGTCGCCCTCAACAAGTCCGACATGGTGGACGACGAGGAGATCCTGGAGCTCGTCGAGCTCGAGGTCCGCGAGCTTCTCTCGGCCCAGGAGTTCCCCGGCGACGACCTGCCGGTCGTCCGCGTCTCGGCGCTGAAGGCGCTTGAGGGCGACACCAAGTGGGGCGACTCGATCATCGAGCTCATGACCGCCGTGGACGAGAACGTCCCCGAGCCGACCCGTGAGACCGACAAGCCGTTCCTCATGCCGATCGAGGACGTCTTCTCGATCACCGGTCGCGGTACGGTCGTCACCGGCCGTATCGAGCGCGGTATCGTCAAGGTCAACGAGACCGTCGACATCATCGGCATCAAGGAGACCAAGACCACCACCACGGTCACCGGTGTCGAGATGTTCCGCAAGCTCCTCGACGAGGGCCAGGCGGGCGACAACGTCGGTCTGCTCCTGCGCGGCATCAAGCGCGAGGACGTCGAGCGCGGCCAGTGCATCATCAAGCCGGGCACGACCACCCCGCACACCGAGTTCGAGGCCCAGGTCTACATCCTGAGCAAGGACGAGGGCGGCCGCCACACCCCGTTCTTCAACAACTACCGCCCGCAGTTCTACTTCCGTACGACCGACGTGACCGGCGTGGTGAACCTCCCCGAGGGCACCGAGATGGTCATGCCCGGCGACAACACGGAGATGAGCGTCGCGCTGATCCAGCCCATCGCGATGGAGGACGGTCTCAAGTTCGCCATCCGTGAGGGTGGCCGCACCGTCGGTGCGGGTCGAGTGACCAAGATCATCAAGTAGTACGATCGCGGAGTGGCGGTCGGCCCTCGAAACAGGGCCGACCGCCTCACCACGAGGGGACCGCGTCGCAGGGCGCGAACCCCGGCAGGACCCCACGAACCGTGATCTCGCAGTTGGTTCGGCCGAAGGATGACCGAACTCACTGCCAGATCACGGAAGAAAGCGCGGACTCACAGCGTCTGCTACGTGGGGCATGTGCGGAGACGCCGCCCCAGGGCGAGACGTGCTCCGGCACGACGTGGCAGGACCGTCCAGATGGGCCGGCCACGACATAGCGGCAACAGGCCGCACGTAACTTTTTCAGACGACAGTGAAGGACACCGAGGCCATTATGGCGGGACAGAAGATCCGCATTCGGCTCAAGGCCTATGACCACGAGGTCATCGACGTCTCGGCCAAGAAGATCGTCGAGACGGTGACAAGGACTGGCGCCAAGGTCGCGGGCCCGGTGCCGCTGCCGACCGAGAAGAACGTGTACTGCGTCATCCGCTCGCCGCACAAGTACAAGGACAGCCGCGAGCACTTTGAGATGCGCACGCACAAGCGGCTGATTGACATCATCGACCCGACGCCGAAGACGGTCGACTCGCTCATGCGACTCGACCTTCCCGCCGGCGTTGACATCTCGATCAAGCTCTGAGGGAACGCACTGACATGGCTAACAAGATCAAGGGCGTCCTGGGCAAGAAGCTCGGCATGACCCAGGTCTTCGACGCGGACAACCGGATGGTCCCGGTGACCGTCGTCGAGGCTGGCCCGTGCGTCGTGACCCGCGTCCGCACCGCCGAGAAGGACGGCTACACCGCCGTTCAGCTGGGCTTCGGCCAGGTCGACCCGCGGAAGGTCAACAAGCCGCTCGGCGACTACCTGCGCAAGCACGACATCACCCCGCGCCGTTACTTCGCGGAGATCCGCACCGACGACGCGAGCGACTACACCCTGGGCCAGGAGCTCCTCGCCGACACCTTCGAGGCCGGCCAGTTCGTCGACGTGACGGGCAAGAGCAAGGGCAAGGGCTTCGCGGGTGTCATGAAGCGCCACGGCTTCAAGGGTCTGGGCGCCTCGCACGGTACGCAGCGCAAGCACCGCTCGCCCGGTTCCATCGGTGGCTGCGCCACCCCCGGCCGCGTCTTCAAGGGCGTGCGCATGGCGGGCCGGATGGGCAACGTCCGCACGACCGTCCAGAGCCTCAAGGTTCACGCCGTGGACGCCGAGAAGGGCCTCATCCTGATCAAGGGTGCGATCCCCGGCGCCAACGGCAGCCTGGTCCTGGTCCGCACCGCCGCCAAGAAGGGGGCTGCCAAGTGAGCACCATTGACGTCCTCGACGTACGCGGTGAGAAGGCCGGCACCGTCGACCTGCCGGAGGACATCTTCGGCACGAAGGTCAACATCCCGCTGATCCACCAGGTCGTCGTGGCCCAGCTCGCCGCTCGCCGGCAGGGCACCCACAAGGCGAAGACCCGCGGTGAGGTCCGAGGCGGCGGCAAGAAGCCGTACCGCCAGAAGGGCACCGGCCGCGCCCGCCAGGGTTCGACCCGCGCCCCGCAGTTCACCGGTGGTGGCACCGTCCACGGCCCGGTTCCGCGGGACTACTCGCAGAAGACTCCCAAGAAGATGAAGGCCGCCGCCCTGCGCGCGGCCCTGTCCGACCGGGCGACCGGCGGCCGCGTTCACGTGGTCAGCGGTCTGGTCGAGGGGGAGACCCCGAAGACCAAGGCGGCTCTTGAGTCGCTTCGCAGGCTCACCAAGGCCCGCAGCGTCCTGGTCGTCGTCGACGAGGGTGACGAGCTCAGCTGGCTGAGCCTGCGCAACGCTCCCGAGGTCCACCTCCTGGACGCCGGGCAGCTCAACACCTACGACGTGCTCTGCTACGACGACGTCGTCTTCACTCAGGACGCGTACGACCAGACCGTGGCGCGTCTGAGCAAGAGCGGGAAGGAAGACGCCTGATGGAGAAGATCGCCGACCCGCGCGACATCATCATCAAGCCGGTTGTCTCCGAGAAGAGCTACGGCCTGATCGACGAGCACAACAAGTACACGTTCCTGGTGCGGAAGACGGCCAACAAGACGCAGGTCAAGATCGCCGTTGAGAAGATCTTCGGTGTCAAGGTCGCCAGCGTCAACACCATCAACCGCCAGGGCAAGCGCAAGCGGACCAGGTTCGGCTACGGCCAGCGCCCGGCCACCAAGCGAGCCATCGTCAGCCTGGTCGAGGGCGACCGGATTGACATCTTCGGCCAGATCGGCTGACGCGCTCGCTCAGTAAGTACAGGGAGAAAGCCCCTCGCCGTCCGGTGAGGGGCATTCGACCGGATTAACCGACGAAGGATGAACGAAAAAGATGGGCATCCGTAAACTCAAGCCGACGACCCCGGGTCGCCGCGGCGCCAGCGTCTCGGACTTCGCCGAGATCACGCGCAGCACGCCCGAGAAGTCGCTGCTTGCACCCCTGCACAGCAAGGGTGGCCGTAACGTCCACGGCCGAGTCACCACCCGTCACCAGGGTGGTGGCCACAAGCGCGCCTACCGGATCATCGATTTCCGGCGTCACGACAAGGACGGGATCCCGGCCAAGGTCGCTCACATCGAGTACGACCCGAACCGCACGTCTCGCATCGCGCTGCTGCACTACGCCGACGGGGAGAAGCGCTACATCCTCTGCCCGACCGGCCTCAAGCAGGGCGACCACATCGAGAACGGCCCCACGGCCGACATCAAGCCGGGCAACTGCCTCCCGCTGCGCAACATCCCGACCGGTACCTTCATCCACGCGGTGGAGCTCCGTCCGGGCGGTGGCGCCAAGCTGGGCCGGTCCGCCGGCGCGCAGATCCAGCTCCTCGCCAAGGAGGGCCAGTACGCCACGCTGCGTATGCCCTCCGGTGAGATGCGCCAGGTCGATGTCCGCTGCCGGGCCTCGATCGGCCAGGTCGGCAACGCCGAGCAGGCCAACATCAACTGGGGTAAGGCCGGACGCATGCGGTGGAAGGGCAAGCGCCCCACCGTCCGCGGTGTCGCGATGAACCCGGTCGACCACCCGCACGGTGGTGGTGAGGGTAAGACCTCCGGCGGTCGTCACCCCGTCAACCCCAAGGGCAAGCCCGAGGGACGTACCCGTGCGGCGAACAAGGCCAGCGACCGGCTGATCATCCGCCGTCGTACCAAGCGGAAGAAGCGGTAGGAGCAGCCAAAATGCCACGTAGCCTTAAGAAGGGTCCCTTCGTGGACGACCACCTTCAGAAGAAGGTGGATGTCCAGAACGAGAAGGGCACCAAGAACGTCATCAAGACGTGGTCGCGGCGCTCCATGATCGTGCCCGACATGCTTGGTCACACGATCGCCGTTCACGACGGCCGCAAGCACGTCCCGGTGTTCGTCACCGAGTCGATGATCGGCCACAAGCTGGGTGAGTTCGCTCCCACGCGAACCTTCCGCAGCCACGTCAAGGAAGACCGCCGCAGCCGGCGATAAGCGCCTCAGGAAGAGGACGTCGAGACGAGAACGATCGGAAGCGATCGTCACGGGTGAGACGGACTCGACCAAAACGAAGGGTAAGAGGAGTAAGCGATGGAAGCCAGGGCTCAGGCGCGGTTCGCGCGCCACACGCCCATGAAGGCCCGCCGTGTGGTGGACCTCATTCGCGGGCTGCCCGCTTCGGAGGCGCAGGCCGTGCTGCAGTTCGCTCCCCAGTCGGCGAGCGAGACCGTGTACAAGGTGCTTTCGAGCGCCATTGCCAACGCGGAGCACAATTTCAAGCTCGACCGTGACACGCTCTTCGTGAGCCGTGCCTGGGTCGACGAGGGCCCGACGCTGAAGCGGTTTCGTCCCCGTGCTCAGGGTCGTGCCTATCGGATCAACAAGCGGACCAGCCACATCACCGTGATCGTGGAGTCCCGCGAGCCGAAGGGGAGGACCCGCTAGTGGGTCAGAAGGTTAACCCGCACGGGTTCCGCCTCGGCATCACGACCGACTTCAAGAGCCGGTGGTATGCCGACAAGCTCTACAAGTCGTACGTTGCCGAGGATGTGGCGATCCGCCGCATGCTCAAGAAGGGCATGGAGCGGGCCGGCATCTCCAAGGTGGAGATCGAGCGGACCACCGACCGGGTACAGGTCGACATTCACACCGCCCGTCCGGGCATCGTCATCGGCCGCCGCGGCGCCGAGGCGGACCGGATCCGCGGTGACCTCGAGAAGCTGACCAAGAAGCAGGTCCAGCTGAACATCCTCGAGGTCAAGAACCCTGAGATCGACGCTCAGCTCGTCGCCCAGGGTGTGGCCGAGCAGCTGTCCAGCCGTGTCTCGTTCCGCCGTGCCATGCGCAAGGCGATGCAGTCGGCGATGAAGAGCGGTGCCAAGGGCATCCGGGTGCAGTGCTCCGGCCGTCTCGGCGGCGCCGAGATGTCCCGTTCGGAGTTCTACCGCGAGGGCCGTGTGCCCCTGCACACCCTCCGCGCGGACATCGACTACGGCCTGTACGAGGCCCGCACCACCTTCGGTCGCATCGGCGTGAAGGTGTGGATCTACAAGGGTGAGGCTCCGACCAGCCGCGCCGAGCGCGAGGCGGCCGCCGCCGGTGCTCGCGCGGGCCAGCGCCGTGACCGCGACGACCGTCGTGGCCCCGGTGCCGGTGGCGGCGACCGTCCCCGTCGTGGCGCCGGTGGCGCCCGTCGTGGTGCCGGCGCCGGCCGCGGTGACCGCGCTTCGGGTGGCTCCGCCGCCCCCAGGACCGAGGCGGCCTCGCAGGCCGCCCCCGAGACCGGCCCGGCTGCGCAGCCGGGTGCTGAAGGGAGCTGACCATGCTGATCCCGCGCAGGGTCAAGCACCGCAAGCAGCACCGGCCCGACCGTCACGGCGCCGCCAAGGGTGGCACCAGGGTCGTGTTCGGCGAGTTCGGCATTCAGGCGATTGAGCACTCCTACGTGACCAACCGTCAGATCGAGTCGGCTCGTATCGCGATGACCCGTCACATCAAGCGTGGCGGAAAGGTCTGGATCAACATCTATCCGGACCGCCCCCTCACCAAGAAGCCCGCCGAGACCCGCATGGGTTCCGGTAAGGGTTCGCCGGAGTGGTGGGTCGCGAACGTCAAGCCCGGTCGCATCATGTTCGAGCTTTCGGGTGTCGCCGAGCCGGTGGCTCGCGAAGCCCTGCGTCGTGCGATGCACAAGCTGCCGATGAAGTGCCGGTTCGTCAAGCGTGAAGTGGGTGAGGCGTGATGGCTAAGGGCCTGACCGCCGGTGAGCTGCGGGTGGAAGACCAGGACACCCTGGTCACGAAGCTGAAGGAGGCCAAGGAGGAGCTGTTCAACCTCCGCTTCCAGGCAGCGACCGGCCAGTTGGAGAGCCACGGGCGGCTGCGCGCCGTCCGCCGCGAGATCGCCCGTATCTACACCGTGATGCGCGAGCGGGAGCTCGGAATCGTCACGGTAGAGAAGGAGTCGATCGATGGCTGAGGCCACGGAAACCACGACCGAGACGCGGAACTACCGCAAGACCCGTGAGGGTCTGGTCGTCAGTGACAAGATGGACAAGACTGTCGTGGTCGCTGTCGAGGACCGCGTCAAGCACCCCCTGTACGGCAAGGTCATCCGCAGGACGACCAAGTACAAGGCGCACGACGAGGCCAACACCTGCGGTGTCGGCGACCGCGTCCTCCTGATGGAGACCCGGCCGCTGTCCGCCAGCAAGCGCTGGCGCGTCATCGAGATCCTCGAGAAGGCCAAGTAGGTAACGCGCCTCGTGGGGGGTGACACCGTCACCCCCCATGATGGCGTCCAAGGGGGCGAAGCGATCTTCGCCCCGCCTGCGACGGCGGTCCGCGAGGGCTGTCGCCGGAGGAAAAAGACCAGCAGGTTCCGCAAGGCTCACCCGAAACCACGGGTGAGAACCGGCGAGACAAACAGGAGTTCAAGTGATCCAGCAGGAGTCGCGGCTCAAGGTCGCCGACAACACCGGTGCGAAGGAAGTCCTTTGCATCCGTGTTCTCGGTGGCTCGGGCCGACGTTACGCGGGAATCGGTGACATCATCGTCGCCACGGTCAAGGACGCCATCCCGGGCGGCACCGTGAAGAAGGGCGATGTGGTCAAGGCCGTCATCGTCCGCACTGTCAAGGAGCGCCGCCGGCCCGACGGCTCCTACATCCGCTTCGACGAGAACGCCGCCGTCATCATCAAGGACAGTGGCGACCCCCGGGGCACCCGCATCTTCGGTCCCGTCGGACGTGAGCTGCGTGACAAGAAGTTCATGCGGATCATCTCGCTCGCGCCGGAGGTGTTGTAATGCCGAAGCTTCATGTGAAGAAGGGTGACCTCGTCCTGGTCATCGCCGGCAAGGACAAGGGTGCCAAGGGTCGTGTGATCGCCGCCCACCCGCGTGACGAGCGCGTGGTGGTCGAGGGCGTCAACATGGTCAAGAAGCACAGCAAGGAGACCAACCAGGGTCCGCGCGGTGCCAAGGCCGGTGGCGTGCAGACCATGGAGGCTCCCATCCACGTGAGCAACGTCAAGAAGCTCAAGGATGAGAAGCCTTCCAAGGACGACAAGCCCGCCAAGAAGGAGTCGGCCAAGGCCGCTTCCGAGGAGACGGGTGAGGACAACTGATGACCGCGAACACCACTGAGACCGAACAGCGGGCCCTCCCGCGCCTCAAGCAGCGCTACCGCGAAGAGATCATCGCGAAGCTGAACGAGCAGTTCGAGTTCGAGAACATCATGCTGGTGCCCACCATCACCAAGATCAAGGTGAACATGGGTGTCGGCGAGGCCGCGCGCGACTCGAAGCTCATCGAAGGCGCCGTCCGCGACCTCACCGTGATCACCGGTCAGAAGCCGGCGGTCGTCCGCGCCCGCAAGTCCATCGCCCAGTTCAAGCTGCGCGAGGGCATGCCGATCGGTGCGCACGTCACGCTGCGCGGTGACCGGATGTGGGAGTTCCTCGACCGGCTGCTCTCGCTGGCGCTGCCCCGTATCCGTGACTTCCGCGGTCTGTCGCCCAAGCAGTTCGACGGCAACGGCAACTACACCTTCGGTCTCACCGAGCAGGTCATGTTCCACGAGATCGACCAGGACAAGGTCGACCGCCAGCGTGGTATGGACATCACCGTCGTGACCACCGCTAAGACCGACGACCAGGGCCGGGCACTGCTGAAGCAGCTCGGCTTCCCCTTCAAGGAGGCCTGATCATGGCGAAGACGTCGCTCAAGGTCAAGGCTGCTCGCAAGGCCAAGTTCGAGGTCCGGGCGTACACTCGGTGCTCGCGCTGTGGTCGTCCCCGCGCCGTCTTCAGGAAGTTCGGCCTGTGCCGCATCTGCTTCCGCGAGATGGCGCACCGGGGCGAGCTGCCCGGCATCACCAAGTCGAGCTGGTAGCCCTCCGCGCGGCCCCGTGAGCGATCACGGGCCCGCGCGAGGCACCGGCCGCACATAGAAGTCGTATTCACCGGGCGCCGCCTACAGGCGCCCACGACCGCACCGAAGGTCCCCTGTGGAAACCGCGGTGAGGAAGGCCACCGGCCATGACGATGACCGACCCGATCGCAGACATGCTGACGCGTCTGCGAAACGCGAACTCGGCGTACCACGACAGCGTGGCGATGCCGTACTCGAAGATCAAGGCGCACATCGCCGAGATCCTCCAGCAGGAGGGTTACATCCAGTCCTGGAGCGTCGAAGACGCCAAGGTCGGAAAGAACCTCGTGGTGGAGCTGAAGTTCGGGCCGACCCGTGAGCGTTCCCTCTCGGGTCTGCGCCGGGTCTCCAAGCCCGGCCTGCGGGTCTATGCAAAGAAGGACAACCTGCCCCGAGTCCTGGGCGGACTGGGCGTCGCGATCATCTCGACGTCCGGCGGCCTCATGACGGACAAGCAGGCCGGCAAGCGTGGAGTGGGCGGGGAAGTCCTCGCCTTCGTTTGGTAGAGGGGAGAACGAACAGCATGTCAAGAATCGGACGGCTGCCCATCCCCGTACCGAACGGAGTGGACGTCGCCATCGACGGCCGGGACGTCACGGTCAAGGGCCCCAAGGGCACGCTTTCACACACGGTCGCGGAACCCATCGCGATCGCCAAGGGTGACGACGGCAATCTGTCCGTCACCCGTCCCAACGACGAGAACAGGGTCCGTGCGCTGCACGGTCTGTCTCGCACCCTGGTCGCCAACATGGTGACCGGTGTCACCCAGGGTTACTCGAAGACCCTGGAGATCGTGGGCGTCGGTTACCGAGTGCAGGCCAAGAGCCCGACTCAGCTTGAGTTCGCTCTCGGCTTCAGCCACCCGGTGATCGTCGACGCCCCCGAGGGTGTCACCTTCCGCGTCGAGAAGCCGACGCTGTTCCACGTGGACGGCATCGACAAGCAGAAGGTCGGCGAGATCGCCGCGAACATCCGCAAGTTGCGCAAGCCCGACCCGTACAAGGGCAAGGGCGTGCGCTACCAGGGTGAAGTTATCCGCCGCAAGGTCGGAAAGGCTGGTAAGTAGGCATGGCTGGCAAGACTGCGTTCGGCAAGCACACGGCCGCCCGCGCCGTCTCGCGGGCCCGCCGCCACGGCCGAGTCCGCAAGAAGGTGGCCGGTACGGCCACACGTCCGCGCCTGGTCGTCAACCGGTCCACGAAGCACCTCTTCGTGCAGATCGTCGACGACACCCAGGGCCACACGCTGGTGAGCGCGTCCACCATGGACGCCTCCCTGCGCTCGGCGGAGGGCGCCAAGACCGACAAGGCCAAGCAGGTCGGCGAGCTTCTCGCTCAGCGGGCCAAGGCAGCCGGGATCACCGCGGTCGTGTTCGACCGGGGTGGCAACCGCTACGCGGGCCGCATCGCGGCGCTGGCAGACAGCGCTCGCGAAGGCGGACTGGAGTTCTGATGACTCCGTCCCAGGATCGCAATCCAGGATCGCACCCGATGGCCCGTCTTACGAATGAGAAGAGGAACCACTAATGGCCGGAGCTCCGCGTCGCGGTGGCGCCGCCGGTGGCGAGCGGCGTGACGGTCGTCGTGACGATCGCCGCGGTGGAAACGCTGACAAGGGCGTCTCGTACATCGAGCGCGTTGTGAAGATCAACCGAGTGGCCAAGGTCGTGAAGGGTGGTCGTCGCTTCAGCTTCACCGCCCTCGTCATCGTCGGTGACGGCAACGGCATGGTCGGTGTCGGCTACGGCAAGGCCAAGGAGGTGCCCGCGGCGATCGCCAAGGGTGTCGAAGAGGCCAAGAAGCACTTCTTCAAGGTGCCCCGT
Source organism: Streptosporangium sp. NPDC000509 (assembly GCF_042898365.1). Taxonomy (NCBI): domain Bacteria; kingdom Bacillati; phylum Actinomycetota; class Actinomycetes; order Streptosporangiales; family Streptosporangiaceae; genus Streptosporangium; species Streptosporangium sp. NPDC000509. Next base: position 322,079 of record NZ_JBIAYX010000003.1, on the reverse strand, counting down.
ATCCAGGGCACCATCCCGCACATCGTGCAGGGTGAGGAGGCGGCGGGCGTCGTCTTCCTCCGCCCGGCCTCGCCCGGTACCGGCGTCATCGCCGGTGGTCCGGTGCGCGCCGTGCTGGAGTGCGCCGGCATTCACGACGTGCTGTCCAAGTCGCTCGGCTCGGACAACCCGATCAACATCGTGCACGCCACCGTGGCGGCCCTGAAGGGCCTCAGCCGCCCCGAGGAGATCGCGGCCCGCCGCGGCCTCCCGATCGAGGACGTCGCCCCCAAGAGGATGCTCAAGGCTCGCGCCGAGGGCCTCGCGGAGGCCGCGGCCGCGAAGGCGGTGAGCTAGTCCATGGCACGCCTGAAGATTACCCAGGTCCGTTCCAAGATCGGTGGCAAGCAGAACCAGCGTGACTCGCTGCGCTCGCTCGGTCTGAAGCGAATCGGCGATGTCGTCGTCAAGGAGGACCGCCCGGAGATCCGCGGCATGGTCACCGTGGTGACGCACCTCGTCACCGTGGAAGAGGTCGACTAGACATGGCAGAGAACACTCCGCTCCGCATCCACCACCTGCGTCCGGCTCCCGGCGCCAACAAGTCGAAGGTCCGCAAGGGCCGCGGCGAGGCGTCCAAGGGCAAGACCGCGGGTCGTGGCACCAAGGGCACGAGGGCCAGGAACACGGTCCCCCTCGGTTTCGAGGGTGGCCAGGTTCCGCTGCAGCGGCGCCTGCCCAAGTTCAAGGGCTTCTCCAACGCCCTGTTCAAGACGACCTACCAGGTCGTCAACCTTGACAAGCTCGGCGAGCTGTTCCCCGAGGGTGGCGACGTCACCGTCGACACGCTCGTCGCGAAGGGCGCGGTTCGCAAGAACCAACTCGTCAAGGTTCTGGGAACCGGTGACATCTCCGTGGCGTTGAACGTGGAGGCGCATGCCTTCTCGGCCAGCGCCAAGGATAAGATCGCCGCGGCCGGGGGCTCCGTCTCCGAGCTGTAGGCGTTATCATCACGCGGCGCGGGGGCTCGTAATGGGCTCCCGCGCCCGTAGTGCGTTAGAGTTCGCTGGACAGTGGGCCTCGACTCATTTCCTTGGGCTCATTGACTGGATATGGCAAAGATGGAACACCCCCGCACCATCGCTGACCGACCTCGCCTTTCAGGCGCGCAGGAGGGACCGTGCTGACCGCATTTACCCGAGCGTTCCGTACGCCGGACCTGCGTAAGAAGCTGCTCTTCACTTTGGGCATCATCGCGCTGTTCCGACTTGGGTCGGTCCTGCCGACTCCGGGTGTGCATACCGAGAACATCAGCCGTTGTCTCACCCAGGCGCAAGCGGGGGACGCGGGCAACATCTACGGAATGGTGCAGCTGTTCAGCGGCGGCGCCCTTCTGAAACTTTCAGTCTTCGCCCTCGGCATCATGCCGTACATCACCGCGAGCATCATTCTTCAGTTGCTCGTCGTGGTCATTCCGCGACTGGAAGCCCTCAAGAAGGAGGGACAGTCCGGGCAGACCAAGATCACGCAGTACACCCGTTACCTCACGGTCGGCCTGGCGGTCCTGCAGTCGACCGCCTTCGTGGCGCTCGCCCGCAGCGGCCAGCTCTTCCCGCAGTGCCGCGAGGAGATCCTTCTCGACAAGGACAACGTCTTCGCCATCGTCACGATGGTGCTGACCATGACCGCCGGCACCGCCGTCGTCATGTGGCTGGGCGAGCTCATCACCGATCGCGGTATCGGCAACGGCATGTCCATCCTGATCTTCACGCAGGTCATCGCGGTCTTCCCGTCCGAGCTGCTGAACATCGCCCGCCAGAAGGGTGGCTTCGTCTTCGGCGTGGTCATCGTGGTCGGTATCGCGATGATCGCCCTGGTCGTGATGGTGGAGCAGGCACAGCGCCGGATCCCGGTGCAGTACGCCAAGCGCATGGTCGGCCGCAGAATGTACGGCGGGACGTCGACCTACATCCCGCTCAAGGTCAACCAGGCCGGCATCATCCCGGTCATCTTCGCCTCCTCGCTGCTCTACCTCCCGCAGCTGATCACCACGCTCTTCTCGAACACCCAGGAAGAGCCGCACCCGATCATCCAGTGGATCTCGCAGGAGTTCGGCGGTGGCGGGACCACCCCGACGTACATGATCACCTTCTTCCTGCTTATCGTCTTCTTCACGTACTTCTACGTGTCGATTACCTTCAACCCCGTTGAAGTCGCCGACAACATGAAGAAGTACGGTGGGTTCATCCCGGGTATCCGCCCGGGTCGCCCGACGGCCGAGTACTTGAACTACGTGCTCACGCGACTCACCGCTCCAGGCGCGCTGTATCTGGGCCTGATCTCCATGGTGCCGATCGTCGCGCTGGCGCTCGTCGGTGCGAGTCAGAACTTCCCGTTCGGAGGAACGAGCATTCTGATCATGGTTGGTGTCGGCCTCGACACCGTGAAGCAGATCGAGAGCCAGTTGCAGCAGCGTAATTATGAAGGCTTCCTGAAGTAGTGCGCCTCGTCCTGGTCGGGCCCCCCGGAGCGGGTAAGGGGACACAGGCCCAGTTCGTCGCATCGAACCTGTCGATCCCGAAGATTTCGACAGGTGACATCTTCCGCGCCAATGTCTCGGGCGGCACGGAGCTCGGCAAGCTTGCCAAGGAATACATGGACCGCGGTGACCTCGTGCCCGACGAGGTCACCATCGCGATGGTCCGCGACCGCCTCGCCGAGAACGACGCGCAGGACGGCTTCCTGCTCGACGGCTTCCCCAGGAACGTGCCCCAGGCCGAGATCCTGAAGAAGATGCTCGCCGAGTTCCAGGTCGGTCTGGACATCGTCCTGGAGCTCGTGGTCGACGACGAGGAGGTCGTCCGCAGGCTCGCGGGCCGCCGGACCTGCAGCCAGTGCGGCCGCATCTGGCACGTCGACTTCGATGACAAGAAGGACGACATCTGCGACGCCTGTGAGGGCCGGCTGTACCAGCGGGACGACGACAAGGAGGAGACCGTCAGGCACCGCCTGGAGGTCTACCAGGAGCAGACGGCGCCCCTGGTCTCCTTCTACGCCGACGAGGGCATCCTGGTCGGGGTCGACGCCACGGGGCCGGTGGAAGAGATCACCCAGCGCGCGATGGAGGCCCTGAGGCCCTTCATCGGCTAGCGACCCCTTCGCTGGCCGGCCGAACGACGACACGGTGCACACCACCCATGGGTTTCCCATGGGTGGTGTGCTGTCATTTAGGGCAGAATCGGGGGAATTGGGGTCCCGGACCGCCCGTTGAACCACCCCAGGGGGTGCGCAGGTGTTCAAGAAGAACAAGCACGGAATCCAGCTGAAGACGCCCGAGCAGGTGGACAAGATGCGGGCGGCAGGCCTCGTGGTCGGCCGTACCCTGCAGCTGCTCAGGGAGAGCGTCCGACCGGGTATGACACCCCTGGACCTCGACGCGATCGCGGAGAAGGCGATCAGGGACGAGGGGGCGATCCCCTCCTTCAAGGGCTACCAGGGATTTCCCGCGACGATCTGCGCCTCGGTCAACCACGAGGTCGTCCACGGCATCCCGAGTGACCGCCGTCCGCTGCGGGAGGGCGACATCATCTCGATCGACTGCGGAGCCATCCTGGACGGCTGGCACGGCGACTCGGCCGTCACGGTCCCGGTCGGCGAGGTCGATCCCAAGCTGACCGAGCTGATGAGGGTCACCGAGGAGGCCATGTGGCGCGGGATCGCCGCGCTCACCGTGGGCCGTCACCTGTCCGACATCGGGCACGAGGTGGAGAAGTACATCCGCTCCCAGGGGCGCTACGGCATCCCGCAGGAGTACGGCGGTCACGGCATCGGCACCGAGATGCACATGGACCCGTGGGTGGCCAACCACGGCAAGCCGGGCCGGGGCCCGAAGTTCGAGCCCGGCATGTGCTTCGCCGTCGAGCCGATGGTGAACCTCGGGACGGACAGGACCAAGGTGCTCGCCGACGACTGGACCGTGGTCACGATCGACGGGAAGGTCTCCGCGCACTTCGAACACAGCGTCGCCGTGACACATAATGGTCCTTGGGTATTGACCGCCCTTGACGGGGGGAAAGAGCGGCTTGCCGACCTGTTGGGAAACGCGGGCTAGTTTCGGCCCGTCGGCGAGCGGATGGGGTTGAGATGGCGGCTGGTCCGGAGATGCGAGCCTCCGACGGAGACCGTGACAAGGTCGCCTCGGTCCTGAGGGAGCACTACGCGCAGGGCCGGCTGACCACGGAGGAGTTCGACGAGCGCCTTGAGCAGCTCTACACGAGCAAGACGTACGGTGAGCTCGCCGTCCTCACCTCCGACCTTCCGGACGTCGACCTGCGCCGGCTCCCCGAGGTCCCCTCACGCGCCCCTGAGCGCTCCAAGGCGGTCGAGGGGAAGAACAAGCAGGGCAAGGGCATGGCGGAGGCCTGGGCCGTCTGGGCGACGGCGAGCGGCATCAACTGGGTGATCTGGCTCATCATCGGGGTGACCGGAGACTTCCCCTACCCGTGGCCCCTGTGGGTGATGGGCCCGTGGGGCGTGGTGTTGCTGGTGGCCACGATCGCCGGCGGCCAGGGGCGGGACAGGAAGCGGTAATAGTGCACTCTGGGCGTTGAGTGTGCATTCCTCCACAGATGATGGCGTTGAATCTTCCTAACGTGAGCGGTGTCCGAACGACAGGACCCCGGTTCGCAGGAGGAAGATCCAATGAGCAAGATCCGTACAGCCCTGGTCGGAGCGGCGCTGGCAGGTTCGCTGGCCGCGGGTGTGGTCGCCGCCCCGTCGGCGACGGCCGCCACGCAGGCCTCCGCGGGGTCCGCCGTCGCGGCCCAGGAGACCCAGGCGTCGAGCAAGCACTTCTTCGGTCCGTACTACTCGGGCTTCGGCGGTGGCGAGAGCTTCGGCAGGCGCTCGTACTTCAAGGGCTACTGGACCAGCAGCGGCGGCCGCTACTGGTTCTACGGCGACCTGTTCGACCGTGACCGTGATCGTGAGCGCAGCTACGTGTGGTTCAAGTGGCACGACAGGTTCGGCTCGCACACCAAGGTGTTCAGCACCTTCGGCCGCTCCGGCTTCACCAAGTTCGGCGGGTTCAAGAAGAGCAGCGGCTTCGACGACTTCAAGATCAGGGTCTGCGAGGGCCGCGACAAGTTCGACGACTGCGGCCGCTGGGGTGACGCCTTCTGAGGCGTCTTCCGGCGCCTTCCGCGGAGGTGGCCCTCGGGGGCCTTCCGCGGGGGCGGTCCTCGGGGGCGCCCGGTGAGGGCGGGGGGCCTTTCAGCGGGACGTGATCGAGGAGCGTCGACCGAGAAGCCTTGATCAAGGAGAACCGGTCGAGGAACGTTGATCGACAGGGTCGGCCGAACGGGCCCCCGGCGCGGCGTCGCCGGGGGCCTTCCCGTGTCGCCCGCACGGTCCGGCCGACGGGATACCGGCCGGGCTTACCCGGCTCGGTCGCCGGGACGTCGGGCCGCTCGGCTCGGTCCGGTCGCCGGGATGCTGGCCTGACCTGGTCGGACGTGCCACAATGAGGGCGCGAGTGTTTCGCGTGCCGAGTCGTGTCGTCCAGCCCGCTCAGGATCTGCGGTATCCTTCGTAGCAGTTGTGTCAAGGCACCGGCCGTGTGTTTCGCATTTCCTCGCCCGGTGCCGTACACTCCTTTTTCGGTTCACTATGACCATTGCGCATCGGCGGTGTCGCAACCGCCGCTCTCATCGAAGCGCTGGGTCGCGGCTGCTTAGTGTTCCGAAGCCTCAGACGACCGATCAGTGAAACGCGAGGGACATGGCCAAGAAAGACGGCGCCATCGAGATCGAGGGCACTGTGGTTGAGTCGCTCCCGAACGCGATGTTCCGGGTGCAGCTCGATAACGGCCATAAGGTCCTGGCCCACATCAGCGGGCGGATGCGGATGCACTACATCCGAATCCTTCCTGACGACAGGGTTGTCGTCGAACTGAGCCCCTACGACCTCAGTCGTGGGCGGATCGTCTACCGATACAAGTAAGCGCGTCTGAGGGACGAATAGGACTATGAAGGTCAAGCCGAGCGTCAAGAAGATCTGTGACAAGTGCAAGGTGATTCGCCGGCACGGTCGCGTCATGGTGATCTGCGACAACCTGCGCCACAAGCAGCGTCAGGGCTAGTCGCTCCAGACAAGGCCCCATGAGAGTCCGCTCCAAGAGGCGGACTCGATTCATGTGGGGCTTTCACGTAATCGCGTCTCACACCTGCGCAGGCGGCTCACGCCGTACCCCGCAGGAGACCCCCGGTCGGAGGCCGGGGCCCTCACCCCGGGCATGGGGAGGGGAAGTGAGGCGCAGGACCTCCGCCATAACGAAGGAGAATGCCCGACCATGGCTCGCCTGGTTGGTGTAGACCTCCCCCGCGACAAGCGGCTGGAGATCGCTCTCACCTACATTTTCGGAATCGGCCGCACTCGTGCGCTCGAAACCCTCAAGGCCACCGGCGTCAACGGCGACCTGCGGGTTCACCAGCTGACCGACGAAGAGCTGGTGCCGCTGCGCGACTACATCGAGGCCAACTTCAAGATCGAGGGTGACCTCCGTCGCGAAGTTCAGGCCGACATCCGTCGCAAGATCGAGATTCAGTGCTACCAGGGCATTCGGCACCGCCGTGGCCTTCCCGTGCACGGTCAGCGTACGCAGACCAACGCGCGCACCCGTAAGGGCAAGAAGAAGACCGTGGCCGGCAAGAAGAAGCCCGGTAAGAAGTAGTCCGCGTAGCCGCAGGACCGAAGACCTCAGGAGTGAAGGCAAAGAATGCCTCCTAAGAGCCGCCAGGGTGCACCCAAGAAGGTGCGCCGCAAGGAAAAGAAGAACGTCGCTCACGGGCACGCCCACATCAAGAGCACGTTCAACAACACGATCGTTTCGATCACCGACCCGAGTGGGAACGTGATCTCCTGGGCCAGCGCCGGCCACGTCGGGTTCAAGGGCTCCCGTAAGTCCACCCCGTTCGCGGCGCAGATGGCCGCGGAGAACGCCGCCCGCCGCGCCATGGAGCACGGCATGCGCAAGGTCGACGTCTTCGTCAAGGGCCCCGGCTCCGGCCGTGAGACCGCGATCCGCTCGCTTCAGGCGACCGGACTCGAGGTCGGGTCCATCCAGGACGTCACCCCCGTGCCGCACAACGGCTGCCGCCCGCCCAAGCGCCGCCGCGTCTGACGCCCAGGAGAAGATAGAAAATGGCTCGTTACACGGGTGCGGACTGCAAGCTCTGCCGCAGGGAGAAGACCAAGCTCTTCCTCAAGGGCAAGAAGTGTGAGTCCGCGAAGTGCCCCATCGAGATCCGTCCTTACCCGCCGGGTGAGCACGGCCGCGGCCGTCCCAAGGAGTCTGAGTACCAGCTCCAGCTTCGTGAGAAGCAGAAGACCCGCCGCATTTACGGCGTCCTCGAGAAGCAGTTCCACAACTACTACGAGGAAGCCAACCGCAAGACCGGCAAGACCGGCGAGAACCTCCTCCAGATCCTGGAGAGCCGTCTCGACAACGTGGTCTACCGCGCCGGTTTCGCGGAGTCGCGCGACGCCGCCCGCCAGCAGGTCCGTCACGGACACATCCTGGTGAACGGCAAGAAGGTCGACATCCCGTCGTACCGGGTGCGCGAGCACGACATCGTCGAGGTCCGCGAGAAGTCGCGCAACCTCCTGCCCTACGAGGTGGCCCGCGCCACCGCCGGTGACAAGACGTACCCGGCGTGGCTCGGCGTCATCCCGGACGCGCTGCGCGTCCTGGTTCACCAGCTCCCGGTCCGTCAGCAGATCGACACCCAGGTCCAGGAGCAGTTGATCGTCGAGCTCTACTCCAAGTAGCGGCTCCTGTCGGTGCCGTACGGCGATTCGCCGTACGGCACCTACGCTGTTGTTCGAGCGGCGTCAAATAGCGGGCGTCGCCATGCAAGGGAGATTTGCACATGCTGATCGCTCAGCGTCCCTCCCTCCTTGAGGAATCCCTTGAGGAGACCCGGTCCAAGTTCATCATCGAGCCGCTGGAGCCGGGTTTCGGCTACACCATCGGCAACTCGCTGCGTCGCACGTTGCTGTCGTCCATCCCGGGCGCGGCCGTGACGAGCATCCGCATCGAGGGCGTGCTGCACGAGTTCACCACCGTGCCGGGCGTCAAGGAGGATGTCACCGACATCATCCTGAACCTCAAGGACCTGGTCGTCTCCTCCGAGCACGACGAGCCCGTGGTGATGTACCTGCGCAAGCAGGGCCCCGGTGACGTCACCGCCGCCGACATCGCGCCGCCGGCCGGTGTCGAGGTGCACAACCCCGAGCTGCGCATCGCCACCCTGAACGGCAAGGCGAAGCTGGAGATGGAGCTGACCGTCGAGCGCGGTCGCGGCTACGTCTCCGCCGCGCAGAACAAGCAGCCGGGCCAGGAGATCGGTCGCATCCCGATCGACTCCATCTACTCCCCGGTGCTCAAGGTCACCTACAAGGTCGAGGCGACCCGAGTCGAGCAGCGCACCGACTTCGACCGTCTGATCCTGGACGTCGAGACCAAGCCGTGCATGAAGCCCCGCGACGCGGTGGCCTCCGCCGGTAAGACCCTCGTCGAGCTGTTCGGTCTCGCCCGCGAGCTGAACGTCGAGGCCGAGGGCATCGACATCGGCCCGTCGCCGACGGACGCGGCCCTCGCCGCCGACCTCGCGCTGCCGATCGAGGAGCTGAACCTCACGGTCCGCTCCTACAACTGCCTCAAGCGCGAGGGCATCCACACCGTGGGTGAGCTCGTGGCCCGCAGCGAGCAGGACCTTCTCGATATAAGGAATTTCGGCGCCAAGTCCATCGAAGAGGTCAAGCAGAAGCTGCACGAGATGACGCTGGCGCTCAAGGACTCCCCGCCCGGGTTCGACCCGAGCGCGGTGGCCGGCGGCGGCTACGACGACGACGACAGCGCCTACGTCGAGACCGAGCAGTACTGAGTCCAGGGGCGCCTCACGGCGCTCCGCGACACCGGGTGGCCTCCCGTCACCTCGGGTGTCACCGCGTTTCACGATGACGAGGGCCTCGCGGCCCTCGGCCCGACCCCGGTACCTCGTACGGCCGGGGCGGGTTTACTCCCAAGGAGAACGTTATGCCTAGGCCCACCAAGGGTGCCCGTCTCGGCGGCAGCCCGGCCCACGAGCGGCTCATCCTGGCGAACCTCGCCACCCAGCTGTTCCAGCACGGCCGGATCAAGACCACCGAGGCCAAGGCGAAGCGTCTGCGTCCGGTGGCGGAGAAGCTGATCACCAAGGCGAAGAAGGGCGACATGCACAACCGTCGCCAGGTGCTGACGATCGTCAGGGACAAGGGTGTCGTCCACCACCTCTTCACCGAGATCGCCCCGACCTTCGCCGAGCGTCCCGGTGGCTACACCCGGATCACCAAGATCGGCCTCCGCAAGGGCGACGCCGCCCCCATGGCCGTGATCGAGCTGGTGTCCGAGCCGCTGAACAAGGTCACGACCAGCCGGACCCCGGCCGCCGCCAAGGCCGCCGAGCCCAAGGCGGAAGAGGCCAAGGAGGCCGAGGTCGAGGAGACCAAGGCCGAGACCACCGAGGAGACGAAGGCCTCCGAGGAGACGACCGAGGCTCCCGCCGAGGAGACCGAGGCCAAGAAGGACAACGCCTGATCTCTCAGGCCCCGTGAAAGGGCCCGGCACTCCCTCCACAGGGAGCGCCGGGCCCTTTTCCGTCCGTCGCGGGCGCCGCCACCGCGAAGGATCGCGGCGCCGGTGAGCGCCGGGCCTTTTCCATCCGTCGCGGCGGTGGCGGGGGCGGAACGCTCGGTGTTCACGGCTCCGCCGCCCGTTTCGGCTACGGGTCCCGCGACCTGATCGTCCGATGCCGGACAACCACCGGCCCGCGGCGAGCCGAAGAGCACGTCAACACTTCCCGAGTCCGCCGGATGGCGGCTCGCCAAGTCTCATGGGGAACCATCGTGGTACGGCTGAGACTGGATCTCGCCTACGAGGGCACCGACTTCTCCGGCTGGGCCAAGCAGCCCGGACGGCGTACGGTCCAGGGGGAGATCGAGGGGGCACTCGGCAGGATCCTGCGGCTTCCCGAGCCTCCGTCGCTGACCGTGGCCGGGCGGACCGACGCCGGCGTGCACGCCCGAGGCCAGGTGGCCCATGTCGACCTGGATCCCGGCGCGCTCGGCGCGCTGGACGGCCGTGGGCGCCGAAGGGGGGCCGCGGGCGAGGACCCCGAGCCGGGATCCGAGGGGGAGCTCGGCGAGAGGCTCTCTGCCATGCGCAGGAGACTCGCCGGAGTCCTGCCCCCCGATGTCCGTGTCCATCACGTCACGGTGGCTCCTGAGGGCTTCGACGCGCGGTTCTCGGCGCTGTCGAGGCGCTACGCCTACCGGTTGTCCGACGCCCCCGGAGGTGTCGACCCGCTCCGCCGCCGCGAGGTCGTCTGGTACAACAGGCCCCTCGACGTGGACAGGTTGAACGCGGCCGCCGCCGCTCTCCTCGGTGAGCACGACTTCGCCGCGTTCTGCCGGAGACGCGAGGGCGCGACCACGATCCGGGAGCTCAAGCGGCTCGACTGGGTTCGTGAGGACGACCTCGTCGTGGCGACGGTGATGGCCGACGCGTTCTGCCACTCCATGGTCCGGGCGCTCGTCGGATCGCTGCTGCCCGTCGGTGAGGGCCGGCTCCCGGTCGACTGGCCGGGAGAGGTGCTGTCGCGGGCCGTACGGGACTCGGGGGTGCACGTCGCGCCCGCGCACGGGCTCTGCCTGGAGGAGGTGCGCTACCCCGCGCCGGGCGAGCTCGCCCGGCGGGCCGCGGAGACCCGCCGGGTGCGGACGATCAGTTCGTGACGCGGCGCTCCACGACCTTCGCGGTCTGGTCGCGGAAGGCGCCGCTCACCTTGCCCAGGGACTTCTCCTTGGCGGTCGGCGTGTGGCCGTCGCTGAAGGTGGCGTAGCTGAACACGATGTAGCGGCCCCACACCATCCCGGCCGCGTAGCCGCCCGCGATGTGCACCCGCTCGCCTCCCGTACCGGCGGCGGAGGGAAGGCCGCGGAACCAGAGGTTGCTGTCCAGATCCTTGGCCTTGTCGGCCGCCACCGCGGACTCGCGGGTGGGGAGCACGGCGATCCCCGTGGTCACGGCGTACTTCCGCTTGCTGTCCACGTACGTCGCCCGTAGCACGCGGCGGCAGTCCTGGCTGCGCAGGGTCCCGCCGAACCTGCCGGACGCGGCCTTCTGACACTGCTCGGTGACGTCGGTCTTGACCCGCTTGAACGTCGTCCCGGCCACGGACACCTTCTGGCCGAAGGCGTCGGCCACGGTCATCGTGCCGGGGTCGGTCTTCTCGGAGTTGAGCATCGTGGTGTTGATCGGCTCCGGCTCGCCGGTGATGTCCAGGTCGTCGGTGGGGTCGAGGGTCCCCGACCTGGGAATCGGATCCGTCGCGTTCGCCGACTGCTTGGCGCTGAACGACTGGTAGGCGAAGAAGGCCCCGGTGCCGATGCCGACCACCACGACCGCGACGACGGCGGCGAGCAGGGTCGTACTCGCCCTGCTGCGGGTCGGCTCGGGGGGAGAGGGCGGTGGTTCGGGGGTGAACTCCGAGAGAGGGGTGAACGCCCCGCGCATCGTCGCCGGTCCGCTCTCGGGGAGCGCCGCGGTCTCGTCCACCGGTGAGGAGGTCACCGGCGGGGGCGGGAGAACGGGGAACGAGGGGGCGATGCCGGTCACGACGGGGATGCCGCCCGGTGGGGTGTGGTCCGACAGGGGGAAGGGCTGCGCGGCCTCGGACGGTGTCCGGTCGCGGGTGTCCTGTCCGAAGGGAGGCACGGGCACCTGTGAGATCGGTTCCGGTTCCTGGCGTGTGAAGGGCTGGGTCATGGACGCGGTGGTGGGCGCGGCCATGGGGGGCGGAGCCCCCGGGGCGGGGCCGGACGGGGCGGAACCTGATGGGGCGGGACCGGACGGAGTGAGACCGGACGGGGCGGAACCGGACGGGGCGGGAGGGCTCTCGTCTCGTGGACCGGTGGCCGGTGAGGGCACGGAGACCTGATGGGTGGCCTGTCCGGGAGAGGGCTGCGCGAGGGCCTGCTGGGCAGGCTCCTGGCGGGGCGGACTCTGCTGAGGGTTCTGCCGAGTCGGGGGGAGAGGACCGGAGGCGAGAAGGTCTCCCTCCTCGGGGTGTCCGGGCGCGCCGGCCACGGCGGCGCGGACGTCGGCCGTGGTGTCGTCGCTCTCGTCCGGCTCCTTCGAGGGAGTGGCGTCCGGCGGCCAGACGGCGATGTCGCCGGGCTCTCCCGGGCGAGCGGTGCTCTCCTCGGGGTCGGTCCACACCGGCTCGCCGGTCGCGGCGGGCCAGGGGGTCTCTTGACCTGAGGAGGGCCAGACCTGCATGCCCGCGGCCGCCGCCGTGAAGGCGGGCGGCGGCTGCCAGGGGGGTGCCCCCGGCACGATGGGCGCGGTGGACAGCGGCTGGTCGACCCGTGGCGAGGAAACCCCGTGCTCGTGGCGCTCGCCCTCGTGCGTCCCGCCGGGCCGCGGTGAGACGTTCGGGTTCTCCGGGGTGGGCCAGGCGGGAGGTGAGGGTTCCGGCGGGGTGGGGGAGTTGATCCACGCCGGAGGGGCCGGTTCCGGCCGGGAGAACTCGGACCAGGTGGGGCCCGAGGAGCCGGGGGAGGACTCCGGCCGCGGACCCGAGGAACCCGCGGGGAACTCGGGCCGCGGACCCGAGGGATCGCGGGAGAACTCGGGTCGCGGACCCGAGTCCTGGGAGAACTCGGGCCGGGGGGCCTGCGAGGGGCCGGAGGGAGATCCCGGCGGTCCGGAGGGATCGCGGGGAAGGGATTCCGATGCCTGTGGGTGCAACCCGGGCGGCGGGCCCGAGGGGTCGCGGGGGAACTCCGGCCGGGGGGCCTGCGAGGGACCCCGGAGGAACCCGGGCGGCGGGCCGGAGGGGAAGCCGGGCGGGCCGGGGAGATCCGGTCGGGGGTCCCGCGAGGGGCCGGGCGGGAACTCGGGCCTGGTGGGACCCGCGGAGTCGGAGGAGAACTCGGGCCGCGTGGGGCCGGAGGGTTCCGGGTATGAGAGCGGTCCCGGCTGGGGCGCGGGGTGCGCGGGGCCGGGCCAGGGGGCGGGCGGATCGTCCTCCGGCTGGGCGTACCAGTCGTAGGGGGCGCCGTCGCCGGGGACCGTCCACGGCTGAGCCGCGCCCGGGGCCGTCTCCGGCCACCCGGAAGGGCCGGGGGGTTGCTCGTCGTCTGTGAGATCGGTCCGCAGCACGTGGGGCGAGGGCTGGCCGAAACTCGGCGGCGGCGTCGCCGGTGTCGCCGAACCCTCGGCTTCACGTTGGTGCTCGGACCCGGATTCCTGCCCACGCATACGACGCAGCCTAGCGACAGCCGGAGATCGTCATGCGAGTATGGCCGTATCGTCTGTCGGATTCATGCCTCGAAGTGGGGATATGACCCCATGGTCAGGGACGTTTTCCGGTCAGTGTCCGTGACTCCAGGGCGGGGGTGACGGTCGCGTCCGCCGCGCCGAAGGCCGCCTGGTTCAGCTTCTTGACCTCGGTTTTCTTCGGCATGTGGCCGTCTTTGTACTGGAACCAGACCATTACCACGTAGTGGCCGTGGCGCCATTCGCCGACGAATGCCTCGCCGGTGCCGAGAAGTTTGGTGACCTTATCCTTACCTGGCAGCGGTTTGATGTATTCCTCCCGCTCCTTGCCGGTGCTCGCCGAGACGACCTTGGACGCTCCCGCCGACGTCTTGAGGTTGGCGACCCCCACGGTGCCGATGATCTTCCCCGAGGCGTCGCGGAAGCTGGCGCGCAGGAGCTGGTTGCACCGCGCCGAGGTGAGGGCCTTCTGGAGCTTCTCCCCGACCACGGCCTTGTCGCACTTCTTGTCGGTCCTGCGGGTGGTCATCAGGTAGGTCTGCCCGCCGATCCGTATCTTCTTGTTCTTGAACACCTCGTTCAGGGTGAGAGGGTGCGGGTCGCTGGCGCGGGAGGAGGCGAAGCCGAACTTGCCCTTCGCGGTGTTCGCGGGCGGGATGAGGGGGGCCGCGACGGTGGGCTCCGTCGCGCCGGGCACCGGGTCGGGGTCGGAGTTGGCCAGCACGGCGAGGCCGATGCCCGCGGCGACCAGCGCCGCGAACGCCCCGGCCGCGATGTAGATCGGGCGGCGTGAGCGAGGCCCCTCGTCGTACGGGCTCCACATCTCCTTGCGAGGCCGCTCATTGGGCGCCTCGATGGGCCGCCCCTGCGGCCGGGGGGTCTGTGGGGCCTGGGAGGGGGAGTCGGGGGGGCGGTTGTTCTGCGAGGCGTCGAACCAGTGCTGGCCCTGTGCGGGCGGCGACGCGTCAGGCCGGTTGTAAGGCTGGCGGCGCGGCGGCTCCACGGGAAAACCCATGCGCCGAGCGTAGCCCGGTATCGGGGCCGCTTGGCTCAGGAGTATCCGAAGTCCTGGGTCCACCAGGGGCCGTCGGACCCTCGCACGGCTCCGACGCCGGTGGCCCTGAGCTCGCAGTTGAGGATGTTGCGCCGGTGGCCGCTCGTCCCCATCCAGCTGCGCACCGCGTCGTCGGGGGAGGTGTAGCCGCGCCCGATGTTCTCCGCGCCGCCGTCGCGGTAGCCGGTCGCCTCCATCCGCTCCCAGGGGGAGGTGCCGTCGGCGGAGTTGTGGGAGAGGCGGCCCGTGGCCGCCATTCCGGCCGAGTGCCTCCTGGCCGAGACGGTGAGCCTCCTGTCGATCCGCAGCGGTACGCATCCGGCCCGCCTGCGCTCGATGTTGACGAGCCGGACGACCTCGCGCTCCATCGCGCCGAGGGCGGAGGTGGCGCCGCCGTCGTCGCCGTTGAGGAGGAGGCGGGAGGGGCCGTCCTCGCCGGAGCCGCCGGAGTCGCCGAGTGACGTGCCGGGGGTCGGGGTGGGGCGCGGGCGCCGGTCCTCGGGGGCGGGGGTGGAGCGGGCGACCCGGGAGAGCGGGGCGCGCTCGACTTGGCCGGCGAGTGCGCCGCTGGGTGTGGGGCGTACGGGCCCGGTGTCGTTCAGGTAGATCTGGTCGGCGGCCTTCTCGTCGCGGCTGCCCCGGCCGATGATGAAGCCGACGAGCAGAACCGCGAGCAGGCACACGAACACCCCCATGCGGCGCAGGCGCGCTCGCTGGGTATGCCCGGGGTGAGGAAGCTGCCACATACCGCTATCAAAGATAGAGATGTTTGCGGTGAGGAAGAAGGGAATGCTGAGAACATGTTGGAACCGTTCTGTGAAGGTTCCGGCGCGATCGTCCTTGACTCGTCGTTCGGCGCCCCCTCTCGGGGAACGTCGCGCCGCCCGGTTTCAGGCCCGCTCCCGGAGAGGTTCCGACGCGGTGACCGGCCCCTTTCCGCGGTCGTCCGGGTCTCGGCGCCCCGCTCGCGGCGACCTTGGATATTCGGCATATAGCGCTGTACATCGGGATAAATCATCATCTCGGCGCCCGGTGTGTGACGGTTTCCTGGCACCGGCCGGTGGCGGGTAGACTGCCGGGGGAACCGCCGGAGAGTCATGTCGTTTTGCATGCGCTCCTCCGCGCCGGTATCCTGCTAGTTCGTTGTGTGCGAATTGGTCTCCTCTAGCAGACCGATACGCGGCGCGTCCGGCGTCATCTCCTCTTTATCTGGAGACGGAAGGTCCGGGCTGTCGTGTGCCCGCACCTACCGACCATGTTGCTGTCCTCTCCGACAGCGCCGAAGACGCGACCAAAGAAGGCATACGACCGTGCGCACGTACACACCCAAGCCTGCCGAAGTCGAGCGTCAGTGGCACATCATCGACGCCACCGACATCGTGCTTGGCCGGCTGGCCAGCCACGTCGCGATCCTGCTTCGCGGTAAGCACAAGCCGACCTTCGCCAACCACGTCGACACCGGTGACTTCGTCATCGTCATCAACGCCGACAAGGTCGCGCTGACCGGTAACAAGCTTGAGCAGAAGAAGGCCTACCGCCACTCGGGCTACCCGGGCGGTCTGCGCTCCATGACCTACGGCGAGCTCATGGACAAGCGTCCCGACCGCGCCGTCGAGAAGGCCGTGAAGGGCATGCTTCCCAAGAACGCCCTCGGCCGGAAGATGATCAAGAAGCTCAAGGTCTACGCCGGTTCCGAGCACCCGCACCAGGCGCAGCAGCCGGTGTCTTTCGAGCTCACCCAGATCGCCCAGTAGTCACTAGCTGCTTGTCGCCAGCAGCGTTGGCCGACGGCCGACGCCGAGTAGGAAAGTTAAGAGGAGAACCGTGGCTGAGCCCACCGGTGTCGAGACGCCCGTCGAGGGCGCTCAGGAAGCGTACTCCGCGGAGGAGTTCCCCTCCGAGTACACCTCCGAGTCCACTGCCAGCGGCGACGCCGCCGTCCGCAAGCCCATCACCACCGGCAACTCGTACGGCACCGGCCGTCGCAAGGAGTCCGTGGCCCGCGTGCGCATCGTTCCGGGCACCGGCAAGTGGACGATCAACGGCCGTACGCTTGAGAACTACTTCCCGAACAAGGTCCACCAGCAGATCGTGAACGAGCCCTTCGTGGTGCTCGGCGCCGAGGACCAGTTCGACGTCATCGCCCGCATCAACGGTGGTGGCGTCACCGGCCAGGCCGGTGCCCTGCGCATGGGTCTCTCCCGCGCGCTCACCGCCCTGGACGTCGAGGTCAACCGCCCGCCGCTGAAGAAGGCCGGCTTCCTGACCCGTGACGCCCGCGCCACCGAGCGCAAGAAGTACGGCCTCAAGAAGGCCCGTAAGGCTCCGCAGTACAGCAAGCGTTAAGCGTTGGGGCGCCTCTTCGGCACCGACGGGGTACGTGGGGTCGCCGGACGCGACCTCACGGCCGAGCTCGCCATGGACCTGTCCGTGGCCGCGGCTCATGTCCTCGGCGATGCCGGGGCGTTCAACGCCAGCGTCGGGCGGCGAGGCCGTCCCGTCGCCGTCGTGGGCCGGGACCCCCGGGCTTCAGGAGAATTCCTGGAGGCCGCGGTGGTCGCCGGCCTCGCGTCGTCTGGTGTGGACGTTCTCCGGCTCGGCGTGCTGCCCACCCCGGCGGTCGCTTATCTGACGACGGCTCTCAGAGCCGACATGGGCGTGATGATCTCCGCCTCCCACAATCCCGCGCCCGACAACGGGATCAAGTTCCTCACCCGGGGCGGCTACAAGCTGCCCGACACGGTGGAGAACGAGATCGAGCAGCGGCTCGGCGAGAAGTGGGAGCGTCCTGTCGGTGCCTCGGTCGGCCGTGTACGCGAGGCGTACGGTGAGGCCGACCGCTACGTGTCCCACGTGCTGTCCACTGTGGAGGGTCGTCTCGACGGCCTGAACGTGGTCCTCGACTGCGCCCACGGCGCCGCCCACATGGTGGCTCCCGAGGCGTTGCTGCGGGCCGGGGCCACCGTGGAGACGATCGGGGCGCGCCCCGACGGTCTCAACATCAACGCGGGGGTCGGCTCCACCCACCTGGATCGGCTCCAGCAGATCGTGGTCTCCCGGAACGCGGACGTGGGCATCGCCTACGACGGTGACGCGGACCGCTGCCTCGCCGTCTCGCACACCGGTGAGATCGTCGACGGCGACCAGATCATGGCCGTGCTCGCCATGGCGATGCACGCCGAGGGCAAGCTGATCGGCGACACCGTGGTGGCCACGGTGATGTCCAACCTGGGCTTCAAGATCGCGCTCAAGAACGCCGGTGTCGACGTCGTCGAGACCGCCGTGGGCGACCGCTACGTCCTGGAGGCGATGCGGGCCGGGGGCTACAACCTCGGCGGCGAGCAGTCCGGCCACGTCCTGATGCTCGACCACGCCACCACCGGGGACGGCCTGCTCACCTCGCTGCACCTGCTCGCGGTCATGGCGCGGGAGAAGAAGCCGCTCGCCGAGCTCGCCTCGGTGATGACGCGCCTGCCGCAGGTCCTGGTCAACGTGAAGGACGTCGACCGGTCCAAGGCATCGGCTCCCGAGCTGGCCGCCGCGGTCGGCGCCGCGGAGGCGGAGCTGGGCGAGACCGGGCGCGTGCTGATCCGGCCCAGCGGCACCGAGCCGATGATCCGCGTCATGGTCGAGGCCGCCTCGGCGGAACAGGCCGAGCAACTGGCCGGTCGCCTCGCCGAGGTCGTCCGTACGGCCTGCGTCTGAGGGGCCGGTGACCGTCCGAGAGTGACCGCTCTCGGTGGGAACGACGAAAGCACGGCCCGCACTCCGGTGCGGGCCGTGCTTTTTTGTCATGTCGTGGAGACGGAACCACCGACGACCCCGTCCACGCCTCCACCCCTGGTCGGAGCGCGTACGTCCCTCCGTCGCCCACCGGTGACAGCGCCGGCGACAGGGAACGCGCCCGGTCACTCGTCGCCGGTGAGGGAGAAGCTCCGCAGGCGGATGCCCGCCCAGACGACCGCGCCGACGGTGACGACGATCAGGGCGGGAACGGCGAAGCCGAGGGTGATCTCGGTGGAGAAGAACGCGGAGGACGACAGCTGGTCGGCGATCGTC
Source organism: Streptosporangium sp. NPDC000509 (assembly GCF_042898365.1). Classification (NCBI taxonomy): domain Bacteria; kingdom Bacillati; phylum Actinomycetota; class Actinomycetes; order Streptosporangiales; family Streptosporangiaceae; genus Streptosporangium; species Streptosporangium sp. NPDC000509. The sequence goes on along the minus strand of NZ_JBIAYX010000003.1, from coordinate 303,606 downwards.
TGGGCCCACTGCTGGATGGAGAACCTGCGGGCGCCGGGGACGAAGTTGCCGACCACGCCCTCCCAGACGAGCGCGTAGACGATGCCGATCGTGACCGCGTGCCGGGTCAGCACGCCCAGCAGCATGAACACCGCCGCGTACGCGATCCCGCCGATGAGGGAGCCGAGCGCGAAGCCGTACGCGATGCCGGATTCGAGGTTGACCAGGAGATAGGCCGCGACGAAGGTCGGTACGGCGGCGAAGAGCGCGAGCATCGAGGCGGCGACCACGAACTTGGTCTGGGCGATCACCGAGCGGGAGATCGGCTTGGACAGCAGGTGGATGATCGTGCCGTCGTCGATCTCGGGGGCGATCACCCCGGTCCCCGCGATCAGGCCGAGCAGCGGCAGCATGGTGCCGATGGCGAAGGTCTGCATGAGAGCGACGGCGGTCCGCTCGTCGGCGGCGCCGATGAACCTCATCAGCGCGGCCATGGCGATCAGCACGACGGGCAGCATGATCAGCAGCCAGATCCGGCGGCGGCCGAGGAGCGCCCGGTAGGAGATTCCGGCGATGACACCGTTCATGGTCAGCTGCTCCTGTTGATCAGGTAGGAGAAGACACTCTCCAGGTCTTCGTCGGCGGGGGAGACCTGCATGATCCGGACGTTCGCGTCCCTGGCGACCCTGGGCAGCAGCCAGGTGAAGCGCCGGAAGTCGACGGCGTGCACCTCCAGGCCCGTCTCGGTCAGCGAGACGGAGCCCGAGGAGGCGTCGGCGATCAGCGCGGACGCGAGGCGGCGGTCGTCGCTGGAGCGGACCTTGAACAGGTGGGGGCGGTCGGTCATCCGGCGGCGGATCTCGCGGAAGTCCCCTGAGGCGGCGTGGCGTCCGGCGACGAGGACCTCGATGTGCTGGGCGACCCGCTCCACCTCCTCCAGGATGTGCGAGCTGAACAGGATGGTCTTGCCCGCGGTGCCCATGGAGCGGACCAGGTCCATCAGGTGCAGGCGCTGGCGCGGGTCCATGCCGTTGAACGGCTCGTCGAGCAGCAGGACCTGCGGGTCGTGGACGAGGGCCGCGGCCACCTTGACGCGCTGGCGCATGCCCTTGGAGTACGTCTCGATCCTGCGGTCCTTGGCGCTCTCCATCTCGACCAGGGCGAGGGCCTTGCGCGCCGCGTCGTCGGGGTTGGGCAGGCGGTGCAGCCTGGCGCTGGACAGCACGAACTGCCAGCCGGTGAGGAAGCCGTAGACGGCCTCGCGCTCGGGGACCAGGCCGATGGAGCGGTAGATCTGGTGGTTGCGCCAGATGCGGTCGCCGTCGAGGGTGACGGTGCCGTTCGAGGGGGGCAGGAAGCCGGCCATCATGTGCAGCAGCGTGGACTTGCCCGCGCCGTTCGGGCCGAGCAGTCCGGTGACGCCGGGGCCGACGGTCATGGTGATGTCGTTGACGGCGACCACGTTGCCGTACCACCGGGACACCTGGGCCAGTTCGATCTTCATCGGGAGGCCGCCTTACGGTAGCGCGCGATCAGGGCCGTGAGGGACAGGGCGATGAGTGCGACCATGATCGCTCCCGCGACCAGGGTTCCGCCGCTCGCGGGGTAGATGACGCCCGCGCTGGGCTCGGCCCCGAAGATCCCGACGTGGACGGCGGCGTCCACCAGGAAGAAGGGGTTGATCAGCCAGGCCCACGCGGCGGCGCCGTCGTCGCCCATCGACTCCAGCGTCGCGAACAGCACGGTCGACACGGCCGAGGCGAGCAGGTAGAAGGCGATGACGGAGGCCACGCCCAGGCCGCGCCTGGGGGTGAACGAGGCGATGGCCACGCCGAGGCAGGCGAGCAGCAGCGCGTAGCCGACCGCGCCGACCATGGCGGTGAGGTATTCGAAGGTGTGCGTGTCGCCGGGCAGGTCGATGACCACCTCGCCGATGTAGAGCACGGTGAGCGGCACCGCGAGCAGCAGGAACATCGCGCTCGCCATCGCCGCGAGCTTCGCCCCGACGTAGTCCCAGATCGTCACCGGGCGCGACAGGTAGAGCGGCAGCACCCGGAAGCGCAGGTCGGGCGCGACGGTGTACGGCGACTGCGAGGCGAGGAAGATCGCGAGCACGGCCTGCATGACGATGGCGTACTCGCTGTAGCGCATCCCCTCCTGCTTGATCAGCGCCATGGCCGCGATGGAGACGACCGCGGGCAGGAGCATCACGCCCAGGAGCACGAACGGGATGATCTTCGAGCGGGCGGTGCGGCCGAGCCCGAAGATCCCGCGCAGGCTGTGCACGGTGAGTGCGACGGCGGCCTGGCGTCGACCGAGCCGTGCCCCCTCGTAGTGGCGGTATCCGATGTCGTGGATGACACCCGTGGGTCCGGAGACGGACTCAGACATTGGCGGGCTCCCTGAAGACGTCCTCGATGCGCTGGCGGCCCTGCTCCACGCGTACGAGGGAGAGGTCGAGCTCGCAGACGGCGTCGCGGAGCACGTCGAAGGTCTCCGGCGCGCGGACGTGGACGAGCAGCATCCTGCCGTGCGGGGTGACGGTCTCGCCCAGCTCGGTGAGGCGGGCCGCCAGCGCGCCCTGGCCCTCCTCGACCTCGACGGTCACCGTCTGGGTGCTCTGGGTGAAGTCCCCGATGGAGGAGGAACGCAGCAGCTTGCCGCCGTCGATCACGATGACGTGGTCGCAGACCCGCTCCAGCTCGCCCAGCAGGTGGGAGGTGACGAGCACGCTGATGCCGAACTCCGAGCCGATCCTGCGGATGAGCGCGAGCATCTCGTCGCGGCCCCGAGGGTCGAGGCCGTTGGTGGGCTCGTCGAGCAGGACGAGGCGCGGGTCGTGCACCAGGGCCTGGGCGAGCTTGACGCGCTGCTTCATGCCGGTGGAGTAGCCGCCCATCGCCCGGTAGCGCTCCTCGTACAGCCCGACGTGGCGCAGGACGTCGGCGGCGCGCTCGCGGGCCGCGGTGCGCGGCAGGCCGGACATCTGGGCCATGTGCACGGTGAACTCGGTGGCGGACAGGTCGGGTGGCAGGCAGTCGTGCTCGGGCATGTAGCCCACGATCCGGCGGATCTCCGCGCCCTTGGTCGTCACGTCCATGCCCAGCACCTGGGCACCGCCCGCGCTGGGTTCGAGGAGGCCGAGGAGGATCTTGATCAGCGTGGACTTGCCCGCGCCGTTGGCGCCGACCAGGCCGGTCACACCGGAGCCGACGGTGACGGTGAGCTGGTCGAGCGCCGTCACCCGGGGGAAACGTCTGGTTAGTCCCTCGGTGGCGAGGATAGTCATGCTCGGACACTATCCGTCGCCGCAGGTGCGCACCTCCGTCATGCGAAGGAGTCTCCCCTCGTCCAAAAGGTCAATTCTCAGGCGCTATCTCCCACCCGGGCGCGCCGGCAGCCGCATGCCGAACCGGGACCAGTAGGCCCTCTGGACGAGCAGCGTCACCACACCGGAGATCACCATGCCCGCGACGTTCACCCCGAGCTGGACGGCCGAGGCGGCCATGTCGCCCCAGCGGGCGAGCGCGGCGGCGATCGCGAAGTATCCGGCGGCGGGGACCGTGGTGACCGAGATGAAGACGCCGACCAGGGCCGAGGACTTGCCCGCGGTGACCGAGAGCACCCCGGCGGCCCCCGCGAGCAGCGCGACGATGAACGACCACCTGTCGGGCTTCACGATGAACTCGATCTCCTCGTGCCCGGTCGCGAGCGTGCCCACGCCGATCCAGCCGAGCCCCCGCGCGGCCAGCGCGCAGACGAAGGTGATCGTGAGGGCGGCGGCGAAGCCCAGGACGAGGGTCCCGGCCGCCCGGCCGATGAGGTTCCCGTCGGTGCGGAGCAGGCCGAAGCAGATGGCCGCGATCGCGCCGAACTCGGGCCCCAGCACCATCGCGCCGATGATGAGGATCGGTGAGTTGACGATCACGCCGATCGCCGCGAGCAGCGTGGCGATCGTGAGGAACGCGAGGAAGGCCCAGGTGAGCCGGGTGTCCTCGTCGACCCGCTGGGCGAACTCCGCCCAGACCACGGCGTCCTCGCTGTCGCCGGGTGCCTCCTCCTGGGCGCGCTCGGCCGCCTGTGAGATCGACAGGTCGATCTGCTCGGCCGCGATCGACCCCTCCGTGTGGAGGCCGAGCTCCTGGAGTCGCTCGATCACCTGGTTGGCGGCCTCACGGGCGATGTCGAACTGGACGAGGTCCCCTGCCGGGGAGCGCGCGACACCGGGGAACAGGACGATGTTGAGGACGCCGACGCACTCGTCGAGCACCTTCAGCACCTCGTCCGTCAGCTCCGCCGGAGTGATCACACGTAGATGCAGCACGGGCCAACCCTAGGACCTGGATCCCGGCCGGCTGAAGCCCGGGAGCCGCACGGTCGTCGTCCGCCCCTTTCCTGCTTCCCGACTGCCCGGGCCGGTGCGGGAGCGGAGCCCGTCAGGGAACCTTGAGGGCGGGGTCGGCGCTCAGGCGCCGGAGCAGGTCGGCCGTGCGGGAGGCCCGCTCGGCGTCCTGGCCGGTCCGGTGGTCCGACTCGATGGCGTCCGCGAGGGCGCCCAGCTCCCGCGGCGGCAGGAAGGCGTGCGCCGCGCGCAGCCGCAGCAGGATTTTGCGGCCGCCCGGCTCCTGGGCGTACAGGTACAGGTAGGGGAGCCGGTGGCCGGTCAGGTCACGGGCTCTTGAGCACTCGGGGAAGGAGTCCAGCCAGACGCGGGCCCGCGCGAGATCCACCCTGCGCGTCGTGAACGCGCCGTGGACCTCCACGACGCTTCCCTCCATCTCCGCGCGGAAGCGGAGGACGCCGAGGAGGACGATGAGGAAGACCACCATGACCAGGGCGAGGGGCAGCGTCAGGATCAGAGAGGGGTCGTCGAGGGAGAGCTCGACGGCCCGCCCGATCTCCGAGATCGCGAACAGCGGGAAACCGACGAAGGGGACGGCGAGGAGTATGGCAGCGATCTTCATGCCGGTGCTCGCGCCGACGCTCAGCTTCAGCGGACCATGAGATGAGATGCTCACACATAAGATACTAATCCCCTCTTCTGGCGAGGGCTTGGTGCTGTCACGGCATGCATAACCGCAGGCGGGGAAGTTTTTTACCTCCGATGGGTGAGTGGCCGAAACGGGGCCCGGAAAGGTAACGAGGTGTGACGCCGGAGGTTCGCTACGTCATGATCATGGCTCTGACATGCGGATTTGTAGTCGGACGGTTACCGGTCGCGTCTTGGTTCACGGTTTCGGGGAAGGGGCGGGTGTACGTTCTCGCCGCGCCGGAGCGGGAACGGACGACCTATTCACGGGATACCTCCGCGGCGTTTATTCAACCAATTCTGTCAATAAAACACTGATATTCCCCATCGTTCACTCAATGACCATCGAGAATGACTCGCAGGTATAGGCTTCCGCTGTTCCTGGTGTGGTGTCGGCCTTTTTCGTCGTCGCCGCCTGCCGGCGGGCTCACGATCCGGTCGCCCGCCCGGCGAAGGTGGCGGGCGGCGCCCTCTCCCGGCGGGGCGCGCGGGCGGCACCACCCGCGCGTGCACCCGAGGTCACGGACGGCATGGGGGTGGGATGGCGACGGCCGGTGAGTCGGATCGGACCGCTTCCGGCGGAGCGGCGCGCCGGTACCGCCGTGACCCGCTGGGGTTCGTCGAGTGGGCGGCCCGCGAGCACGGCCCGGTGTTCCGGCTGCCCGACGACGGGTCGCTGTGCGTGGCCGACCCGGTCGAGGCCCTGCGGGTGCTGCACAACGAGGAGGGTCACTACGACGAGGTGTCCGACTTCTTCCATGTCCGCGGCGGGCGGCTGGGACCGCGGGAGACGCAGGTCGCCATCGGGCGTGCGGCGCGGGCGACGGTGCGCGCCCACCTGGCCGCCCACCGCGAGCGGCTGCCCGCCGTCGTGGCGGGGCTGGGGGAGGTCAGCGAGTGGCCGTCGGCCGGGCGCACCGCCGCGCACCGGTTCCTGGCCGAGGCGCTGCTGCGCCCGGACAGCCCGCCGGCGCTGCGGGAGCTGATGACGCGGGTGGTGGAGCGTGACGTCCTGATCCGTCCCGGCGGCCGGCCGGCACGCGTGGCGCGGGCGGCGCTGTGGGCGCGCGTGGTGCGGGCGGTCGCCGGCGAGGTGCGCGCCCGCCGGGCCGGCCGGGCCGGTCTGACCGGTCCGGCCGGTCAGGAGCCCGGTCGCCCCGGCGACCTGCTGGACGCCGTGCTCGGGTCCACCCCGCCCGACACGCCCGCCGCGCAGGTCGCCCAGGTGTATCTCCTGCTGTTCCGTACCTCGGTGGCGCCGGTCGGCCACGTGGTCGGCTGGGCGCTGCTGGCGGCCGCCGCCCACGGCGTCGACCTGGCGGACGTGCCCGCGGAATCGGCCGTACGGGAGTCGCTGCGGCTGTGGCCGGTGGCGTGGCTGCTGGGCCGCCCGGTACACCGCGCCCACCGGATCGGCGGCGTGCGGCTGGAGCCGGGGGAGAGCGTGTCGGTCTGCGTCTATCTGCTGCACCGCGACGAGCGGTACTGGTCGCAGGCCGCCCGGTTCCGGCCAGGACGGTGGGACGACGGCCCCGGCCCTCGCGGGGCCTACCTGCCCTTCGGCGGCGGCCCGTTCACCTGTGCCGGGGCCGCTGTCGCGCAGACCCTGGCCACCGGCCTGCTCGCCGCCGTGAGCGACGGCGCCCGCCTGGAGGTGCGCGGCGGCCACGGGCGCCCCCACGTCGCGGGCATCATCACCCCGCCCTCGTTCCAACTGCGCCGGACCCCCATCAGACCCTGACCGCCAGCGGCCACCAGGAAGGGAGGTGAACTCCATGAGGAAGTTGCTGCGCCGTGTTACCGGCCGCCGGGTCAACCGGCAGGCATGGTTCGTCTGGTAAGACTCTCTCCCCCTCCGGCCGCGCCTGGCCTCCGACGGCCCGGCGCGGCCCCGACGGGTCCGCGCTCAGGGAGGCGCTCATGACGCATGTGGACGAGACGCTGGCGGCGTACGAGAGCGTCGCGGCACGGTACGACGAGCTGAACGCGCGGATGGACACCGCCGCCCTGGTGGACCGCTACGTGGAGATGGCGGGCCTGTACGGTACGGGCGGGCGGCGGCTGCTGGACGCCGGGTGCGGGACCGGCCGCAGCAGCGTGGCCTTCCGCGAGCGGGGGTTCGAGGTGACCGGCTACGACCTGTCGCCGGCGATGGTGGCGATGGCCGGGAGCAGACCCGGAGCCGAGGACGTCCGGTTCCTGGTGGGACGGCTGCAGGAGCCCCCGCCGGGGCTGACCGGCTTCGACGTGGTCGCCTGCGTGGACCTGCCGATGGCGTACCTGACCGGCACGGACGAGCTGCGGTGGGCGCTGGCGTCGGCGCGCGACCAGCTCGCGGACGGCGGGGTGCTGATCTTCGACCTGAGCACCATCGGCTACTACCGGCGTACGTTCGGCGTCCCAACGGTCGCCGACCGCGGGGACCGGTACGTGGCGTGGTTCGCGGCGTCACCGCGGATCGAGGCCGACGCGGTCGTGGTCACCCAGTTCGACCTGTTCGAGCGGGCCGGCGCGGGCTGGGAGCGGGTGTCGATGCGGCACGTGCAGCGGCACCGCTCCGACCGGACGGTGCGCCGGGTGGCCGAGCGGGCCGGGCTGCGCGTCGTGGCCACCCGCGGGCTGGTGGGGACGTCGGCGCGGGAGCCGGCCGACGAGGACGACCACGACCGGATCCTGTACGTCGCCCGCCGGGCCGACTGAGTCTCCCCCGGACCCCGAACCGGCACCGCGTCCGAGCCGCTCGGTCGTCGTTTCCTACGTTTCCGATCAGATGCGGCGGAGGCGGACGCGCTGGATGGAGTGATTGGCGTCCTTGTGGAGGACGAGATCGGCCCGGCCTCTGGTGGGGGCGATGTTCTCGACGAGGTTGCGCTCGTTGATGTCGCGCCAGATATTTCTGGCGAAGTCGGTCGCCTCCTCCTCCGACAGGCCGGCGAGATGTTTGAAGTAGGACTTCGGGTCCTCGAAGGCCGTACGCCGGAGCTTGTGGAAGCGATCCACGTACCAGTCGCGGATGTGTTCGACCTTGGCGTCCACGTAGATCGAGAAGTCGAAGTAGTCGTTGATCGCGAGGGCGGTGGGCGGTGCGGGCTGCAGGACGTTGAGGCCCTCGACGATGAGGATGTCGGGTCGGCGCACGGTCTGGGTCGCGCCGGGCACGATGTCGTACTCCAGGTGGCTGTAGACCGGGGCCGTCACCTCCGGAAGGCCCGCCTTGACGTCGGCGACGAACCTGACCAGGGCCCGCCGGTCGTAGCTCTCGGGAAAGCCCTTCCTGTGCATGATGTCCCTCGCGGTGAGGACCTCGTTGGGGAAGAGGAAGCTGTCGGTGGTGATCAGGTCCACCCGGGGGTGCTCGGGCCAGCGGGCCAGCAGGGTGTGCAGCAGCCGGGCCGTGGTCGACTTGCCGACCGCGACGCTCCCCGCGATGCCCAGGACGTACGGGGCCGTCCTGCGCCCGCCGCCGAGGAAGGTGTTGAGCGCCGCGCTGCGCTGCCTGGCCCCGGTGAAGTGGAGGTTGAGCAGCCGGGTGAGCGGCAGGTAGATGTCGGTGACCTCGGCCAGGTCGATCGGGTCGTCGACGCCGCGCAGTTCCTTCAGCTCGTCCTCGGTGAGCGTGAGGGGCGTGTTCTTGCGGAGTTCGCTCCACTGAGCCCGGCTGAGCTGCACGTACGGTGTCGCGGTGTCCAAACCGTGGGCCATGTTCAGAGAGCCTACTGATCCGTCGGGAGCGGGTTCCTGGCGGGTGTTGGTCCGTGGGACGGGGTTCTGGCGGGTGTCGCTGTGCCGGGGGCGGCCTCCCGGTGGGCGTTGGTGTGCCCGGAGCGCTTCCCGGTGGGTGCTGGTGTGCCGGCAGCGGTTCCCGGCGGGGGGATGGTGTGCCGGCAGCGGTTCCCGGCGGGGGCATGGTGCGTCGGGAGCGGTTCCCGACGGGTACCGGGCGGGATTCTTGGTCTGTCCTGGGGGTTCTCCATAGCCGCGCCGGACGACTTCTCAGGGAGGGGGTATGACAATGTGCGGAATAGTGGGATATACGGGACAGCGCCAGGCGATCGAGGTCGCGGTCGAGGGGCTGGGCCGCCTGGAGTACCGGGGATACGACTCGGCGGGGATCGCCTTGGTCGGGGCGGACGGCCTGGTCGTGGAGAAGCGGGCGGGGAAGCTGGCCAACCTGCGCTCGGCGCTGGTCTCACGTCCCACACCGCCGGCCGCGGCGACGACGGGGATCGGGCACACCCGGTGGGCCACCCACGGGGCCCCCACCGACCGCAACGCCCATCCGCACACCGACTGCGAGGGACGGATCGCGGTCATCCACAACGGGATCATCGAGAACTTCGCCGCGCTCAGGGCCGAGATGGAGAACGCGGGGCACAGGATCGTCTCCGAGACCGACACGGAGGTGGTGGCGCACCTGCTGGAGCGGTTCGCCGCCGGAGGGCTCATGGAGGCGATGCGCCGGGTCTGTCTGCGGCTGGAGGGGGCGTTCACCCTCCTCGCGATCTCGGCCGACGAGCCCGACGTGGTGGTGGGCGCGCGGCGAAACTCACCGCTGGTCATCGGCAGGGGCGAGGGGGAGAACTTCCTCGGCTCGGACGTGGCGGCGTTCATCGCGTACACGCGCGAGGCGGTGGAACTGGGCCAGGACCAGGTGGTCGAGCTGCGTCCCTCGAAGATCACGGTCACCGACTTCCAGGGCCTCCCGGCCGTGACGCGCGACTATCACGTCGACTGGGACGCCTCGGCCGCGGAGAAGGACGGCTACGACCACTTCATGCTCAAGGAGATCGCCGAGCAGCCCCGGGCCGTCGCCGACACGCTGCTCGGCAGGGTCGGCGAGGACGGCCGGCTGGTGCTGGACGAGATGCGACTGTCCGACCAGGAGCTACGTGACATCAACAAGATCATTCTGGTCGCCTGTGGGACCTCCTACCACGCCGGGCTCATCGCGAAGTACGCCATCGAGCACTGGGCGAGGCTGCCCTGCGAGGTCGAGGTGGCGAGCGAGTTCCGCTACCGCGACCCGATCCTCACCCGGGACACGCTGGTGATCGTGATCAGCCAGTCGGGCGAGACCATGGACACCCTCATGGCGGTACGGCACGCGCGCGGGCAGCGGTCGCGGGTGCTGGCGGTCTGCAACGTGAACGGTTCCACGATCTCCCGCGAGTCCGACGCCGTCCTCTACACGCACGCGGGCCCGGAGGTCGCGGTGGCCTCCACCAAGGCGTTCCTCACCCAGTTGGTGGCGTGCTACCTGGTGGCGCTCTATCTCGCCCAGGTCAGGGGGACGAAGTACGGCGACGAGATCACCCAGATCGTCGACCGGCTGGCGGAGGCGCCGTCGAAGGTGAGCGAGGTCCTCTCGACCGTCGAGCCGGTCCGCGCGCTGGCCAGGTCGCTCGCCGACGAGCGGTGTGTGCTCTTCCTCGGGCGGCATGTGGGCTTTCCCGTCGCGCTGGAGGGGGCGCTGAAGCTCAAGGAACTGGCGTACATGCACGCGGAGGGCTTCGCGGCGGGCGAGCTGAAGCACGGCCCGATCGCGCTGATCGACAAGGGGCTCCCGGTCGTGGTCGTCGTCCCCTCGCCGTCGGGCCAGCGGATGATCCATGACAAGATCGTGTCCAACATCCAGGAGATCCGGGCGAGGGGCGCGAGGACCCTCGTCGTCGCCGAGGAGGGGGACGTCGCGGTCGGGCGCTACGCCGACACGCTGATCCACATCCCGGTCGTGCCGACCCTGCTCCAGCCGCTGGTCGCCGCGGTGCCGCTCCAGGTCTTCGCCTGCGAGCTGGCCACGGCCAAGGGGCACGACGTCGACCAGCCCCGCAACCTCGCCAAGTCGGTCACGGTGGAGTAAGCCCTCCCCGCGCGTTGTCCACAGCCTGTGGATAAAGTCTATGGATTACCCACAGCCGTAAGTGGGTATAGGGTCTGCCCTTCTTCTTGTCCCATTAAGTGTCGATATATGCCATATAACGGTTTACTGAGGCGCATCAACGTGGCGTGAATCCACCGGATCCAAGGGAGCCGCAAGATGGACCGTCGTCGTTTCCTCGCCCGAGGTGGCGCACTGGCCGCGCTGGGGGTGGCCGGGCCGTTCGCGGGGGTCGCGCGGGCGGGGGCGAACGGGGAGCTTCTCCCGGGGGCCGGGTACGGCCCGCTGAAGCCGGTCAAGGACGAGCGGGACGGCGTGGTGCGCCTCCACCTGCCCGACGGCTTCCACTACCGGTCCTTCAGCTCGGCCGGCGACAAGTACAGCGACGGATCCACCGTCCCCTCCAGGCACGACGGCATGGCCGCGTTCCGCGGGCCGGGCGGCAGCGCGATCCTCATCCGCAACCACGAGGTCAACGGCCCGGTCGGCGCGTTCGGAAACCCGGCCAAGGCCTACGATCCGGCGGCCGGCGGCGGCACCTCGACGCTCAGGGTCACCCGCTACGGCAAGGTGCTCACCTCCGCCCCCAGCCTGACCGGCACCCAGATGAACTGCTCGGGCGGCCCGATGCCCTGGGGCGCCTGGGTGAGTTGCGAGGAGACCGTGAACGGGCCGGACGTGGGCGACGACTTCACCGGCCAGGACAACGGCAAGCTCACGCGCAAGCACGGCTACATCTTCGAGGTCCCGCTCGACGGCCAGGCCGGAGGACCGATCAGGAACGCCGGGCGGTTCGCCCACGAGTCGGTCGCGTTCGACGGGTTCACCGGCGCGCTCTACCTCACCGAGGACAACTTCGGCTTCGCCTCCGGCTTCTACCGCTACCTGCCCCCGAAGAACCCGCTGACGGCCCGCCGCATCCTCGACGGCGGCCGGCTCCAGATGCTGGCCGTGCGGGGCGCGCCCGGCAAGAACCTCTCCCTCGGCCAGCCCAGGGGAGTTTCGTACTCGACGACCTGGGTGGACATCGACGACCCCGACCCCACCTTCATCGGCACCCCCGCCAACAGCCTCGCCCTCCAGGCCGTCGGCAACCAGGGCAGGGCGAAGGGCGCGGCGCTCTTCTCCCGGCTGGAGGGGGCGATCAACCACCACGGCACGATCTACTTCGTCTCCACCCAGGGCGGCGCGACCGCGTCCGGTGACACCCCGCCGGGCGGCTTCGGCAAGGGACGCGGCCAGGTGTGGGCGTACGAGACGTGGAGCGGGCGGCTCAAACTCGTCTACGAGTCGCCGGGCGCGGTCACCCTCGACCTGCCGGACAACGTCACCGCCAGCCCCAGAGGCACCCTGGTCCTGTGCGAGGACGGCGCGGGTGACAACTACCTGCGCGGCCTCACCCGCCAGGGCGAGATCTTCGACTTCTCCCGCCTCGCCCCCGTCCGCGGCGACTCCGGCGCCGAGTTCGCCGGCTCGACCTTCGGCCCCGGCGGTCACACTCTCTATGTCAACGTCCAGTCCACCAAGGGGACGAGCTTCGCCATCTGGGGCCCCTGGCAGCGCGGCGGCTTCTGACCGGCGGGAACGCGGGCCGACGGCGCGACGCCACTAGCCTGGGAGGGTGATCGTTGGTATCGGTGTCGACGTCGTGGACGTGGCGAGGTTCGAGGCGACGCTGGTGCGGACGCCCGCGCTGCGGGGACGCCTGTTCACCGAGGGGGAGAGCGGGCTGGCCACGGAGTCCCTCGCCGCCAGGTTCGCGGCGAAGGAGGCCGTCGCGAAGGCCCTCGGCGCCCCTCCCGGGCTGCGTCACCTGGACGCCGAGGTGCTCAGCGGGGAGCACGGGCGGCCCGAGCTGCGGGTGACCGGCCGGGTGGCGGACGTCGCCGAGGCCCTGGGCGTGGCCCGGTGGCACGTCTCCCTCACCCACGACGGGGGCGTCGCGATCGCCTACGTGATCGCCGAGGGATAGATTCGGTGGAATGCGGACCGCGTACACCTCCGACCAGATCAGGGCGGCCGAGGCGGCACTGATGGCGACGTTGCCCGAGGGCGCCCTGATGGAGAGGGCGGCCACCGGGCTCGCGGTGGTCTGCGCCAGGATGCTCGGCGGCGTGTACGGCTCCCGCGTCGTGCTGCTCGTCGGCGGTGGCGACAACGGCGGTGACGCCCTTTACGCCGGGGCCCGTCTCGCGGCCAGGGGGGCGAGGGTCGACGCGCTCCTCGCCGGTACGCGCGTCCACGCGGCGGGTCTGGAGGCCCTGCGCCGCGCGGGCGGCCGCGTCACCCGGCTCAACCCCGATCCCGGCCCCGATCACGGTCCCGGCTCCGGTCCCGACCGCGATCCTGATCCCGTTTCCGGTCCCGACCTCGGTTCCGGTCAGGGTTCCGGTTCCGGTCACGGCGCGGGAAACGGGCCCGGTATCGCGGTGGCCACGGCGGATCATCCCGCGGGTGCGCGCGTTCGCGGCCTGCTCGACGCGGCGGACCTGATCGTGGACGGGATGCTCGGGATCGGCGGGGCCGGGGCACTCAGGGAGCCGTACGCGACCCTCGCCCGGCTCGCGAACGACGCGCCCGGCGAGGTCGTCGCGGTGGACGTGCCCAGCGGCGTGGACGCGAGCAGCGGCCGGGTGGAGGGTCCCGCGGTCGTCGCGGACGCCACCGTCACGTTCGGGGCGTGGAAGATCGGGTTGCTCGTCGATCCCGGCTCCCGGCACGCGGGCCGGACGGAACTCGTGGACATCGGCCTCGGCCCCTACCTGCCCGACCCCGAGGCGGTCGCGCCGACGGACGCCGACGTGGCCGCGATGCTGCCCAGCCCCGACGCCTCGTCCGACAAGTACCGCCGGGGCGTCGTCGGGATCGCGGCGGGCAGCGAGCTCTACACCGGCGCCGCGGTGCTGGCCGTGGGCGGGGCACTGCGGGCCGGGGTGGGCATGGTCCGCTACGCGGGGGGCGCGGAGCCGGTGGCCCAGGTGCGGGCCCGCTGGCCGGAGGCCGTGATCACCACGCTCGCCCCCGGGGAGGGGGTCGAGAGGGTGGGCCGCGTGCAGGCGTGGGTGCTCGGCCCCGGCCTCGGCACCGGCGACGAGGCCCGCGCCGTCGCCCGTTCCGTGCTGTCGAGCGAGGTCCCCGTGCTCGTCGACGCCGACGCGCTCACCCTGGTGGCCCAGGACAGGGCGCTGCTCCGCAGGGACGCGCCGGTCCTGATCACCCCGCACGCGGGCGAGCTCTCCCGCCTGATCGGCGTGCCGAGGGAGCGGATCGAGGCGCGGCGCCTGGAGAGTGTACGGCGGGCGGCGGCGGAACTGGGGGTGACCGTGCTGCTCAAGGGCTCGACCACGCTGGTCGCCGAGGAGGACCGGCCGGTCGGGATCAACCTCACCGGCAGCCCCTGGCTCGCGACCGGCGGCACCGGCGACGTGCTGGCGGGTCTGGCCGGCGCGCTGCTGGCCGCGGGACTGAGCGGGTACGACGCGGCCTCCTGCGCCGCGTATCTGCACGGAATCGCCGGTCGTCAGGGCCCTCTCACCGCCTGGGACGTCGCCGAGGCCCTGCCGGAGGTGGCGCGCTCCCTGCTCGACGGGCCTCGGCATCGCCTCCCACCTGCCAAACTGGGGTCATGAGTTTCCCGATGACTCCCGCCGAAGCACGGGTGGATCTCTCGGCGATTCGTGAGAACGTGAGGCAGCTCGCGAGCCACGCTCCCGGCGCCGAGATGATGGTCGCGGTCAAGGCCGACGCCTACGGGCACGGGCTGGTTCCCGTGGCCCGCGCCTGCCTGGAGGCCGGCGCGGGACGGCTGGGCACCGCCTACATCCGCGAGGCCCTGGAGCTGAGGGCCGCCGGGATCACCGCGCCGATCCTGGCGTGGATCATCCCGCCGGGAGAGCCGCTCGCGCAGGCAGTCAGGCACGACATCGAGCTGTCGGCGAGCTCCGTCTCGATGATCGACGCGATCGCCGACGCCGCCGCGGAGGCCGGTGGGGGGGCGAGGGTGCACCTGAAGGTCGACACCGGCATGTCACGCGGCGGCGCGACGGCGGCGGAGTGGGCGGCCCTGGTCCAGCGGGCGTTGCGGCACCAGGCCGAGGGCGTGATCGAGATCGTCGGGCTCTGGTCCCACTTCGCCTGCGCCGACATACCGGGAGACCCGTCCATCGCGGCCCAGCTGGCGGCCTTCGACGAGGCGCTGCACATCGCGGAGAAGGCCGGGGCCGGAGGCTCCCACGTCATCAGGCACATCGCCAACTCGGCGGCGATCCTGACGCTGCCGCAGGCACGCTACGACATGGTCCGTCCGGGCATCGCGACCTTCGGCCTGAGCCCCGTGCCCCGGCTCGGAGGTTTCGGGCTGCATCCGGCGATGACGCTCGTCGCGCGGATCGCTCTGGTCAAACGGGTGCCCGCCAGGTCGGGCGTCTCCTACGGACACCTGTACGTCACGGATCGGGAGACGACGCTTGGTCTCGTCCCCCTCGGGTATGCGGACGGGGTCCTACGGCACGCCACCAACGTGGCGGAGGTGATGGCCGGTGGCCGCAGACGGCGGATCGCGGGCAGGGTCTGCATGGACCAGTTCATGATCGACGTAGGGGACGACCCGCTGACGGAGGGTGACGAGGTGATCCTGTTCGGCGACGGTTCCCGTGGCGAGCCCACCGCTCAGGAGTGGGCGGATTCCCTCGACACGATCACGCATGAGATCGTGACCAGGATCGGTTCGCGGGTCCCGCGCGTTTACCGGTGAAAGGAAGCTCAGGGGGGCGCATGAGTAGTACCAGACGGCGCAGAGTCGGTATCGCGGGCGCGGTCGTCGGTGTCGCGTCGGCCGGAGTGGCCGCGGGAGCCCTCGCCAAGCGGTACGCCGTCGGACGCATCAGGCTCCGCCCCGACCTGGAGGCGAGCGAGCCGCTCGGAGAGCTGCGCGGCCGCCCCACCACGGTCACCACCTCCGACGGTGTTCCCCTGTACGCCGAGGTCGACGGGCAGGAGGAGGCTCCGCTCACCGTGGTGTTCTGCCACGGCTACACGCTCAACCTCGACTCCTGGCACTACCAGCGGCGCGACCTGGCCGGCGAGCACCGCCTGGTCCTGTGGGACCAGCGCTCCCACGGGCGTTCCCCGCGCATCCCGATGAAGGACTGTTCGATCGACCGGCTCGGCGACGACCTGGCCGAGGTGATCGAGGCGCTGGTGCCCGGCCCGTGCGTGCTCGTCGGCCACTCCATGGGCGGTATGACGATCATGGCGCTGGCCGACAGGCACCCGGAGCTGTTCGGCGACAGGATCAGGGGGGTGGCGCTGATCTCCACCTCCACCGGCAAGCTCGGTGAGATCTCCCTGGGCCTGCCCGCGCTGCTGTCGAAGGCGGTGCACAAGGTCACGCCGGGCACGGTGTCGATCCTGAGACGCGGTGGCTCGCTGGTCGACAAGAGCCGCCAGGTCGGCAACGACGTGGCCTTCCTCGCCCTGCGCCACCTCGGGTTCGGCGATTCCAAGAACGTGAGCCCCACGGTCGTCGACTTCGCCGAGTCGATGATCCGCTCCACCCCCTTCGAGGTGATCGCCGAGTTCTACCCGGCGTTGATGTCGCACGACAAGCTGAGCGCGCTGCGCGTGCTGGACGGGGTCCCGACCTCCATCATGGTCGGCGACAAGGACTGGCTCACGCCCGTCGAGCACAGCAGGGCGATGGCGGCGGCGCTGCCGAGCGCCCGGTTCACCGAGGTTCCGGAAAGTTCGCACCTGGTCCAGCTGGAGCGGCCTACCGTGGTCAACGACGCCCTGCACGAGCTGCTCAAGCGGGTGGACACGGGCGACACCGATGACGGGGACCGGTGAGCCGGAGGCGCACGTACGGCGTACGGTGAGCCCTCCGGAGGGGGCGTTGGGGCCGTGAGACGGTGCTGAGCCCTGGAAGGTCCTGGAAGCCCTCGTGAGGCCCAGGAAGGCATGGAACAGGAGTGACGAAGCGGTGAGAATCGTGGCGACCGCCGAGGAGATGCGGGAGCTGGGCGAGGAGTTGGCGGCCCTGTTGCGCCCGGGGGACCTCGCGGTGCTCTCGGGCCCGCTCGGCGCGGGCAAGACGACCCTGGTACAGGGGATCGCCGAAGGGCTCAAGGTGCGCGGCCCGATCACCTCGCCGACCTTCGTCATCGCCCGGGTGCACCCCTCGCTCTCGGGTGGACCGGCCCTGGTCCACGCCGACGCCTACCGCCTCGGGGGTGATCTGGAGGTCGACGACCTGGACCTGGACGCCTCGATCGAGGAGTCGGTGACGGTCGTGGAGTGGGGCGAGGGCCTGGTGGAGGGGCTCGCCGACGACCGGCTGGAGATCCTCATCGGCAGGGGCGCCTCCGAAGAGCCGGGGGAGGAGCGGACCGTCACCCTCAGGGGAATCGGGCCGCGCTGGCACGGCGTCATCTGATCTGCCTACAAAGACAGAGAAATCCTGGCACGCTCGGACTACGCACCATTGGTCTAGATCGTCAGGCGTGATGATCGACTCTTGCGGGTTTGCCCATGTTTAATGGGGAACAGGTGGGAAATCGTGCCGGGCGAGGGTCGTCGGCCGGAGGGCGAAGTGGAGTTCGACGGTGCCAAGCGTCAAGCGTGTCGCGGTTGTGGGAGCCATCCTCCTTTTCGGACTGGTCGGGTGCTCTGCGGGTGCCGAAACGGCCGACCCGTCGGGCACACCCACCACGGCCCCACCTGATTCCGGCATCAGCCGGCAGGACATCGAGGTCCAGCTCCAGCCGGCCCGCGCCAAGGCCGGTCAGAAGGTATGGATCCTGGCCAACTGCCCGATCCCGCAGGGCGGCCCCGAGCATCGCGGTACCGCGTCCTCCAAGATCTTCCGCACCCCGGTGACCCTCGACCCGATCCTCGCGACGCCCACGCCGGACCCCGCCTCGACCGCGACCCCGGCACCGCGTCCGTGGGTCCGTGGCCAGGCCACCGTCGCCGAGGGCACCGAACCCGGGATCCACGAGGTCAACGCGAGGTGCGAGGGGACCAACGACACCGGCAAGGCCAACCTCAGGATCGTGGCCGACACCGAGCCGAGCTCCACCCCTACCTCCAAGCCGACCAGGACGATCATCAGCACCGAGGCGCCGGAGACGGGTGGCGGCGGCACCGCCGCCGGAGGCCCGAACGACTCGGGCGCCCCGATCGGCACGACCGGCGTCCTGCTCGCCCTCGCCCTGGCCGGCGGCATCGGCATCGCGGTCGTGCGTCGCCGCCGTTCGTAGTCCTCCATGGCCGATTCAACCCGCTGGTCCAGGATCGTCCTGGCCGGGGTCATCACCGGCGTCGTCCTGGTCGCGTTCGGCAACCGGGGCGGCGAGGTCGAGAAGGAGAAGGCGCCCGCCCGCGCGTCGGTCTCGCCCAGCCGCATCGACATCCCCTCACTGGGGATCAAGGCGCCGCTGATGAAGCTCGGCGTGACCGACGGCCGGGTCGACCTGCCGCCGTACGAGAAGCCGAACGTCGCGGGCTGGGTGAAGGACAGCGCGGTCCCCGGCGACGAGGGGTCCGCGGTGATCCTCGGGCACGTGGACACCAAGACCGCGCCCGCGGTCTTCTACAAGCTCAAGGAGATGCGGGAGGGGCAGGTGATCAAGGTCGTACGCAGCGACGGCAAGGTCGCCCAGTACCGGGTGGACACGGTCGAGCAGATCAGCAAGAACCGGTTCCCCGCCGACAAGGTCTATCTTGAGGACGGCCTGCGACTGATCACCTGCGGCGGGTCCTTCGACTGGGACAGCCACGAGTATCGCGACAACCTCATCGTCTACGCCACCCTGGTCAAGACCTGAGCCCTCGCGGGACGGGCTAGGCTAAGTGTTCGTGCTGGTCCTGGCCTTTGACACCGCGACCCCCGCCGTCACCGCAGCTCTGCACGACGGTGCGAGGGTCCTCGCCGAGTCGACGACGATCGACGCGCGCCGCCACGGTGAGCTGCTCGTCCCCACGATCGAGACGGTCCTGAGCGAGGCCGGGGCCTCGCTCCGCGACGTCACCGCCATCGTCGCGGGCTCGGGACCCGGCCCCTACACCGGGCTGCGGGTCGGCCTGGTGACCGCCCAGGCCCTCGCGACGTCGCTGGGCGTCCCGGCGTACGGCGTGTGCACCCTCGACGCGCTCGCGTACGGCAGCGGACCGGACGAGCCGTTCCTGGTGGCCACCGACGCCCGGCGCAAGGAGGTGTTCTGGGCCCGCTACCGGGACCCGCGCACCCGGCTGTCGGGCCCCGCGGTGGACCGGCCCCAGGACCTGCCGGGGGAGCTCCCGCTGGTCGGCGCGGGCGCGCGGATGTACGCCGAGATCGTCGGCGTCTCCCGGATCCTGGACGTGCCGGAGTATCCCGGCGCGGGCGCGATGGCGGCGCTCGCCGCCGGGCGACTCGGCGAGCCGGGCGTCCGCGAGGCCGCGGAGAGCGGCACCCACCCCGTGCTCGGCCCGCCCAGGCCGATCTACCTGCGCCGGCCCGACGCCAAGGTGCCCTCGGCGCCCAAGAAGGTCTCCACGTGACGGCCGTCCTGCGCCGGATGACCGCGGACGACCTGCCCGCGGTGATGGAGGTCGAGCGGAAGACCTTCCCCGCCGACGCCTGGAGCGAGGGCATGCTCCGGGGGGAGCTCGATGACCAGCCGAGGACCAGGCACTACGTGGTGGCCCTGGTCGACGGCGTGATCGTCGGCTACGCGGGCCTCGCCGCGGCGGGGGACCAGGCCGACGTGCAGACCATCGCCGTCCTGGCCGAGTGGCGCGGGAACGGCGTCGGCGGCGCGATGCTGACCGATCTTCTGGCCGAGGCCGCCCGCCGGGGCGCCGTGTCGGTCTTCCTGGAGGTGCGCGCCGACAACCTGGGCGCGCAGGCCGTCTACGACAGGTTCGGGTTCGAGCGGATCGGCCTGCGCCGCCGCTACTACGAGGACGGCACTGACGCGATCATGATGAGGAAGGATCTCCATGCGTGACGAACCGGTGGTCCTGGGCATCGAGACCTCCTGCGACGAGACGGGAATCGGCCTCGTCAGGGGGCACACGATGCTGGCCAACGCCATCGCCTCCAGTGTCGAGCAGCACGCCCGCTTCGGCGGGGTGGTGCCCGAGGTCGCCTCCCGGGCGCACCTGGAGGCGATGACCCCGACCGTGGAGCGGGCACTGGAGCGGGCGGGCCTGCGGTTCGCCGACGTCGACGCGATCGCGGTCACCGCCGGGCCCGGCCTGTCCGGCGCGCTGCTCGTCGGCGTCGCCGCGGCCAAGGCGTACTCGCTGGGCCTGGGCGTTCCGCTGTACGGCGTCAACCACCTCGCCGCCCACGTCGCGGTGGACCAGCTGGAGCACGGGGCGCTGCCCAAGCCCTGCATCGCGATGCTGGTCTCCGGCGGGCACTCGTCGCTGCTGCTGGTGCCCGACGTCGCCAGGGACGTCATCTCGCTGGGTTCCACGGTGGACGACGCCGCGGGCGAGGCGTTCGACAAGGTGGCGAGAGTGCTCGGCCTGCCGTTCCCCGGCGGGCCGCACATCGACAGGGTGGCCCGTGACGGCTCCGGCGCGGCGATCGCGTTCCCGCGCGGCAAGTACGACGACGGGACGCTCGACTTCTCCTTCTCCGGCCTGAAGACCGCGGTGGCCCGATGGGTGGAGGCGAGGGAGAAGGCGGGTGAGCCGGTTCACGTGCCCGACGTGGCGGCGTCGTTCCAGGAGGCCGTCGTCGACGTGCTGACCCGCAAGGCGTTGCAGGCGTGCGCCAAGTACGACGTTCACGACCTGCTGATCGGCGGCGGGGTGGCGGCCAACTCCCGGCTGAGGGCGATGGCCCAGGAGCGTTGTGACGCGGCCGGTGTCCGGTTGCGGGTCCCCAGCCCCGGGCTGTGCACGGACAACGGCGCCATGGTGGCGGCCCTGGGCTCGGACCTGGTCGCGGCCGGCATCACGCCGTCGCGGCTGGACATCCCGGCCGACTCCTCGATGCCCATCACCACCGTCCACGTCTGACGGGCCCCGTCCTCGTCAGGGGATGACGCCCGGCCGAGGGCGTCCGCGCGCTCCGTCGAACCCCCGCCGAGGGCGTCCGCGCGCGCCCGCCGACCCCGCCGGGGGTGTTCGTGCGTTGGACCCCCGCCGGCGTGTCCGTGTGCGCCCGTCGGCCGTCGCGCCCCCGTTGGGCGGCGGCCGCACGGGGCTCTCCCCTTTGTCGCGGGTTCTTCCTCCGGGGGGCCGCCCTGAGGATTTCTCCTTCGAGGGCTTTCTCCTCCCGGAGGCACTTCACCACGGGTGCCTTAGACGGAGTGCAGGGTGAGTACCGGGTAGTCGGTGTAGCCGCGGTGGTCGCCGCCGAAGGCCGAGCTGAAGTCGGCCTGGTTGAGCTCGGCGCCGAGGCGGAGGCGGAGCGGCAGGTCGGGGTTGGCCAGGAACGACTGGCCCAGCGAGACCAGGTCGGCGCCACGCTCCAGCCACCGCGTGACCCTTTCGGCCGGGGCGTCGATCGAGGGGTCGTTGACGATGAGGGCGTTCGGCCACAGCGTCTGGATCTCCTGGTTGAGTTCCTCGGAGGAACTCGCCACCAGGTGGAGGTAGCCGAGGTCGAGCGCGGCGAGCTCGGAGACGAGCGCCGGGTAGATCTCGTGCATGTCGTCCTCGACCAGGTCTCCCACGCCGTTGCCCGGCGAGAGGCGGATGCCGACCTTGGAGGCGCCGATCCGGTCCACGACCGCCCGCGCGGTCTCCACGGCGAAGCGGATCCTGTTCTCCGGCGAGCCGCCGAAGTGGTCGTCGCGCAGGTTGGCGTTCTGCGACAGGAACTGCTGGATGAGGTAGCCGTTGGCGCCGTGCAACTCGACCCCGTCGAAGCCCGCCTCCACGGCGCGTGCGGCGGCGTCGGCGAAGTCCTGGACGGTGGACTCGACCTGGGCGGTCGTCAGTTCGAGCGGGGTCTGGTAGTCCTGCAGGCCGGTGGGCGTGAAGATCTGCCCCGCCGGTCGTACGGCGGACGGCCCGAGGGGGAGCGCGCCGGTGTTGTCGGGGTGGCCGATCCGGCCGGCGTGCATGATCTGGGCGAAGATCCTGCCGCCCGCCGCGTGGACGGCGTCGGTGACCTCACGCCACCCGGCCACCTGTTCGTCGGTGTGCAGCCCCGGGGTGTTCATGTAGCCCTTGCCGACCTGGCTGGGTTGGACCCCCTCGGTGATGATCAGGCCCGCCGAGGCCCGCTGGGCGTAGTACAGGGCGGTGAGCGACGAGGGGATTCCGTCGACGTAGGCCCGAGAGCGTGTCATGGGCGCCATCACCAGGCGGTTGGGCAGCTGGAGGCCGGCGAGCGTGAACGGTGAGAACGGCATGGTGAACTCCTTTTATTGGCTGGCCAACTTGGCTAGCCAATAAGTAGTTCTACAACTTGGTCGGCCAACATGCAAGCGGGTAGTCTCGGGGAGAGCGGAAGGACCCGACCATGGCGGAGTTGTCGATCGACGAAGAGCGCGACGTGACCGAAGAGCGCGGCACCACACCCGAGGCCCTCTCCGGAGGAGGTGACGAGGCCGGGACGTGCCCCTCGTCCGCCGGTGAGTGCGGCGACTACGACAACGACCTCAACTGCCTGATGGCCTACGCCACTCGCGGCCACCGCGTGCTGCTCGCCGGCCTCCTCGGCGAGATCGACCTCTACCCGGGTCAGGAGCGTGTGATGGGCGCGCTGTGGGACAACGGCCCCCAGTCGCAGAACGCCCTGGCGAGAATCGTCGGCGTCGACGTGTCCACCATGACCAAGACCCTGCAGCGCCTGGAGCGCAGCGGTTTCGTCAGTCGCAGGCCCGACCTCGCCAACCGGCGGATCAGCATCGTCGACATCACGCCCAAGGGGCACGCGCTCCGCCCGGAGGTGGACCGGGTCCTCGCCGAGGTGCACCGGCGGATGACCAACGGACTGACGGCCGAGCAGACCGACGAGCTGTCGTCCCTGCTCTCGGTGGTCAGGAACAACCTGTGCCGCGAGGCGAAGGTCGTCGAAGGCGCGGGGAGGCGCCCGGCGGCCGATGCCACCCGCTCCGGCTGACGGCGTCCGTGCTTCTCGCGCGGTTCGTCCTCTCCCCGCGAGGCCCGGGTCTCCCCACACGGTGAGGGCCGGGCGGGATCTTCCGCGAGGGGCGAGCGGGACCGGTGAGGCCGGGCGGGATCTTCGCGAAGACCGAGCGGGGCCGGGGAGGGTCCGGAGCGGCCCTCGGCGGAGAACCGAGGTCAGTCCTTGTCGCCCCTGGTGGGACGGAGCAACGCCTCGGCCAGGGCGAGCATGGTCTCCTCCAGGGCGCTCAGACGACGGGTGAGGTCGGCGTGCGCGGGCTCCACGGTCTCGCTCAGGGCCTCGGAGAGCTCGTCGCGGTCGGGCAGGGCGCGGAGCGTCTCGGCGAGAGGGGAGAGCGCCGCCTCCGCCCTGATGACGCGCTCGTCCAGGGAGTCGAAGCGCTCGCGCTGCTCGGCGGTCTGAACGCCGATGAGCGCGCCGACGCCGAGCACGGCCGGCAGGTCCTCCAGGCGCTCGTCCAGGCTCTCCAGACGCTCTGCGGACTTCTCCGCGCGCCCGTCCAGCGTGGACAGCCGGGAGTCGATGACGTCCATCCGGCAGGTGAGGCGCCCCTCGATGTCGTCGAGGCGCTCGTCGAGGGTGTCGAAGCGGCCACCGGCCGTCATGCGATGGCCGTCCAGCCTGTCGATGCGGCTCTCGACGGCGGCGGTGCGCTCGTCGATCCTCGGCGCGACCAGGTCGACCCTGGCGCCCACCTGCTCGACCCTTCCGCTCACCAGGTCGACCTTGCCGTTCACCTGCTCGACGGCGGCGAGCATCCGGTCCGTGGCCGTGCCGACGGCCTGCTGGACGCTCGCCACCAGGTCGAGCATCCCCGCCTCGACGCGCCCGGTGCGCTGGGAGAGGTCGGACACGGCCCGGTCGAGGCGGCTGAACCGGTGCGCCGCGACGCCCATGTCGGCCTGGAGCCTGCCCAGGTGCTCGGCCAGTTGCCCCACCTGCTCGTCGAGGCCCTGGGTGCCGTCGGAGATCGCCCGTAGGCGGGTGAGCGCCTCGTCCATGCTCTCGCCCACGGAACCGAGGTCGGTCCACAGGCTCGGCAGCTCGCCCAGGGGGACGACCCGGTCGCGGACGGTGTCGACACGGCGGCCGAGGGAGTCGACCCGCTCGCCGACGGCGTCGACGTGGTCGCGTATCGCCTCGACGTGCTGGGCCAGGCCCTCGGCCCAGGAGGGCGGGCGGGCGGCGATGTCGTCCAGCCGGCCGTGGACGGACTCCAGCGTGCCGTTCAGCCCGCCGATCTCGCGCTCCCTGACCTCGCGAAGCACCCACTCCATGCCCTCCAGGCGTCGCCGGATCTCGTCGAGCACGGCCCCCTGGGTGCGCTGCTCGTAGACGTGGTCCTGTGCCGCGCGGGCGAGGAGCTCACGCATCCGGTCGGAGATGGCGGCCTGGCCGCCTGCCTGGAGCAGGGTGTGGTCGGAGTGATCCACCGAGAGCTCCTTCGCTCGCCGACGCTCAGCCGCGCGGTTGGGTTTGATGGGATTTGCTGATGAACGAGAGGGAAACGCAGGCGAGAGAGAACTCCCGCCCGGCAACCTTAGCCCCTGGATCAGGGTTTTCTGGCAGCGAGAATAAAAGAAAGGAATTGCCGGTTGGCTGGAAGAATTGACTATTTTGGCTGGTCAGATGGTGATGATCCGCCGGTCAGTCGGAGGTGCACACGAAGGCGAACGGCCGGTCACCGATTCGGGTGAGAATGACCACCGCGGATTCACCGCCGGAAAGTCGGAGGTCTTTCCTGAGGCGGTCGACGTCCACCGCGGAGCCACGCTTCTTGATCGTCACATTGCCGGCGCCGCGCTCGCGGAGCGCCGCCCGCAGCCGCTTGAGCGAGAACGGCAGCGTCTCGTGGACCTCGTACCGCGACGCCCACGGCGTCGGCGTCGCGGTGTCACCGGTGATGTAGGCGATCTGCGGGTCGAGCAGGTGCCCGCCGACCGACGCGGCGATCTCCGCGACCAGGTGGGCGCGGATCGCCGCGCCGTCCGGCTCGTAGATGTAGCGTCCCGCGGGGCCGGTGGCGGGATCGCCGAGGGCGGGGTCGGGGGTCATCGTGGCCCCCGACGGCAGGATCGTGGCCCTGCGCGCCGTCTCGCCCGCCAGCGCACCGCACCAGATCACGGCCTCCTTGACGTCGCCTCTGTACGAGACCCACTCGGCCTCCGCGCCCTCGGGGACGAACTCGTACGGGATCCCGGGGGCGACCTTCAGGCAGGCGGCCCCGGCTCGGGCCACCATCTCCAGCACGGCGGGCCAGGGCGGTGAGTATCCCATCGGGTCGAAGGTCCGGCCCCGCGCGCCGCGGCGCGCGGGGTCGGCGAACAGGACGTCGAAGGCGGCCGGGTCCAGGGTGGAGGCGTCGGCGGCGCGGACCGAGACCCGGTCGCCGAAGCCCAGGGCGTCGGCGTTGGCCTGGGCGATCGCGGCGGTGAGCGGGTCGGCGTCGACGGCCTCGACGGAGCACCCGGCCCTGGCCAGGGCGAGGAGGTCGCCGCCGATGCCGCAGCAGACGTCGGCGACCCGCGAGCCCGCGGGGAGGCGCCGCGCCCTGTGGTCGGCGACCTCGCGACGGGTGGCCTGCTCCAGGCCGGTCCGGGTGAAGTACATGAGATCGGCGTCGGCGCCGAACTTCTCCCTCGCGCGCAGCCTGAGCGTCGCCTGGGTGAGCGCCGCGGAGGTCAGGTCCGCGTCGTAGATCTTCCTTAACCTCGTCACCGCCGTCACCGGGTCGTCGGCGGCGGTCTCGGCCGCGGCGCCCAGAGCCTCCTGGCCGCGCTGGGTGAGGAGCTCCCGGAATGCGTCGAGATTCACATCGGCCGACGCTACCGCCTCGGCCGTAGGGCTTCGCCGTAGGGCTTCCACCTGGTTTGACGTTCGCGTGAAGCGGAGAAGGGGTGCTTCGTGTTGACTGTCAAGGCCACCTTGCATACTGTTCCGTATTGGCACTCTCCCGGTGAGAGTGCCAAATACATGCGACGAGGCAGGTCTGACACCCGCGACGGCAGACCGCTGGTCGCCTCTTCTAGATCATTCATATCTGAAGGGGAGGTCCGACGTGACGACCGCCACCAAGGTTCCCGTTAAGCCGCTCGGCGACCGCATTGTGGTCCAGCCGCTTGAGGCCGAGCAGACCACCGCTTCCGGTCTGGTCATCCCGGACACCGCCAAGGAGAAGCCGCAGGAGGGCAAGGTCCTCGCGGTGGGTCCCGGCAACTGGGACGACGAGGGCGAGAAGCGGATTCCGCTCGACGTCAAGGAGGGCGACGTGGTCCTCTACAGCAAGTACGGCGGCACCGAGGTGAAGTACAACGGCGAGGAGTATCTCGTGCTCTCCGCCCGTGACGTGCTCGCCATCATCGAGAAGTAGTTCTCGCTTCACAAAGATGACGTATCGAGCCCCGGGTCGCGTCAGCGCCCGGGGCTTTGATGCGCCGACGTACTTATAGAGAGGATTGTCATGCCGAAGACCCTGTCGTTCGAGGAGGACGCGCGCCGAGCTCTCGAGCGCGGCGTGAACGCTCTCGCGGACGCGGTCAAGGTGACGCTGGGCCCGCGCGGCCGCAACGTCGTCATCGACAAGAAGTTCGGTGCGCCCACCATCACCAACGACGGTGTCACCATCGCCCGCGAGGTCGAGCTGGAGACGCCGTACGAGAACCTGGGCGCCCAGCTGGCCAAGGAAGTGGCGACCAAGACCAACGACGTCGCCGGTGACGGCACCACCACCGCGACGGTCCTGGCCCAGGCCATGGTCCGCGAGGGTCTGCGCAACGTGGCCGCCGGAGCGCAGCCGCTCTCCCTCAAGCGCGGCATCGACATCGCGGCCAGGACCGTGAGCGACCGGCTGATCGAGTCGGCCCGTCCGGTCGAGGACAAGAAGGAGATCGCGAATGTGGCGACGATCTCCGCGCAGGACGCCAAGATCGGCGAGCTGATCGCCGAGGCGTTCGACAAGGTGGGCAAGGACGGTGTCATCACCGTCGAAGAGTCCAACAGCATGGGCCTGGAGCTCGAGTTCACCGAGGGTCTCCAGTTCGACAAGGGTTACCTGTCGCCCTATATGGTGACCGACCAGGAGCGCATGGAGGCGATCCTGGAGGACCCCTACATCCTGATCACCCAGGGCAAGATCGCCTCTGTCGCGGACTTCCTGCCGCTGCTCGAGAAGATCGCGCAGACGAAGAAGGCCCTGCTGGTC
Source organism: Streptosporangium sp. NPDC000509 (assembly GCF_042898365.1). Taxonomy (NCBI): domain Bacteria; kingdom Bacillati; phylum Actinomycetota; class Actinomycetes; order Streptosporangiales; family Streptosporangiaceae; genus Streptosporangium; species Streptosporangium sp. NPDC000509. The sequence continues at coordinate 276,422 of NZ_JBIAYX010000003.1, read as the reverse complement.
ATCGCCGAGGACGTCGAGGGCGAGGCCCTCGCGGTCCTCGTCACGAACAAGATCCGTGGCACCTTCACCTCCGTCGCCGTCAAGGCACCGGGCTTCGGTGACCGCCGCAAGGCCATGCTGCAGGACATCGCCATCCTCACCGGTGGCCAGGTCGTGAGCGAGGAGATCGGCCTCAAGCTGGAGCACGTCGGCCTGGAGGTGCTGGGCACCGCCCGGCGCGTCGTCATCACCAAGGACTCCACCACCGTCGTCGACGGTGCCGGTGAGGCCGCGGCGATCGCCGACCGCGTCAAGGAGATCAAGCTCGCCATCGAGCAGTCCGACTCCGACTGGGACCGCGAGAAGCTCCAGGAGCGTCTCGCCAAGCTCTCCGGCGGCGTCTGCGTGCTCAAGGTCGGCGCGGCCACCGAGGTGGAGCTGAAGGAGAAGAAGCACCGCCTGGAGGACGCCATCTCGGCGACGCGTGCGGCGATCGAGGAGGGCATCGTCTCCGGCGGTGGCTCCGCGCTCATCCACGTCTCCAAGGTCCTCGACGACCTGGGCCTGACCGGTGACGAGGCGACCGGTGTCTCCATCGTCCGCAAGGCTCTCGTCGAGCCGGCCCGCTGGATCGCGGAGAACGCCGGCCTTGAGGGCTACGTCGTGACGGCGAAGGTCACCGAGCTGTCCGTCGGCCAGGGCTTCAACGCCGCCACCGGCGAGTACGGCGACCTGATCGCCCAGGGCGTCATCGACCCGGTCAAGGTCACCCGCTCGGCCGTCCAGAACGCCGCCTCCATCGCCGGCATGCTGCTGACGACCGAGGCCCTCGTGGTGGACAAGCCCGAGGAGGAGGCCCCGGCCGCCGGCCAGGGGCACGGCCACGGTCACGGCCACTGATTCCTCAGCGGTTCCGAAGCGGTTCCGAACGGCTCGCGTCTCGCAGGAGGCGCGAGCCGTTCGCGTTTCGCGGTAAACCGAAAACGATCTCAAGCGTCATGTCGGACGGAAGACCAAACGCGGTTCTAGCGAATAGACGATGTATTTGGCAATCGAATGAAATATTTGCACATTCTGTAGTCGTTGTCGTCGCTGTTTGATTACGCCCCGTTACTCCGCCTCAATGTGACCAATCCGTAGCCGTTTGCGATGACGACAGTCACTATCGGGGCGGGCATCATGCCTAACGTGACCGAGGGATGCGTCGCCGACGCCAAAAATGGGGTGAGGCTTGCGACGAGGTCTGATGGGGTCGCCCACAGGGATGATCTCAAGGATCTGACAAGCCTCGCCGTTCAGGGGGATCGCACCGCGATCGAATCTCTGATCGCGCAACTGCGGCCGATGGTCGTCCGATATTGCCGTGGTCGTCTGGGCCGGGTTTCCGGCCAGTATCACATCGCGGACGACGTGGCCCAGGAAGTATGCATAGCGGTGCTGTCCGCGCTGCCCCGATACCGTGACATGGGACGCCCGTTCGCTTCCTTCGTCTTCGGTATCGCGTCTCACAAGGTGGCCGACGCGCTGCGCAGCTCCGTGCGATCCGCCGTGCCCACCCAGGATCTTCCTGACGGGCCCGACGAGGGGCCGGGGCCCGAGGAGACGGTGGTGCGTTACATCGAGGCCGAACACGCCCGCCGACTGCTGTCCAGGCTGCCCGACAACCAACGCGAGCTGCTCATGCTCCGAGTGGTGTCGGGTCTTTCCGCCGAGGAGACCGGTAATGTACTCGGCATGTCACCAGGTGCGGTTCGTGTGGCCCAGCACAGGGCGCTCGCCCGGTTGCGAGCGATGGCGGAGCTGGAGTCGATAGCTTGACCGCGGAGCCGTCGAAGAGGGGGCGCGAGCGCAAGCCCGAGCCGCGGGACGGGGATCGCGACGACCCGGAGCGAGAACGATCATGACAACGGTTCACCCGCGCCGTCCGGTTCGTAGATACGGGCCGGACGAGGACCCGGCGGTAGCCGAGACCGACGAGCTCGTGGAGGCCCTCTCGGGCAGGACGCCCGTCTCCACCTCGGACGTCGCGGTCGCGCTGCTGGCGGCCCTGGTCGACGACGTGGATCAGCGGTGCTCTTCGGTGTCGATCACGCCGTCCACGTAACCACGGGCGTATTCCCAGCTCACGTAGTCGGTGGGGTTGGGCTGGTAGGCGGGCTCGTGCACCTGGGGCTGGCCGTTCTCGATCATCTGGCGCAGGTTGCCGCGCAGCAGCTCCCAGTCGAAGTAGTGCTGCTCTCCACATTCCGGACAGTCGAGCACCAGGCCGAGCACGCCCTGAGGCTCCAGCAGCGAGCGGAAGACCTCCACGTCGGCGAGGTCGGTCATGGCCTCGTCGCGCTCGTCCGTCGTCAAGGGCTCGGGATCGTCGGCATCGCCCAGCGCCGCCGCCGGGTCGTCGGGGTCATCCGCGAATGGGTCGCGAGGGACATCGTCGAGCACGATCCCACCTTATGGCCTGGATGTGACAGACGAGTTCCGAACTGTATGAGTGGGACGCTTTAGGACAGTGCGGGCAACTCGGAGATGCCGAAGGTCCCCGGCGATGAGGGGAAGATCCAGGTGGCAGGGGAGCCCGAGGGCGGTGGCCGTGCCGGGAGGCCCCGGGGAGCCCTGATGAGCCTCGGGAGCCCGGGTGGCCCGGGTGGCCCGGGTGGCCCGGGGGAGCCTAGGTGAGCCAGCCGCGCCGGGCGGCCTCCACCCCCGCCTGGAACCGCGACTGCGCCCCCAGTTCGGCCATGGCGTCGGCGAACCTGGCACGCACCGTGCGGACCGAGACGCCCAGCTGCCGGGCGATCATCTCGTCGGTGACGCCCTGGCCGGCCAGTCGCAGCACTCGGACCACCCCGTCGTCGCGGTGGGTCCAGGGCAGGCGGGCGGCGCGGGCCCACAGCTCCTCGAAGAGCGAGCGCAGCGCGGCCACCACGACGGGAGCCCTCACCAGGTGGAAGTTGTAGGCGTTCTCGGGCAGTGTGCCGCCCCACTGGGCGGGCATGCCCGCGGCGTCGTCCCCCGCGATGAGGAACCAGCTCGGCACCGTGTCGAGGGTGCGGACCTCGGCTCCCGCCCGCTCGAACTGGTCCAGTTTGTCGCGCAGGCCGGGGATCTCCAGGGTGTGCACCGGGATGGTGACCCGGCAGGAGAGCAGGCCGTCGCGCTGGGCCGCGATCCACTGGTCGGCGTAGCGGTGCGCGAAGTCGCTCATCGTCCGCCTGTCGGGGATGCCCGACATCAGCTTCAGCGGCGGGGCCTGGACCGCCATGCCGATCACGCTCTCGTAGAGCTCGTCCGCCCCTCCGACCAGGTCCACGGAGAACTGGCCGGTCTGGTAGTCGCGCCCGGCGTCGTACTGGTGGATGAAGCCGCGGATCGAGCCGAGCACGGTGTCGATCCTGCGACTCTCGGCGGCGAGCCGGTCCAGCCTCTCCGCGACCAGGTGGCCGAGGGCCGCGGCCGGGTGACGGGCGAGGTACTCACCCCCCTGCTCGTCGACGACTCCCAGCCGTACCAGGGTGGCCAGTTCGCGGCCGATCGGCTCGGGCGAGCCGTTGGTGGCCTGGGCGAGTTCGGCGCAGGTGGCGCGGTGCAGGCGCAGGACCGCGTTGTAGAGGGCCGTCTGGGCCGGGGTGAGCCCCAGGGTTTCCAGCGGATCGGGCAGTGCGGGGGTGTCTGTGCGCATCGGTGAGGGACTCCTGCAGGTACACGAGGTCTGGCGAGGATAACCCGGCGAATCATCCCTGTCCGGGCGTTGCTTCTACTCGCATGCCCTCGTGTGCAGCTTCGTGCAATTGCACGTTCGGACATTGCGTGGCGAACGCATCGTGACGCACCCTTGACGCAGCGTCGGCAAAGGCGCGGATCACACCGCCATCCGGATGTGGAGGGGGGTCCGGGTGGTGTCAAGGCGTCTCCGCGCCGTCGCCGGTGATCCGGGGGACCGAGCGGATCACCGACCGCTCGGTCCCTCGCTTTCCCTTTCCTCCCCGTTTTACCTGGGGGGCCCGTCTTTCCCCCGGGCCCCCCGGACCCCTCTTCTCTCCGCGGTCCACCTGTCTCGCCTTTTTCCCCCGGGTCCACCGGGTTTGGCGCCAGACTCTAAACTGTGATCCGGGGGTCGGCGCCTTTCCCCGTCATGAGAGCGCCGCGGCAGGAGGATTGCAGATGGCCAAGTTCACCGAGCCGGGGTTCACGTTCGACGACGTGCTCCTCGTTCCCGCGTATTCGGACCTGCAGCCGGGGCAGGCCGACACCACCACGCGGCTGTCTCGGGGCATCACCCTGCGGATCCCGCTGGTCTCGGCGGCGATGGACACGGTGACCGAGGCCCGCATGGCGGTGGCGATGGCACGCCAGGGCGGCATCGGCGTCCTGCACCGCAACCTGTCGATCGAGGACCAGGCCCAGCAGGCCGACCTCGTCAAGCGCTCAGAGGCCGGGATGGTCACCAACCCGGTCACCTGCTCCCCGGACGACACGCTGGCCGACGTCGAGCGCCTGTGCGCGACGTACCGGATCTCCGGCGTCCCGGTGACCGACGAGACCGGTGTGCTCGTCGGCATCGTCACCAACCGCGACATGCGCTTCGAGACCGACGAGAACCGTCCGGTACGCGAGGTCATGACCCCGATGCCGCTGGTCACCGCGCCGGTCGGGGTCTCCACCGACGACGCGTTCGACCTGCTCAAGCAGAACAAGATCGAGAAGCTCCCGCTGGTCGACGCCGGAGGGCGGCTGCGCGGGCTCATCACCGTCAAGGACTTCACCAAGAGCGAGCAGTATCCCCTCGCCACCAAGGACGCCGACGGCCGGCTCGTCGTGGGGGCGGCCGTCGGCGTCGGGGGCGACGCGGAGAAGCGGGCGATGGCGTTGATCGAGGCCGGGGTCGACGTGATCGTGGTGGACGTCGCGCACGGTCACTCCAAGGGCCTCGCCGACATGATCGCCAAGATCAAGTCCAACAGCCGGGTCGACGTGATCGGTGGCAACATCGCCACCCGCGCGGGCGCCCAGATGCTCGTCGACGCCGGGGTCGACGCGGTCAAGGTCGGCGTCGGGCCGGGCTCCATCTGCACCACCCGCGTGGTCGCCGGTGTCGGTGCCCCGCAGGTGACGGCGATCCACGAGGCCTCGCTGGCCGCGGGTCCCGCCGGGGTTCCGGTGATCGGCGACGGCGGCCTGCAGTACTCGGGTGACATCGTCAAGGCCATCGCGGCCGGAGCCGACACGGTCATGCTCGGCTCGCTCCTGGCGGGTTGCGAGGAGTCCCCGGGTGAGCTGATCTTCATCAACGGCAAGCAGTTCAAGTCGTACCGGGGGATGGGCTCGCTCGGCGCGGTCCGCAACCGCGAGCGCGGCGGCGCCTCCTTCAGCAAGGACCGCTACGCGCAGGGCGACGTCGGCCACGAGGACAAGTTCATCCCCGAGGGCATCGAGGGGCAGGTCCCCTACCGCGGCCCGGTCGCCGCGGTGGCCCACCAGCTCATCGGGGGCCTGCGCCAGGGCATGTGGTACTCCGGGTGCCGTACGGTCGCCGAGATGCACGAGCGGTGCGAGCTGATGCCGATCACGGCGGCGGGCCTCAAGGAGAGCCACCCGCACGATATCCAGATGACGGTCGAGGCTCCCAACTACCACGGTCGCTAGGGCGGCGCGCGCCGCTCACGCGGGAGAACGTGGCGTGCGCTCCGCACGCACGAGACGCCGCGCGTACGGCCGTACCGCAGGGAACCGGCGTGTCGGGCGCACGCAGGGAACACAGCGTGCGCTGTGCGCACGGAACACGGCGTGCCGGGCGCACGCATGGAAAACGGCGTGCGCTGTGCGCGCACGGAACGGGAAAGACAGGCATATGACTCAGGTAGAGATCGGCCGCGGCAAGAACGGCCGTCGTGCCTACGCGCTCGACGAGATCGGCATCGTTCCCTCCCGTCGCACCCGCGACCCGGAGGAGGTCTCGATCGCCTGGCAGATCGACGCCTACCGCTTCGAGCTGCCCGTCGTGGTGAGCCCGATGGACAGCGTGGTCTCACCGAAGACCGCCATCGAGGTCGGCAGGCTCGGCGGTCTCGCCGTGCTCGACCTCGAAGGGCTGTGGACCAGGTACGACGACCCGACGCCCCTGCTGGAAGAGGTGGCCGAGCTCAAGGGCGCGCCCGCCACGAAGCGGCTGCAGGAGATCTACGACGCGCCGATCAAGGAGGAGCTGATCGGCCGCCGCATCGAGGAGATCCGCGCCGCCGGGGTGGCGACGGCCGTCCGGCTGTCCCCGCAGCGCACGGTCCAGTACCACAAGGCCGTCATCGACGCGGGCGTGGACATCTTCGTGATCCGCGGCACCACGGTCTCGGCCGAGCACGTCTCCGGCAGGGCCGAGCCGCTCAACCTCAAGCAGTTCATCTACGAGCTCGACGTGCCCGTCGTCGTCGGGGGGTGTGCCACCTACACCGCGGCGCTGCACCTGATGCGGACCGGCGCGGCCGGGGTGCTCGTCGGCTTCGGCGGCGGCGCCTCGCACACCACTCGTACGGTGCTGGGCGTGGTGGTGCCGATGGCCACCGCGATCTCCGACGTCGCCGCCGCCCGCCGCGACTACATGGACGAGTCCGGTGGCCGTTACGTCCACGTCATCGCCGACGGCGGCATGGGCACCTCCGGCGACATCGCCAAGGCGATCGCCGTGGGCGCGGACGCGGTCATGGTCGGCTCGCCGCTGGCGAGGGCCGTCGAGGCTCCCGGCCGGGGCTTCCACTGGGGGTCCGAGGCGCAGCACCCCGAGCTGCCCAGGGGCAAGCGGGTCGAGTTCGGCACGGTCGGCACGCTGGAGCAGATCCTGCACGGCCCCTCCTCGGTCGCCGACGGCTCGATGAACCTGATGGGCGCGCTCAGGCGCACGATGGCCACCGCCGGATACTCCGACCTCAAGGAGTTCCAGCGGGTCGAGGTCGTCGTCGCTCCGCAGGGCTGACCTTCTCGCGAGGGCGGGGCCGGACCTCACGCCGGCCCCCGTGAGGTCGATCGAGGCAGGGTGGGTTTCGCGCGGCAGGCCCTCCCGGTGTGGTCCGGCGGTTCGCCCGGCACGGCGCCGGGGCCGGGGAGCGTGATCTCGGTGAGCTCTCCCTCAACGCCCACCACGCCGTGCACCTGATGGCCGGGTCGCTGGAACCCGGCCTGGTCGGCATCCGCCGGGACCGGCCCCGATCCGGTCCTGACGCGGCTTCGATCCGCTGGGTCAGCGGGGCTCGGTGATCCAGGTGCCCCCGCGCATGACGCCGGAGACCTCCAGGTCGTCGGTGAGCACCACCAGGTCGGCCCGCTTGCCGACCGAGACGGATCCCAGGTGGTCGGCGAGTCCCAGAACCCTCGCGGGGGTGAGGGAGGCGATCTCGGACGCCTGGGCCAGGGACAGGCCCACCTCGCGCACGGCGCGGCGGAACGCGACGTCCATGGTGAGGGTGCTGCCCGCGATGGTGCCGCTCCCGGCGAGCCTGGCCTCACCGTTCACCACGTTCACCGTCATCGGGCCGAGCTCGTAGACGCCGTCGCCCATGCCCGCCGCCGCCATGGCGTCGGTGATCAGCGCGGTCCTGCCGGGCCCCGCGACCTCGAAGGCGAGGCGCGTCATGGCCGGGTGCAGGTGCACGCCGTCGTTGATCAGCTCCACCGTGACGCGCTCGTCCTGGAGCAGCGCGGCGATCGGCCCGGGATCGCGGTGGTGCAGCGGCGGCATCGCGTTGTAGAGGTGGGTCGCGACGCTGCCGCCCGCCTCGATGCCCGAGATCGTCTGCTCGTAGGTGGCGTCGCTGTGGCCGAGGGCAGCGATCACCCCGTTGGCCGTCGCCTCCCGTACGGTCTCCAGCGCGCCGGGCAGTTCGGCGGCGATGGTGATCATCCGTACGTGGCCGCGTCCGGCCTTGAGCAACCCGGCGAGCTCCGCCGGTGAGGGGTCCCGCAGCAGGGCCGGGTTGTGCGCACCGCAGCGGGCGGTGGAGATGTAGGGGCCCTCGAAGTGGATACCGGCGAGCAAGCCGTCCTCGCACAGGTCGGCGAGGGAGGCGGCGGCCCTGGCCAGATCGTCCGTGGAGGCGGTGACCAGGCTGGCCATGAGCGTGGTGGTGCCGTGACGGGCGTGCAGGTCGACGGCGAGGCTCGCCTGGTCGGGGTCCCCGGTGGGGAAGGAAGCGCCCGCCCCGCCGTGGTTGTGGATGTCGACGAAACCGGGCACGACGTACCGGCCGCCGAGACCGAGCCCGGCGCCGGGGGCCGAGCCCTGGCCCACGTGGGTGATGCGGCCGTCTTCGATGGTGAGCCAGCCTTCGTGGACACCTTCGGGGGTCACGACGCGGGCGTCGGCGAGTGTGATGCTCATGCTGCCCATCCTTGCGGGTCCCCGGGAAAACCGGCTCCCGGCACGACCGTCGGGACCACGGGGGCAGGGATCTTCTCCCTTTGAAGCGACGTGGTGCTCGCGCTCGACGTCGGATGGCCGGCGCGCCGTCCTCAGGTGACCGGTGGTATACCGGGCGCGTCCGCTTTCCGGTGAGTTGTTGGTGAAATACTGCCGAGAACTTGGTTTCTTGATGTTCATGGGGTACGGCCTGGGTGCTGCCCGCCTTCCCTACCGGTCAGTAGTAATGCCTAGGGTAGATGGGTAGATACCTCACGTAAGGCGACAAGACGCACCCCAGGGGGTCGCACAATGACGGCGCGAATGGGCACTGGACGACTTGGTCCTGCCGAGCGGTCCGCCGCACTGGCGCAGATGGGCGCCGAAGAACTCGACGTGGTGGTGATCGGAGGCGGGGTCGTCGGAGCGGGGGTCGCCCTGGACGCGGTGACCAGGGGGTTGTCCGTCGGGCTGCTGGAGGCGCGCGACTTCGCCTCCGGCACCTCCTCCAGGTCGTCCAAGCTGATCCACGGCGGTCTGCGCTATCTGGAACAGCTCAATTTCGAGTTGGTGAGGGAGGCGCTCCAGGAACGGGCCCTGCTGCTGCAGCGGATCGCCCCTCACCTGGTCAGGCCGGTGCCGTTCTTGTTCCCGCTGACGCATTACGGCTGGGAGCGGCCCTATGTCGGCGCGGGTCTGGTGCTGTACGACACGATGGGCTTCTCCACCGGGCTCGCGAGGGGCGTACCGGGCCACAGGCACCTGTCGCGTACGAGGGCGTTGCGGCTCGCGCCCGCGCTGCGCAAGACGGCGTTCTCGGGTGCGGTGCAGTACTGGGACGCCCAGGTCGACGACGCCCGCCATGTGATGACCACGCTGCGGACGGCGGCGATGTACGGGGCGAACGTCGCCTCGCGGGCGCAGGTGGTGGGTTTCCTGCGCGAGGGGGAGCGGGTCACCGGGGTCCGGGTGCGTGACCTGGAGGGCGGCAAGGAGTTCGAGGTGCGGGCCCGGCAGGTGGTGAACGCCACCGGGGTGTGGACCGACGACATCCAGGAGATGGTCGGCGGGCGCGGGCAGATCCACGTGAGGGCCTCCAAGGGCATTCACCTGGTGGTGCCGCGCGACCGGATCCACTCCCTCACCGGGATCATCCTGCGCACCGAGAAGTCGGTGCTGTTCGTCATTCCCTGGGGCCGGCACTGGATCATCGGCACCACCGACACCCGGTGGGAGCTGGACCGGGCCCACCCGGCGGCGTCGCGCTCCGACATCGACTACGTCCTCGACCACGTGAACGAGATGCTCTCGGTCCCGCTCACCCGCGAGGACGTCGAGGGTGTCTACGCGGGGCTGCGCCCGCTGCTGTCGGGGGAGTCGGAGGAGACGTCCCAGCTCTCCCGCGAGCACGTGGTGGCCCATCCCGTGCCGGGGCTGGTGATGGTGGCCGGCGGAAAATACACGACATATCGTGTTATGGCGAAGGATGCGGTCGACGCCGTGGCACACGGCCTGGACCAGCGGGTCCCGCCCTCCTGCACCGATCGCGTCCCGCTGGCCGGGGCAGAGGGCTACCAGGCTCTGTGGAACTCCCGGCAGCGGCTCGCCCAGTCCTCCGGGCTGCACGTGGCCAGGATCGAGCACCTGCTCCAGCGGTACGGGTCGATGATCGACGAGGTCCTGGCGCTGGTCGAGCAGGACCCGTCGCTGGGCAAGCCGCTCACCGGGGCCGACGACTACCTGCGGGCGGAGGTGGTCTACGCGGCGACCCACGAGGGTGCCCGGCACGTGAACGACGTGCTGACCCGGCGTACGCACATCTCGATCGAGACCTTCCACCGAGGAGTGGGCGTGGTCCAGGAGGCGGCCCAGCTGCTCGCCGGGCCACTGGGCTGGGACGCCGAGCAGATCAAGCGCGAGGTGGAGTACTACACCAAGCGCGTCGAGTCGGAACGGCTGTCCCAGGAGCAGGACACCGACCACGAGGCCGACGCCATCCGCCTCGGCGCCCCGGAGATCGTGCCGGTCGCCGTTCCCGAGACGGACCCCGTCTAGCCTCGGGGAGACCGGGAAGCGGACCTCCTCGACGGAGGTTCTCAAACCGGAGGGCTCCGCAACCGGCCCTCGCGACGGAGGACCTCGAACCGGGAGATCGCGGAACCGGCACCCGGAAACCGGGAGGTCCCCGGGTCCCGAGAAGCTCGGGACCCGGGGACTCCGGGAGCGGGACTAGCGGGTGAAGGCCTGGAACTCGGCCGCGCGCAGGTGGTCCCTGGCGGGGCTCGCCGTGGCGCAGTCGGTGGCGGAGTTGGGGTCGGCGTCCTGTTCACCGGCGTAGACGGGGTTGCCGGTGCACTGGGTGGAGACGGCCCGCAGGGTGAGGTGGGTCGCGGTGGTCGTGGGGATCTTGAAGGACTCGATGAGCAGGTCGGCGCCGCGAGGACGCGGCCTGCGCGTCTCGAAGGCGTTGGACGGGCTGGTGTAGACGACCGAGAAGGACGCGGGTGACGAGCAGTCCTTCTTGGTGGCGTCGCAGGCCAGGACCTCGAAGGCGCGCAGGGCGCTGAAGCGGTTCTGGCTGCCGGGGTCGGCCGGGTCGCTCGGCGCGGGCGGCCTGAGCATGGCGCTGACCTGCACGCGGCGGATCTTCTCCGGCTTGGTGCCGGCCAGGTCCACGGTGACGGACCTGCCCTTGACCGGAGCGGTGAGCGAGGCCCAGTTCGTCGCCTCCGTCTCGTCGATCAGCTTGGCCTGGTTGACGCCGTCACCGGTGGCGGTCGCGCCCAGCGCCGCCGAGGCGAGGTTCTTCGGCAGTGCGAGCGGCAGCGGCAGCTTCACGCCGGGCAGCACCGCGAACTTCACCCGGGTGTGCCCGAACCCGTTGCCCACGACCACGAAGTCGTAGATCCCCGGGGTCATCTCGACGGTGTCGCCGAGTTCGGTCGCCGGGTCGGTGTCGGCCACCGGCACCACGCGGCCCTCGTAGTCGCCGACGTACAGCCGGAGCGCCGCGTCCTTCGCCTCAAGCAGCGGCTTGAGCTGGATCCTGCCGTTCTTGCCGACCGGGTCGACGAAGCTCGGCGTCGGGTCCGGGTCGTTGCTCCCCGCGCTCGCCGCGCCCTGGCCGAGGCCGTGCTCGGCGAACGCGCGCCACATGATGGCCTGGTTCGCGCCGCCGAAGCGGATCACGTCGGCCGCGAGCATCGCGTCGCGGTGGTCGACGTAGCTGACCGAGCCGGAGGCCATCAGCAGCAGCGCGTCGAAGGAGACCTGCGCCCAGCGGCGGTTGCCCGGGCACTGCCCGAGCGGGGTCTTGCCCTCGGCGCACGCCTTCTGCTTGGCGGGGGTGCCTTCGCCGTACTTCTGGACGAAGGCCTTGCGCACGCCGTACTGGGTCGCCGACCAGATCTCACCGTCGGCGTGCACCTGCTGGCCGACGATGTCGTACGCGATGTCGCTGTAGTTCAGCGGGGACCTGGACATGTCGTAGTTGCGGATGCCCGCCTTCTTGTCGCCGGTGACGTAGCCGCCGGTGACGTAGGGGGTGTCGCCCGCGGGACGGTAGCCGTACTCGGAGAGGTACTCCATCGCGAACAGGTCGGAGGTGCTCTCGTTCATCGCCCCGGCCTGGGCGCCGCTCCACCCGGCGTTCGGGCCGGCGATCATGCGACCGGAGATCGCGTGGGTGTACTCGTGCCCGATCACCGACATGTCGTAGTCGCCGTCCACGCAGGGCGAGTAGAACGAGCCCGCGATCGGCTGCCACATGTACATGTTGGTGATGGGGGCGACACCGTCGGGGCCGGTGATCTGGTTGGCGTTGTCGCGCACGCTGAGCACCCGGGCGCCCGCCTGGGCGTTGCCCTGCTCGGGGTCGCCGCCGAGGCCGCCGCGCTCGCCGTTGTCGTTCTGCATGTTCCAGGCGGTCTCGGTGAAGCCGAGCCGGTAGGACCAGTCGTGCATGCGGTTGTGCATGACGTGCAGGTTGGACATCGCGGCTTCGAGGTCGGCCTCGCCCGGCTGGTCGAGGACGGCCGGGTCGCACTTGGCGGTGAACCACCTGTTGGTCCACGGGTAGACGTAGTCGCGGCTCGGGGTGGCCACGTTGCTGCGGGTGCCCACGGAGAACGCGTCGCCGCTGGCCCGGTTCTCCACGGTCTTGGCGGCGTTGCCGACGCTCGTGTTCGTCGGGGTGTTCGTGGCGTGGTCGACGTCCCACGCCTTGCCGGTGGCCGGGTCGGCGCCGATCACGTCACAGCCGGGGCCCGCCTTGGCGCACCACGTCGCGCGGGTGTCGGTGGAGGAGTAGTCGGCGGGGGGATTGGCGGTGAACGCCTTCCACCTGGGGTCGTCCGGCGCGCTGTGGTGGTCCACCAGGTTCTCGCGGGTGAGGATCTCGCCGCTGACCGCGTCCACGTGCGTCGTGTACGCGGCGGGCTCGCCCTCGCCGCCGCCGATCAGGACGACCTGGAACGCGTTGTGCGTCCCGTCGGGCGCGGGCACCGCCGTGGCGGTGACCTTCTTCACGGTGGCCGTGGCCAGGTCGATCCCGCCGTCCCTGGCCGCGATCTCCAGCGCCTGCTGCTCGGTGAGCCTGGCGGCGGGAGGCGCCTCGGAGGAGCGCGAGAGCGTCGAGGTGACGTGGAGGACCTTGCCGCCCTTCACCCCGATCACGACCTGCCCGTCCACGCCCGCGGGCAGGTCGCCGAACCTCTGCCGCAGCAGTACGGCGTACCCGTCACCGATGGGGTTGGCGGCGATCTTCTCCAGTGCGTCCACGGCCTCGCCGGAGAGTCCGAAGAGGTTCTCGTTCGCCTTGAGGTAGGCCCGTGCGGCCCGCTCGGGGTCGGCGTCCAGGCCCTCGGCGAGGGGGGCGGAGTCGGTGATGACGGCCGGGGTGCCGAGGGCGTTCCACCGGATCGTCGCGGTGCTCGCGGTCGCGGATCTGGAGAGCGAGGCAGGGGGTGCGACGCTGCCGCGCCGGTTGTCCAGGTCGGGCTTGGCGCTGTGTTCCGACTGGAAGTCGTGGGGCTTGGGAGGCTGGCCACCGGGTTCGCCCTGGGCGACCCCCGGCAGGGGAATGAAGAGCGCCGCTGTGGCGGCGGCGATGACGGTAACGCGTGACCAGGGTTTGGTCGACACCGATCCTCCTGCGAAAGCTGGCCGTCGTCGGCCATGGCACACGCGGATCACGTGTGGTGGGCAAGAGGTAACACCGATTCAAGCGTCCTGACAAGATCTTGTAAAGGTGTGTATATCGGTGTTATAGGGGCTCGCAAGGCACATAACAGGACGCGCCCCCGGCGGTGGGCCGGGGGCGCGGATCCGAGGCTTCGGGAGCCGGGCTCAGGAGAAGGGGATCCACGCCTGGTCGGCGAGGTCCTTCATGTCGCTGACCTTGAGGCCCAGGTCGGAGACCGTCCACAGGCTCTCGCCGATCACGACCGAGCGGCGGATGCCGGGATCGTACGCGGCGAAGCGGGTGTTCTCCACCGGCTTGGGCCTGGGGTGGCTGATCGTGCCGGTCCTGGTGACCGCGGAGTCGTCGATCCTGAGGACCAGGGCGGTCCCGTTGGTCGGCTCGGGGCCTCCCCACGAGCTCAGCGGGAGAACCGCCATGCCCGTCCTGGCCCAGTACAGGAAGGCGTGCGGATCCCACTCGGCCTCCGAGCCCGAGTCCTTCTGGAACATCTGCGACAGACGGCGCGGGTTCGCCGGATCGCTCACGTCGAACAGGGAGACCTGGGTGCCGAGCGTACGGCCCTGCTCGCTCGCCTCCTGGCCCACACCGATCAGCCGCCCGTCGCCCGCCGGGTGCAGGTACGCCGAGTAGCCGGTGATCTTCAGTTCGCCCGTCTTCCTCGGTGCGGCGGGGTCGCGCAGGTCGAGCGTGTAGAGCGGATCCACCTGCTTGAACGTCACCACGTAGCCCACCGGGCCGATGAAGCGGACCGAGTAGATCCGCTCGCCCCGCCCGAGCCCGCCGACCTCGCCGGTCTTGGCCAGGGTGTCGGCGTCGAGCACGTAGACGGCGCTTGAGCTGTCCTGCCCGTTCGTCGAGGTGGTGGCGACCCGCAGGTGTCCCTCGTGCTCCGACAGGGAGTACTGGTTGAGCAGCCTGCCGGAGACCTTGCCCGAGGCGACGTAGCGGGGTGCCCCGGCCGCGGTGATGTCGAACCGGTGGACCTCGGTCTCCTCGGGAGGCTGCCGCGGGGTCGGCTCGGCCGGTGTGGGCGTCGCGGGCGCCGGGGTGGGCGAGGCGACGGTCGGTGCGGCGGGGTCGCTCGGTGGGACCGTGCCGGTCACCGAGGGGTCGGGGACCGGTGAGGCGGGCGGCTCGGGGAGCAGGCTCGGGGCCGGCTCGGCGTTCGAGACGGACGCCGGGGTGACGGCGGGGGCGGGTGTCAAGGTCGACGCGGCGTTCGGCGTCAGGGAGGGCGCGGCGGTCGACGTCCCCGGGACGGCGGTGACGGTCGCGGAGTCGGACGGCTCGGAGGTCGCGGGAGCGTCCTCGACGATCGGCAGGTCGACCGGCCGTGGCCACCACCAGCGCGGGTTGCTCGCCACGTACAGGCTGGAGCCCGTCCCGTAGACGGTGTCGCCGTCGGCCGCGACGCTGATCGGGGACGTCTCGGCGAGTGCCTGCGACAGGTCGAGGCTGTGCACGGTCAGCATCGACGTCCCCGTGTACTCCGCGGGGTGGCTGACCTGGCCGCAGTCGACCGTACGGTCCGAGGTCACGCCGTCGGCGGTCGTCAGCTCGTACTTCGGCAGCCACGCCTCGATCGGCGCCTTCGCGACGATCTCCGCGTTGCGCCGGGTGCGCTCGTTCTCCGACAGGTCGGGGCCGGGGTCGGGGAACTCGATCCGCGGCTGGCTGCGGACCACGACGCGCACCGTCGAGCCGACCATCCTCGCGTCCACGTGGGCGCCGTCGGGGGTGAGCGAGCCGATCACCTTCGGCTTCTCCGACAGGTCCACGAGGACGTAACGCGGTCCGGGGCTCGCCGCGCGCTTGGCCGTCGCGCCGTACGGGATGATCCCGCCGCCGGAGAACAGCACCAGCGCCCGGTCGCCGCTGACCAGCAGGTCGGCCGGCGCCCACGCCTGCTCGGCGTCGACGAGCCTGAGCGTGCCGGTGACCTTCCTGGTCGCGGCGTCCACCACCCGCAGCACGCCGCGGTTCACGACAATGACCCGCTCGCCGTCGGTCTTCACCAGGTCGGGCTCGTCGACCCCGGCCTCGTGTGTGTTCGTGGTGGAGTGCTCGGGCGCGCCGGACCCGCTCTTGGCCGCGGCGTCGGAGGCGAGCGACCGCGCCTCCGCGTACATGACCGCGGGGCCGCCGATCCCCCAGGGGCCGACGGCTTTGGCCGTCGCCGCGCGCAGACCGGCCAGCATGTCGTCGCAGCCGCGGTAGGAGACCAGCTTGACGTCTCCCAGCTCGACCGGTGCCGTACGACCCGCGGCGGTCTTCGGTTCCGTCGAGCTGCACGCCGTGGCGAGCAGGGCCGCGGCGAGGGTGACCGCGCCGGCCGTACGAATCGATGTCCTCATGCCCCTACGACGGATGGGGGGAGCACGCGGTTCAACACCGGGCTACTCACCGGTAGTCATGGCATGCCTCCCGCGATTACGCTGCGAACATGGCCGTTCCCCCTGAAATGACACGGGCAGAGATGACACGGGTCCTCGACCCCCGCATGATCGAGCGCGTCCTACGGCACGTGACCTCCGGCGGCAGGACGCGGGAGATCACGGCGCCGTTCACCGGCGAGGTCCTCGCCGAGATGCCCGTCTCCACCGCCGACGACGTCCGCGCCGCCCACGCCTCGGCGCGACAGGCACAGCGGGAGTGGGCGGCCAGGTCCGCGCGGGAGCGTGCCGAGCCGTTCCTGCGCCTGCACGACGCCATCCTCGACCGCCGCGAGGAGATCCTCGACGTGGTCCAGTGGGAGACCGGCAAGGCCCGCAGGCACGCCTTCGAGGAGGTCCTCGACGTCGCGGGCTGCACCCTGTACTACGCGCGGCGGGCCCCCGGCCTGCTGGAGCCGAAGAGACGGGCGGGGATCCTGCCCGTCGCCACCAGGACGGTCGAGGCGCGCCGGCCCCGGGGGACGGTGGCCCTGGTCTCGCCGTGGAACTACCCGCTCTCGCTCGGCGTCACCGACGCCGTCCCCGCGCTGCTCGCGGGCAACGCCGTGGTCCACAAGCCCGACACCCAGACCGCGCTGTCCACGCTGTGGACGATCGACCTGCTCGTCTCCCTCGGCATGCCCCGCGACATCTGGCAGGTCGTCCTCGGCGACCCCGCGGAGGTGGGCGAGGCACTGCTCGACGACGCCGACTACCTGGCGTTCACCGGCTCGACCCGGGCCGGAAGGAAGATCGCCGAGGAGGCGGCGAAGCGGCTGATCGGCTGCTCGCTGGAACTCGGCGGCAAGAACCCGATGCTCGTGCTCGACGACGCCGACCTCGACGCCGCCACCCAGGGCGCGCTGCGCGCCTGCTTCACCAACGCCGGACAGCTGTGCCTCTCGGTCGAGCGGCTCTACGTCCACGACTCCGCGTACGACGCGTTCGTGGAACGGTTCGTCCGGCAGGTCGGCAACATGCGGCTCGGCGCCGGGCTCGACTGGAACGTGCAGATGGGCTCGCTCTCCTCCGCGCGGCAGCTGGAGGCGGTCGGCGCCCACGTGGACGACGCCGTCGCGAAGGGCGCCACGCTCCTCGCGGGCGGCAAGGCCCGCCCCGACCTCGGCCCGCTGTTCTACGAGCCCACCGTCCTGTCCGGCGTCGACGAGAGCATGGAGCTGTGCCGCGCCGAGACCTTCGGCCCCGTCGTCGCGATCTACCGCTTCGGCGACGACGACGAGGCGGTCGAGCGGGCCAACGACACGGCGTACGGGCTCAACGCCTCCGTCTGGACCCGCGACGTGCCGCGCGGGCGGGCGCTCGCCTCCCGGATCAGGGCGGGCACGGTCAACATCAACGAGGGGTACGCCTCGGCCTACGCCTCCTACGACGCGCCCATGGGCGGCATGAAGTCCTCGGGCCTCGGCCGCCGCCACGGGACCGAGGGGCTGCTGAGATACACCGAGGGACAGACCGTCTCCAGCCAGGCGCCCTGGCTGGGCTTCGAACCGGTCCTCGGCATGGCGTACGAGAAGTACGCCGACACCCTCGCGACCGCCTTCAAACTGATGAAGACGCTCCGCCTGAAGTGAGCGTCACGGGGCCGCCCGGGACGCGGAGTCGCCTGGGCCGTCCGGGGCACGAGGTTTCCCGGGCGGCCGCACCGAAGACGCGGAGCCTGGGCCGCCGAGGGCCGTCAAGGTCGCCGGGCCGGCCGGGGCCGTCGGAGGTCGTCGTTCGAAGGGAGCCGCCGTGTTCGACCACGACGTGCTGGTGATCGGATCGGGGTTCGGCGGGAGCGTCTCGGCGCTGCGCCTGACGGAGAAGGGCTACCGGGTCGCCGTGCTCGAGGCGGGCCGCCGCTTCGACGAGACCACGCTCCCCAGGACCTCCTGGCGGATCCGCGACTTCCTGTGGGCTCCGGCGCTGGGTCTGAAGGGCATCCAGCGCATCCACGTGCTGCGGGGCGAGAAGGGCACCGGTGTGATGGTCCTGGCGGGCGCCGGGGTCGGCGGGGGCTCCCTGGTCTACGCCAACACCCTCTACGAGCCGCCGGACGCGTTCTTCCAGGACGCGCAGTGGTCGTCCATCACCGACTGGAAGGCCGAGCTCGCCCCGTACTACGACCAGGCCTCGCGCATGCTGGGCGTGACGCTCAACCCGACCGTCACCCCGGCCGACGAGGTGGTGCGCGCGGTCGCCGAACGGATGGGCGTGGGCGACACCTTCCACCTCGCGCCGGTCGGAGTCTTCTTCGGCACCCCCGGCGTCGAGGTGGACGACCCCTACTTCGGCGGCGCGGGGCCGCGCCGCAGGGGGTGCACCGAGTGCGGCGAGTGCATGACGGGCTGCCGCCACAACGCCAAGAACACGCTGGTCAAGAACTATCTCCACCTCGCGGAGCGGGCCGGGGCGAAGGTCTTCGCCGAGACCACGGTCACCTCGGTCGCCCCGATCGAGGGCGGCTACCGGGTCGAGGTGCGCAGGACGGGAGCGCCCTGGCGCCGCCGCGTCCTCACCGCCGAGCACGTGATCTTCGCCGCGGGGACGTACGGCACCCAGAGCCTGCTGCACCGGCTCAAATCCTCGGGTGCGCTGCCCGGCCTCTCCGACCGCCTGGGCGCCCTCACCAGGACCAACTCCGAGGCGCTGCTCGGATTCGAGCGCCTCTCGGTCACGGGGGAGAAGCTCAACCGGGGGGTGGCGATCACCTCCTCGATCCACCCCGACGCCCACACGCACATCGAACCGGTCCGCTACGGCGACGGTTCCAACGCGATGGGCATGCTCCGCACCCTGCTCGTCGACGGGGGCGGCGCCCCGCGCTGGCTCAGGTTCCTCGGCGAGGCCCTGCGCGCGCCGCGTCGGGCCGCGAGGATGTTCAACCACCGCCGGTGGTCGGAGCGCGGCATCATCGCGCTGGTCATGCAGGCCAAGGACAACTCGATCACCCTGTCCTCGCGCAGAGGCGTGTTCGGCCGCGGGCTGCGCTCGCAGCGGGGCCACGGCGACCCCAACCCCACCTGGCTGCCGGCCGGTCACGAGTTCGTCCGGCACGCGGCCGAGGAGGTCGGCGGCGTGCCCGCGGGCTCCTGGCTCGACCTGTTCGACATCCCGGCCACCGCCCACTTCCTGGGCGGCTGCGCCATCGGCGCCGGGCCGGACACCGGGGTGATCGACCCCTACCACCGCGTCCACGGCTACGCGGGCCTGCACGTCGTCGACGGCTCCGCGGTCTCCGCCAACCCGGGCGTCAACCCCTCCCTCACCATCACCGCACAGGCCGAACGTGCGATGGCGCTGTGGCCCAACCGGGGAGAGCCCGACACCCGCCCCGCCCAGGGCTCCCCGTACGCCCGCCTCGCCCCCGTCGCCCCGGCGAACCCCGCCGTCCCCACCGCCGCCCCCGGCGCCCTCCGCCTCCCCATCGTCGACATCACCTGACAGGTCGCCGCGCGATTCGACACGCCGGGTGATCTACCGCGGATTCGACAACCATCGGGCCGGACTCCAGAGAACATGGTAATTCTGTGCTGGCATCCATCAGGGGAGCGTCATAGGCTGTTACGTGCAGACTTTGTGCACCAGAACGCAGATGACAGTGCGAAAAGCCCTGTCCCGGTAGGAGGTCTACGGTGCTTATCCGTTTCCGGATGGCCAACCACCGGTCCATCCGCAATGAGCATGAGCTGTCCCTGATCGCGACTGAGTTCGATGAGAGCGCGGGACGCAGGACCGGCCTCAAACACCGTGGGCGAGATGTTTCTGCGCAACCCGTGGCGGGCGTGTTCGGAGCCAACGCGTCGGGGAAGTCGAACCTGCTCAGTGGTTTCCGGCTCATGCGCGATGCGGTGCGAGACTCGTTCGCCGACTGGGCCAAGACGCCGGAGGTGGTTCCCCGGCAGTCCTTCAAGCTCGATCCCGCATGCCGCGAAGAGACAACCCTGTTCGAGGTGGATCTCGCCCTGGGCAAGGATCCTGTCCGCTGCACCTATGGCTTCGAGCTGTCGGACGAGCGGGTGGAGGCGGAGTGGCTTCACTCATATCCACATGGTCGCCGCAACGTCTGGTTCGACCGGGAGGCGGGCCGCCCCGAGTCGGAAGGAGGGGAGTTCATCTTCAGGGGAGAGGGATTCAGAGGAGAACGGGAATCCCTGGTCAGGTTGACCCGCCCCAACGCCCTGTTCCTGTCCGTCGGCGCGACTCTCAACGACCCGCAGCTGTCCGCGATACACAGATGGTTCCTCGACAACCTGTGGTTGGTGACACCGGGAAGAGATCTCAACGCCCGGGTGGACTGGACCAAGCGGCTCCTCACCCGCTCGGATCAGGAGACGAATTACCACCAGCGGATCACGCGGTTGCTGCAATCGGCCGACCTGGGAGTCACCCGCCTCGACACGGATCCCGAGACCGGGGAGATCAGGTTGTGGCATCGCACACCGGATGGCGGAGAGACCGCGTTGGACTTTCACACAGAGGAGTCCTTGGGCACCCATGCCTGGTTCGCCTTTCTCGGACCCATGCTCACCGTGCTGGACCAGGGGTCGGTCCTGCTGGTGGACGAGCTGGATTCGAGCCTGCACCCCACGCTCGCGGCCGAGGTCGTACGGGTCTTCCAGGACCCCGGGTCCAACCCACACGGTGCACAACTCATCTTCACGACGCACGACGCGACCTTGCTGGGCAGCGAGGTGCTCGACAGGCCGCTCAATCGTGATCAGGTGTGGATCACGGTGAAACAGCGCTCAGGAGAGACCGAGCTGTACCCGCTGACAGAGGCCAAGCCACGTAAGGAAGAGAACCTGGAGCGCGGTTACCTGCGTGGCCGCTATGGCGGAGTGCCTCGGGTAACCGCCGGAAAAATCGTCCGTGAACTGTCCAGGCAAGAGGCGAAGGCGACGGCGTGAGCAAGCGGGCGGGGAAAGAGCACGAGCCGGGAAGGCGGAGAAGACGCGGACGGCTGGAAGACGAGCGTCCGCTGACTCCGAGACTCGGCTCGCACTCGCGTGAGGTACGGGTGCTGTACGTGGCCTGCGAGGGCGAATCCACCGAACCGGATTACCTGGATTACCTGAACGACCAGTTCGGGGACGGTGGTCAGGGGCGGCAATCCTTCCGAATCCAGCTCGTCCCTCGCAGGGATGGAAGGACGCCTTCGGGGATCGTCGAAGCCGTAAGGAAAGTCGCGGGTGAGGATGAGGCATGGGCGCTCTTCGACCGTGATCGGTGGAATGACATCCCGCAGGCGGTCAAGGCCGCCGCCGCCTCCAAGGTCGAGCTCGCCTTCTCGCACCCGTCATTCGACCTGTGGTTACTGCTGCACTTCCAGATGTTCGGAGGGGCACAGAGCGGCAATGCAAGATCGTGGTCGAGAAGCTGCGGCAGGCCAGGGGCGCGGACGCCTTCAAGGACTATGGCAAGAAGGGAGAGAAGAGCATCAAGGGTGCTCGGCGCGATGCTCTGAAAGGACGGGAGGGCAGGGCGGTGGCGCATGCCCGAAGTTTGGTGGCCTCCTGCGCACAGGGGTTCTGCGCGCCCGACCGTGCGAAGATCGGGCCGGTTGACCTCAAGGCCGAACCGGAGTCTCCTCAAGAGTGGGCGGCTCGTTCCGGACATGCTCTGGAGTGCCAGGTTCTCCAACGTGATCCATCCACTGACATGTGGCGCTTACTGGCCACGCTGAGTATCGACGGACGGAAGCCTCGGGAGGCATCGCCGGGAGCGGCGTCCGGATGATGCTTACTCTCGGGTTCGGGAGGGTTCGCTGATATAGCGTCGCGGTCATGAGCGAACTCGACGGCCGCCTTCGCGCGGTGTGCGACCTCACCGTCTCCGGCGTCAGGGAAATGGCCGGGCGGCACGAGTACGACGGACTCATCCAGGACCTCTCGCCCGAGGGGGTGCGCACCGGGCTGGCCGCGCTGGGCCGGGGGCCTTTGCCCGCCGATCCGTACGACGCGGCGCACCTGCAGATCTTCGAGGAGGCCGTGCGGGTGCAGTTCGGCGAGCTGGAACTGCACCGCCGCAACCCTCTGGAGCATGTGGGCAACCTCGACCTGGCCACCTACGACCGCGAGTACGCCCCGGAGGCCGAGCGGAACGCCGCCAAGCTTGCCCACCTGGCCCGCTGGCCGGAGGCGGTGGACGGCGCGATCGCCTCGCTCGACCTGCTCAGCGCCCCCGTCGCGACCGCCCTGCTCGGAGTGGTGCGCGGTCTGGCCTCCGGGGTGCCCGGGGACGCAGAGGAGAGTGTGCGTGAGGCGGCGTTCAGGGCACATGCCAGGTTGGTGCAGCACGTGGAGAAGGCCGCGCACGACGGCGACCCGGACGCCTCCCTCGGCGCCGAGGGTCTCGCCAGGCTCATGGGTGGCGGTGAAGGGCTCCCGGTCGACCTGGGACGGCTCGCCGAGCGCGCCGACGCCGAGCGCGACCGCCTGATGGCCCGGCTGGCGGAGTCGTGCGCCGCGCTGGGACTCGCGGGACGGCCGCCGCTTGAGGTCGCACGCGAGCTCGTCAGGCGGCACCCCGATCCCGACGGTGTGATCGAGGCGGCCAGGGTCGGCACCGAGAGGGCGATCGCCTTCACCAGGGAGAAGGACCTGGTGCCCTATCACGACGGGGAGTGCCTGGTCGGCATCGCGCCCGAGTCGCGCCGGTGGGGCATGGCGATGATGAGCTGGTCGGCGCCGGGCGAGCCGGACGGTCCCTCGTGGTATCACGTCACCCCGCCCGACCCCTCGTGGCCCGAGCGCGACATCGAGGAGTGGCTGGAGGTCTTCAGCGACACCACGCTTCCCGCGATCAACGTGCACGAGGTCGCCCCCGGGCACTTCTCCCACGGCCGCGCCCTGCGCCACGCCCGTTCCGACGTGCGGCGGACGCTGATGTCGCTCTCCTTCGCGGAGGGCTGGGCGCACTACGCGGAGGAGCTCTGCGTCGAGGAGGACTTCGCCCCCGGCGACCCGCGCTTCGAGATCGGGGTGTGGCTGGAGGCGCTCATCAGGGTGACCCGGCTGGCCTGCGCGATCGGCGTGCACTCCGGCGCGATGACCGTCGAGGAGGGGGCCCGCCGGTTCGCCGCCGACACCCACCTCGCCGGTCCCGCGGCCCTGTCGGAGGCGGCGCGGGCCACCTTCGACCCCACCTACGGCCGCTACACCTGGGGCAAGCTGGAGATCCTCGACCTGCGTGACCGCGCCAGGGCCGAGTGGGGTCCCGGCTTCGGTCTCAACCGCTTCCACACCGCGATGCTCGACCTCGGCTCCCCGCCCCTCGGCCTCCTCGGCCACGCCCTCCGGCACGAACCGGAGGAGCGCGAGGTGTGAACCAGCGGCCTGGAGGTACGACGATCCGTAACCATCGGGCTGGGAGGAAGCACCATGCGGGAGTTGTCGGGCAAGGTCGCGGTCGTCACGGGGGCGGGCGGCGGGATCGGGAGGGCGCTCGCGCTGGGCCTGGCCGCGGAGGGGATGTCCCTCATGCTCGCCGACGTCGAGCCGGGAGATCTCGCGGACACCGCCTCGCTGGTGGAGGCGGGCGCCGACGGGGGCAAGGTCCTCACCGAGATCACCGACGTCTCCGACCCGGTGGCCGTGGAGCACCTCGCCGACCGTACGTTCGGCGAGCTGGGCGCGGTCCACGTGCTGTGCAACAACGCGGGGGTCTTCCAGGGCGGCCGGATGTGGACGAGGGAGCCGGAGGACTTCGCCTGGCCGCTCGGGGTGAACCTGTGGGGCATCCTCCACGGCGTCCGGGCCTTCGTGCCCCGCATGATCGACCAGGACACCGAGGGGCACGTCCTCAACACCGTCTCCGCCGCGGGACTGTTCGCCATCCCCTACCTGGGGCCTTATTCGGTCTCGAAGTACGCCGCGTTCGCCGCCTCGCAGTCCCTCGCCCAGGATCTCGCGACGGCCGGCTCCAGGCTCCGGGTGACCGCGCTGTGCCCCGGCGGGGTGCGTACCGGCCTCAACCACTCCGGCCGCCACCGGCCGGAGAACCTGGTGGCCGCCGGACGCGCCGAGGACGAGGACGAGGAGGTCTCCGCCGCGATCATCGGCGGCCTGGTGGAGGAGGGCATCGACCCGGCCGAGGTGGCCCGCGCCGCGGTGGCCGCCATCCGCGAGGAGCGTTTCCTGGTCCTCACCCACCCGGGCTACGCGGAGATCCTGCGTGAGCAGACCGAGGCACTGATCGCCGGGGCGCTGCCCTCGTTCTCCGGCCGGGGGGACCGTGCGGGTGGGCGCGACGGCGGGAGATCTTTTCGGCTGTGAGCGGGCGGGCTGACGGGCGCCGATAGACTGGGGACACCGCTCTGTTCCTTTTGGGGGTCTTGGTGTCTGAGTTCGACACGGTCCTGGTCGTCGACTTCGGCGCGCAGTACGCGCAGCTGATCGCGCGAAGGGTGCGTGAATGCCACGTCTACTCCGAGATCGTCCCTTCGACGATGCCGGTCGAGGAGATGATGGCGAAGAAGCCCAAGGCGATCATCCTGTCCGGCGGCCCCTCCTCGGTGTACGCCGAGGGTGCCCCCGCCGCCCCCGCGGGCCTGTTCGAGACCGGCGTGCCGACCTTCGGCATCTGCTACGGCTTCCAGGTCATGGCCCAGGAACTGGGTGGAAAGGTGGCCAGGACCGGCACCGCCGAGTACGGCGGGACCCCCCTCGACGTCGAGGAGGAGGGCGTGCTCTTCGCGGGGCTGCCCGCCGCGCAGTCGGTCTGGATGTCCCACGGTGACAGCGTCGCCGCCGCCCCCGAGGGCTTCACGGTCACCGCCGCGACGGCCCAGACGCCCGTCGCCGCCTTCGAGCACCCCGAGCTCGGCCTGTACGGCGTCCAGTTCCACCCCGAGGTCCTCCACTCCGAGCACGGCCAGACCGTGTTGAAGCACTTCCTCGACGCGGCGGGCTGCCGCCCCTCCTGGACGATGGTCAACATCGTCGAGGACGCGGTCGAGGCGATCCGCGCCCAGATCGGCCCCGAGGGCCGCGCCATCTGCGCCCTGTCCGGCGGCGTCGACTCCGCGGTGGCCGCCGCCATGGTCCAGCGGGCGATCGGTGACCGGCTGACCTGTGTCTTCGTCGATCATGGGCTGCTGCGCAAGGGCGAGGCCGAGCAGGTCGAGCGCGACTTCGTGGCCGTCACCGGCGTCAAGCTGCGCGTGGTCGACGCACAGGAGCGCTTCCTGAAGGCGCTCGACGGGGTCACCGACCCTGAGGAGAAGCGCAAGATCATCGGCCGTGAGTTCATCAGGGTCTTCGAGGACGAGCAGCGCGCCATCCTCGCCGACGGCCCCGTCGACTTCCTCGTCCAGGGCACCCTTTACCCCGACGTGGTCGAGTCCGGTGGCGGCACCGGCACCGCCAACATCAAGTCCCACCACAACGTCGGCGGCCTCCCCGACGATCTCCGGTTCTCGTTGGTGGAGCCGCTCCGGGCTCTGTTCAAGGACGAGGTGCGCCGGGCGGGAGAGCAGCTGGGCCTGCCCGCCGCGATGGTCTGGCGCCAGCCGTTCCCCGGCCCAGGGCTGGGCATCCGCATCATCGGCGCGGTGAACCGCGAGCGTCTGGAGATCCTCCGCGAGGCGGACGCCATCGCCCGCGAGGAGCTCTCGCGCGCCGGTCTCGACCGGGACATCTGGCAGTGCCCGGTCGTCCTGCTCGCCGACGTCCGTTCGGTGGGCGTCCAGGGCGACGGCCGCACCTACGGTCACCCGGTCGTCCTGCGCCCGGTCTCCAGCGAGGACGCGATGACCGCAGACTGGTCGCGTGTCCCGTACGACGTGCTCGCCCGCGTCTCCACCCGCATCACGAACGAGGTCCGCGAGGTCAACAGGGTGGTGCTCGACGTGACCAGCAAGCCCCCGGGCACCATCGAGTGGGAGTAGCCGCCTCGGCGGGCGACGGGGAGGGATCTCCTCGGCGGTTGGCGCCGTTTGGCGGGGAGCCGGAAGGTAAGTTGGGGTGGGTGTCTTCCACCACCCCCATCGGCGCAGACTCCCCCAAGACCGCCGTCGCCCGCCTGGCGTGGCTCGACGCGTTGCGTGGCATCGGCGCGGTCGCCGTGTTGCTGGAGCACATGCTGCCCTGGTTCATGCCCGCCCTGAGGCCGTACTGGTTCAACCTCGGGATGTACGGCGTCCTGGTGTTCTTCCTGGTCAGCGGCTACATCATCCCGGTCTCGCTGGAGCGGCACGGCGATGTCAGGGCGTTCTGGATCAGCCGCGTGTTCCGGCTCTACCCGATCTACCTGCTGGTCTCGGCGTTCGTCCTGCTGACGGCGTTCTGGATGCCCGTCCGCGAGCAGGTGCCCAGGGACCTGTCGTCGGTCGCCGCGCACGCCACGATGCTGCTGGACGTGGTGGGCAGGGGCGGCCTCGCCGACACCATGTGGACGCTCTCCTACGAGATGGTCTTCTACCTGGTCGTCACCGCGCTGTTCGTCGGCGGGCTGCACCGGGCGAGCGGGACCTTCGCGGTGGGCTTCGGTGTCGTCGCGGTCGCGGTGGGGCTGGTGCTGACGGCACCGCTGCTCCAGGGACCCTGGCCCGCGTACGTGTCCGGGGTGCTGTTCTTCGTGGGGCTGGCGTGCCTGATCGGCGGCCGGTTCAGGAGGACCGCCGCGTACGTCCTCGGTGCGACGGCGCTGGTGCTTCTGATCTTTTCGAGTTTCGTGCCGTGGTTCGGTGCGGCGATCCTGTCGGTGATGTTCGCCGGGACCGCGATCCGCCGCTGGGAGCAGGGCTCGGGCGGGCTCTGGCCGGTGGCGGCGGCGACCGTGCTCGTGGCGCTGGCGCCGGTCTGGGCGGAGCAGGCGGGCTGGTGGTGGGTGCAGCCGGGGCCGTGGTTCACCACCATCGCGCTGGCCGGGGCGTCGTTCGCGGGTGCGATGGCCCTGCGCGAGCGCCGGCTGCCCAGGTTCCTCGTCTGGCTGGGTCTGGTCAGCTACTCGGTCTACCTGCTGCACCACCCGCTGCTGCGGATCGCGCACGTCGTCCTCGATGACGTGCGGAACGCGGGGCAGGTGGTGCAGCTCTCACTGTCGGTGGCGTTCGTGCTGGTGGTGCTCGGCCTGAGCCTGCTCACCTACCGCTACGTGGAGCTTCCCATGCAGCGGCTGGGCAGGCGAGTGGCCCGGAGGCCGTCCTCCAGCGAGGTCGCCCCCACCCGGTGAGGTTTCGGCTCAGGAGCCGTCCTCGGGGGACTGGGCGTAGTCCTCGGGGTCGCCGGTGGGCGACTCGGAGGGCAGGTCCTTGTCCTTCTCCGAGCCGACGGGGTAGACGTCTCCTGGCTGGGTGGCCTTGGCGCCGCGCAGCGAGGAGACGGCCACCACGTGGTAGCCCTGCTTCTGGAGCGCGGTCAGCAGCTTCGGCATCACCTTGACGGTCTGCTCCACCCAGTCGTGCATGAGGATGACCCCGTCACGCTTGGCGTTCTTGAGCACCTCGTCGTAGATGGCCTTCTCGTTCTTGGTCGCCCAGTCTCGTGAACCGCCGTTCCACAGGATGATCGGCATGTTCATCTGGGTGGCGATCGCCGAGACCCGCTCGTCGAACTCACCGTAGGGCGGGCGAATCGTCGTCGGGTACTTGCCGGTGACCTTCTTGACGATGTCTTGGGTCTTGGTGAGTTCCTCGCGGATCTTGTCTTCCGAGATCTCCCGCAGGTGCGGGTGGGTGTAGCTGTGGTTACCGATGTCGTGGCCTTCGGTGACCATCCGCTTGGCGAACGCGGGGCGGGACTTCACGTACTGGCCCTCAAGGAAGAACGTCGCCTTGGACTTGTACTTCTTGAAGGTGTCGAGCAGCTTGTCCGCGTACTTGCCGGGGCCGTCGTCGAAGGTGAGCGCGATGCACTTCACCTTCGCGCAGTCCACGGGCTTCGGCGCGGGCTTGGCCTTGGGGGCGGGCTTGGCCTTGCTCGCCGTGGTGGCCTTCGGTTCGGGCTTCTCCGCGCTCCACGCGGTGGTCGGGACGGAAATCATGGCCAGCGCACAGGATGTGGCCAGCAACATTCGGACAGGAGACTTCATGAGGGGAGCTCCGGGTCAAATCGACGTCGGTCGAATGGGCATCCTATCGAGGTGCCTGATACCTCCTGGGGCAGAAGCGTCACGATGTCCTGTGAAAGGCACGCTCTCCCGCGGCCGGGGCATGCCGTCTTCGCTCAGCGCAAACTTGACGTTTCCCCAGGTCATGAGTGCGTATAGCGGGCCGTGGGCGTGCGGGGCGCGCCTCGGGCGTATTCGATGATGGCCATCGGTCCCCCGGAGGAGCGCGCTGGGAAAAATGACGATCAGTACGGCGAGCTTGAAACCGGTCGACAAAGGGCTCGGGGCGACCGATGGGGCGCCGGCCCGCGACCGGCGGTTCACGCTCGCCTGTTACGCCACCGCCCAGCTCGCGCTGCTCGGCTGGTGGCTCGGCTTCCACCCCGGGTTGATGAGCCCCGACTCCGTCACCTACGTCGCGCACGTCACGACGGGCCCCTGGGTGGCCGGGCAGTCGGTCGCCTACGACGCCCTGCTCGGGCTCTCCCTGAAGGTGACCGGCGACCTGTCCGCGGTCACCCTCCTGCAGACGGCGGCGATGGCCGCCGCCCTGGCCCACCTCGCGGGCGCGATCCGGCCGCTGGGGGTACGGGGACGCCCGCTGCTCGTGGCGGTGGGGTGCGCGGCGCTGTCACCGCCGCTCGGCGCCTTCACGGTGTCGATGTGGAAGGACGTGCCGTTCACCGTGTGCGCCGTACTGGCCGCCGGCACCGCGGTACGGCTCATGACCCGGCCTGGGGCGCGGCCCGGCGGGGACGCGGCCGGAGGCGTCGTGCGAGGTGAGGGCCGGATGCGGGACGCGGCCGGGGTCGGCGGGCGGGGGAGGGCCGGACGCGGGGTCGGCCGGTGGGCGTGGGACCCGCGCTTCGCCGCCCTCGGGGCCGAACTGCTCGGCCTGGGGCTCTTCCGCAACAACGGCTTCCTCGTGGCGCTGGTCGCGGCCGTCGTGCTCGTCGCGCTCCTGGCCGGCCGCCCGGGAGCCCGCCGGCGGGTCGCGGCGCTCGCGGCCGGAGCGGTGGCGGCGCCGCCGCTCCTGCTGAGCGTCGGCTACCCGGCGATGGGCATCGCGTCGCCGTCCCGCTCGTTCGCCTACCAGACGGTGTTCGGCGACCTCGCCGTGGCGTACGGGGAGAGACCTCACCTCTTCGACCGCGAGCAGCGGGAACTCCTGGCGGAGATCGCTCCGCTCGACGTCTGGCGGCGGGGGGCGACCTGCCAGACCATGGCGCGGGTCTTCTTCGATCCCGGGTTCGGCCACGCGCGGGCCGAACAGCGGATGTCCGAGATCCTGGAGCTGTGGCGAGGACTGCTGGTCCGCGCGCCGGGCACGATCCTGAGCGCCAGGATCTGCCGCGCCGCGCTCGCCTGGCAGCCCGGATCGACCTCGGACGAGCCCGGCGGTGAGCTCTACCGCTTCTCCCCGAAAGACCCACGGCTCCCCGACGGCTGGGAGGGCTCCCCGGCGGCCTCGGCGATGCGGCAGCGGCCGATCTTCGAAGGGCTGCTCGCCGCCGGGCTGTTCGCGCTGGACGCGAGCACCGTGAGGCAGTTCGAATGGCTGCTCTGGCGGGCGCCCTTCTGGTGCTACCTCACCTACGCCACGGCCGCGCTCGCCTGGTGGCGGACGGGTAGCCGGGCGGCACTCGCGGGGGCGGCCGTGGTCGCGGGGCAGCAGATCGGGGTGATCCTCACCAACACCGCGCCGGACTTCCGGTTCATGGTGTCGCCGATCTTCGTCGGCGTCCTGTTCGTTCCGCTGCTCCTGCGGGAGGCGGGGATCCTGCTCTCCCGCCGATGAGCGGTGCTCCCCGAGCCGCTCCGCAGGAGAGCCGAAGGTCCCGGTGGGCCGCCCGGGATCCGGCCCGTCACCGGGTGTGAGATGCCGGAGGTGTCTCCTGGGCGCCACGCCCGTTCCGATCCGCGGGGCACGAGCAGCCGTCAGCGGTCCGTAGGGTGCGGGCAGCCGTCAGTGGCCGGACCCGCGGGTTGCGGGCAGCCGTCAGCGGTCGAGCTCGTCGAAGAGCGCCTCCCAGCGTTCCAGGACGCGCTGCAGCCGGTACCTCCTCATCCGTTCCCTGCCCCTCGCCCCCATCCTGCGGCGCAGTTCGGCGTCGGACATGAGGCGCTCCAGGGCGGCGGCGAAGCTCCCGGTGTCTCCGGGCTCGGCCAGTATGCCGTTGTCCCCGTCCTCGACCAGGGTCCTCACCCCCGCCGAGGCGTCGCAGGCCACGGCGGGCAGCCCGCAGGCCGCGCCCTCGGCGAGGACCAGCCCCCATCCCTCGAAGTCGCTGCTCAGGGTGACGATGGAGGCGTCCAGGTACTCGGCCTCGACGTTCTCGACCTGTCCGCGAAAGACGATCCGATCGCCGAGGCCGGTCTGGGCGGCCTGCGCCTCCAGGGCCGCCCGAAGCGGCCCGTCGCCGATGACGTGCAGCTCCCACGGCTCGGCGACGGCCGGGGCCGCGGCGGCGAAGGCGTCGATCAGCAGGTCGATCCGCTTCACCCTGACCAGCCGTCCGGCCGAGACGATCCGCGGGTTGCGCAGCGGGGCCGCCTCCTCGGGGAAGACGCTGACCGGGTTCAGCATGGTGCCGCAGTTGGCGAGCCGGTGCGCGGTGAAGGACGCCGCGTAGTCGTCGCACAGGAACAGCGCCTTGTCGAGGTGCGCGTAGTGCTTCTTGATGAGCTTGAGGTTCGGTGAGTCCACCGCCTCGGTGTACGACTGGTGGTACTGGCCGATCTTGGCGATGTGCGGCATGGGCAGGTCGGCAATCCAGTGGGCGGCCCAGGGCGAGGCGATGACCATGTATCCGCCGTGTCCGACGTCGATCCGGTCCGTCAGCCGCAGCAGCTTCCGCCTCGCGGCGGCGACCTCCTCCGGGCTCCTTCTCCGCCTGCCCCTGCGCCACGGCAGCGAGCGGGCGGCGGGCTCGGGGGCGGGCGTGTCGTACAGCGTGGCGTGCCGGTAGACGGGGTCGGCGACGTAGGTCTGTGGCTGCCGGGAGGGATTGATGCTGATCAGGGTCACCCTGTGCCCCCGCGAGCCGAGGCCCTGGGCCAGGGTGTGGATGACCCGCTGGGACCCGCCCATCGAGTCGCCGTCGGTGCTGAGGAAGAAGACGTCTCGCGATCTCAACGCATGACCTCCGGGAAGAACGCGTCCACGACCCTGCCGCTCGCCTGCCCGTCGTCGAGGCCGCACCAGCGATCGCGGAACTCCGCGTAGCGCCGCCGGTACCTCTCGGTGATCTCGGTGAGCCGCTCCAGCGCCTCGGCCAGCTCGCCCGGTTCGCGCAGCAGCGGCCCCGGGGCGACCTCGGCCAGGTCGAAGCAGACCCCCCGCTGGGCGGAGGCGTAGCGCTCGTAGTCGTCGACGTAGTAGAGGATCGGCCTGCCGAGACAGGCGTAGTCGAACATGATCGAGGAGTAGTCCGTCACCAGGACGTCCGAGGCGAGCATCAGGTCGTTGACCTCGGGGAACGCCGAGGCGTCCCGGACGAGCCAGCCGAGCGGGTCGGGCACCGTGAAACGGTCGTACCGGTGGGCGCGCACCAGGATCACCCAGTCCGGGGGCAGCGCGCCGGCGAGGGCGGGCAGGTCGAGCCGGATCGAGTCGCCGCTGAAGCGTCTGTTGTCGCGGTAGGTGGGCGCGTAGAGGATCACCCGCTTTCCCGCGGGAATCTCGAAGAACTCCCTCACCTGCCGCGCCCGCTCGCGTTGCGCCGGTTCCATGTGCCGTACCAGCACGTCGGTGCGCGGATATCCGGCGTGGATCAGCTCGCCCCTGAACCCGCTCGCCTCGGCGAAGTCGCGCAGGAAGTCGGGGCCAGGGGTGAGCAGCGCGTCCCAGCGTGCCACCGCCTCGGCGTACTTTCTGGCGAGGGCCGGCTGCGTCCGGTGCCTGGGCTCGTCCAGGCCCATCTTCTTGAGCACCTGACCGTGCCAGGTCTGCAGGTAGCGGGTGCTCCCGCGCTTGCGGTAGCAGTAGGGCAGGTTGTGGCTGTCCACCCAGTGCCCGGCTCGCGCCAGGGTCCAGGCGTAGCGGAAGGTGTCGCGCCGGACGAGACCGACGTCCTCGGGGAAACGTTCGGGAACGTCCGCGTGGGACCAGACCGCCCGCAGGCCGGTGGCGCGCCGCTGCAGTTCCTCGTGGATGTAGCGCGGGTTGCCGGTGTAGCCGGTGCCCTCGGCCGACTCGAACAGCACCAGGTTCCGGTTCACCGGCACCGTCATGCTGACCAGCCGGTAGAAGCGGCCCAGGTTGCGGGGGGTGGCGAGGTCGGCCAGCAGGCCACGCCAGAGTTCCGGCACGCTCGGGAAACGCCGTTTGGCCGCGGGGCCGAGCCTGCGCGCCATGAGGCGGAACGGGAGGTCGGCGGACGCCTCGAGGACGAGGCGGCCGGAGCCCACCGTGCCCACGGAGGTGAACGAGAATCTCGGGACCGTGAGGAGGGGCCTGAGGTTCCCGCGCTCGCCCTCCTGGAGCGAGATCATGACCGCCTGCGGCCTGACGGCGTTGTCCGGCCACTCCAGCTCCGGCAGGGAGATCGTCACCGTCCCCTCCAGGATTCCCGTCCCCTCGGGAGGACCTCCCGTCATCCGCGGGATTCTCGTCCGCTCCGGCTCCTCCGGTTCCCACTGCCCTTCGAGCCCTCTCGGGCTCTTCTTCTCCCGCTCCTCCAGTGACTCGATCACGACGGGGGCCATCTGGACGGGGATCGAGGTGATCGTCCTCTTCCTGCCGCCGACGCGGAGCCACGCGGTCAGCGTGCGGCCGTCGAGCACCCGGCCGGGGTCGTAGGTTCGCAGGCGCAACCGGATCCGGTCCCTCGATGCCTGCAGGTCGATGAGCTCGTGCCGCAGCAGCGCTCCGGACAGCGGTTGCTCGGTCAGGCGCAGCTCGGTGACGTCCAGTTCGCTCCTGGCCCGCTCGTCCTGAGGGGGCGCCGTCCCCCAGAACACCCGATCGCCGTCCGCCGTGACCGCCCGGGGCGGGACGGAGTGCCTGCCCCCCAGCTCGACGGCGGCGAGCGCCGCCTCGGCTCCGCGCCGCTCGCGGACGAGCTGGAGGCACACCCGCTCCGCCCTGGTCAGCCGCTCGATCGCGGCGGGTTCGAGCGTGTCCACGTACGGGATGACGATGTCGGCGAAGTCGGAGATCCACGCCGGGTCACGCTGGGGCAGGTCGCCCAGGTAGAGGCGGAGGTCGTGGGAGAGGAAGCGGAAGTCCTTGTCCTCCTTGAGGTCGAGGGAGTGGGTGTTCGCGAGGGCGCGGTCGCTCAGGACGGCGGCGGCGACGCGCTGGCGAACGTTCTCCAGCTCGTGCCGCCGCGACGAGATCGACCTGGTGGCCGGGGTGGCGGCGAGCAGCCAGCGGTAGACGGGCCACGGCACGACGGCGAACAGCTTGCTGCGGCAGAACAGCTCCGTCGACCAGACGATGTCCTCGTGGTGGATGTCCTCGGGAAAACGGATGCCGGTGACGTCGAGGAAGGTCCGCCGGTACAGCTTGTTGGTGGCGAGGCAGTTGAAGAGGAGTTCGGGTTCGGCGCGGATGCCGTCCACGACCCGTCGTTCCGCGAACAGCTGGGGGTACCAGAGGGTGACGGCGCCGGTCGCCTCGTCGACGCGCTCCACGGTGCCCATGACGAAGTCGGCGCCGGTCGCCTCCGCTTCGAGCAGGAGGCTCTTGCAGGCGTGTCTGGGCAGCTCGTCGTCGCTGTCGAGGAACATCAGGAAGGGCGAGCGGGAGGCGTCCATGCCCGCGTTGCGCGGCGCGCCGCAGCCGCCGCTGTTGGCGGGCAGCCGCAGGTAGCGGACCCGGCCGTCCTCCTCGGTGAGCGCCTTGGCCACCGCCGGGGTGTCGTCACCGGAACAGTCGTCCACGATGATCACTTCGAGGTTCTTGAGCGTCTGGCCGAGAACGGAGCGCACGGCCCGGGGTAACCGGGCCGCGTCGTTGTAGGTGATGACGATCACGCTGACGTCCGGGACCGTGTACGGCTGTGTTGTCATGGCGCGCAACTCCAAGGCGGCTGGGAGGAGAGCCTTGACCCGCGGTGGTCCGCGCTCGACGGGGCGGCAACGGCAGGGCAAGGCGTCATGGGATCGCTGGTGTTGGATGTGGGCACTCAGCCCGAGGTGGGCGTGTCGGCGAGGAGGACGGGGGCGTCGCGGCCGGTGCCCCTCGTGACCCTCGGGGTCCTCGGCCGTCCCGTGTGCTCCTCGTGGTACTCCGCGTCGACGTTGACCTGCCAGACGTCGTGCCTGGCTCCCTCGACGACGTTCTCCACGGTCAGCATCGCGGTGAGCATGGAGTGGTCCTGGTTGTTGTACCGGTGCATGCCGTTGCGGCCGACCGGGTGGATCTCCGGCCACTCCACGTCGAGATACTTCCTGAGCACCTCGACGTTGCCGGCGTAACCGGCGTCGTAGACGGGGTAGGCCTTCGGCATTCGCACCACGTAGCCCTGCCGGACCGAGCCGGGGGTCACCAGGCCCAGCCGCTCCAGCTCCCGGGTGCCGAACGCGACGAGGTCGTCGTCCGGAGCGCGCCACAGGTCGTCGCCCTCGTTGACGAAGTACTCCAGGCCGAGACAGGTCCGTCCCGCCTGCACCAGGTACGGCGACCAGGAACCGTAGTTCTGCACCCGGCCGAGCCGGACCTCGGGGGAGTGGATGTAGATCCAGTTGTCGGGGAAGGAGAACCGCTCGGGGACGACCAGCGCGACGGTGAGGAAGTCGCGGTATTTCAGCCCGGCGGCGGCCTCCGCGACGACATCGGGCACGTCCGGCCCGAACGCGCGGATCAGGGCGTTGAGCGGCATCGAGGAGATGAGGTTGTCACAGTGCACCTCGCGGACGGCGCCCCCGACACCGGACCTCCCGTTCTCGCCGTCGTCGTGGCGGACGGTGACGGCGAGGCGGCCGTGGTGGCGGCGGATCCGTTCGACCCGGGTGCCGAGGTGGATGGTGGAACCCCGCTCGCGGACCCGGTCGGCGCAGGCCTCCCACATCATGCCCGGCCCCAGTTTGGGGTAGCGGAACTCCTCGATGAGACTCGTGATCTCCTTGCGGTTCCTCCCCGGCGTCAGCGCGGCGGCGATGGCCTTGCCCAGGGAGAGGTCCCTGATCCGCTGCGCGGCCCAGTCGGCCTGGATACTCGCGGCGGGAACGCCCCACACCTTCTCGGTGTAGGTCTTGAAGAAGATTCCGTAGAGCCGCCGGCCGAACCTGGCCGCGACCCAGCCCTCGAAGGTGGACTGGTCGGCGGGCGGCCTGATCCTGGCCCAGGCGTACGAGCCGACACAGCGCAGGGATTCCAGGACACCGAGGTTGCGCAGGGCGTTGGACGCCCTGAGCGGGTAGTCGTAGAAACGGCCCCCGTAGTGGATGCGGCTCATTCTCGGGCGGAGCAGGAAGTCCTCCTCGCCGAGGATCTCGTTCCAGAAGTCCTCCACCCGGGACACCTTCGTGAAGAAGCGGTGCCCGCCGATGTCGAAGCGCCAGCCGTCGCGTTCCTCCGTCCGGCTGATGCCGCCGACCACGCGGTCGGCCTCGAAGACCTCGCACGGGTGTCCTCGCCGGGCCAGCTCGTAGGCCGCGGTGAGCCCGGCGGGCCCCGCTCCCACGACCACTGTTGAGTCCATGCGTTTCCCCCCGCGAATGCCGTTTGCCGCGATCTCGCCCGTCTCGGTCACCCGATCGTGTCGGACGGTCAGGGGGGATCGAAGGGTCATCACGTCTTACTAGGACGTGTGCATTCCCAGCCTTGACCTGGGCTTGGGGGAGGCGTTGCCGCGTCACGGACCCGAGGGCGGATCGGCCGGCCGGGGGAGATGTGCCGGAGATGGTCAAGTCTCGGTCAGCTCACTCCATCGCGGTCATATTTTGGGCTCGTCCGGCCCGGCGCGGAGCCATGCTGCTGACGTGACGTCTACGTCGCGTTCATGGCCGCCAGGTTGTGTCGACGGGCACACGGGCTCCTTCCGCCGCTTTCCGGCGACCACTGGGCTTCCCGCCGCGCGCCCGTGACGTCTTCCACGCTGAGTGGATCTTCGCCCGCGTGCCATGTCCGGCGTTCACGCCGATGGACCGGACTGTGAGCTTTCGACTACCGGAGGACCGATCGTGGCCCCAGTGAGCATCATCGTGCCCATATACAACGTGGAGCCGTACCTTGAGGCGTGTCTGGAGTCGTTGGTCGCGCAGACCTGGAGTGACATCGAGGTCGTCATGGTGGACGACGGCTCTCCCGACTCCAGTGCGGAGATCGCCGAGACCTTCGTCGAGCGTGACGTCCGGTTCCGGCTGATCCGGCAGGAGAACGGGGGCCTTGGCACCGCGCGCAACACCGGCATAAGGCACGCCAGCGGTGATTTCCTCGCCTTTTTGGACAGCGACGACATGCTCCCGTTGACGGCCGTCGAGACGATGGTGTGCTCTCTGACGGAGAGCGGATCCGATCTCGTCACGGGCAACGTCCTGCGCTTCAGCGGGCAGGGGGTGCGCCAGTCGGCGATGCACAAGGCGATCTTCGCCAACTCCGCCAGGCGGACCCACGTGACCGCCGACGAGATCCTGCTCAAGGACCGTCTGGTCACGAACAAGCTCTGGCGGCGCTCCTTCTGGGACGAGCGGGGGCTGAGCTTTCCCGAGGGGGTCCTGTGGGAGGACATCGCCGTCGCCCTGCCCGCCCACTTCCTCGCCGGGGCGGTGGACGTGCTGTCCACTCCGGTCTACCTGTGGCGGGAGAGGGAGGGGGAAAACGTCTCGATCACCCAGAACCGGGGGCACCTCAAGGGGATCGAGGACCGGTTCGCCGCCGTCGACTCCGTGCGGAGTTTCCTCGTCGACACGGGGCGGACCCAGCACCTGAGGGCGTGGGACCGGATGGTCCTCGACAGCGACCTGCCGAACTTCCTGCAGGTGCTCGACCAGGCGGGGGAGGAGTTCCGCGACCGCTTCCTCGACCTGGCGTGCGCCTATCTCGACAGGGCGGGGCCGAAGGTTCTCCCGCTCATCCCCGCGCAGCGCAGGGCGAAGTGGATCCTCGTCGAGGAACGCAGGATGAGCGACCTGCTCCAGCTGCTGGAGTGGGACAGGACGGTGAAGCCGACCGCCCGCGTCGTCGGGAGCAGCCTGCGCGGGTACCACCTCAACGTGCCCGTGCAGGTCGAGCGGTCCGCCACGCGGATGCGCGAGGAACTGGACCTGCGCCAGCGAGTGGACAGCCTGGAATGGAAGGACGACAAGCTGGTCGTCGAGGGCCGGATCTCGCTGCGCTACCTGCGTCCCCGCAGGCGGATGCAGCAGCACCTCCTCGCCTGGCTCGTCCCCGAGGGCACCGAGGGTACCGGGGACGCTAAGGGCGCTGAGGGCACCGAAGGACTCGAAGGTCACCGGCGCAGGATCCGGCTCCCCGTCACGATCAGGCGGGGCCTGTCGCTGGTCGACACCGGCCCGCGCAGGCGCAAGGACTGGTGCGGGTTCCGGCTCACCGTCGATCCCGCCAAGCTCCCGGCCGGCTCGTCCTGGCGGATCGACCTGTGCGTACTGTCCCGGGGACTCCTGCGCCGGGGAAGGCTGGGGCAGCCGAGCCCGGCCGCACGGCGGCTGGAGTTCACCGAGCGCGAGCCGAGGACCGTGGCGTGGACGGAGTGGACGCCCGCCGAGGAGTTCAGGCTCCGGGTGGAGCGGCCGGGGGGCCGGGTCACCGGCCACCGGGTGGCCGAGGGCAAGCTGAGGATCGGCGGCCGGTGCGACGACGACCTCGGGGCCGCACCGACGCTGCGGCTGATCCGGCCGCAGGGGGGCCGTGACCGGCGCTACCCGATGACCGTGTCGGACGGCGCCTTCGAGGCGGTGGTCGACCTCGACGAGGTGCTGTCCGAGCGCTGGCCGGAGCTCGACCCGGCCGGCCTGGAGATGAGCGCGCTCAACCCCGGAGCCGAGTGGCACTTCGAGGTCGTCCCCGCCGAAGGAAAGGCCCGGCCGCTGCTCGTCGCCCGCGACGTGGAGCGTGGCCTCTACCGGCTCCGCGGGCGCGACGTGGTGCTGAACCGGTCGCAGGCCGGCGGGCTCGTGCTGCGCGAGCAGCGGCCGACGTTCTACGTGGAGCGGGTGGAGTGGACCGACCTGGGCCACCTCAGGGTGACCGGGGCCCCGATGCGCCCGATCGACGGTCCGGCGTGGCTGGTCGTCACCTCGCGCAACCGGCTCACCGAGCGGCTCTTCCCGCTCGTCGACGGCAGTGCCACGGTGACGCCCGAGGGGAGCGAGACGCTCGGTGGGTGGCTGCCGCTGCCGGCGGGCACGCACGGCTTCGCGATCCGTACCGGCGCCGGCACCGGTGACATGCGCATGGAGTTCCGGCTGTCCGCGCCGCTGGAGCACATCTCCGCCACCCGTACGTTCGTCTTCGACACCGACCTGATGAACGAGGCCGTCTTCACCGTGAGCGACGACCTGCGCGCCTCGGGCAGGCCGAAGCAGCAGCGGTTGCTGCGCGAGGACTTCTACCCCGCGAGGTGCCAGGAACCGCTGCGGCCCGCCGTCCTCTTCGACAGTTACGGGGGCAGGCAGTTCTCCGACAGCCCGAAGGCGATCTACGAGGAGCTCGTGCGGCGGGGTTCGGACCTGGAGTTCATGTGGGTCGTGCGGGACGGGCAGGTGGAACTGCCCGAGGGGGTGACGCCGGTCCGCCGGTACGGGCGGGAGTTCTTCGAGGCCCTCGCCCGCTGCAGGTACATCGTGACCAACAGCCACCTGCCCTCCTGGTTCGAGCGCAGAGGGGGGCAGACGGTGCTGCAGACCTGGCGGGGCACGCCGTTGAAGCGCGTCGGGTTCGACGTCGAGAAGGTGCCGTTCGCCAGGCCCGACCAGCACGAGCGGCTCGCCAGGGCCGTCGCCCGGTGGAGCCATCTCATCTCGCCGAGTCCCTGGTGCACCTCGATCCTGGACGGTGCCCTGCGGTTCGAGGGGGAGATCCTGGAGATCGGCTCTCCTCGTGACGACCTGCTGCGTCGTGCCGGAGCCGAGCGGATCGGGGAGATCCGGGAGCGTCTCGGCCTGCCCGAGGGCAAGAAGGTCATCCTGTACGCCCCGACGTGGCGCGACGACAAGCTCTACAGCAGGGGACGCTACCGGCTCGACCTGCGCCTCGACGTTCGGCACATGGCGGAGAAGCTCGGCGAGGACCATGTGCTCATGATCCGTAAGCACCCGAACGTCACGGACAGGCTGCCCAGGGTCGGCACGGACTTCCTCTTCGATGTCTCGATATATCCGGATATCCAGGAGCTTTACCTGGTCGCGGACATGCTGATCACGGACTACTCGTCGGCGATGTTCGACTTCGCGGTGACCGGCAAGCCGATGTTCTTCTTCACCTACGACCTGGAGCGCTACCGCGACGAGGTGCGCGGCTTCTACTTCGACTTCGAGGCCGAGGCCCCCGGGCCGCTGCTGCGCACGACCGAGGAGGTCGTGACGGCCGTGCGGGACGCCGACGAGGTGCGCGGTAAGTACCGGAAGCTGTACGACGCCTTCACCGCCAGGTTCTGCCCGCTGGAGGACGGCGGCGCGGCGGCCAGGGCCGTGGACCGGATCTTCCGGTAGCCGCCCGTCGTCCTCACGAAAGGCCGGGGAGACCCTCCTCGGCCTTTCGTGTCCTTCAAGCGCCGGAGCCCCATGGCGCGGGTCGGTCAAGAAGTGGCATGGAGATCTTCTAGTAGTTACAGAGCGTAGATGACAGGAGACACCGCGTGGCCATGCTGGAACGCATGAGGGCCTATTCGTTGGACGACGTTCTCGCGACCCGGAAACGAAAAGACTCCTGGTGGACCGTTTTCCTGGTCGACCCGGTGGCGTGCAGGCTCACCCTGCTCGTCGCCAACCACACGTCCATCACCCCCAACGGGCTCACCCGTTTCTCCCTGATCCTCGGCATGTGCTCGGCGATCTGCTTCGCGTCAGGACGGCTCGCCGTGGGGGCACTGCTGTTCTACGTGAGCTTCATGGTCGACTGCATGGACGGGAAGATCGCCCGGCTCAAGGGGACGGGGACGGCGTTCGGGCTCTGGCTCGACTACGTTGGCGACCGGATCAGGGTGCTCTGCTGCGCCGCGGGGCTGGCGTCCGGGCAGTACGTGGCGACGGGCGACGTCTCCTACATCCTGCTGGGCACCGGGGTGGCCGTCCTCGACCTGTTCCGCTATGTGAACGCGCCGCAGATGAAGCGCGTGCGCGAGGTGGTCAGGGAGAACCGGCTCGGACGGCCGGTACCCGTCGAGTCCGTGGTGACCGTGGGATCCCCCAGGGCGGGGGAGGCGCCGATGGCCGCCGGGCACACCGCCCACGCGGGACGCCTCAGGCCCGTCGAGGTCATCACGCCCCGCGAGCCGCTGCGAGTCGCCGGATTCGAGGACCGGGAAGAAGACCGTGAAGAGGTTCACGGCGAGAACCGGGCAGAGGACAGGGCCGGACGGCGGGGGCCCAGGAAAGGCAGGCGCCCGAGGCTGCCCCGCAGGTTCACCCGCCTCCTGGCCCGCCACCGGGTGCGGACCCACCTGATCAGCGGTATCGAGTTCCACGCCGCCGTGTTCGTGGTCGCCCCGCTG
Source organism: Streptosporangium sp. NPDC000509 (assembly GCF_042898365.1). Classification (NCBI taxonomy): domain Bacteria; kingdom Bacillati; phylum Actinomycetota; class Actinomycetes; order Streptosporangiales; family Streptosporangiaceae; genus Streptosporangium; species Streptosporangium sp. NPDC000509. Next base: position 235,754 of record NZ_JBIAYX010000003.1, on the reverse strand, counting down.
GTCGGGACGGTCGCCCTGGTGCCCCTCGCGGTCGCGGCGGGGGTCCTGCTTCTGCTGAACGAGGTCGTTCTGATCTACCGAATGTGGCTCTTCGCCCGGGTGGTGCCCGTCGTACCGCTCGTCGGGAAGGCGCCACGCATATCTGTTTGACCAAGCTTTACGGGGGTTCGTTGTCATGCAGTCCGACCGCCCGATCTTCGTGATCGGTTGTCCGCGTTCCGGCACCACGATGCTGCAGCTCATGCTGCACTCGCACCCGCGCATCGCGGTGCCTCCGGAGACACGGTTCGTGGTGCCCGGCTACTACCGCAGGTTCTCCTTCGGGGACCTGCGCGAGGAACGCAACCGGCGCAGGGTCGGCCGGTGGATCGTGAGCGACAAGGACACCAAGTTCAAGGAGCTCAAGCTCGACGGGGACAAGCTGATCGACGACATCGTCGCCGGTCCGCCCACGCTGGGGTCGGCGATGGGAATCACCTTCCGCTCCTACGCCGAGCAGTACGGCAAGAGCCGCTGGGGTGACAAGCGGCCCAGCTACTACCACCACGTGGACCTTCTGCTGCGGCTGTTCCCCGACGCCCAGTTCGTGCACCTGATCAGGGACGGCCGCGACTGCGTGGCGTCGCTGAAGGAGATGCCCTGGTACACCAAGGACGTCTTCCACGCGGCGGTCAACTGGAGCGAGGCGATCGACTACGGCCGCCGCCACGCCAAGAGGCTCCCCGCCGACAGCTACTACGAGCTGCGCTACGAGGACCTGACGGCCTACCCGGAGACCGAGCTGAGCAAGCTCTGCGACTTCCTCGGCGAGGACTACGACCCGGCGATGACCGAGCCGTACCACGTCGCCAGGGTGGCGATCCCGCAGCACAAGGTCTGGCACAGCCACACCCACGGCGACGTCACGACGGCGAGGGCGGGGTCGTGGAAGGCCAGGCTGGAGCCCTGGGAGATCTCGGTGTGCGAGACGGTGCTCGGCGACCGGCTCATCGCGAACGGCTACGAGCTGAGCGGCGCCCCCAAGGCGAGCAAGACCCACGTCGAGGCGTGCGAGAAGGCAGCGTCCAAGCGGCGCTGGGCACGCAGGCGCAAGGAGATGCGCGACCGCGTCAACCGGTTCCGCGAGCCGAGCCCGGTGGCCGCGAGGCTCACCAGCCGGCAACTCGGCGAGCTTGCGAAGGTCTGAGATGAAGCCCGATCGCCCGATCTTCATCCTGGGCTGTCCCCGCTCGGGGACCACGATGCTGCAGCTGATGCTGCACGCCCACCCGCGCGTCGCCATCCCGCCGGAGACCCGGTTCATGGTCTCCGCCTACCAGCGGCGGCTCCAGTTCGGCGACCTCAACGACGCCGCACACCGGCGTGAGCTGGGCGAATGGGTGGTCGACCGGCGCCAGTCACGCTTCCACGAGCTGGAACTGGACCGCGACGAGGTGCTCGACCAGATCGTCGGCGGGCCGCCGACGCTCGGCTCCGCGCTGGGCATCGTGCTGCGCGCCTACGCGGCCAGGCACGGCAAGCCGCGCTGGGGTGACAAGCGGCCCTCGTACTTCCAGTACACCGACGTGCTGCTGCGGCTGTTCCCCGACGCCCAGTTCGTGCACCTGATCAGGGACGGCCGCGACTGCGTGGCGTCGCTGAAGGAGATGCCCTGGTACAACGGGACCGTCTACAGCGCGGTCTCCGCCTGGGCCGAGGCGATCGACTTCGCCAGGCACGGCGCGCCGAAACTGCCGGGCGGCAGCTACCACGAGCTGCGCTACGAGGACCTGACCGCGGAGCCGGAGGCCCACCTGCGCAGGTTGTGCGAGTTCCTCGGTGAGGACTTCGACCCCGCCATGTGCGACCCGGGCGCGCTGGCCGGCATCGCCGTACCCGCACGCAAGACCTGGCACGCGCGCACCTTCGGCGAGGTGACCACCGCGCGGGCCGGTTCGTGGCGTGACCGGCTCGACCCCGGCGAGGTCTCGCTGTGCGAGAGCGTGCTCGGGGACCGGCTGCAGACGTACGGGTACGAGCTCACCGGGGCGCCGAAGGCCGAGACCTCGCGATTGATGTCCTACGAGCGGACGGCGGCCAGGCGGAAGCTGACCCGGGTGAAAAGGGTGACGTTCGATCGGCTGATCCGGCTCCGCGAGCCGAACCCGCTGGGGGCCCGGCTCACCTCCGCCCAGATCGTGCTGGCCGGGGTGCCCATGCCGCGCACCGAGCCCGTCGCGGCCGGCAGGTGAGGGGCTTCCCGCCGATCCGGTACGTGATGGGCATCCGGCCGAACGGGACTTCCCGCCGGTGGTACGCGGTCAGAGGGTGATCCGGGCAGGGCTTCCCGCCGGTCCGGGGACGGTCAGCGGGTGATCTGGTCGAACAGGGCCTCCCAGCGGTCCAGGACGTGGTCGGGGCGGAACGCCTCGACGTGCGCGCGGGCGGCGGCTCCCAGCCGCCGCCGCTCCGCGGCCGAGGCGATCAGCCCGGTCAGCGCGGCGGCGAGCCCGGTCACGTCGGCCGGGGGCACCAGCACCCCTGTCTGCCCGTCCAGTACGAGTGACCTGAGCCCGCTCGACACGTCGAACGCCACCGACGGCACCCCGTAGGAGGCCGCCTCGCCGACCACCAGCGGCAGCCCCTCGTGCTCGCTGGACAGCGCGAGCAGCGACCCGCCCGTGTACTCGTCCGCCATCCGGGCGGCGGGCACCGCGCCGCGGAACACCACCCGGTCGCTCACCTCGCACTCCGCGGCGTGCGACAGGAGCCGTTCCCGCTCGGCCCCCTCGCCGATCAGGTGCAGCTCCCAGCCCTCGCTCGCCTCGCGGCGGGCCCTCACGAGATCCGGGTGATCGCCGTCGCCCTCTGCGCCCTCTGTGCCTCCGGGACCCGGACGGCCGCACGCCCGTGCGAAGGCCGAGATCAGCCGGTCGAACCGTTTCACGCCCTCCAGCCTGCCGACCCCGAGCACCCGGCGGGCGGTGAGGTCCGCGGTCCGTGAGGGCCAGACGGGCAGCGGGTTCGGGATGGACCAGGTGTTGGGCAGCAACGCGTGCTCGGAGAACAGCCACGCGTCCTCCTCGCTGAGGAACACCGCCTTCTCCAGGGCGCCGTAGTGGCCGCGGACCGAGCCGAGGTGCCACGATCCCCGCGCGTGCTCGTACGACCCGTGGTACTGCCCGATCGGCAGCAGGCGCTCGGGCAGCAGGTCCCCGATCCGGGTGACCACGCTGGGAGAGGAGAGCACCGCGAACCCCGGCCCCACCTCCCGCAGCAGCCTGTCGAGCGCCTGCCGCTCGCGGCGCCTGCCGAGTCGCGAGAGCCTTCCCACCGGAGCCCGGTGGATCACGTGACTGGTGTAGCGAGGCCGTTCCACATAGCGGAACGGCTTCTCCGACCGATGCAGCCCGATCACGTGCACCTCGCGGCCCCGTTCCGCCAGGCCCTGCGCCACGGTGTGGGTGACGCGCTGGACGCCGCCCAGGGTGTCGGCGTCCAGGCACGCGAACACCACCGCCCCACCGCGCCCGCCGGTCACCGCGACCGTCCGAGCAGCGGCAGGCGTGCCAGGTGCCGTGGCACGATCGGGGGACGTTCCCGCACGTCGGAGGGGAGAGGGGCCTGGGCGTGCCGGGGGTCGAAAAAGGCGTCCACCACGTTCGCCGAGGCGTTCCCCTTCTCGTCGGCGCACCACGTCCTGCGGAACGCGATGTACCTGGAGGCGAACGCCGCCGTCGTTCCGTCGAGATCGCGTAGCACCTCGATCAGCTCCTCGGTCGTGGTGAGGCAGGGGCCGGGGGCGATCGCGGGCAGGTCGTGGTAGACGCCGCGTTCCACCCTGCGGTATTCGTCCCAGTCGTCGATCAGGAACAGCATCGGCCGCCCGGTGACCGCGTAGTCGCACATCAGCGACGAGTAGTCGGTGAGCAGCGCGTCCGAGAGCAGGATCAGGTCGTTCACCTCCGGATAGGAGCCCGCGTGCCGGACGAAGTGGCGCAAATGCTCGGGCACCTCGAACCGCTCGACCGGGTGGGTCCGCAGGATCACCGTCCAGTCGCCGGAGAGGGCCTCGGCCATCGCGTCCAGGTCGGCCCTGACCGACTGCCCGGACCCCTTGGCCCGGTCGCGGTAGGTGGGGGCGTACAGCAGCACCCTGGACCAGTGCGGGATCTCCAGCCGCCTCCTCGCCCGCCCCGCCGCCTCCCGGTCGCCGCGCACGAGCACGTCACAGCGGGGAGAACCGTGCCGCAGCAACCGCCCCCGGTAGCCGTTGGAGGGCACGAAGACCCGCTCGAACTCGGCGCTGGGCGAGACCAGCGCGTCCCAGCGATCCACCGCGGCCCGCCAGGTCGCCCTCGGTCCGTCGAAGTCGGCGCGCAGGTCGGGCGCGTCGAAGCCGACCGACTTGATGCCCTGGCCGTGCCAGGTCTGCAGGTAGCGGGTGCCCGGCGGTTTCGGATAGGCGAGCGGCATGCCGTGGCTGTCGACCCAGTAGCCCGCCCTCGCCATGGTCCAGATGTGGCGCCAGCTCATCCGCCGTACCAGCCGGACGCCGGAGGGAAAGTGCCCCCGCGCAGTGGCGGCCGACCACACCATCTTCAGCGGCGCGCCGCGTCGCCTGAGCTCCTCGTAGATGTAGCGCGGGTTCCCGGTGTATCCGGTGCCGACATCGGACTCGAACAGGGCGAGGTCCCTGCGCGCGGGCAGCACGGAGATCAGGCTTCTGTAGACGCGGAGCTTCACCTCCGGCCCGCTCACCTTCCGCAGCAGGCGGGCGGCGGCCCGCTTGAGCCGGGGCAGCTGCCGCAGCAGCCCCTGGCGGCGCCAGAGCACCCGCAGGAACGCGGCGTTCCCCTCCGCCTTGACGACGACCTCGTGGCACAGGACGGTCGTGCCGAACGGCGCGGTGGACGGGGCGACGAGCAACCGGTCGGCGGTGACCCGTCCGTCGGGGTTGAGGATCTCGATCACCGGGTCGTAGCGGCCCTCGAAGCCCAGCCGGCCGTGGTGGATCGTGGTGAGGTCGATCGTCGCCTCGCTCAGGTAACCGCCGTCCGGCTGCTCGCGCGGTTCCAGCCGCAGCCGATGGTTCCTGAACCGCAGGTACGCGGTCCAGCCGGGCGTGGCGGCGAGCACGCCGAACGGGTCGTACGTCGTGATCGCGAGCCTGATCAGCGAGCCCTTGCCGGTGAGGACCGCCTCGTGACGCAGCCGGGAGGCGCTGTAGGGAAGCTCGGCCATCCGGAGCGAGGTGATCTCCCGCCTCTCGTCGGGGACCGCGCCCCAGTAGGTGCGGCCCCCCTCCCGTACGGCCACGCGCGGCGGGGCCTTCGGGCCGTTCAGCGACCGGGCGGCCACCAGCAGCTCGTCGGGCCTGCCGTCGAGGATGAAACTGCAGCAGACCCGCATCAGCGGGTCGATCGTCTCGAACACCACCGGGTCGAGCTCCGCCAGGTAGGGCCGGACCACCGAGACGAACTCCTCGATCCACGCCGGGTCGCGCGAGGGCAGCGGGTTGAGATAGACCCGCAGGTCCTGGCGGATGAAGCGGCGCTGCCGCTCGTGCACCAGGTGGCCGAGGCCGTTGGCCCGCAGGATGTCGTCGCTGAGGCGGGCCGCCCTGATCCTGGAGCGGACGTTCGTCATCTCCGTCAGGCACAGCGAGATCGACAACCGCGCCTCGCTCTCCGCCGAGGCCCGGTGCCAGATGTAGACCACCCAGGGAACCACGGCGAACCGCCGCGCCGCGCAGTACAGGGCGGTGGTGAAGACGTGGTCCTCGTAGTGCATGTCCTCGCGGAACGGCACCTGCCGCAGCAGCTCGGCCCGGTACAGCTTGTTGGTGCTGAAGGAGTCGAGGAACATCTCCGGCTCCTGGGCGATCCCCTCGACCGTCCTGCGCCTGGCGAACAGCGCGGGGTAGTAGCGCGCGCTCTTCCCGCTCCGCTCGTACAGCCGGGTGATCTGCCCGGTGACGAAGTCCGCGCCGGTCCTCTCGATCTCCAGCAGCATGCTCTTGCAGGCGTGTCTCGTCAGCTCGTCGTCGCTGTCCAGGAACATCACGTACGGCGCCCGCGCCGCCGCCACGCCCCTGTTGCGCGGGACCCCGCACCCCCCGCTGTTGACCTCCCCGCGCAGGTAACGGACCCTCGGGTCCTTACGCTGCAACTGCCGGGCCACCCTCTCGGTGTCGTCGGTGCTCGCGTCGTCCGCGATGATCACCTCGATGTCGCGCAGGGACTGCCGGAGTACGGACCGCACGGCCCTGGCCAGCCGTGGGGCATCGTTGTAGGTGATGACCACAACGCTGCATTCCGGGATATTGATCACGCCCCGAGATATTCCCGGGAAAAAGTAGGCAGTTGTCCTACTTGTCCACTGATGACACTGTTTTTGGCGTTGTGTGGAACGGGCAACTCCGTTCTGGCTCTCTGGTCGCCGGGGCGGAGCCACGGCGTCAGGGTTGTGACGGGTCGCAAGGCGACGAGGACACCGTGCTCGCCACCCGACCTGACCTTGTCTCCTGATGTCTCCTGATGTCCCCCGATTCGACGCCGGGCACCCCGAGCACGGCCCAGCTCGACGATGTTGTAAGGCTTGCACACGAGGGTCTGACAACCTGGGCATTCGACCCTTTTTTCGGAAGGCGAGTGACATGAGAACCATCCGTGGACAGTCGACGGGCCTCAACCGGAAGGCGATCGGTCTGCTGCTCGCTCCCGAACTGGGCAGGCACAATCCAGGTGCCGCCATCGATGTTCTGGACTCCGCCTGCGGCGCCGATGGCATACTCGGCGTGACCGAGGAGCGCACCAGGGCACCCAAGGTATTCGAGCAGATCTGTGTGGCGACGGCGCGGAGGGTGTGATGGAGCAGGCGGTGCCGTTCCTGAGGCGGGTACGGGTGACCGGCTATAAGAGCATTGCTTCCTGCGAGGTCGTTTTCACCCCGCTGTTGGTCCTGCTGGGTCCCAATGGGGCGGGGAAGAGTAATTTCGTTGACGCGCTCCGATTTGTGGCGGACGCGCTGAACTCGACCCCGGCCGACGCTGTGGCCAAACACGGTGGGTTGGATGACGTGTTCCGGCAGGTGCCTGAGCCCGTGGACGAGTTCACCATCTATCTGGAGTGCGTGATCGAGGTGGCGGGCACGCTGACGCCGGTCGAGTACGGATTCACCATTGGCCGGGACTCCACGGGACGCCGACAGGTAGTGGTCAAGGAGGAGTGCTGCGTCATTCATGGGGGCGAGGGAGAGTCCGGATCGGGGGAGACCCGATTTGATGTGACGGCAGGGCTGGTCACAGGCGAAGGAAACATCGAGCAGGATCGGCTCTACCTACCGCTAGCCGCTACTCGGGGAAACTTCAGTGATGTGTATTACGACCTCCGGGATATGCTTTTTCACCACTTGGATATCAATGAGATGCGGCAGCCCCAGTCGGATCAGCGGACTGGGGGGATCGGCTACTCCGGAGAGCACATCGGATCCGTGCTAGGAGAACTCGCCTTCAGGTATCCCGTGTTCAAGACTCGGGTGGACGACTATCTCAAAGCGATCGTGCCGGATGCGCTGGGAGTGGACGAGCGGCTCATCGACAGATATTCGACCGTGGAGCTCCGCACCCGGGAGGGGGAGCGACCGTTCGGCCCCGAGGCCATCTCGGTCGGGACATTACACGCGGCGGGCGTGCTCGCCGCGCTGTTCCAGCCCCTTGTGCTGGACGGGCAGGCGAAACTGGTGGTGATCGAGGAACCGGAGACCGCGCTCCACCCTGCCGCCGCCGGTGCGTTGTTCGACGCGCTGACCGAGGCGAGCGAGCGTGTCCAGGTCGTCATCACCACGCAGAGCGCCGACCTGCTCGACCGTGACGACTTCGATCCGACCTGTGTGCGGGTGGTGGCGATGAACAGCGGGGTCACCGTGATCGGCGTGATCGACGAGGTCAGCCGTCGTCTCGTCGAAGAAAAACGAACCACACTGGGCGAGTTGATGCGCGGCGGCCAGCTCCAACCTGAGGCGGGCGAATGACCGATCCGATCACCGTGCCTCCCCCGGTGAGCCGGTCCGGTCACGATCGCCGCCATCGTGGAGGGCGACGGCGAGGTCTCCGCGCTTCCCGTCCTGCTCCGCAGGATCGCCGGCACGCTCTCGGTCTGGAACCTACGGATTCCTCAGCCTCGTCGTATCCCGCGGAGCAAGCTCATCGCCCCAGGCGGAGTCGAGAGCGCCGTTCTCCAGGCTTCCTACCAGGTGACCGGTGCCGGCGGGATCCTGCTGCTGATCGACTCGGACGACGACTGCCCGGCCTCCCTCGGTCCCGCGCTCCTGGAACGGGCCCGTCAAGCGCGTGGTGACCGGGAGATCTCGGTGGTGCTCGCTCATCGGGAGTTCGAGGCATGGTTCCTGGCCGCTGCGGCGTCGCTGTCCGGCTGCCGAGGTCTCGTCGATCCCTTGGATCCGCCTTCGGATCCGGAGAAGATTCGTGGTGCCAAAGAATGGCTCTCCGCCAGGAAGAACGACGGCACGTCGTACCGGCCGACCGTGGACCAGGCAGGGCTGGCCGACGTCTTCGATCTGGAGCAGGCCCGTAAAGCCGCGCCTTCCTTCGACAAGTTCTGGCGCGATATCGAACGGCTTATGCGAGGCGAGGTCTGACCGATCGTGGAAGCCCCGGCCGACGCCGGCGTGTGTTTCTGAGCCGATCGCGCCCTCGGGGATCTTTCTCGCCTCCGCGAGTGCCGCCCCGCTCGCGACCGGCAAGGGGAGCACGAAGCGGTATAGGCGCTGTTGTCCGCAACGGATGGCTCACCGGATGTTCCGGGTACATGATCTCTGTCGGGGAACTCGCCCGCTCTGATGGCCCACGGCTTCCAGGGCCTCTACCGGCCCAGGTTCGCCATGACTCTTGAGGGAGGACATGAGCCCGGAATCCAGGCTGATCTTGCTGTGCGGGCTGCCCGGCTCGGGGAAGACGACATTGGCCAGGCGTTTGGCGAGAGAGCTTCCAGCGGTGCGGCTGTGCCCGGACGAATGGATGGCCGATCTCGGCGTCGACCTGTTCGACGAGCACACCCGGGACCGGCTTGAGCGGCGGTTTTGGGAGCACGCTCAGGATCTGCTGAGGCTGGGGCAGAGTGTGATCTTGGAGTTCGGCTTCTGGGCGCGTTCCGAGCGCGACGAGAAGCGTCTGGGAGCCCGCGCACTCGGTCTTCCCGTCGAACTGCACTATCTCACCGCGCCGATCGACGAGCTGTGCCGCCGTCTGGAGGCCCGCAACCGGGAAGGTGCGCCCGGGACGGTCCCGATCAACCGCGAGCTGCTTGAGGAGTATGCGAAGAGCTTCCAGGCTCCAGCTGCCGACGAACTCGCTCTTTTCGACGAACCGCTTCTGGGGCGGTGCAAATGAGACGACATCGGCCGGCAGGCTGAAGTACTACGAACAAGGCAGTCATCGAACCAGTGCGAGTGCCCTGCGTCGTGCGCAACCATGAAGGCCCCACAAGCGGGCAGCGCGGCACGACGCGTGCATGTCGTATCAACAGGCTGCGAAGGTCAGCCGAAAGCGGTGTCGATATCGTCGACCAGGACCTTCGGCTCCGGCAGCACGTCGGACGACGTCGAAAAGTGCGTTTACTGACGATCGTGGGAGACGCTCTGACAGCTGGTCAGTGCCGTAGGGCGCGGCGGATCAGCCAGGTGAGCAGGATGAGGGCCGCCAGGGCGGCGACCAGGGGGCCGATGCGCTTGAGCAGGGGCATGCCCGCCACCTCCAGGAGGTTCAGGGCCTCCTCTTCCGGGCTGAGCGAGGTGCGCGAGGTGCCCGCGGGGTGACTCTGGCGGGACTCGGCCTCCTCGTTGACGGAGAGGCCGGGCGGTGTGGGCACCGCGCTGAGGTGACGTCCCGGTGCCGCCGGGGCGCCGGGGGTGTTCAGTCCTTCCGGGCCGCCGGGGCCGCCCAGTCCGGACGCCGCCGCGCCAGGGGCCGCAGTGTCCGATCCCGGGCCACCGGGGCCTTCGGCGCCGTGGCCGGTGGAGCCCGCGGGGCCGGGGAACGCCGAGCCGGTGGTGCCGGGGCTCCCGGCGCCGGGGGGCGTCGAGTCCGCCGAGTCCGAGTCGGCCGGACGTGCCGGGCCGGGACCCCAGCTCTCCGAGATCGCCGGAACGTCGTCGGGCGCCTCCGGCTTCCCGGCCGCGCTCCGGCCGCCCACGCCGGTCGTTTCCGCGCCGGAGCCCTCGCCCAGCAGGCGGGAGAGGTTGGCCTCGAACTTGTCGATCAGCTTCCCGCCCACCTCGGTCAGCACGCCCCGGCCGGCCTGGGCCGGACGGCCGGTCACGTCGAAGGAGGTGTCGACGGTGACCCGGGTGTCGCGCCCCTGGGGGTGCAGGCGCGCGACGACCGTGGCGCCGGCCGTGCCCGGACCTTTGGCCTCCTTGCCGGAGGCCCTGATGGTCATGGTGTGGGTGTCCTCGTCCACCTTCTCGAAGGCGACGTCGCCCTGGTACGTCACCGTGACCGGGCCGATCCTCATCTTCATCCGGCCGGTGTAGGAGCCGCCCTCGGCCTTGTCCACGGCGGCACCCGGCAGGCAGGGCGCGATCCGCTCGACGTCGAGCAGCACCGGCCACGCCTGCTCGACAGGCAGGGGAACCGTGAACTCGTGCTCGAACCGCATCGCCATCGCTCCGCTCCTTGCCGGTCGGCCGCTGTCGCGACATTACGACTACACGGGGGCGTATCGCCAGTATGCCGCCCTGGAGTCCCTTTGGGCCCTCACGGCGGTCCGTGTCCACGCTCCAGATTCGTGTCCTCTCCTTCCTACTGCCCGCGTTGGCGAGGGCGATGCGTCCAGCCGCGCGGTCAGACCGGCGGGTTGTGGCGGGAGTACTCGGTGAACCTCCAGCGGAGCGGGCTGGCTTCCGGTACGCGGACGACCCGGTCCACCTCGAACCTGACCAGGCGCTCCGCACCCGGGACGTCCCCCGGATCCCAGTCGATGCGGGCACGTCCGGTCAGGTGCAGGGCGCCGCCGCCCTCCCAGTCGAGGAAGAGCAGGCCGCAGTCATCGTTCAACTCCAGATTCCCCAACGTCATGTACATGGAGTTGCCGACGTACTCCGGCCAGACCAGCCGCCGGTCGTCCAGCACCCGGACGAACCCGGGATTGCCGCCCCGATGCGACAGGTCGGTGCTGAGGCCGGGGGCGGTGGTGGCGACGAAGAACGTGTCGGCGCCCTCGATCCAGGTCCGGTCGTCGTCGCCGAACGCCGTCGCGGAGGAGAAACCGGCGGGGGCGGCGCCGGGAGGGCCGGAGGTCCCTTCATGGAGATCGGGTGAGCCGGGAGCTTCCGGGGAGTCTCCGTGGGGATCGGCGGAGCCGGGAGTTCGGGAGGTGGGTCCCACCGGTTCCGTGACGATCTCTCGTGCCTGGATGTACTTGGGACAGTTGGCGTACGTCTGCTCGGTACGGACGATCAGCCGGTCGCCCTGCCGCGAGACCGTGCCGTTGATCCGCATCCTGCGCCTGCTCCGCGGCTCGATCGCGAGCATCCCGATCTGGCCCCCGTCCAGCCTGGTCAGCGGGTCGTGCTCGCCGGGCACCGCGTCGATCACGACCGTCCGCTCGTCCACCGCCTCCGCGAATCCCTCGGGCCCGGTCAGGACGGACGCCCACAGGAGCCCGTCCCGTCCCGTCGCCCCGATCAGCAGCATCCGCTGTCGCCCCAGGAACTCGGCCGCCACCGTCGGGATCTCCGGCCGGGTCCTGGCCGAGCCCAGTGCCACCGCGCGGACCCCGGCCCTTCGCTGGACCGCGAGCTCTCCGGCGTGTTCCATGGGCATCTAGAAGAAGCCGCAGGTAGGAGCGGCGGCCACCGGTACGGGAGAGCCTTCGACGCCCGTGGGCGTGTAGATCTCCAGCCGGATCCCGTCGGGGTCCTCGAAGAACACGCCGCCCGAGGACGCGCCCTCGCCGTGCGCCACCACGCCGTCGTGGTGGAGCGTGGCGCCGGCCTCCCTGATCGCGTCCTCGGCCCGGCGGACCGCATCGAGGTCCGGAACCTGGAAGGACAGGTGGTGCAGGCCGGGCAGACCGGTGGCGAAGCGGCCCTCGCTCTGCTGCCAGAGGGTGAGCATCAGCGTGCCGTCGAGACCGAGGAAGGCGTACCTGCGGTCGGCCTCACCGGACTCGGCGAGGACCTCGAAGCCGAAGATCTTCAGGTAGAAGTCCCTGGACCTGTCGAGGTCGGAGACGTTGAGGCCGACATGGCCGGTCTGGAAGGTCATCTGATCTCTCCCGTCAGGTTTTCTAACGGATCGGCCCGTTAGTTTGGCTGCAGGATGAATCTAACGCATAACTGGCATTTTTCCCATTATAAATTTGTGGTGTAAATCACAATGGAGAAGACCTCGATGTGAGCTCGGCGCGGGTGTCGCGGGTGCGGCCCGCCTTGGAGACGCGGACATGAGATGGGTCGTCCCGGCGCCGCCCCACGTCGTTCCGCGGCCGGGGGCCGGTGCCGCCTCATGTCATTCCGTGGCCGGGGTCTCGGTGTTGGTTCGCGGTGTTTCGTGGCCGAAGTTCCGGTGCCGGTTCGCGCCGCCTCGCACCCGTGCGTGGGGAAACACCCGTGCGCGGGGAATAGGGGGAGCCGACGCGGTGACGGCTCACGTGGCACTCGTGAGGGGATCCCGGAGGGGTCAGCCGTCGCGGTGCTGGTGGTAGTGGCGGGCCGCGCGGGCACGGTTGCCGCAGCCGACCGAGCACCACTCCTGCCGGGCGTGGTCCTTAAGGAAGTAGAGCACGCAGCGCGGCGCGGGGCAGGTGCGGAGCCGCTCCCGCTGAGGCCCGGCGAGCAGCTCGATCGCCGACGTCGCGAGGGCCGCCCGGATCCGCTCCGACTCCGTGACCCCGTCGCCGTGGACGCTGCGTGCCCGGGGAACGCCCTCGGCGGGCCACTCCAGCCGCGCGGCGAGCGGCACGGCGAGAGCCGCGGCGTTGACCAGGTCGAGCGACTCGGCGAAATCGGGAAGCCGGTGCGCGTCCGCGCCGCTCGCGGTGCCCGGTTTCACCGCCCTGGCGAAGAGCGCCCGTACGGCCTGCCGCAGCTCCACCACCTCGACCCGCAGCCGCTCGGAGGCGACGAACTCCGAGTCGATCCCCAGCTCGGCGGCGTGCGCCCGGCCCCACGCGGTCATGCCCGCCACGTCGGCGAGCGTGTCCGTGAGGCCGGCCCGCGTCGCGCGGACGGTGCTGACGAACTCCAGGGCGGACATGCTCCGACTCTAATGCCTGATCTGGCCTTTCACCGTTAGGTCCTGCTCGGGGGCGGATCTTCAGCCGGGTCGGTCGCGGCCCCGCGCGCCGGTCGGCGTGGGTGCGCCTGCTGCGGCGACTCCGGAGCGCCCGTCGCCGGGTGAAACACCGGCCTTCTAGCGCCGGACGGACTTGACCAGGATGGTGACCAGGCCCGCGAAGCCCAGGCCGCCCACCAGGATCGTGAGCATGACCAGTGGCGAGACGGACGGCTCGCTGATGAAGACGATCCCGGCCGCGATGAAGACCACGCCGCTGAGCAGGGCCATCCAGTCGGTGCGGTGTACGCGACGCTGCTCGGCCCTGTCGATGTCAGGCCGCACGGCGCACCTCCACGTCCCCGATGCCGGCCTTCACGTTCAGCACGATGGTCGCCACGTCGCCCTTGGGGGGCACCTCGGGCTCCAGGATCTTGTTGTGCGCGATGTCCGCCCCTCCCTCCACCGCGTGGTCGATCTTGATGTCGCCGAACCTGGTGGAGCTGTTCACCTCGACTCTGGCCGTCGCGGGCAGGATCACGCTTATCGAGCCGACCGAGATCGAGACGTCCACGATGGTCCGTGAGCCCTGGGGCAGGACCAGGTCGCTCAGGTCGAGTCTGCCCGCTCCCACGCCCACCGAGTAGTCGCGGGCCACCTCGGACAGGGTGACGGGCCGCCAGTCGAAGTCGCCGAACTTCTTCGGCATGCCGCCCAGCGTGGGCCCCGCGACCAGGGCGATCGACAGGATCGTGCCGGTCGCGACCAGTCCCGCTCCCCGGCCGAACCAGGTGGCGACCAGCAGGCCGGCGCCGATGACGACGAGTACCGCGCCGCCGGCGACCGTCATGTTGACCGATCCCGAGGCGGACTGGATCGCCACGATGACCCCTCCAACGATCATGGCCAGACAGATGGTGATGCTCCCGACGAGCGACCTGGGCCGTCGCGGGCCGGGTGGTGCCACCACCGGCCCGCCGTACGCGGCCGGGTCGTAGGGGGAGTAGGGCTGCCGCCTCCGGGGATCCAGAGGCTGATAGGGGCCGTACGGCGAGAAGGGCGCGCCGGAGGAGTCGAAGGACGGCCTCGTGTGGGCGTAATACGGGTCCTGCGGGGTCTCGCCGGGTGCCTCCCGCGGTGGCATGGCGGGACCGGGGGGTATGCCCGGCGCATGCCCGGTGGGGCTTTGCGGGGTGGAGGGCGGATGGGACGTCGTGGAGCCCGGTCCGGCCTCGGGCGCGTACGGCTCCGTGACCGCCTCGCCACCCGGCCGCGCCGCGGCGTGAGCGGTGTCTCCCGAGGTGGTGCCGGGAGGGCCTGCCGTCGGAGCTTCGGCGTACGCGGTGGGGCCGGTGGCCCAGGGCGCGGCGGCGTGGGCGGCCGGGTCCCGTTCGCCGACTCCGGGCGGTCCTGCGGGGGTGGACGAGCCCGGCCACCCGCCGGGCGGGTGCGGGGTGCGGCGCCTGCGCAGCCGATCGGGCAGGGACCTGGCCACGGCCAGCAGGTCGACCCCGCGGGAGTGGGCGGCGAGCAGGGCGATCGCGAACACCGTACCGACCACGACCGTGCCGGTGCCGATGCCGTCCGAGGAGACGTTGACGATCAGCCCGAGGGCGAACAGGCCGGTGAGCAGGGTCAGGACCGTCTCGCTGTCGAAGTCGCGCCGGGTCCACTGCTCAAAGTAGCCGGGGCCGCCGTCGGTCTCGCGCATCAGCAGGAACGCCGCGAGGTAGAGCATGATGCCGATACCGGAGCCGAGCACCAGGACCGCGAAGCCGACCCGCAGCACCACGGGATCGATCTGGGCGTATCTCCCCAGCCCCGCGCAGACGCCCGTGAGCATCCGTCCCTCGTTGCTGCGCTTCAGGCCGTGCTCCTCGAAACGCTCCTCGGAGCGCTTTCCCGAGAGGTAGGAGGCGGACGGCGAGCTCGCCGGACCATGGGCCCGCCCGGTGTCGTTCATATGGTCAATCGTGGCCTTTCCCGGTCCGTGACGCATCCGGGAGACCCCTGAGTCGTCCCGGAGGGGGGATGCCTCTCTCAGGGTCGCTTCAGGGGAACGCCTGATGCAGTGGCAGGCTGATTCATGTGACGATGCTGACGATATGGCTGACCGACAGACAGTTCGTGATTCGGCGCCCGTGACACCCGAAGAAGCCCCTTTCCCCCGCCTTGTGCGGCCGGTGGAAGGACGGCTGATCGCAGGGGTGGCCCAGGGCGCCGCCGCCCAGCTCCGGCTCGACCCGGTCGTGCTGCGGCTGACCTTCGTGCTGCTCACCGTTCTGGGCGGGTTCGGCACCCTGGCGTACGCCGCGCTGTGGATGTTCACCCCGCGCGAGCCGCACGAGGGCAGGGAGCCTTCGAGGGACTGGAGCCAGCTCGCCGCGTACGGCGCGATCGGGCTGGCGCTGACAGCCCTGGGCTGGCTCACCGGCGCCTCGGAGACCGGGATCGGGGCCTGGCCGCTGGCCGTGGGCGGCATCGGTTCGCTGATCCTGTGGCAGCAGGCCGACCCCGACCGGCGGCAGCGCTGGATGAACCACACCGTCGGGCAGGTCCGCCAGAACCGGGTCCGTACGTTCCTCGGGCTCGTGCTCGTCGTGGTCGGCGCGATCGGCTTCCTGGTGGCCAACGACGAGCTGGGCAAGGCCCGTCCCGGCATCGTGTTCACCATGGTGGTCGTGGGCGGCGTCGCGCTGATCGCGGCGCCCTGGCTCGCCGCCCTGTGGAAGGAGCTTCAGCGCGAGCGCCGCGAGCGCATCCGGCAGGAGGAACGCGCCGAGGTGGCCGCCCACGTGCACGACTCGGTGCTGCACACGCTGACGCTCATCCAGCGCAACGCCCAGGACCCGCGCGAGGTGATGCGGCTCGCCCGCTCCCAGGAGCGGGAGCTGCGCAACTGGCTCTACCAGCCCCAGCAGGACGCCGACGCGTCGGTGGCCGCGGCCGTGCGGCGGGTCGCGGCCGAGGAGGAGGACGCGCACGGGGTGCCGATCGAGGTCGTCTGCGTCGGCGACGGCCCGCTCACCCCCGAACTGTCCGCGATGATGCAGGCCGCGAGGCAGGCCATGGTCAACGCCGCGAAATACTCCGGTGCCGAGGTCGTCTCCGTGTACGCCGAGACGGAGCCGGACGAGGTCACCGTCTTCGTCAGGGACCGGGGGGCCGGGTTCGACATGAGCGAGGTGCCCGAGGATCGTATGGGTATCCGCCAGTCGATCATCGGCAGGATGGAACGCCACGGGGGCAGCGCCCGGGTGCGGACCGAGCCCGGCGAGGGCACGGAAGTGATGCTGACCATGAAGCTGGAGAAGACGTGAGTATCGAGCGAGCCGAAGTCGTGCGACCGGCCGGAAGGCGGACCTCAGGACCGCGAGGGGAAGTCCGATGAGCGTGGTGAAGGTCCTGATCGTCGACGACCACCGCCTGTTCCGTTCCGGGGTACGGGCCGAGCTCGGCGAGTCCATCGAGGTGATCGGGGAGGCCGAGGACGTGGAGTCCGCGGTCAAGGCGATCGCCGCGCTCGGGCCCGACGTGGTCCTTCTCGACGTGCACATGCCCGGTGGCGGAGGCCAGGAGGTGCTGCGCCGGGTCCTCGGCTCCGGTTCCACGGTGCGCTTCCTCGCCCTGTCGGTCTCCGACGCGGCCGAGGACGTGATCGGCGTGATCCGGGGCGGCGCGCGGGGATACGTGACCAAGAACATCAGCGGGCGGGAGCTCACCGACGCCATCCGCAGGGTGGCCGAGGGCGACGCGGTCTTCTCGCCGAGGCTGGCGGGGTTCGTGCTGGACGCGTTCGCCTCCAGCGAGGCCCCGCCGATCGACCCCGAACTCGACTCGCTCACCCAGCGCGAGCGCGAGGTCCTGCGGCTGATCGCCCGGGGGTACGCGTACAAGGAGATCGCCAAGGAGCTGTTCATCTCGGTGAAGACCGTGGAGACCCACGTCTCGTCCGTGCTGCGCAAGCTGCAGCTCTCCAACCGTCACGAGCTGTCCCGCTGGGCCACGGCGCGCCGACTGGTCTGAACCTTCACCCCCTCCTGTACGAGCAGTTACTTATGTGCGACTCTGCGAAGTATGGGACGCGATGTACCCGCGATGGTGTTCAGCCGCGAGGACCGGCGGCGCTATCGGGACAAGGTTCGGCGGTGCCTTGACGTCTTCGCGCAGCTGCTGCGCGAGTCCAGGTTCGAGTTCGACAGCCCTCGGGCCGGGCTGGAGATCGAACTCAACCTCGTGGACGAGCGCGGCGAGGCCACGATGAAGAACACCGAGGTGCTGGAGGCGATCGCCGAGCCCGACTGGGGGACCGAGCTGGGCCAGTTCAACGTGGAGATCAACGTCCTGCCGGAGTCGCTGGAGGGAGACGGCGCGGCCCGGCTGGAGAAGGTGATCAGGGACCGTCTCAACCACGCGGAGGAACGGGCCCGCACCGTCGGCGGGCACATGGTGATGGTCGGCATCCTGCCCACGCTGCGGGAGAGCGACGTCCACGAGGGCACGCTGTCGGCCAACCCCCGCTACAAACTCCTCAACGAGCAGATCTTCGCGGCGAGGGGCGAGGACCTGCACCTGTCGATCGAGGGCGACGAGTCCCTGGAGACCTACGCCGACAGCATCACCCCCGAGGCCGCCTGCACGAGCCTGCAGCTGCACCTCCAGGTCAGCCCCGAGGCGTTCGCCGCCAACTGGAACGCCGCCCAGGCCATCGCGGGCCCCCAGGTGGCGCTGGCGGCCAACTCGCCGTTCCTGTTCGGCCGCAGACTCTGGCAGGAGACCAGGATCCCGCTGTTCGAGCAGGCCACCGACACCCGCCCGGTGGAGCTGAAGACCCAGGGCGTCCGGCCCCGGGTGTGGTTCGGCGAGCGGTGGATCACCTCGGTCTTCGACCTCTTCGAGGAGAACGCCCGCTACTTCCCCGCGCTGCTGCCCCTGTGCGACGAGGAGGACCCGCGCGAGGAACTGGCACGCGGGATCACCCCGCAACTCGGCGAGCTGACCCTGCACAACGGCACCGTCTACCGGTGGAACCGGCCGATCTACGCGGTCGTGGACGGCACCCCGCACCTGCGGGTGGAGAACCGGGTGCTGCCGGCCGGGCCCTCGGTGGCGGACGTCGCCGCCAATGCCGCCTTCTACTACGGGCTCATGCGCGTCCTGCCGTACGCCGAGCGCCCGGTGTGGACGCGCATGTCGTTCGCCGCGGCCGAGGACAACCTGCACGCCGCGGCACGACACGGCCTGGACGCCAGGCTCTTCTGGCCGGGGCTCGGCGAGGTGGCCGCGTCCGAACTGATCCTGCGCCGCCTGCTGCCGCTCGCCCACGAGGGACTCGACCTGTGGGGCGTGGCCCCCGAGTCCAGGGACCGGTTACTGGGGATCGTCGAGCAGCGCTGCCTGACGGGCACGACCGGGGCGAGCTGGCAGATCGACACGGTGAACGCGTTCGGCGACCTCGAAAGGCACGAGGCGCTGCGCCGGATGACATTGCGGTACATCGAGAACATGCACACCAACGAGCCCGTCCACACCTGGCCGTCCCCCTGAACCCCGGTCGTGCCGATTCCGCGCGCGGGGAGCGAGACTCCGTCACGATGGATTCATGAGAGCGTTCTCTTTTCTCCTGGTGCTCGTGCTCGCGGCCGTCACCGCCTGCGGGAGCGTCGGGAAGGGCACGGAACCGGAGGCCGGTCCCGCCGGTGAGCGGGCCACGCCCAGCGCACGCGGGGAGACGTTCGAGTCGGACGTCGAGCTGGCCAGGGAGCTCACCGAGGCCTACTGGAAGCAGACCTTCTCCGCGGCGGGGCTGACCTACCGCCCGGTCGCCGCGTTCACCGCCTACCAGGGGGAGAACGGGCCCGACTGCGGCGGGCAGCCCTCGGTGCCGAACAACGCCTTCTACTGCCCGGTGGGGCACTTCATCGCCTACGACGAGGGCTGGATGAACGATCTCTACGAGCGGATGGGCGACGGCTCGGTCTACGTGATCATTCCGCACGAGTTCGGCCACGCGGTGCAGGCGCAGCTGAACACCGCCTTCCGGCTGAGCATCGAGCAGGAACTCCAGGCCGACTGCTACGCCGGAGGAACCCTGGGAGCGCTGGTCAAGGGCGGCGCGCTGCAGACCGAGCCGGGCGACGAGGACGAACTCCTGCTCAACCTCGCCGCGGCCGGCGATCCCACCGACGACTGGCTGCGTCCGGACGCCCACGGCACGGCGGGGCAGCGCCAGGAGCTGTTCGTCAAGGGCTACAACCAGGGAACGAGCGCCTGCTGAGGTATGGGCGCAGAGAGGCCCGGAGCCGGGGACCACGTCCGCGATGGCCTCGCGCGGCCTCACGCCTGGGCGTCCGGAGTCACCGCGCGGGAGCCGGAGAAGCCGCCGGGCGGGGCACCCGCCTGACCAGGCCGCGACGAAAGTACGCCGCGATGAGTACGCATGAATCCGCCGGGAGGTTGATGCCGGGCCGTCCCGGTCCACCTACGCTGAGGGCGGGGAGCGAC
This sequence comes from Streptosporangium sp. NPDC000509, assembly GCF_042898365.1. Taxonomy (NCBI): domain Bacteria; kingdom Bacillati; phylum Actinomycetota; class Actinomycetes; order Streptosporangiales; family Streptosporangiaceae; genus Streptosporangium; species Streptosporangium sp. NPDC000509. Next base: position 215,974 of record NZ_JBIAYX010000003.1, on the reverse strand, counting down.
CAGGGGGTGATGGCATGCGGATGACGGTGCGGGAGATCGGCTGGGCCGCGCGAGGTGCCTGCGGTACGAGCGATCCCGAGCTGTTCTTCCCGCTGACGCAGTCGGCCGAGCACGAGGCGCGGGCGAAGGCGGTCTGCGAGCGGTGTCCGGTGCTGCAGGAGTGCCGGGCCTACGCGCTCCGCGCGGCCGAGCCGGAGGGGATCTGGGGTGGCCTGACGGTGAAGGAACGCCGCGGCCTGCGCTTTCCCGACGGCTGGCGCCAGGCCGCCACGGGCCGGGCCCCCGTCGCGTAGCCTCGAACCGGATTCGTGCCGGATCGGCGGGGATCATCGAAGGCGCGGGGCGGACCCGAGGTCGCGATCCCCGGCGCGGCCCGGCAGGCGGGGCGCGAGACGACGTCCGAGGGAGTCGTGGGCATGGAACGCGAACCGGAGCGAGCCGCCCGTGCCGGATCCGAGGCGGTGCCCGGCGCTCTGCCGGGCACACTGGCGGGCGCGGTGGCGGTGCTGGTGGCGGCGAACGTGCTCAACAACCGCCTGGCGCCGAGGCTGGCACCGCTGACCTCGGCCGCGGCCACCGGCGCGCTGGTCGTCATGGCCCGCCGTTCCGGGCTCTCCTGGGCCGAGCTGGGGTTCCACCGGCGTTCGCGGGGTCTGCGGATCGGCGGCGCGCTCGCCTCCGCCGTGGCCGGGGCCTACGCCGTCGGCATCGCCGTGCCGGCCACCCGCAGGTTCTTCCGCGACGAGCGCGCCCTGTCCCTGTCGCGCGCCCGCGCGCTGGAGGAGGCCCTGATCCAGGTGCCGTTCGGCACGGTCCTGCTGGAGGAGGTCGGTTTTCGCGGGGTGACGCACGCCCTCGTCGCCCGCTCGCACGGCCACGGTACGGCGACCGCCGTCTCCTCGGTCCTCTTCGGTCTCTGGCACATCCTGCCCGCCGTCGACATGATGGCCGCCAACCCCGCCCTGAGCCGCCTGGCCACGGGGGAGGCCCTCAGCGCCCCCGGCGCTCCCGGCGCCCCTGACGTTCCCGGTGTCCCCGACGCCGCGGGCTCCGGTGGCTCCCGTGGCTCTCGTACGGAGGGGACGGGAGGCGAAGGTCCCGGCGTACCGGTCGCCCTCGCCTCTCGCGCGCGGGGAACGGGAGGCGAGGAGGGCTCCGGCGTACCGGCTGTGCCCGCCGAACCGGACGCGCCGGGCGTGCCACGAGGCCCGGAGGGGGCGCCCGCGTGGCAGGTGGCGCGCGTCGTGGCCGGGTCGGTGGTCACGACGGGCCTCGCCGGGGTGCTCTTCACCGAGCTGCGCAGGAGGGGCGGTCTCGCCGCTCCCGCGCTGTTCCACGTCGCGACCAACTCCCTGGGCTACCTGTTCGCCCGCCTCGCCCCGCCGGAGGAGCCGGCCTCGGGCCGCGGCCCGCTGCCGAGGTGACCCCGCGCCGGCGGGTCCGGCCGTGCTCTCCCGGTCTCGGCCTTCGGCCGTGCTTTCCCGGCTCTCCCCGGGCCGTGCCCTCCCGGCCTGCGCGCGGGGAGATCAGACGGTGATGACCCGCTGGAAGGCCTCGACGTAGCGACCCTCGCCGAAGCCCGCCTCGGTGGCGATCTGCGAGAAGCGGCCCCGCAGGAAGTCCTCGAAGTCATCCAGGTGGTCGATCTGGCTGGCGTGGGCGCGCAGGGCGGCGAGCTTGCGGTCGAAGGTGTCGGTGACGTCCACGTAGTGGTCGGGCGTCGGGCCGCCGTTGAGCCAGACCTCGCGGACGGTCCACGCCTCAAGGCCCTCGTCGAGCAGCAGCGAGGGGAAGGTGTACGGGTTGCGCGCGTCGGGATAGACGGCGTCGAGGGTGCAGCCGCCGACCGCCCGGTGGTCGGGGTGGCTGGGGGCGATGAACCGGTGGTTGCGCTCGGGGCTGTGGGTGATCACCAGGTCGGGCCTGACCTGGCGGATGACCCGGGTGATCTCGCACCGCAGCTCCAGGCTCTGCACCACGGTCCCGTCGTGGCGGCCGAGGTAGCGCACGTCGGTCACTCCGACGGCCTTGGCGGCGTTGGACTGCTCGGTCCGGCGAAGCTCGGCCATCCCGGTGTTGTCCAGCTCGCGGTCGAAGCCGCCGGCGTCACCGTCGGTGACCACGCAGTACGTCACCTCGACACCTCGCGCGGTGAACAGCGCCATGGTTCCCGCGGCGGCGAAGTCCACGTCGTCGGGATGCGCGGTGACCGCGAGCACGCGGCTGATCTCGTTTTCCGAAAGCATGGGAGGACCCTTTCGTTTTCCGCGTACCGCTCGGTCATCACAACCGTGGGCGAGTCCACCCGCATTCCTTGACGACGACTGGACCCGGTTGTCGGTCGGTCGTTCTAACCTAGGGGACGTGTCGATCCCAGCCTCTTCCCTGACCCATCCGTTGCTCGACGGGCTCAATCCTCAGCAGCGCGAGGCCGTCGTGCACCACGGCAGCCCCCTGCTCATCGTCGCGGGTGCGGGTTCCGGCAAGACCCGGGTGCTCACCCACCGCATCGCCTACCTGCTGGGTGAGCGGGGCGTGCAGCCGCAGGAGATCCTGGCGATCACCTTCACCAACAAGGCCGCGAGGGAGATGAAGGACCGGGTCGACCGGCTCATCGGCCCGCGCTCGGCGGCGATGTGGGTGATGACCTTCCACAGCGCGTGCGTGCGGATCCTGCGCCGCGAGGCCAAGCGCCTCGGCTTCCCTTCGGGTTTCTCCATCTACGACCAGGCCGACTCCCAGCGCCTGATGGCGATGGTCTGCCGCGAGATGGACCTCGACCCCAAGCGTTACCCGCCGAGGTCGTTCTCCGCCCAGGTGAGCAACTTCAAGAACGAGCTGATCGACTATGAGACGGCGGCGGCCCAGGCGTCCACCCATCTGGAGCGCAAGCTCGCCGAGGCGTACCGCAACTACCAGCAGAAGCTCACCGAGGCCGGAGCGATGGACTTCGACGACCTCATCATGCTGACGGTGACGCTGTTCCAGATCTTCCCCGACGTGGCCGAACACTACCGGCTCCGCTGGCGCCACATCATGGTCGACGAGTACCAGGACACCAACCACGCCCAGTACACCCTGATCCGCGAGATCGCGGGCCGTCCCGAGCCGCGCACCGCCGACGGTGACGTGGTCAGGGAGGGCGGCGAGAGCAGGGTCGCTCCGGCCGAGCTGTGCGTGGTGGGTGACGCCGACCAGTCGATCTACGCCTTCCGCGGTGCGACGATCCGCAACATCCTGGAGTTCGAGCGCGACTACCCGGAGGCGAGGACGATCCTGCTGGAGCAGAACTACCGCTCCACCCAGACGATCCTGTCCGCCGCCAACGCGGTGATCTCGCGCAACGCGAGCCGCAAGCCCAAGAACCTCTGGTCCGACCAGGGCGCCGGGGCGAAGATCATCGGCTATGTCGCCGACAACGAGCACGACGAGGCCATGTTCGTCGCCCAGGAGGTCGACAGGCTCACCGACCACGAGGACGTCGTTCCCGGCCAGGTCGCCGTGTTCTACCGGACCAACGCCGCCTCCCGGGTGTTCGAGGAGATCTTCATCCGGACCGGTCTGCCCTACAAGGTGGTGGGCGGGGTGCGCTTCTACGAGCGCAAGGAGGTCCGCGACCTGCTCGCCTACCTGCGCTTCCTGTCCAACCCGAACGACGTGGTCTCGCTGCGCCGCATCCTCAACGTGCCCAAGCGCGGCATCGGCGAGCGGGCCGAGGCGATGGTCGAGGCGTTCGCGACCAGGGAGCGGATCCCCTACTGGGAGGGGCTGCGCCGGGCGGACGAGGCGCCGGGCATGGCCACCCGCTCGCTCAAGGCCATCGGCGAGTTCGTCGCGCTGATGGACGAGCTCATGGTGAAGGCCGACGACATGACGCCCTCGGAGCTGGCCCAGGAGGTGCTGGTGAGCACCGGTTACCGCCTGGAGCTCACCGCCTCCAACGACCCGCAGGACGAGAGCCGCCTGGAGAACCTGGACGAGATGATCTCGGTCGCCTCAGAGTTCGAGGAGGCGAATCCCGAGGGCACGCTGGTCGAGTTCCTGGAGCAGGTCTCCCTGGTCGCCGACGCCGACCAGATCCCGGCGGCCGACGGCGGCCAGGGCGTGGTGACGTTGATGACGCTGCACACCGCCAAGGGGCTGGAGTTCCCCGTGGTGTTCCTCACCGGCATGGAAGACGGGGTCTTCCCGCACATGCGCTCTCTCGGCGAGCCCAAGGAGCTGGAGGAGGAGCGTCGCCTGGCCTATGTCGGCATCACCAGGGCCGAGCGGCGCCTCTACATCTCCAGGGCGGCCGTCCGTAGTTCCTGGGGCTCACCCGCGTTCAACCCGGCGTCCCGGTTCGTCGCCGAGATCCCGTCCGAGCTGGTCGACTGGCGCAGCGACCCGGAGAAGAGCGCCTGGAGCGCCGCCACCCGCCGCGACTCCCGCCCCGCCCCGGCGAGGAAGCCCGGCGGCAGGCAGATCCCCAACCTCACCCCCGGTGACCGGATCACCCACGACCAGTTCGGTCTGGGCACGGTGGTGTCGGTGGACGGCGTCGCGGAGAAGACCAAGGTCAAGATCGACTTCGGTGGCGGGGGAGAGAAGACCCTGCTGCTGGCGTACGCGCCGCTGGAGAAGCTCTGACCCGCGACCGGCGGTTGACGCCGGGCTGACTTACTCCACGGCCCGGGGGCTCCGTCGCCCAGCTCGTTTCCGATCTTCGGGACCCGCGTGTCCGGCACCGGATGACGATGCCGGACGTCGACCGACCGTAATCGGGCGAGAGGTGCCGAGAGCCGGGGTGTCCAGGCCGGAGGTGTCCGACGAGTGCCCGGTTGTCGCTCACCGGGCACTCGTCCCGTCCGAGATGCCCTCGGTGATCGCCTCGGACCGGTCTCCGAGTCGCCGATCACCTCGGGTGGCGTGCGGTTCAGCCCTTGAAGATCTCTCCGATGGGGTCCTCCGGCGGGGAGGTGTCACCGATGAGCTCGTCGAACTCGACCACCTGGCCGGCGGGCGGCGCCTTGATCGTGACCTTGGTGCCCCAGCCGGTGTAGCGGGTGTCGTTGACGTAGGACAGCTCGGTGCTGTTGAGGCCCCGGGTCGACTCCGTGTACGACGACACGACCCGGCGGACCAGCTGGTCGGAGCCGACGTAGATCTTCCAGGTCACCGGGAGCGTCGCGGACCTGCCGGTGGGCTTCTTGACCAGCATCGCGCGCACCGCGGGAGAGACCTTGAAGAGCTCGGCCAGCGTGATCGTGCCCGAGTGGACCGTGGTCCGGGTCCCGTCCCACGTCCCGCCGGGACGCTTGGCGGTGGTGCGGGCCAGGGTCGCCCGCAGCGTGGCGGGCTCGACGGTGCTGATGATCTGCTGGACGGCGCTGACCAGGTAGGCCGTGTCGCCGCGAGTGCGCAGCCACTTCTTGCCCTCGGGCATGGACTCGGCGAAGATGCCGCCCGAGGTGTAGGAGACGCCCTTCAGTGAGATCGTCCGCGACGGGGTGAACAGGCCCTTGAGCTCGCCATCCTCTGCGGGCAGGTTGAACTTGGTGGTGAGGTCCGAGGCGACCAGGCCGGTCCTGCCGAACTCCAGCACGCCGCTCCGCCGGGTGAAGATCGCCCGGTGCTTCTTGCCCTCACCGACGACCTTCGTGTTCTCGGTGAGTTTCACGCCCCTGTGGGTCCTGAAGTGGCGCTTCAATGCCGAGACCGGGTCGGCCGCCGAGGCCGTCGCGGCCGGGGTGGTCTTCGCGCTCGCCGGAGTGACGGCGACCAGCGTGGGAGCGATCAGGGCTGCCACGGTGGCGCCGGTGAGGGCGGCGATCATTCGCCTCATCGAGGGGGTCCTCCCGTATGTGTCCTCGCGTCGTCGCTGAGGGCGGAAGAAGATTCTTGCCTATATCCCGAAATATCGGATCAAGAACCGCCGAAGCCGGCGAGTCCCGTGTGACCGAAGAACGCGGAGGGCGCCGACCGCCTGCCGAACCATACCGGGAGCCGAACGTGCCGGACAGCCGATCATCCCAGGCGGTGGGAGGATCCTTCGACGCGCCGGGTCCCGCGCACGTCAGGTCTCGCATGTGTCGGATCCCGCATACGTGGAAACGCGGCGAGCCGCGCCCGGTGGTGAGATCCACCGGGCGCGGCTCGTATGGTTCGGGGCGCGGTCAGCGCGGAAAGGTCACTTGCCGGCGATCAGCGGGATGGGCGTGTCCGCCAGGAAGCCCGCGTCCAGCTCCTTCATCGTGGCGACCTGGTCGGCCGGCGGAGCGGTGATCGCGACCTCCGACCCCCAGGCGCTGTAGCTGGTGTCGACCATGAAGGTCGGGCCGTTCTTGAAGGTCGTGTACGACGTCGCCAGCCGTACCGGGAGCCGGTTGGCATTGAGGAACAGCTTCCAGCTGATCTTGACCTTGGTCTCCTGCCCCGTCAGCTTCCGCCCTTGCGTGACGCGGAACCACGGTGAGACCTTCTGGAGCTCGCCGGAAGTGATCTGCCCGGCGTAGGCGTTCGAGCGCTTGACCGTGGCGCGGGCGAGGAGGGCCTTGAGGGTCGCGGGCTCGGCGATGTTGACGAACTGGCCCATTGAGCCGGTCAGACCGAGCGTGTCCTCGGGGGATCCGAGCCAGGGCTTGTCCCTCGGAAGGAACTGCCCGAAGGCGCCGCCCCCTACATAGGCCTTCTTGTTGACCCGCACGACTCGTTCGGGCTCCGCCAGTCCGGCGAGCAGCTTCTCGAACCGCTCCTCGTCCGCGGTCTTCTCGCCGTTGGAGTCGCCGCTCCCCGTGCCGAGTCCGAGGTCTTCCTCGGTGAAGCGCACTTCGGTGGTGTGGTCCGAAGCGGTGATCCCGGATGCGTTGAACTGGAATTCGCCCTTACGCTTGCCGAAAACCGTGCTCTTACCGGCGACTTTCCTCTTGATGGTGTCGACGTACGCGACGCCGTGACCACTCTTGAACTGCTTCTTCAGCGCACTGACCGGGTCGGCGGCCTGCGCGTGCGCGGTCGATGCCAGCGCCGGAACGCCCAGCATGGCCGTCGCGGCGCACGCCAGACCGGCGATGTATCGCTTCAAAGGGAAATCCTCCTGATTGATCCCTCCACCCCGCTGGGGAGGGGAAACACATTCTTGCGGGGCAAGATCACGAAATGGTAGCGCATTTGGAGGATCGCCTTGAATTAAACGTGCATATTCGGTGCAGAGGCGCCCTCTCGATCTTTGGAAGCCCTGTCGGAACGCGGATCCGTTTCCGGTCGACCACGGACGGTCAGTTTCCTTTTTTTGTGGGTTTTTCGCGGGACCTCGGCCCTCCCGCGCATTCCCGCCGGTTTAACCGGGGCACGGTCGTTCGGGCGGCGGTCGTGGCGCCGTACGAGAAAAAACGATGAAATCGGCGCCGCTGTAATGTGGTTCGCGATGGCCCGCCGACTCCGGCGAGATGTGCCGGTCGCGGTGGCCCGCCCACCCCGGTGAGACGTGGCCGGTTACGCTTCCGACAGTTCCCACGTCGCGAGGGGAGCGCAGACAAGGAGGTCTGGATGGATGCCGTGTCAAGAATCCGCGTCGTCATCGCCAAGCCGGGGCTGGACGGCCACGACAGGGGTGTGAAGATCGTGGCGCGGGCGCTGCGGGACGCCGGGATGGAGGTCGTCTACACCGGCCTGCACCAGACGCCCGAGCAGATCGTGCGCACCGCGATCCAGGAGGACGCCGCGGCGATCGGGCTGTCCATCCTGTCCGGCGCGCACATGACGCTCTTCGCGAAGGTGCTGGAGCTGCTGAAGGAGAACGACGCGAGCGACATCGTCGTGTTCGGCGGCGGGATCATCCCCGAGGACGACATGCCCGCGCTCCAGGAGATGGGCGTCGCACGCGTCTTCACCCCGGGCGCCACCACCCAGGAGATCGTCGACTGGGTGCGCAGCGCGATCCCCTCGCCCGTCTGACATCCCCTTCGGGCCGGTCTCTCGCCACTCCGACGGACCTCTGACAGGTCGCTCGCCGCTCCGGTGAACGATCTCACGGGGCGGCGGCAGGGCCTGTCGGTTCGGCGCTCACGGTGTTCGAGGCGTACGATCTGGAACCCGGTTACCTGGTCATGTCATCAGGCGGGCTAGGCTTCATTGGCGCAAAACCGTCGGGCTCCCCTTGGATCATGGAGTCGGCCCGCTCTCATCTGTACACCAGCCGGACAAGCAAGGACGGACCCTCGTGGACCTGTTCGAACATCAGGCGAAGGAGCTCTTCGCGGAGTACGGCATCCCGGTGCCGCGCGGCGTGGTCGCGCACACCGTGGAGGAGGCACGGGCGGCAGCCGAGGAGCTGACCGGCCGTGTCGTCGTCAAGGCCCAGGTCAAGACCGGTGGTCGCGGCAAGGCCGGTGGCGTGAAGGTCGCCGACGACGCCGCCGACGCCGAGCGGAAGGCCACCGACATCCTCGGCATGGACATCAAGGGCCACACGGTCCACAAGGTCCTGATCGAGGAGGCGAGCGCGATCGCGGAGGAGTACTACTTCTCCTTCCTGCTCGACCGCGCCAACCGTACGTTCCTCGCCATCTGCTCCGCCGCGGGCGGCATGGACATCGAAGAGGTCGCGCACAGCACCCCGGAGAAGGTCGCGAAGATCCCGATCTCCCCCCTGGACGGCGTCGACCGGGCCAAGGCCCGTGAGATCGCCCAGGCCGGCGGGCTGCCGGAGGCCGCGCTCGACGGCTCCGCCGAGCTCATCGAGAAGCTCTGGTGCGCCTTCGTCGACGAGGACGCCTCTCTCGTCGAGGTCAACCCGATGATCCTGTCCGCCGACGGCCAGGTGAAGGCCCTCGACGGCAAGGTCACCCTCGACGACAACGCGGCGTTCCGCCAGACGGACCACGCGGCCTTCGAGGACAAGGCCGCCGAGGACCCGCTGGAGGCCGCGGCCAAGGCCAAGGACCTCAACTACGTCAAGCTCGACGGTTCCGTCGGCATCATCGGCAACGGCGCCGGCCTGGTCATGTCGACCCTGGACGTCGTCGCCTACGCCGGCGAGGCGTTCCCCGGCACGCCCAAGCCCGCCAACTTCCTCGACATCGGCGGCGGCGCCTCGGCCGAGGTGATGGCGGCCGGTCTGGAGATCATCATCTCCGACCCCGCGGTGAAGTCGATCTTCGTCAACGTCTTCGGCGGCATCACCGCCTGTGACGCGGTCGCCAACGGCATCGTCTCGGCCTTCCAGCTGCTGGAGGCCCGGGGCGAGAGCGTGAGCCGCCCGCTCGTCGTCCGCCTGGACGGCAACAACGCCGAACTCGGGCGTCAGATTCTCTCCGACGCGAAGCTCCCCGGCGTCGAACTGGTGGACACCATGGACGATGCGGCCAAGCGCGCCGCCGAACTCGCCGCGGTAGGTGCGTAATGGCCATCTGGCTGAACGAGAACAGCAAGATCATCGTCCAGGGCATGACCGGCGGTGAGGGCACCAAGCACACCCGCCGGATGCTCGCCTCGGGCGCCCGCGTCGTCGGCGGCGTCAACGCCCGCAAGGCCGGCACCGTCCACGAGGGCCTGCCCGTCTTCGGCACCGTCGCGGAGGCGATCAAGGAGACCGGCGCCGACGTGTCGGTCGTCTTCGTGCCCCCGGCGTTCACCAAGGACGCCGTCAAGGAGGCGATCGACGCCGAGATCCCGCTCTGCGTGGTCATCACCGAGGGCGTCCCGATCCACGACACCACCGAGTTCTGGGCGTACGCGGTCGCCAAGGGCGGCAAGACCCGGATCATCGGGCCCAACTGCCCCGGCATCGCCTCCCCCGGCGCCTCGAACGCGGGGATCATCCCGGCCGACATCACCAGCGCGGGCCGCATCGGCCTGGTCTCGAAGTCGGGCACGCTGACGTACCAGCTCATGTACGAGCTGCGCGACATCGGGTTCTCCACCGCGGTCGGCATCGGCGGTGACCCGGTCATCGGCACCACGCACATCGACGCCCTGCAGGCGTTCCAGGACGACCCGGGCACCGAGGCGATCGTGATGATCGGCGAGATCGGCGGCGACGCCGAGGAGCGCGCGGCCGCCTACATCGAGCAGCACGTCACCAAGCCGGTCGTCGCCTACGTGGCGGGCTTCACCGCCCCCGAGGGCAAGACCATGGGCCACGCGGGCGCGATCGTGTCCGGCTCGGCCGGCACCGCCCAGGCGAAGAAGGACGCGCTGGAGAAGGTCGGCGTCCGCGTCGGCAGGACCCCGAGCGAGACCGCCCGCCTGATGCGCGAGGTCGTCAAGTCGCTCTGACGCACGGCTCCGGGGCCACGGCCCCGCCCACTTTCGAAGGGCGTCCGGCATCTCGCCGGGCGCCCTTCGCCATGCGGTTTCCGTGTCGGCGTCACCCGGATACCACAGGGGGATCCCGTGACGCGGTGCGCGACACGCGGGCGAGGGAGTCCCTTCCGCACCGAAGATCCTGAGAGCATCGACTACTGTGACGGCCCTTTTCGATCAGCTACGGACGGCTCCCCGTAACGTCCTCAGCCGTATCCCCCTGCCCGGCCTCACGGGTGACGACGACGACGCCCGTCGGCCGCTTCCCGTCTCCGGGATGCTCGCCGCCGCGTGGACCCTCGGCGTGGGGCTGGCGGTGCTCACCACGCTCACCCTGGTCGGCTGGATCGCCGCTCCCCGCGGCGCGCTCGGCGCGGGACTGCCCGCGGTGTTCCGCACCGCGTCGCAGCTCTGGCTCGCCGCGCACCACGCGGGCTTCGCGATCCCCGGCGGTTCGGTTGGCCTGCTTCCGCTCGGGCTGACGATCCTGCCCGCCTTCCTGCTGTACCGCGCCGGGATGTGGATGGCCCGCGACGCGGATCTGCGGCTCCGGCTGCCCGCCAGGCTGCCCAAGAACACCCCGAAGGAGGTGTCCAACGCCCGCCGCAGGGCGCAGCTGGTCCTGATCGCGCAGGCGGGCATCTCGCTGGCGGCGCCGTACGCGCTGCTGGCCGGGCTGATCGCGCTGGTCACCAGGAACGAGATCACCCAACCCTTCCTCGGCGACGTGCTGGCCAGCCATCTGGTGCTGGCCTTCCTCGCGGGCTCGGTGGCCGTCGCCAGGACGATCGGCCCCTGGCGTTCGATGTTGCGCCTGCTGCCCGAGCGGCTGCGCTCGGTCGTGGCCGGGACGTCCGCCGCGCTGGGGATCATGCTCGTCGCGGGTGCCGTCATGGTGGCCGGGGCCGTCGTGGTCAACTTCGGGCAGGTTCAGGAGCTCTCCGGGATCCTGGCGCCGGGGTTCGTCGGAGGTGCGCTGCTCCTGCTGGTGCAGGGGCTCTACCTGCTCAACGCCGTCATCTGGGGCCTCGCCTACATCGCGGGTCCGGGGTTCGCGGTCGGCACCGGCACGCTGGTCGCGCCGACGGGCGTGCAGCTCGGCACGGTCCCGAGCCTGCCGATCCTGGGCGCGCTGCCCGAGGCGGGCCCGACGCCGGCCTGGGTGATGATCGTGATCGCGGTGCCTTTCCTGGCCGGGGCCGTGGCGGGTGTCCTGGTCGTCCGGATCTCGCCCTCCCCCTCGTACGAGGGGGCGCCGCTGTGGGGGTTCGCCTGCGGGCTCGCGACCGGGACGGTGGCGGGCCTGCTCGCCGCGCTCTCCGGCGGCTCGCTCGGCGGCGCGCGGCTGGCCGCGCTGGGTCCCTCTGGCTGGGAGGTGATGGTCTCGGTGACCCTGGAGGTGGGCGTCGCGGCCGGGATCGCCGCGGGACTGGCCAACTGGTGGTTGATCTTCCGTGGGCACAACACGGCCGTCACCAAGGCGGCGGCCAAGGTCGGCACCGCCACCGCGCCGGTGCGCAAGGCGGGTGTCAAGATCGCCAAGGCGGCGGCCTCGGCGGCGGGAAAGGTCGGCTTCGCCGAGCCGGAGGAACTCCAGAAACTCCCCGGCTACTGGCTGGACGCCACGGAGTGCGACACCCAGCCGATCCCGGTCATCAGGGACGACTGGGAGGACGAGCACGCCTCGGCCGCGGCGGAGAACCCGCAGAAGGCCCGCCGCCCCGACCCGCCGCGCCCGCCCCGGCGCGACATCGTCGACGAGAGCGACGACAAGGGCGGCCACGTCATCTACGTCGACCCCTACGCCTGGGACCGCGACTGAGGCTCCGCGCCGGCCCAGGCCGAGCGATGGATCCAAGCCGGTCAGGGAGACGCCGGTGAAGCTCTGGGCGGGTCAGGGCCGGGCGATGACAGCCGAGCAGGTCCGAGCCCGGTCCGAGCCGGTCAGGGAGGCGCCGGGAGAAGCCTCGCGCCGAACAGGGGCCGACGGAACCAAGCCGGTCAGAGTCGCGCCGGGTGAAGTCCCGTGCCGGTCAGGGCCGGGCGATGAGAGCCGCGCCGGTCAGGGAGGGAAGGGGAAGCGCACCTGGCCGGGCTCCAGGAAGGGCAGTTTCTTCTCCATCGCCCGTTCGAGTTGCTCCACGCACTCGTTCTGCGCCGTCACGGTGCCCGCGCCCCTGCCGCACTCGGTGTAGGCGGCCAGCTCGTCACCGAAGTAGAACTGCAGCGACGTCACCGCGATCGAGATCAGCAACGCCGTGGCCGACAGCACGACGCCCACCACGGCGGTGCCCGCCGGCTTGGGGATGGCGCGGAGCGTCCTGATCGCGCGGATCGAGGTGGCGAGGGCGAAGATCGCCATGACGATTCCCGCGAGGGGGAGTAGCAGCGTCATCACCGCCGCGGCGACCGCGAGCCACAGCGCCCTGCGACCGGCGCTCTCAGTGGGCCGGACCTCGACCGGTGGTGTCACCTGACCTCCTTGCGTTGTTCGTACGGACAGGCCGATACCCTTGCAGCGGCGTGAGTCCCCGTCCGAATGGAGTGCGTCGGTGTCATCCCAGGCCGTTCGGCTTGTGGTTCTCGTGTCCGGTTCTGGAACCAACCTACAGGCCCTGCTGGACGCTGTGGCAGACGAGACCTACGGTGCCCGGATCGTGGCCGTGGGCGCCGATCGCGGCGGTATCGAGGGGTTGACCCGCGCGGAGCGCGCGGGGGTGCCGACCTTCGTGGAGAGGCTGGCCGATCATCCCACCCGCGAGGAGTGGGACGGCAGGCTCGCCGCCCGGATCGCCGAGTACCGGCCGGACCTCGTGGTCTGCGCGGGGTTCATGAAGATCCTCGGCGCGCCGACGCTGAACGCCTTCCCGGTCCTCAACACCCACCCCGCCCTGCTGCCCTCCTTCCCCGGCGCGCACGGCGTCCGTGACGCGCTCTCGTACGGCGTGCGCGTCACCGGCTGCACCGTGATGCTCGCCGACGCGGGCGTCGACACCGGGCCGATCATTGCCCAGGAGGCCGTGCCCGTGCTGGACGGCGACGACGAGCCGACCCTGCACGAGCGCATCAAGACCGTCGAGCGTCATCTGCTCGTCGACACCGTCGGCCGGATGGCCCGCGAGGGCTGGACCGTCACCGGCAGGATTGTTCGATTCGGACGACCCGGCGGATGAGCCGGGTTCCCGGGGGAAACCCGGAACCAACCAGGAGGAACACGAAGTGACCCGCATCGCCATCCGGCGCGCGTTGATCGCGGTGTATGACAAGAGCGGGCTGGAGGAGCTGGCCCGTGGGCTCGACGCCGCGGGTGTGGAGATCGTCTCCACCGGGGGCACCGCCGCGAAGATCGCCTCCTTCGGCGTCCCCGTCACTCCTGTCGAGTCGCTGACCGGCTTCCCCGAGTGCCTCGACGGCCGGGTCAAGACGCTGCACCCGCGCGTGCACGCCGGGCTGCTCGCCGACAGCGGCAACCCGTCCCACACCAAGCAGCTCGAAGAGCTGGAGATCGAGCCGTTCGAGCTGGTGGTGGTGAACCTCTACCCGTTCGAGGAGACCGTGGCCTCGGGCGCCTCCGACGCCGAGTGCGTGGAGCAGATCGACATCGGCGGCCCCGCGATGATCCGGGCCGGGGCGAAGAACCACGGCACCGCCGCGGTGGTCGTCGACCCCGCCTCGTACGGCGAGGTGCTGGCCGCGATCGCGGACGGCGGCTTCACCCTCGCGGAGCGCCGCCGCCTGGCCGCCGCCGCGTACGCCCACACCGCCGCCTACGACACCGCGGTGGCCTCCTGGTTCGCGAGCGTCTACGCCGCCGAGGAGGGCGCGTGGCCGCGTTACATGGGCGCGGCCTGGGAGCTGCGGTCGTCGCTGCGCTACGGCGAGAACCCGCACCAGGGCGCCGCCCTGTACTCGGGGCAGAAGGACGGCCTGGCCAACGCCGAGCAGCTGCACGGCAAGGAGATGTCCTACAACAACTACCTCGACGCCGACGCCGCGTGGCGGGCCGCGTGGGACTTCGACGCGCCCGCCGTGGCGATCATCAAGCACCAGAACCCGTGCGGCATCGCGATCGGCGCGGACGTCGCCGAGGCGCACCGCAAGGCCCACGCCTGCGACCCCGTCTCGGCGTACGGCGGGGTGATCGCGGTCAACGCGGAGGTGACCGGGGAGCTGGCCCGGCAGATCGCCGAGGTGTTCACCGAGGTCGTGGTGGCGCCCTCCTTCACCGGGGAGGCGCTGGAGGTGCTCACCGCCAAGAAGAACATCCGGTTGCTGTCCTGCCCCGCGGGACCGTCCAACCCGGCGGAGTTCCGCCGGATCGACGGCGGCCTGCTGGTGCAGACCGCCGACCGGGTCGACGCCCCGGGCGACGATCCGTCCAACTGGGAGCTGAAGGCCGGACCCGCCGCCTCCGCGGAGGTGCTCGCCGACCTCGTCTTCGCCTGGCGGGCGTGCCGCTCGGTGAAGTCCAACGCGATCCTGCTCGCCTCGGACGGCGCGTCGGTGGGTGTCGGCATGGGTCAGGTCAACCGGGTCGACTCGGCGCGGCTCGCGGTCTCCCGGGCGGGCGAGCGAACTTCGGGTGCCGCCGCGGCCTCCGACGCGTTCTTCCCCTTCCCCGACGGTCTGCAGATCCTCATCGACGCGGGGGTGAAGGCGGTCGTGGAACCGGGCGGTTCGATCAGGGACGAGGAGGTCGTCGCGGCCGCCGAGGCGGCCGGGGTGACCCTCTACTTCACCGGAACCCGTCACTTCTTCCACTGACCCGCTCCCGCTGCGCGGCCGCCGCGACGACTGTGGCGGCTGCGCACAGGAGATAGGAAAGTGGCGGATTAGACAGGACCACCTGGATGAAAAAGCTTTGACCTGCGGTTAGTCTGAAGCATCCCTTTCGTCACAGTCGTGGAGCCTCCTCATGCCATTGCTCGACCACGCCCTGTACGCCTTTGTGATCATGCATGGTGTCTGGATCAGCCCCTGGATGATGATCATCATCGCGCTCGGCGCGGCCTACCTCAGCGGGCGGGCGATGGAGTGGATCCCCTTCACCCGCAGGATCATCGAGCGCAAGGAGGCGAGGGAGGCGGAGCGCGGCTGATCCCGCGATCTCGGGCCCTTCTCCCTCGGGGACGCGGAGCAGGCCCCGGCGGCGCCTGACGGTACGGGCGGCGCCTGACAGCACGGGCGACACCGAATGTCTCGGGCAGGACCGGATCATCCGGACCCGCCCGAACCATTCGGCTCGCTCGTTCGCGAGACCTCGCTCACCGGACCTGCCCGGCACTCACCGGACCCGCCCGACCCATTCGGTGCGCCCGTCCATGAGACCTTTCTCACAGGATCCGCGGCCACCGGGCCTCGCTCACGAGGCCCTGCGGTTCGCGGTGGTGGACGACGCGGTCTGAGGCTCGGGAGCGCCGGCCGCGCGCTGCGGCGGCACCACGGGGGTGGGCCTGACCAGCCCCAGGGCGACGACCTCGTTCGCCAGCCTGGTGCGCCGGTTGGTGCCCTCCGGGATCCGGAACTTCTGGTAGAGGCGCAGGAGGTGCTGTTTGACAGCCGCCTCCGTCACCACCAGATCGTCGGCGATCTCCCTGGCCGTGGCCGGTGCGACGAACGCCTCGTCCGACAGCGCCGGACGGCACAGTGACGTCAGGACATCAACCTCCCGCCTGGTCAGCTCCGGCGCCGCGGCGCGGCGGAGCTCGATCTCCGGGGCGAAGTCCTCGCGTGGCACTCCGCCGATCCTGCCTCGTGCCGCACCGAAGGACACCACGTCACCGTCGTCAAGCACCCTCCGGGCGATCGGCCGACCGTTGACCCGAGTGCCGTTGCGGGACAGGCCCAGGTCAACGACGTACAGGTAGGGTCCGCGCCGGACGAATTCCGCGTGCAGCCGGGAAACACTCGGATCGGTGAGCCGGATGTCCACTCCCCGGCCACGTCCGATCGTCGTGATCTCGGGGCGCAACGGGACCACCTCGCCTGTGTCCTCGATGCGTATGAACGGCCCCTCCACGGCAGTTCCTCCCCAGGTAGCCCGCCGTAACTATTCCTACAGCTCCGGCTTACCCAGACGAGGTGATGGGGAATCGCCTTTGCCAGAAGGAGAATCCCACGTGAAATTGGCGTGCACCTCTCGGGAGAGTTTCCGCTGCTCACAGGTAGACTTCGGGCACAGATAAGCGGAGGAAACACTTATGGCGGACAAACCCACCAAAGGTCTCGCCGATGTCGTAGCCGCATCCACAGCGCTCAGTGACATCGACGGTCAGGCCGGTCGCCTCTTCTATCGTGGCTACGACATCCACGATCTGGCGGGCCGCACCACCTTCGAAGAGACCGCCCACCTGCTCCAGTACGGCACCCTCCCCACCCGGGACCAGCTGGCGGCGTACGGCGAGGAGCTGGTTCGAGGGCGCACGCTCGGCGCGCTCGTCGAGGCCAACATCCCGGAGATCGCGGAGAAGCAGGCCCCCATGGAGGCGCTGCGCACGCTGGTCTCGCTGGCCGGAGGCGACGATCCCGACAAGGACACCAACGACCCCGAGGCGAACCTGCGCAAGGCCGCCAGGCTGACCGCGCAGCAGCCGATCCTCGTCGCCCGCTACCACGCGGCCAGGACGGGCACCACCGTTCCCGACGCGGACCCCGAGCTGAGCGTGGCCGCGAACTTCCTCCTCCAGATCACCGGCCGTACCCCCGGTGAGCGCGAGGTCGAGATCTTCGACGCCTGCCTGGTCCTGCACGCCGACCACACGATGAACGCCTCCACGTTCGCCGCCCGCGTCTGCGCCGCGACCCTGTCCGACATGCACTCGGCCGTGGTGGCGGCGATCGGCACCCTCAAGGGCCCCCTGCACGGCGGCGCCAACGAGCAGGTCATGCGCACCCTGGAGTCGCTCGACGCGGGTTCCGTCGCCCAGGCCGTACGGGACAGGCTCTCCGCGGGAGAGAAGATCATGGGCTTCGGGCACCGCGTCTACAAGACCGAGGACCCGCGGGCCACGCATCTGCGCAGGATGTCGCGGGAGCTCGGCGAGGCGTCCGGCGACGACACGTACTACCGGATGTCCAAGGAGATGGAGGAGGTCGTCTTCGAGACGAAGGGCCTCTACCCGAACGTCGACTTCTACGCGGCGACCGTCTACCACTATCTCGGCATCCCGACGGACCTGTTCACTCCCGTCTTCTCCGTGAGCCGCATGTCAGGATGGACCGCGCACGTCATCGAGCAGCACGCCGACAACCGGCTGATTCGTCCGGACAGCGAGTACATCGGCGAGCGTGACCAGAAGTGGAAGCCGATCACCGAGCGATGAGCCGGGATCAGGTGATCAGGGATCGTATGACCTGGAATCAGAGGAAATGGGATCATGCGCACCGGGATCATGTGACCCCGAATCAGAAGAACCGGGATCGGACAGGTCGGAATCGATGAGTCGGAGGCGAGAGCGAGTGATGGGCCGGTGAACGCGCGAGCGGTGAACGCGAACGAGGAGCGCTGGGGCGCGTACCCACTGGTGGCGGTCGGCGCGGTCGCCGCCATTGTCTTCGCGGTGCTGCTTGACATGCCCGAGTGGGGCGGTTTCGCCCTGGGTGCCGTCATGACGCTGGGGGCGCTGGCCAGGCTGGCCGGAGGCGGGCGGCTCGCCGTGCGCCGCAAGACGACCGACGTCCTCACCCTCGCGGGTCTCGGAATCGCGCTCATGGTGGGCGGGCTGATCCTCGAATATCCGGCGCTCATGCCGATGCGATAGGTCGGAGGAACGGGTGCGTCGCCAGGCGACGGGCCCGGTCCGATAGCCTCAACGGCCAGTGAGCCTCAAAAAGGACTGTCTGGCCAAATTAGTTCAGAAGGGGAACCACACGCATGCCCAAGATCAAGGTAGAGGGCCCCGTCGTCGAGCTTGACGGCGACGAGATGACCCGGATCATCTGGCAGTTCATCAAGGACCAGCTGATCCTTCCCTACCTCGACGTCGACCTGAAGTACTACGACCTCGGGATCGAGCACCGCGACGCCACCGACGACCAGGTGACGATCGACGCCGCGAACGCGATCAAGCAGTACGGCGTCGGCGTCAAGTGCGCCACGATCACCCCTGACGAGGCTCGGGTGGAGGAGTTCGGCCTCAAGAAGATGTGGAAGTCCCCGAACGGGACCATTCGCAACATCCTCGGCGGTGTCATCTTCCGTGAGCCGATCATCATGTCCAACGTGCCGAGGCTCGTCCCCGGCTGGACCAAGCCGATCATCATCGGCCGTCACGCGTTCGGCGACCAGTACCGCGCCACCGACCTGAAGATCCCCGGCGAGGGCAGCCTCACTCTCACCTACACCCCCAAGGACGGCTCGGAGCCGATCGAGCTGGACGTCTACGACTTCCCCGGCCCCGGCGTCGCGATGGCGATGTACAACCTGGACGAATCGATCCGCGACTTCGCCCGCTCCTCCATGCGGTACGGCCTGTCGCGCGGTTACCCGGTCTACCTCTCCACGAAGAACACGATCATGAAGGTCTACGACGGCCGTTTCAAGGACATCTTCGCCGAGGTCTACGAGACCGAGTTCAAGGCCGACTTCGACGCCGCCGGCATCACCTACGAGCACCGCCTCATCGACGACATGGTCGCCGCGGCGCTCAAGTGGGAGGGCGGATACGTCTGGGCCGCCAAGAACTACGACGGTGACGTCCAGTCCGACACCGTCGCGCAGGGCTTCGGCTCGCTCGGCCTGATGACCTCGGTCCTGCTCACCCCCGACGGCCGCACCGTCGAGGCCGAGGCCGCCCACGGCACGGTGACCCGCCACTACCGTGAGCACCAGAAGGGCAACCCCACCTCCACGAACCCGATCGCCTCGATCTTCGCGTGGACCCGGGGCCTGCAGCACCGCGGCAAGCTCGACAACAACCCCGCGCTGATCGACTTCGCGGAGAAGCTCGAGCAGGTCTGTGTCGAGACCGTCGAGGGCGGCCAGATGACCAAGGACCTCGCCCTGCTGGTCGGCGGCGACGCCAAGTGGCTGACCACCCAGGACTTCCTGGCGGCCCTGGACGAGAACCTGAAGAAGAAGATGGGCTGACCGGCACCCGACCGGTCTCCGGCGGCACCGGCCCTCACCCGGCCGGCACCGTCGCACGCAGAACCCGCAGGACCCGTAGGAAAGGGCCGCCCCACGGCGGCCCTTTTTCCGTTGCGGCCATGGCCCGGCACAGGGGAGCCGGTCACGACGCCGTCGCGGCCCCCAGGACGAGCGAGGCGTCGGCCGGGAGGCCGGGTACGCGGTGCGCCCGTCCGTTGACGGCGTCCACGCGGAAGAAGCCGAGGAGGTCGCCTCCCGCCTTCGCGCTCATCCTCACGACCACCTCGCGGTTGTTCAGCCAGCTCACGACCTCGGCCTCGGCGGGCCGCTTCACCTCGGGAAGCGGGAGCCGTTTGAAGACGTCTCGTGATGTGGCGTCGACGATGTGGAGCCGGTGAGGGTTCTCGCCCTTTCCGGCGACGATCGCGGCGGAGTATCTCCCGCTGGGGGAGTCCGACCAGGTCCCGTACCGCTCCCGGAGCCAGGGGGAGATCTTCTCCGCCGGGGACATCTGTTCCGCGGGCAGGGATGTCAGGGTGCCGGTCGTGAAGTCGGTGCGCAGACGCCGCTCGCCGAGGGTGACGGTGAAGTGGCGGCCGTTGGGGGAGACGCTCACCGCGGTGCCGTTCTCGGTGTCGGCGGGGACGAGGACCGGCGACAGGTGGCGCTTCACGCCGCTGCCGAGGTCATGGGCGACGTAGCGGCGCTCCGCCGCGCTGAGGTAGGCGATGCGGCGCCCGTCGCGGCTGACGGCGGGGACGAGCCGGGGGCGCTCCCCCTCGTCCCCGTGTGCGAGGCGCTGGGCGGCGTCGGGGACGCTCAGCGTCGACGCGCAGGGTTTCCGGCCCTCGCAGGCGTTGGGGCCGGGAGCGGGGCTCTCGGGGCCACCGGGAGCCAGTGTCAGCGTCCAGCCCGCGCAGGTGACGTCTCCGGCCCGCGCCGGGGGTGCGGCGTCGCCCTCGGGACACGGTGCGGGGACCGCGTAGCGGATCACCGAGGAGGTCCGCGGGGCCTGCCACGCCGCCGGGGCGCCGCCGGGTTCCCCGCCGGCCTGTTCCCGGCCGTCGGGCGCGGAACCGTCCGGCTCCCGGCCGTCGGGTTCGGGGCTGGAGACCGCCCGTACGGGCTCCTGCGCCGCGCGGGCCTGGTTGCGCTCGCCCAGCGCCGAGTTCCACACCTCGCCCTGCTGGAGCACGATGAAGGCGGCGACCAGTCCGACCGGGACGAGCGCGGCGGCCACGGTGAGCAGGATCCCCCTGGCGCGGCGCCGCCTGAGCGTGCGCATGGACCGGGCGGAGAGATCGGGGACGGAGGCCTCACCCGCGGCGTTGGCCATCCTGGTGATCAGGCGGCTCTCACTGCCCTTGGTGAGGGTGTCGACCGCCTCGGCGATCTCCGCCTCCACGGTCTTCTCCGGCAGCCCGAGAAGGGAGGCCATCTCCGCGCGGGACCTGCCGTCGTGCAGGCAGGCGACCACGAGAAGCCGCTGCCGGGGCGGGATCCGTACCAGCGCCGTCGGCCCCGCCGCGCTCGGCCGCTGGAGGAAGCGGCGGTAGAGCGCGATCTGGGCGTGCGTGGTGGGGTTCTCCCACAGCGGCGGCGGCCAGGAGAGGGCGACGGTGTGGAAGGAGCGCAGGGTGAGGCGGATGGCCTGCTCGTGGCTGCCGGTGAGGAGAAGGGCGGTGCCGACGAGGGAACGCTGATCGCGCTGTACGAACTCGCGATAACCGATATATCGGCGCATGGAAGTTTTTGCTCCGGCTTGCCTGAGGGACGTACAACGGTAGCGATCTAAGCGGCTGGAGCGCCAGATTGGGGTTAATGTCGGAAATTGGGTGGGTGGGACGCCCGTTGTTTCTTGGCGTGACACGACCGGAAGACCGGTCGTTCCCGGAAGGAATGTGAGGTCACGTCGGGATAACAGCGGGAGAGGGCGGGTCATGGCGCCGTAAAGTTTGCCACGTCGAAGATTACGAGACCGTGGGGACGATGATGCCGGATATCGCGCCACTGGAAGCGGGAGAGCCGCGCCAGCTCGGGCCGTTCCGCGTTGTCGGGCGGGTCGGCGAGGGCGGGCAGGGCGTCGTCTACCTCGGGATCAACGCCGCGGGGGAGCGGGCGGCGATCAAGTTGCTGCACGTGAAGTTCTCCGGCGACGCCATCGCGAGATCCCGGTTCGCCAGGGAGGCGAGGGCGGCCCAGCGGGTCGCCTCGTTCTGCACGGCGGGCGTGATGGACGCCGACCTCGAAGGCGACACCCCCTACATCGCGAGCGAGTACATCGAGGGCAGGTCGCTGCGCGAGGTCGTGGAGACCGACGGCCCCCTCAGGGGCGCCCCGCTGCAGCGGCTGGCGATCGGCACGGCCACCGCGCTCACCGCGATCCACCACGCCGCGATCGTGCACCGCGACTTCAAGCCCGACAACGTGCTCATCGCCGCCGACGGCCCGAGGGTCGTCGACTTCGGGATCGCCCGCATCCTCGACTCCACCGGCACGATCACCAGCCGGGCCATCGGCACCCCCGCCTACATGGCGCCCGAGCAGATCTCCGGCGCCGAGGTCGGGCCGCACACCGACATCTTCGCCTGGGGGGCGACCATCGCGTTCGCCGCGACCGGCGAGACCGTCTTCGCGGGCGGCTCGATCGCGGTGGTGCTCAACCGCATCCTCAACCACGAGATCGACCTCGGCATGCTGCCGGAGCCGCTGCGCGGCGTGGTCGGTTCGGCGCTGGCCAAGTCACCCGCCATGCGACCCTCGGCCGACCAGCTCCTGCTCCGGCTGCTCGGCCATCCCGAGACGGCGAACGCCTCGCCCGCGATCCTCACCCAGGGTGCCCAGGTCGCCGTCCCCAAGTCCTCCCGCGACGAGCCTCGGTCTCGTACCCAGGACCGTGACCAGAGCGGTGACCGAAGCGGTGACCAGGGCCGTTCCCATGGGCAGGGCCTTTCCGGTGAGCAGGGCCGTGAGCGGGGGTATGCCCGCGACGTCGGCGGTCAGGGCCGTGACGACGACGCCACCAGTCCCATGCGGACTCCGAACCCCAGGACGGGCGGTCTCCCGAACGACCCGCCTCTCCCGTCCACCGGGTTCCAGGTCCGGCATCCCGCCCACGACCGGCGTACGCACCCCGGCCACGGCGATCAGAGCGGAGGGACTCACCCGGGGCAGGGGAGCCGGACCGGGGCCGGCCAGGACGAGCGCCGCGCACCCACCGACCACGGCGGGCCCTCACACGTGCCCACATCCTCGGAGTACCCGTCCCTCCCGGACCACCGCGCTCCCGAGTCGTATCCCCCGGAGTATCCGTCCTTCCCCGGCCACCGCGCTCCCGAGTCGTATCCTTCGGAGCGGCGCCTCCCGGACCACCGCCCGCAGGAGCACCGCTCCTCGGGCCGTCACGACCATCCGGCTTCTCCCGACCACCGGGACCGCCCGCCGTCTCCCGACTACTGGGACCGGTCCCCGTCTCCGGGGTCTCCCGGGTACGTGGGGTACGCCGGGGAGGTGCCGCCGCCCAGCTGGCAGGCGGCCACGATCCCCGACGGGACACCGAAGACGCAGAAGACGCCGCGCCGCCCGCGTGGGAGGCGCTGGATCGCCGCCGCGGTGGCCGTGCTGCTGCTCGCCGCCGGGGCGGTCGCCGCCTACCAGTGGTGGCCGAGGCCCGTCGACAAGGGCGGGCCGAAGGAACCGGTCCCGACGGCGTTCACCTCCGTGGCGGACAAGGCCGCCAAGACCGGCAAACTCGTCATCGGCCTGCGCGACTCCCTGCCCGGCATCGCGCTGAAGAACCAGGGCAGGTGGAGCGGCTTCGAGGTCGACCTCGCCCTTGAGATCGCCAAGGCGCTGGGGGTGCCGGAGAGCGGTGTCACCTTCCGGGCCACCGCCCGTCCCGACCGGCCGAAACTGCTGGCGAACGGTGACGTCGACCTCGTCCTGGCCACGTACTCGATCAACGACACCGACGACGTCACCTTCGCGGGGCCGTACTACCTCGCCCACGTCGACGCGCTCGTCAAGGACGGCTCGCCGATCGTGACCGTGAAGGGCCTGGAGGGCAGCCGGATGTGCCAGCCGGACTTCAGCGCGGCCGTGGCGGTCCTGCAGGGCGCGGTGGAGCGGCTCACGCTGGTTCCCGCGAAGACCTACTCCGACTGCGTCAACAAGCTGGCCGCCGGCGAGGTCGACGCGATCCCCGGCGACGACCTGCTGCTCGCCGGTTTCGGCAACCGGGAGAGCATCCGCTACAAGCTGCTCGGCCTGAAGCTCACCGACGAGCGCTACGCGGTGGCGCTCAAGAGGGGCGACGTGCGCACCTGCGAGGCCGTCAGGGGGGCGATCGCCGACCTCTACCGGAGCGGCACGGTCCGTAAGCTGCTCGACAAGCACTTCTCCAAGGTCGAGTTCCCTGAGCGGGAGAACAACCTCCCCACCATGGCCCCCTGCTCCTGACGCGCCGTCACACGACCTTGCCGGGGGAACCGGACCTGGAGGGAGCCGGTCACCCGGTCGTGACATTCGGCCGACGTCCGGAGACGGGCCGGCGGTCCACCGGTGGACACCGGCGTCCATCGGCGGACGGACGTACGGGGGTGCTCTCACCCGCGGTCGGCGGGGCGTTCGTCGCACCGGTCCCGCCACCCAGAGGGCCGATCAAGGCACTCGCCGGACGGTCGTCCACGGTGGACGGGTAGCATCCGAGCGTCACAATTCATCCTTCGAGTGGGGGAAGGTCATGGCCCAGACTCCCGTAAAGGTCACCGTCACCGGCGCCGCCGGTCAGATCGGCTACGCGCTGCTTTTCCGCATCGCCTCGGGCCAGTTGCTGGGCGCGGACGTCCCGGTCACGCTGAGCCTCCTGGAGATCCCGCAGGCCGTGAAGGCCGCGGAGGGCACCGCGATGGAGCTCGACGACTGCGCGTTCCCGCTGCTGAGCGGCATCGAGGTCACCGACGACCCGAACGTGGCGTTCAGCGGCGCCAACATCGCGCTGCTGGTCGGGGCCCGTCCCCGCAGCAAGGGCATGGAGCGCGGTGACCTCCTCCAGGCCAACGGCGGCATCTTCGGCCCGCAGGGCAAGGCGATCAACGACAACGCGGCGGACGACATCCGCGTGCTGGTGGTCGGCAACCCGGCCAACACCAACGCGCTCATCGCCCAGCAGCACGCCCCGGACGTCCCGGCCGAGCGCTTCAGCGCGATGATGCGTCTCGACCACAACCGCGCGATCTCCCAGCTCGCCGCCAAGCTCCAGGTCCCGGTCTCCGAGATCAAGAAGATGACCGTCTGGGGCAACCACTCCGCCACTCAGTACCCCGACCTCTTCCACACCGAGGTCGGTGGCAAGATCGCCGCTGAGCTGGTCGACGACGCCTGGCTGCGTGACACCTTCATCCCCACCGTCGCCAAGCGCGGCGCCGCGATCATCGAGGCCCGGGGCGCGTCCTCGGCCGCCTCCGCCGCCAACGCGGCGATCGACCACGTCTTCGACTGGGTCAACGGCACCGACTGGACCTCGGCGGCGATCCCCTCCGACGGCTCGTACGGCGTTCCCGAGGGGCTCATCTCGTCCTTCCCCGTCGCCTCGCGCGACGGAAAGTGGGAGATCGTCCAGGGGCTGGAGATCGACGCCTTCTCGCGCGAGCGCATCGACGCCACGGTGCGCGAGCTGGAGGAGGAGCGTTCCGCGGTGCGCGAGCTCGGTCTGGTCTGAGCGGCCACGCGGCCAGGCGGTTTTCGATCCGAGCACCTGCACGTTCTCCGGTCCGAGCCCGTCACGCGCTCTTCGACCTGAGCCGCCCCGCGAACGGGGCCCCGGCACGCCGGGGCCCCGTTCGCGTTCCCGGCCCTTTCTCCGCGCGGCGGCGGGAGGTTCCCCCGCGCGGCGGTGGGAGGCTCCTCCGCACCTTCGCGGCGCGGACGGCGAGGGGAGAAAGCGGCGTGTCGATCGTCGCGGAGCGGCGTGACCCGGCGTTCAATGATCACTTGTGGCCGGGGGATCGGTGTTCAGGGAGTACGCCGCGGTGAGGGTCGTCGCCGGGGTGATCTGTCTCGCGCTCGTCGCGACACCTCGGGGAGCGTTCGCCTCGCCAGGGGACGACACCTGGGGGGCCGCCGACCTGTCGGTTCGGCTCACGGCCTCCCCGAAGCGCGCGCAGCCGGGGCAGCCGATCACCTACCGGGCCGAGGTGCGCAACGACGGGCCGGGGGACGCGGTGCTTCCGCTGCTCACCGTCCGGCTGCCGGAAGAGGTGGCGGTGATCGGCGTGAACGTCGCCGAGTGCCGTCCCGGCGCGGTGGCAGGGGAGGTGGTCTGCCCCTCGGTGAAGGATGTCATGGCAGGTCAGGTCGGTGGGGTGACGATCACGGGGCTGGTGAGGTCCGGCGCGAGGGGGCCGCTGAGGGCGAGCGCGACGATCTCCTCCGAGGTCGTGGACGACGACGAGGCGAACAATGTCTTCGAGACGCTGACCGAGGTGGACGAGGGTACGGATCTGGCGGTCCGGTTGTCGCGCGTGGCGCGTACGACGCGGGCGGGCCGCCTGGTGACCGTGGCCGCGGTGGTGCGCAACCGGGGACCGCGACGCGTCCACGACGCCGGGGTCCTCTTCGACACCGGCGGGGCGCGCCTCATGTCGGCGAGGGGGGCGCGCTGCGACTCCCTCCCCGCCTATGTCGGGTGCAGGCTTCGTACGGTCGGCGCGGGCAGGCGGGTGCGCTTCACGCTCGCCTTCGTGGCCCGCGCGCACGCGCCCAGGGCCGAGGCGACCGTCTACTCTCTTCGGCTGGGCGACCGCCGTCCCGCCAACAACACGGCTCGCTTCCGCTTGAGGTAGGCGTGGCCGCCCGGCCGCACGTTTCCACGGACGGCGGCAGGCGGCGGCGGACGAGGGCAGACGAGGGCGGACGAGGGCAGACGGGGGCGCTGTGTCAGCCGCGCAGGGCGGCCCAGGCGTCGGCGACGACGTCGCGGATCGACGGGTGCTCGGGCTTCCAGCCGAGCTCACGCTGGATCTTGGCGGACGAGGCGACCAGCACGGCCGGGTCGCCGGCGCGGCGCTCGCGCACGACCGCGGGGATCTCGTGGCCGGTGACCTCACGGCAGACCGACAGCACCTCCTGCACGGAGAAGCCCGTCCCGCTGCCCAGGTTGTAGATCTTGTGCTCGCCCGCCGAGCAGGCGTCCAGTGCCAGCAGGTGGGCTTCGGCGAGGTCGGCCACGTGGATGTAGTCGCGCACGCATGTGCCGTCGGGAGTGGGGTAATCCGTGCCGAACACGCTGACCGACTCGCGACCGCCGAGTGCGACGGCGAGGACGTTAGGGATCAGGTGGGTCTCCACGGTGTGACGCTCGCGGTAGACGCCGCCGTCCGCGGCGGTGTAGGCGCCGCCCACGTTGAAGTAGCGCAGGCTCACCGCGGCCAGGCCGTACAGTCCGGCGAACGCGCTCAGCGCGGTGTCGACCGCGAGCTTGGACGCGCCGTAGGGGTTGGTCGGCCGGGTCGGGTCGGTCTCCTCGATCGGGGAGCGCTCCGGCTCGCCGTACGTCGCGGCGGTGGAGGAGAAGACGATCCGTCCCACTCCCGCGCTCCGCATGGCGTCGAGCAGGGCGAGGGTGCCGCCGAGGTTGTGCGCCCAGTAGAGGTCCGGCCGTTCCACCGACTCGCCGACGAGGGACTTCGCCGCGAAGTGGAGCACGCCGTCCATGCCGGTCAGCAGGCCGGCGGCCTCGGTGATCGACCCTTCGACGAAACGGGCGCCCGGTGGCACCGCGTCGGCGTGGCCGGTGGAGAGGTCGTCCAGCACGGTGACCTCGTGGCCCGCCTCGACGAGTCGCGCCGCCACGACGCCGCCGATGTATCCGGCGCCTCCGGTGACGAGCAGCTTCACGGGGCCTCCTGTTTGATGATGTTTGTACTTGTTTACTTTTGTAAGTCTATTGCCAGCATATGCTGGCACATCAAATATCGACCACCGCCGGAACGGGCGACCGCCATGACGGAGACGATCTCGTGAACAGCGTCCTGGCGAACATCGCCTTGGTCATGCTCTTCGTACTGATCGGGGGATTCTTCGCCGCGGCCGAGATGGCCATGGTCTCCCTCAGGGAGAGCCAGGTCAGGCGGCTCGACGCCCAGGGCCGCAGGGGGGCGAGGGCGGCGAAGCTCGCTCGCGACCCCAACCGCTTCCTGTCCGCCGTGCAGATCGGCGTCACCGTGGCGACCATGCTCTCGGCCGCCTTCGGCGCCGACACCCTCGCCCAGGACCTCATCCCCGTGGTGACCGGCTGGGGGACGCCCGAGGCCGTGGCGGCCCCGCTCTCCCTGGTGCTGGTGACGCTGGCGATCTCGTACGCCTCGCTCGTCCTCGGCGAGCTGGTCCCCAAGCGCATCGCCCGGCAGCGGGCCGAGGGGATCTCCCTGCTGGTCGCGCCGTTCCTCGACCGGATGGCCCTGCTGTCGCGGCCGATCATCTGGACGCTCTCCAAGTCCACCGACGGGGTCGTCAAGCTGCTCGGCGGCGACCCCCGTGCCGACCGCGAGGAGATCTCCACCGAGGAGTTGCGCGACATGGTGGTGGGTCACCACGAACTCACCGCCGACGAGCGCCACCTGATCGGGGAGGTCTTCGCGGCGGGCAAGCGGCAGCTGCGCGAGGTGATGCTGCCGCGCACCGAGGTGGAGTTCATGTCCGTCGACACGCGGCTGGCCGAGGCGGCGGTCCTGGCCGCGGCCATGCCGCACTCCCGCTTTCCCGTCTATCGCGACTCCTACGATGACATCGTGGGCTTCGTCCACATCCGCGACCTGCTCGACCCGGTGCTGACCGGGTCCATCGAGCCGATCAGCGAGCTGGTGCCGATCCGCCCGGTCAAGCTGGTCCCCACCAGCAAGCGGCTGATGGCGACGCTGTCGGAGATGCGCAAGGAGGGGCACCACCTGGCGATCGTGGTCGACGAGTACGGCGGAACGGCGGGCATCGTCACCCTGGAGGACCTCGTCGAGGAGCTGATCGGCGACATCCGCGACGAGCACGACGTGGCGGACGAGCACGTCGCGCTGCCCGCGGGAGAGGTCGAGCTCGACGGTCTGGCCAACCTCGACGAGGTGGCGGCCGAGACCGGGATCCGACTGCCCGACGGTCCGTACGAGACCCTCGGCGGGTTCGTCATGGGAGCGCTCGGACACCTTCCCGCGCTGGGGGATCGGGTGGAGATCCCGGGGTTCGACCTCACGGTCACCGACATGGACGGCCGCAGGGTCTCCCGGGTCAGGATCAAGCGGAGCGCGCCGCGCCAGGAGACGCCGCCCGCCTCCGAGGGCTGAGCCTCGCGAACCAAGCACTCCCGACAGCTGACAGAATTGGCTGCTATGGCCAGTCCTCGTGTCCTGTCGGGAATCCAGCCGACCGCAGACTCCTTCCACCTGGGAAACTACCTCGGTGCCATCAGGCAGTACGTCGCCATGCAGGAGGGGTACGACGCGTTCTACTGCGTCGTCGACCTGCACGCGATCACCGTGGACTACCAGCCGGAGGTGCTGCGCAGGCGCTCCAGGGTCGCCGCGGCCCAGCTCTTCGCCGCGGGTCTCGACCCCGAGCGCTCCACGGTCTTCGTGCAGAGCCACGTCCGCGAGCACACCGAGCTGGCCTGGGTGCTGATCTGCCTCACCGGGATGGGCGAGGCCGGGCGGATGACCCAGTTCAAGGACAAGGCGGCGAAGGCCGGTGAGAGCTCGGCCAGTGTCGGGCTGTTCACCTACCCGATCCTGCAGGCGGCCGACATCCTGCTCTACCAGGCCAACCAGGTGCCGGTCGGCGCCGACCAGAAGCAGCACCTGGAGCTCACCCGCGACCTCGCGCAGCGCTTCAACCACCGCTTCGGCGAGACCTTCACGCTGCCGGACCCGCACATCGTCAAGGGGGTCGAGAAGATCACCGACCTCCAGGAGCCCACGGCGAAGATGTCGAAGTCCTCCTCCTCGCCCACCGGGATCCTGGACCTGCTGGAGCAGCCGGGGCCGCTCCGCAAGAAGATCATGCGTGCGGTCACCGACACCGGCTCCGAGGTCCTCGCCGACGACGAGAACAAGCCCGGCGTCACCAACCTGCTGCGCATCCAGTCCGCGCTGAGCGGCGTCCCGATCCCCGAGCTGGAGGCGCGCTACGCCGGGCAGGGGTACGGCACGTTCAAGAAGGACGTGGCCGAGGTGGTGATCGACACCTTCACCCCGATCCGCGAGCGCACCGAGAAGCTGCTCGCCAACGAGGCGGAGCTCGACCGGATGCTCGCCGTCGGGGCGACCAGGGCCCGCGCGGTGGCCGCCGAGACCATGGCCAAGGTGCGTGACCGGGTGGGCTTCCTGCCCACTTCGTGATCTTCCGTCGCGGTCCGGGCGGTGTTCTCAGCCGGACCGCGACGCCTCCACACGGCCCTGACGACCTTCCTTTGCGCGGGTTCGGGCGGTCTCCCGCCCGCTGCGTGATCTCTCGTGTACGCACGGCTGTTTTTTCGCCGCCGTTCACGATCGGGACGGCGGTGATTGGGTAGGGGGCGCACGTGACAAGCGTGCTGGAACGTATCCAATCGGCCCGTGAGCGGTTCGGGAGGGCGTTTGGTGCGGCCCGGATCAGGTGGCGCTGGCTGGATCATCTGGTCAGGACCTTCCAGCGCTACCAGATCCAGTCCGGTGACCGGCTCGCCGGAGCGGTCAGCTACTTCGCCTTCCTGTCGTTCTTCCCGATCATCGCGCTCGCGTTCGCGGTCTTCGGCTATTTCCTCTCCGTCAGGCCCGACGCCATCGTGACCCTGCAGACGGCGATCAACCAGTATCTGCCGGGTCTCGCCGACAAGCTGCCGATCCAGCAGATCGCCGAGTCCCGGACCAGTGCCGGGATCATCGGCCTGCTCGGGCTCCTCTACGCCGGACTCGGCGCGATCGACGCGCTGCGCGGCGCGTTGCGCGAGATCTTCATGACGACCGAGGCGCCGCTCAACTTCGTCCTGGCCAAGCTCAGGGATCTGGCCGCGCTCCTGCTCATCGGCACCACGCTGGTGTTGTCGGTGCTGATCGGGGGGTTCGCCACCCAGGCGAGCGGGGTCGTGGCCGGGTGGCTCGGTCTGGCGGGTTCGCCGGTGGCCACCGTCACGATCTGGCTGGCGGGATTGACGGTGAGCGTGCTCACCGACGTCGTGGTCTTCCTGGTCATCCTGCGCTGGCTGGGTCGCTCCAGGCAGCCGCTGCGGGTGCTGCTGCGCGGCGCGCTGTTCGGCGCGGTCGGTTTCGCCCTGCTCAAGCAACTCGCCGTGCTGATCCTTTCCGGCACCCTGAACAATCCCGTCTACGGGGTGTTCGCCGTGGTCGTCGGCCTGCTGGTCTGGCTCAACCTCTCGGCTCGGGTGATCATGTACGCCGCCGCCTGGACCGCCACCGCCTCCCTCGGTCCCCCGCCCGATCCCACCCCGGTCCCGACGACCGCCCTCCGGGCCTGATCCTCCGCAATCTCGCGAGCTCCGCCGCTCGCTATATCTTGTTCCCCGATATATGTTGTCAGGCATGACTCCGAGAGTGATGACGGAGCCGGCGTTTCTCATCCTCACCGCGCTGGTCGGCGAGCCGTGTCATGGCTACGGCATCGTGCGGGAGGTCGAGGAACTGTCCGGCGGGCGGGTTCGGCTCAAGGTCGGCACGCTTTACGGCGTGCTCGACCGGCTCGCGGGCGACGGGCTGGTGGCCCTCGACCGCGAGGAGGTCCAGCAGGGACGGCTGCGCCGTTACTACCGGATCACCGACTCCGGTTCACGGACGTTGGAGGCCGAGGCCGTCCGGCTCGCGGAGAACGCGAGGACCGCCGTCGATCGTCTCCACGCCCGGCGGGGCCGCCCCTCCGTCGCGGGAGGCCCCGCGTGAGAGGGAGCGAGGACGCCCATGCGAAAGAGGGCGAGGACGCCCAGGTGAGGGAGGGCGGGGACGCCTACGCGAAAGCGGGCGAGGACACCCGCGTGAGGGAGAGCGGGGACGACGGTGCGCCGACGAGCCTGCTGGAGAGGCGCTACCGCCACTGGCTGCGCCTGCTGCCCGCCTCCTACCGCGCCGAGCGCGAGGAGGAGATGGTCTCGGTGTTCCTGGAGGGCTCGCCCGGCGTCTCCGACGCCGACGGGCCCCGGCCGCGCTGGTCGGAGATCGCCAGTATCGCCGTGCTCGCGGTCCGGGTCCGCCTCGGCGGAGCGGGTGGCGCGGAGCCCAGGTTCCTCGCGTGGGGCGAGACGGTCCGCCTGACGGCCCTGCTGGGACTGGGCCTCCAGGCGTTCCTCGGCACCCTGACCGCCGTGGTCGCCCTGCGTACGTACGGGATGATCGGCACGGCCGAGCCCCTGCTCGCCCAGGCGGCGGGTCCGGCGGGGTCGCCTGAGCGGCTCGCGAACATCCTGGGGGTTCTCGCGAGCCTTCTGTGGTTCGCCCCGTTCGCGGCGCTTCTCCTCGGACACCCCCGCGTCGCCAGGACGTCGGCGCTCGTCGCACTCGCGGCGGGGCTGCCGGTCCCGGTCCAGACGTCCCTGGACGGCTTCCCCGGGCTCGCGCTCGCCGGCCTTCTGGCCCCCCTGGTCACCGTGTCGGCCCTGTGGGCCGGTTTCCAGCGGGACTCGCGCCCCGCGCGGCGGTCACCGTGGCTTCTGCTCCCTCCGCTCGCCGCCGGTGTCGCCGTCGCCGCGCTGTACGAGGTGATCGCGTCTCCCGCCGCGACCGTCGCCTGGGTATGGCCGTGGCTGGACGAGCTCGGCCTCAGAAGCGCGTTCGTCCTGGGGGTCGGCGTCGCGTACGTCTGCGTGCACGCGTACGCACCCGCGCGGCGCACCCCGTCGTGGCCGCTCGCTCTCGCGATCCTGGCGCTGCCGACGCTGTGTGCTCGCCTGGTCGGGCTGAGCCACCACTTCGGCTTCGCCGACGGGATAAGCCGGACCATCACCCTCGGCATGGTCGGCCAGGCGGTGCTGCTCCTCGCCCTCGTCGTCGGGAGTGTCGTCCTGGGGATGAGGATCCTTCCGGCGGCACCGGCCAGGAGCGGCCGGGGACCGGTCGAGGGGTGAAGGGCCGCCCTTCGCGGCGGGGCCGTGCGTACCGCCTCGGGTCGCTCCGGGGCGTACGCGTGTCCGGAGCGGATCTCTCCGAGGGGCGTGGTGTCGCACGCACCGCCCGGAGCGGACGTTCGCCGGAGTGCAGGCGTCGGCGCCGATTCCGATGCGCGGGGTCGTGCGCGCCGCCCGGAGCGGGTCGCTCCGGGCGGCGCTGGATCTCGTGCTGGATCTCGTGCTGGCTCTCGTCAGCGCGCCCGGCGGGAGCGTCCGCGCAGGCCGTACATCAGCCAGGTCAGGCTGCCGAGCAGGACGGCGCCGAGGGCGTAGTAGACGACGGGGACGTTCTCGTCGGCGGGTCTCGTGGCCGCGGCCGGGTCCTGCGCGGAGACCGGAGCGGGGAGTGCGGGGGCCGCGGCGGGGGGCGCCGAGGCGGCGGGCCCGGTGGGCAGCGGAGCCGGTTCGGGGACCGGGTCGACCAGTTGGCCGACCGGGACGACCTTGCCGCGGTTGGCGAATCCCCAGTCGAGCAGGTCGGCGACCTCCTCCCAGAAGTAGCCGTCATGCCGCATGATCGACACGATGACGGTGTGGCCGTCGCGCTTCGCGGCGCCGACGAAGCTGCCCAGGGCCTTGGAGGTCCAGCCGTTCTTGACGCCGATCATGCCCTTGTAGCGCCAGAGCAGCTTGTTGTGGTTGCCGATCTCGTAGTAGCCCTTGGGCGCCGGGAACTTGTCGGTCTTCGTGCTGATATATCGCCGAAAATCGGCGTTGGCGAGGCCGGCGCGGGCGATCAGCGCCAGGTCGTAGGCCGAGCTGCTCTGACCGGGCTTGTCCAGCCCGCTCGGGGTCTTGGCCACCGTGTCGAACGCCTGCAGGCGCCTGGCCTCGGCATTCATGTCCGCCAGGGTCGTGGCGAGGCCGCCGTTGGCCTCGGCCAGGGCCATCGCGCAGTCGTTGCCCGAGACCAGCATCAGCGCCTTGAACAGGTCCTCGACGGTGTAGAGCGGTTTGGGGACCAGGCCGACCGCGCTGCCCTCCTCGTTCACCGCGCGCCTGCTCGGCGTGATCTTCAGCTTCTTGTCCAGCTTGGGGATGAGGGTGAGGGCGGTGAGCGCCTTCAGCGTGCTCGCGGGAAGGTAGCGCCCGTGGGCGTCCTTGGCGGCCAGCACCTCACCGGTCTCGGCGTCGGCGATCACGTACGACTTCGCGGCCGTCTTGGGAGGGGCCTTCACACCCGCCGGGAGGATGAGACCTCGCCCCCCGAGCCGGGAGCCACCGACCGGCTCCCTCTCGTGGCGCGCGGCCGCTGGAACGGCACCCATGCGCAGGTCCGGCGAACCGGCCGCCGCGGGCGCGTCCGCGACCCGGGCCTGTGCGGGCGCGCCGAGGAGGGCGGTCGCCGCGAGCAGCACCCCGACGGGTGCGACATGTTTGATCCCCATGATGAGCTCAGGGTAGCTTCGTACCGGTTCGCATGGAGTTACAGGTGCCCTGACCAGCTGCGAACCACTCGGCGGAATACTGACACCATGCGAATAACGCGAAAGACAGCCGCTTTCCTGGTCGGCCTTGCCGCTTTCATGATCTTCGAATGGATCACCCTTGGCTTCAACCTGGCGGATGGTCATCCGACGGCCTTCTACGTGGTCCACGGAATCCTGATCGCCGTCAACATCGTGCTGGCGATCGTGCTCGGTGCGATCGGCCTACGCGCTCTGGCGAAGCGTGACGAGCGTCCTTCCGTGTAGCTCGGCGGCCTCCTCGGCGGAGTCGCCGATGCTGGTGAACCCGAGCTTGCCGTACTTCGTGACCCCGCCCAGCATGTGCAGCACGTTCCCGGTGCGGCGCTCGCGGTCGAAGCCGAGGCCCTCGTCGTGGATCAGCTTGACCACCTCACCGGGCAGACGGCCCCGAAGGGAGGGCGAGGCGCAGTTGTCCGTCGCCACGTAGTGCTTCGGCCGGCCCGCGTGCACGAGCGTGTGGCTTTCCGGATCGTACGACGCGCCGGTGGTCAGGAGGGCGGCGCCGAACGGGTGGGTGGTGCCGCCGATGCGCAGGTTGATCTCGCACATCAGCGTCCGGTAGCCGCCGTCGGTCTTGACGGCGAAGAAGTCGATGCCGAACAGCCCCACCACCCCGCGGCCCGCGAGGATCCTGGCGATCCGCTCGGCGTACTCGCCCAGCTCGGCCCGGTACTCCTGCCGGGCGGGGAAGCAACAGCCCTGGTAGACGTCACCGTTGGGGCCGCCGAGGACCTGCTCGTGGGTGGCGACCACGTCGTACGAGCCGCCGGGGGTGATCCGGGCCAGCGCGCTGGGGGAGCGCAGCGGCCGGTCCTCGATGAACTCCTCGATCACCGCTCCCCGCTCGGCGACCTTCTCGGCGAACGTCGTCCAGTTCTCGTCGGAGGCGGAGAAGCTCGTGGGGCAGGAGGCGAGTGGCCGATCGTCCTTGGTCACGATGGCGTTGCCGAGCCCCGAGTAGCTGTTGTTGAGCTTGACCATGAGCCTGCTCGCGGGCTTCATCGCGCGGGCGGCGTGTTCCACCTCGGTCAGCGAGCGCAGGTCGCCGAAGCCCCTGACCAGCGGCACCCCTGCCTCGTCGCCGATCACGCGCCCGCCGCTCTTGGAACCCAGGTGGGCGAGGGAGGTGGCGGGGCCGTAGATCGGCAGGGAGAGGATCCCCGCGAGGCGCTCCTCGTACTCGCTCACCACGAACGGCACCATCCAGGCGGGTCTGTCGTTCCTGCCCGCGTCCGAGGGGACGTCGCCCTGCGGGGGGTCGCCGAGGGCGGCACGGATGCGCGCGATCACGTCCGGGCGGCGCAGCAGCGCCTCGGTGAGCGGATGCGTGTCAGGATCATCCAAACTGATCATCCGCAGACGGGTGCGGGCCTCGTCGGGATCGTCGAGGAAGCCCAGGTAGTAGTCCACGACCGCGCTGTCCACCGGCGTCGAGGTCAGGTAGACGACCTCGACCTTCGGCTTCCTCAGGGTGAGGAGGAGAAACAACAGTCGCTCCTCGTAGGAGAGGGCGCCGGTGATCCTGCGCAGCTCATCCTGGGGAAGCGACAGCGAGGGGAGGACCACCAGGGTGCCCTCGTCCGGTTCGAATATGCTCAAACGCGACTGCCTCTCCCCGAATGGGATGTTAGTGATCATGTGAGGAGTGAAACATGCATTCCTCCCGTTTACATCACTCCGCCGGGTTCGATGACCGGCACCTGAGGTCACGTAAATTGCCAGGTCGGCGATGTTTGGGAATGGTCCGGTGGTGACGTCCCTCCGGTACCCGCCCTCCCCCGGTACGACCATCGTCTCATAGTCAATTTGGGCTATCTTTCCTGGTCATCCCGGGTCGGAAGGTGTACGAGTGGGGCATGGGGTGCCAAAACATTTGGCCTGGATGTCGGCGAGCTGCTCGGGAGGAGGGATAAAGTCGTTGTCATCGCCAACGCGACGGCTTCCCCGGGGCACCGGCCTGCCGCTCACGCGTCGGTGACCGACCAGCCCGTGCTGACGCGGCCCGTGAGACCCCACTCCGGTCCGTCGGTGCGGCGATCGCTTTTTTCGAGACTGCCTCATGGGTTTCGAGATCCTGGGCAGTTGCACGG
Source organism: Streptosporangium sp. NPDC000509 (assembly GCF_042898365.1). NCBI lineage: Bacteria > Bacillati > Actinomycetota > Actinomycetes > Streptosporangiales > Streptosporangiaceae > Streptosporangium > Streptosporangium sp. NPDC000509. The sequence continues at coordinate 179,908 of NZ_JBIAYX010000003.1, read as the reverse complement.
TGCGTCGAGGATCCAGAGCCCGCCGGCGCGGATGGGACGGTGTGCAATGCGGGGGCGTAATTTGCGGGGAGAGCTCGACACGTTCCTCGCCGGTCGTGAGCAGGAGCTCATCGCTTTCCGCCGGGACCTGCACATGCATCCCGAGCTCGCGTTCGCCGAATACCGCACGACGCAGCGCGTCGCCGAGCGCCTCACCGCCGCGGGGCTGGTCCCCTCGGTGCTGCCGCGCGGCACCGGCCTGCTCTGTGACGTCGGCAGCGGCGACGGCCCGACCGTGGCGCTGCGGGCCGACCTCGACGCGCTGCCCGTGCCCGACGAGAAGGACGTCCCCTACAGCTCGACGGTCCCCGGCGTGTGTCACGCCTGCGGGCACGACGTGCACACCACGATCCTGCTCGGCACCTCGCTCTTCCTCGCCCAGCAGGCCGAGGCCGGTCTGCTGCCCGGCAGGGTCCGGCTGATCTTCCAGCCCGCCGAGGAGCTTCCCGGCGGCGCGCTGGAGGTGATGGCCTCGGGCGGTATCAGCGGCGTGGACCGCATCTTCGGCCTGCACTGCGACCCCCGGCTGGACGTCGGCAAGGTCGGCCTCAAGGTCGGTCCGATCACCTCGGCCTGCGACAGGGTCGCGATCCGGGTGAGCGGTCCCGGCGGGCACACCGCCAGGCCGCACCTCACCGCGGACCTCGTCTTCGCGCTCGCCAAGATCCTCACCGAGCTCCCCGCCGCGCTCTCGCGCCGGATCGACCCCCGTTCCTCGCTCAGCCTGGTCTGGGGCCGGGTCGAGGCGGGCTCGGTGGCCAACGCCATCCCGGACGACGGCGTCGCCGAGGGCACCGTGCGCTGCCTGGACGAGGCGGCCTGGCACGCGGCCCCCGACATGATCAAGTCGCTGCTCGAGTCGGTCGCCGGCGCGTACGGCGTCGAGGCCGAGATGGAGTACGTGCGCGGCGTGCCGCCGGTGGTCAACGACAAGGTGAGCGTGCAGATGCTCGCCGAGGCCGCCGAAGGCGTGCTCGGCGAGGGTGCCCCCGTGCCGACGGAGCAGAGTCTGGGCGGTGAGGACTTCGGCTGGTATCTGGAGTCCATCCCCGGCGCGTTCGCGAGGCTCGGCACCCGCGAGCCGGGGTCGGCGCACCTGGCCGACATCCACCAGGGCACCTTCGACGTGGACGAGAGCGCGATCGGCACCGGGGTACGTTTCCTCGCGGCGACCGCGCTCACCGCCCTGTGGGAGGGGCAGCGCCCCGTCGCGGGCGACACGCTCATGGCCGTGAACGCCGACAAGTAGTGGGTTCCTGACATCTAGTCAGACGAAAAGTCCGGACATATCCTGAGGAACCAGCCGATGGTCCCCGAAGAAGATCATCGGCTCCCGGGCGGACGCACAGGCGTCGGGCCGTGGCGGACGTCCGGAGCTACCGACAGGTAACCCTGCCCGGTTTTTGGGTCACAAGGTGGCTTGAGCTGGATAACGGACCTGTTGCGGACTCATGCGTTGGTTTGGTCAACCCTGATGGACCAACTATCTTCCGTGCAGGGTTGCCGTGCGTCTCTTCGCGCGTGCACTGAAACGCGAAGGGAGTCCATCTTGCTTCAGAACCGATTCGGCAAGCTGGCCGCGACCGCACTGGCGGGCAGCATGCTCATGGGAGCTGCCGCGTGTGGTGGAAGCGAGGAACCGGCCACGTCGGCGCAGCCGAGCGGGGCCGCGAGCAGTGAGGCGCCGGCGGCGACGGGACCGAAGGTCGGTCTCGCGTACGACATCGGCGGGCGTGGCGACCAGTCGTTCAACGACTCCGCGGCGGCGGGCATCGACAAGGCCAAGACCGAGCTGAACCTGGCCGAGGTCAGCGAGCTGGAGGCCGGTAACGGCGAGACCGAGGCGGCCAAGGAGGAGCGGCTCCGCCTGCTCGCCGACGGCGGCTTCAACCCGATCATCGCCGTGGGGTTCGCGTACTCCAACCCGGTGAAGAAGGTCGCGACCGAGTTCCCCGACGTCAAGTTCGCGATCGTCGACGACGCGGCGGCCGAGGCTCCCAACATCTCGAACCTGCTGTTCGCCGAGCACGAGGGCTCCTTCCTGGTCGGTGCCGCGGCGGCGCTGAAGAGCAAGAAGAACCACGTGGGCTTCGTCGGCGGCGTGCAGGTGCCGCTGATCAACAAGTTCGAGGCCGGATTCGCCGCGGGCGCCAAGGCTGTCAAGTCGGACGTGAAGATCGAGGTCAAGTACCTCACCCAGCCGCCGGACTTCACCGGCTTCAGTGACCCGGCCAAGGGCAAGACCGCGGCCGAGGGCATGTTCGACGCGGGCGCCGACGTGGTCTACCAGGCCGCGGGCGGCTCCGGTGGCGGCGTGTTCGAGGCGGCGAAGGCGGCCAAGGGCCTCGCCATCGGCGTCGACTCCGACCAGGCGAAGACCGCCGCCGCCGACCTGCAGGGCGTCATCATGACCTCCATGGTGAAGAAGGTCGACGTCGCCGTCTTCGACTTCCTGAAGAGCTTCACCACCAACCAGGTGAAGGCCGGCAGCACGATCTACGACCTCAAGGCCGACGGCGTCGACTACTCCACCACCGGTGGCCAGGTCGACGACATCAAGGCTCAGCTCGACGAGTACAAGCAGAAGATCATCTCCGGCGAGATCACCGTTCCGGACAAGACCTCCTGACCTGGTACTAATGAGGGGCCCGGCGGACATTTCCCCCGGGCCCTTTGTCCTACCTTGATCAACATCTGTTCCACTTTCACCACCACGTTCCGTATCGGGGCATCCGTACGGAGGAGGCCGTCATCAGCACCTCGGCACCGGCCGTCGAACTCTCGGGCATCACCAAACGATTCCCCGGCGTCGTCGCCAACCGCGACATCTCCCTTTCCGTGCGACAGGGCCACGTGCACGCCGTCGTCGGCGAGAACGGCGCGGGCAAGTCCACCCTCATGAAGATCCTGTACGGCATGCAGCGCCCGGACGAGGGGAAGATCCGCGTCAACGGCGAGGACGTGAGCTTCCGCTCCCCGGGCGAGGCGATCGCCGTGGGCATCGGCATGGTCCACCAGCACTTCATGCTGGCCGACAACCTCACCGTCCTGGAGAACGTGGTTCTCGGCAGCGAGCCCAGAAAGGGCGGGATCGCCCTCGACTTCGGCACCGCGCGAAGAAAGATCAAGGAGATCTCCGACTCGTACGGCCTCGGCGTCGACCCCGACGTCACCGTCGAGGACCTGGGCGTCGGGGCCCGCCAGCGGGTGGAGATCCTGAAGGTCCTCTACCGGGGCGCCCGGATCCTCATCCTGGACGAGCCGACCGCCGTGCTCGTGCCGCAGGAGGTGAAGGAGCTCTTCGCCAACCTGCGCGAGCTGGTCCGCGAAGGGCTGACGATCATCTTCATCTCGCACAAGCTGGACGAGGTGCTCTCGGTCGCCGACGCCATCACCGTCATCCGGCGCGGCACGACCGTGGCCAGCGTGGACCCCAAGGACGTGACCGCGAGGCAGCTCGCCGAGCTGATGGTCGGCAGCGAGCTGCCCAGCCCGGAGACCCGCGAGTCCACCGTCACCGACGTGGTGGCGCTGTCGGTGCGCGACCTCACCGTCCTGTCCGCCGACGGCCGCCGTGTTGTGGACGACGTGGGCTTCGAGATCCGCAAGGGCGAGGTGCTCGGCATCGCCGGGGTCGAGGGCAACGGCCAGGCCGAGCTGGTCGAGGCGATCATGGGCATGCGCCCGGCCGACGGCGAGATCCGTCTCGGCCAGCACGACATCTCCGAATGGACGACGCTGCGCCGCCGCGAGGCCGGCATCGGCTACATCCCGGAGGACCGCCACCGGCACGGCCTGCTGCTGGAGGCCCCGCTCTGGGAGAACCGGATCCTCGGACACCAGACCAGGCGGCCCAACGTGAAGGGTCCCTGGATCGACCGCGCGGGAGCGCGCGAGGACACCCGGCGCATCGTCGAGGCGTACGACGTCCGCACCCCGGGCATCGACGTGGACGCCTCGGCCCTGTCCGGCGGCAACCAGCAGAAACTGATCGTCGGCCGGGAGATGAGCGGGGAGCCCGTCTTCCTGATCGCCTCCCACCCGACGCGCGGCGTCGACGTGGGCGCGCAGGCCGCGATCTGGGACCACCTGCGCGCGGCGCGCGCCGCGGGCCTCGCGGTCCTGCTGATCTCGGCCGACCTCGACGAGCTCATCGGCCTGTCGGACACCCTGAAGGTGATCCTGCGCGGCCGGATCGTCGCCGAGGTGGATCCCAAGGACGTGACACCCGAGCGGCTCGGTTCGGCCATGACGGGTGCTGGAGAGGCGGCATGAACACCCACGTAGCGCACACGCCCCCGGGAGCGCGCGGTATGAACCCCCAGACGCACACGCCCCCCGGGACGCGCGGCATGAAAACCCAGACGGCGCACACGCATCCCGGGACGCGCGGATGAGCCGGGAAAAGTCCACCTTCGCCGACCGGCTGCTCGGCAGGGTCTCCCCGGCGGGGCTGCTCTCGCTCGCCGCCCCGCTCGTCGCCATCGCGTTCGCCGCGGCGATCACCATGGTCATCCTCTCGATCACCGGCGCCCCGCCGCTCGACACGCTGGTCATCATGGGCGAGTACGGCATCCGGCCGCGCTCGATCGTGCTCACCCTGAACGCCGCGACCTACTTCTACCTGTCCGCGCTCGCGGTGGCGATCGGGTTCAGGATGAACCTCTTCAACATCGGCGTCGACGGCCAGTACCGCTTGGCGGCGCTCACCGCCGCGGCCGTCGGCGGCGCGGTCACCCTGCCCGCCCCGCTGCACGTCGCGCTGATCATCTTCGTCGCGGTGCTGGTCGGCGCCGGATGGGCCGCGATCGCCGCTCTGCTCAAGGTGCGGCGCGGGGTGAGCGAGGTCATCTCCACGATCATGCTGAACGCGATCGCCACCTCGGTCGGTTTCTGGCTGCTCAACAAGGAGCGCCTCGCGGTCGAGGTCGCGGGCAGCAACAACATCGGCACCAGGCCGATCGGCCCCTCCGGCCAGGTGCCGGGGCTGGAGCTCATCCCCGGCACCCAGACGAAGGTGTTCGGCCTGATCATCCTGTCGGTCGTGATGGGCGTCCTCTACCACGTGGTGATCAACCGGACCCGCTTCGGCTTCAACCTGCGCGCCACCGGTCGTTCCGAGACGGCGGCGGTGGCGAGCGGCGTGAACGTCAAGCGGATGATCCTCATCTCGATGATCCTGTCCGGCGGGGTGGCGGGCCTGGTCGGCATGCCGCAGCTGCTCGGGGCCTCCTACAGCTACAGCCTGGACTTCCCGACCGGACTCGGCTTCACCGGCATCGCGATCGCGCTGCTCGGCCGCAACAACCCGATCGGCATCGCGTTCGGCGCCCTGCTGTGGGCCTTCCTCGACACCTCGGCGGGCATCCTGCAGCTCCAGAAGATCTCCCCGGACATCGTCACCATCATGCAGGGCACGATCGTGCTCTCGGTGATCATCGCCTACGAGCTGGTCCACCGCTACCAGATCTCCGCCGAGCAGCGCCGGGTGAGCCGCCAGCTGGCGGACACCACCCCGACCAGGGAAGGAACGCCGGCATGAGCCAGGGCGCCCTCACCACGCCGGAGGCTCCCTTCCTGGAGCCGAAGGCCCCCGCCCGCTTCAGGGTCACCTGGCGGGTCCTGCTGCTCGCCCTCGGCGCGCTCGTCCTGCTGCTCTCGTTCGCGCGGGCCGTCACCGGCGCCGTCGACCTCACCTCCGCGGGCGCGATCAACGCCTCCGTCGCGCTCGCCATCCCCATCGGCCTGGCCGGTCTGGGCGGCCTGTGGGCCGAGCGGGCCGGAGTGGTCAACATCGGCCTCGAAGGCATGATGATCATGGGCACCTGGTGCGGCGCCTGGGGCGCGATCCAGTTCGGCAACCCGTGGGCGGGCGTCGTCGCGGGCGCGATCGGCGGGGCCCTGGGCGGCCTGCTGCACGCGATCGCCACCGTGACGTTCGGCGTCGACCACATCATCTCCGGTGTCGCGATCACCATCCTGGGCCTGGGCGTCACCCAGTTCCTGTCCAAGGTCACCTTCGCCGAGATGCCGGGCGGCGGCGACTCCCAGTCGCCCCCCGTACCCAAACTCGACCTGGTGAGCTTGCCGCGGATCGGAGAGCCGCTCAGGGCGCTGGAGGCCAAGCAGTGGTTCCTGCTGTCGGACGTGGCGGGCATCCTGCGCGGCCTGACCACGAACGTCTCGCCGCTCACGATCGTCGCGATCCTGCTCGTCCCGCTCTCGTACTACCTGCTGTGGCGCACCGCGTTCGGCCTGCGCCTGCGCTCCTGCGGGGAGAGCCCGGTGGCCGCGGAGTCGCTGGGCGTTAACGTCTACACCTACAAGTACATCGCGGTGCTCGTCTCCGGCGCCCTGGCGGGCATAGGCGGCGCATTCCTCGCGCAGGTGGCAGCGAGCGCCTACCGCGAGGGACAGACCGGCGGGCGCGGCTTCATCGGCCTCGCCGCCATGATCTTCGGTAACTGGCGGCCGGGCGGGCTGGCCGGCGGCGCCGTGCTGTTCGGCTACACCGACGCGCTCCAGCTGCGCAGGGGCGGCGAGTCGGTGCACGCGCTGCTGCTCGTGGTGACGATCCTGATCGTCGGGGTCGCCGTCTACCAGCTCGTACGGCAGAACCGGACGCGGGCCGCGCTGATCACCGGGGTCGCGGCGGTCGCCGTGTTCGTCGTGTTCGCGCTGACCGACAGCGTTCCCTCGGAGTTCACCTCCGTCACTCCGCACATCACCACGCTGCTGGTGCTCTCGCTGGCGGCGCAGCGGCTCCGCGCGCCCGCCGCGGTCGGTCTGCCGTACCGCAGGGGACAGGGTAAGTGACCGTGACACGCGCACCTCACGAGCGGATCTGATTCGATGGGCACCGAGATGAGCAGCGAAGCGAACACCGGCCCGACCGGCGAGCCGGGCAGCGGGCAGGGCGGCCAGGGCATCGACTGGGCGGCGCTGAAGGCCGAGGCCGTACGGGCGATGGGGCACGCCTACGCCCCCTACTCCAAGTTCCCCGTCGGCGCCGCCGCGCTGGTGGACGACGGGCGGATCGTGTCCGGCTGCAACGTCGAGAACGCCTCCTACGGCATCGGGCTGTGCGCCGAGTGCGGGCTGGTGTCCTCGCTCCAGGCCACCGGCGGCGGCCGTCTCGTCGCGTTCACCTGCGTCGACGGGCACGAGGAGCTTCTCATGCCGTGCGGCAGGTGCCGTCAGCTGCTGTACGAGTTCGGCGGCCCCGAGCTGTTGCTGGAGACCATCGACGGCCCGAAGCCGATGGCGGAGATCCTGCCCTACGCCTTCGGGCCCCACGACCTGAGCCGGGGAGCCTGAACATGGACGCCATCGACGTCATCGTCACCAAGCGGGACGGCAGGGAGCTGTCGGCCGAGCAGATCGACTGGGTGATCGACGCCTACACCAAGGGCGTCGTCGCCGACGAGCAGATGTCCGCGCTCGCGATGGCGATCCTGCTCAACGGCATGAACCGGCGGGAGATCGCCGAGTGGACCCAGGCCATGATCCGCTCAGGGGCGAGGATGGACTGGTCGTCGCTGCCGGGACCCACCACCGACAAGCACTCCACCGGCGGCGTCGGCGACAAGATCACGCTGCCGCTCGCGCCGCTCGTCGCCGCGTGCGGGGGATACGTCCCCCAGCTGTCCGGCAGAGGACTCGGTCACACCGGCGGCACCCTGGACAAACTGGAGTCCATCCCCGGCTGGCGGGCGTCGCTGTCCAACGACGAGATGCTCGACGTACTCGGCAAGGCCGGAGCGGTCGTCTGCGCGGCGGGCGACGGTCTCGCCCCCGCCGACAAGAAGCTCTACGCCCTCCGCGACGTCACGGGCACCGTCGAGGCGATCCCGCTGATCGCCTCCTCGATCATGTCGAAGAAGATCGCGGAGGGCACCGGCGCGCTCGTACTGGACGTGAAGGTCGGCTCGGGGGCCTTCATGAAGAACGTGGAGCAGGCCCGCGAGCTGGCCACGACCATGGTCGAGCTCGGCACCGACGCCGGGGTCGAGACGGTCGCGCTGCTGACCGCGATGGACCGGCCGCTGGGCCTGGCGGTGGGCAACGCCCTGGAGGTCGCCGAGTCGGTGGAGGTGCTCGCCGGAGGCGGGCCCGCCGACGTGGTCGAGCTGACCGTACGGCTGGCGCGGGAGATGCTCCAGGCCGCGGGCATCTCCGGCGGCAAGGACCCCGAGACCGCCCTCGCGGACGGTTCGGCGATGGACGTCTGGCGCCGGATGATCGTCGCGCAGGGCGGCGACCCCGACGCCCCGCTGCCCAGGGCCGCCGAGACCATGGAGATAACCGCTCCCTCCTCGGGCGTGCTGTCCCGGCTCGACGCGTACGGCGTGGGCCTGGCGGCCTGGCGGCTCGGCGCGGGCCGGGAGCGCAAGGAGGACCCGGTGTCGTTCGGCGCGGGCATCGTGCTGCACGCCAAGCCCGGGGACCCGGTCCGCGAGGGGCAGCCGCTGATGACGTTGCACGCCGACGAGACCTCGCGCTTCGAGCGGGCGCTCGCCGCCCTCGAAGGCGCCTACACCGTCGGCGAGACCACCGGCCCCGGCCTGCTGCCGCTGGTCATCGACCGCATCACCGCCTGACGGCCCTCACCGCCTCTTCCGCCGTCGCGGTCGGGTGGTCAGAGCGGCCGGGAACCCGATGGTCACGGCCTGACGGCCCGCCAGGTCGGGCCGTCAGGGGCCGGTGATCTCCCAGGAACGGGTGATCGGCGGTCGAGCCCGCTCAGACGGTGAGGACCACCTTGCCGCGCACGTGGCCGCTCTCGACGACGCGGTGCGCGGCCACGGCGTCTTGTAGGGGGAACGTCCGGACGGGCAGGATGAGACGGCCGGTGGCCGCCCTGTCGACGACCTCGCGCAGGGCGGCGAGGGATCGGCCACCCACCCGTTGGACGCCGTGCTCCCGGACCGCGTTCTGGTCGACTGTCGTTCCGATGCGGCGGCGGTCGTCGACCAGGGCGAGGCTGGTGGTGAGGGCCTCACCGCCGACCAGGTCCAGGGCCACGTCGATTCCGTCCGGGGCCAGGGCGCGGACGCGGTCGAATAGGCCGGGACCGTAGGTGGTCGGGATGGCGCCGAGATCGCGCAGGTAGTCGTGGTTGTGCTCACCGGCGGTGCCGATGACCCGCGCGCCGAGATCGCGTGCGAGCTGGACGGCGACGGTGCCGACACCGCCCGCCGCCGCGTGGACGAGAACGACGTCGCCGGCTCCCACACCCAGTTGGGACAGGGCGACGTGCGCGGTCTGCCCGACAGCGGGCAGCCCACCGGCCGTCTCCCACGGGATCGACGGCGGCTTGACGACCAGGCCGTCGATGTCGGCCACCAGGACTTCCGCGTAGGCCTGCGCTGCCGCCGAGCCCATCACGTCGGTGCCGACGGCGATGGAGCCGTCGGCCGGGGCGGCGGGGCCGAGGGCGATGACGGTTCCGGCGAACTCGTTGCCCAGGCGCTGTGGAAAACACGCGGGTTCGGTTCCGACGAAGTCACCGCGGCGGATCTTGTAGTCGACCGGGTTGACTCCGGCCGCGCGGATCCGCACGAGTGCCTGGCCGGGGCCAGGTCGCGGTGTTTCGACCTGGAAGGGCCGCAGGACGTCCGGCGGGCCGAAGCGGGTCAGCGCGATGACTGTGGGCATGGAAGGTCCTCCAGGGGCCGATGGCTCCGCCGAAGCGGCTTTCGTACGTGCGGGCGACGATCGGTACGGGTCGTGAGGCACGGTCACTCACGGGAGGACGCCCTTTCCTCGTTGCGGGCTCGTGCGGTGTCGCGGACGGCGACGAGACCGGCCCTCAGCTCCTCACACTGGGACGCGGACAGCCGGCCGAAGGTGAGGTGTTCCAACTCGGCCCAGGCCGCACGGATCCGGGGACAGAGCGCCCGTCCCGCTTCGGTGAGGTCGACGTCCATCGCCCGCTGATCGGTCCGCGAGGGCGTGCGTACGACGAGTTCCGCACGCTCCATCGCCTGCAGGGTCGCGGTCACCGTGGAGCGGTCGCGGCCCATGAACCGGACGAGCTCGGACTGCGGCACCCGTCCGTGGTCCTGGAGGTACAGCAAAACGACCTCCTGGGGGGCGACCAGACCCAGTTCGGCCAGAAGCGAGGCGGCCAGGGCGGCGTGGAACCGCACCGCCTGCAGGAGCAGCGAGCCCAGCGGGGCCTCGGCGATCTGGACTCCCGGGTGGGAGTGTCGCGTTTTTCCCGGACCGTCTTTTGTTGGCATGCCAATATATTAACCGCATACTGCTGGCATGCCAACAAAAATCGACGACCCCGATCGACTGGACCCGGCCCTGCTCCGTCTCGCCGCGATTCTGATGGTCGGCGGGATGGCGTCCCTGCTCAACACCACCATCGTGGGAGTCGCCCTGGACGACACCCGGACCGCTCTGGGCGTCGGCGCCGAGCAGATCCAGTGGGTCGCGACCGCCTACCTCCTCACGCTGGCCGTGGTCGTCCCGACGATGCCTTGGATGATCGGCCGCATCGGCGTCCACGTGCTGTGGCGCGCCGGCCTGCTGGTCTTCGCCGTGGCCTCGCTGCTGTGCGGGGCGGCCTGGTCCACCACCAGCCTCATCGTCTTCCGTGTCCTGCAGGGGATCGGCGGCGGACTGATTCTGCCCCTGTTGCAGGCGATCCTGGCGACCGCGGCGGGTCCACGGAGGCTGGGCCGGGTGATGGCGCTCGTCGCGGTGCCCGGTCAGCTCGCGCCGCTCCTCGGGCCCGTCCTGGGCGGCATGCTGGTCGACGGTCCCGGATGGCGATGGGTGTTCTGGGTCAGTGTTCCACTGACCGTGGCCGCCCTGCTCCTGTCCTGGTACGGACTCCCCGACAGCGTGCCCGCCGACCCCCGGCCGCTCGACGTGCGCGGACTCCTCCTTCTGTGCCCCGGGCTGGCGGTACTGCTGTACGGCTGCACCCGGCTGACGGCCTCCGCCAACACCCTCGGCGCCTGGGTGCCGATCATGCTCGGTGTCGTGCTTCTGGGCGGTTACGTTCTCCACGCCATCCGGCGCCGCCATCCCCTGGTGGACCTCAGGTTGTTCGGCGACCGTTCGTTCGCCCTGTCCTCGGCGTTGACGGCACTGGCCGGTGCGTCGATCTTCGGCCCGATGGTGTTGTTGCCGTTGTTCTACCAGCAGGTGCGCGGGTCCACCGGAGTCGAGACCGGCCTGTTGCTGGCTCCCCTGGCGCTGGGCGTCATGGCCGCGCTCCCCGCGGCCGGGTGGCTCAACGACCGTTTCGGCCCCCGCCCGCCGCTCATCGTCGGCACCGTCCTCGCCGCCGTCGGCACCCTGCCGTATGTGCTGACGCCCGGCGCGGATGACCCGGCCCTGAGCGTCGCCCTGTTCCTGCGGGGTGTCGGCCTCGGACTGGCCACCGTTCCCATCACCACCGCCGCGTACCTCCGGTTGGGGGCCGGGGACATTCCCGGGGCGACCAGCCTGCTCAGCGTCGTCCAGCGCGTCGGGGGCTCCTTCGGTACGGCCTTCCTCCTCGCCGTCGTGGCCCGCCGACTCGCCGCCGACACCCCTCTTGTCCAGGCGTACGGGGTCGCTTTCTGCTGCACCCTCGTACTGTCCCTGGTCGCGCTCGTCCCCGCGGTGTTACTGCCTCGGCGCGATCCGGTGTAAGGGGGTGACGAGTCCTCGACGGCAGGTCGCCGGTGGGCCGGGCCGCCACCGTCCTCGTCGCGACCAAGGTGCTTGACTCCTCCTTCGACAAGGTGTCACGATCCGGCCAGGGCGCATGTGGTCGGCCGGAGGGTGAACCTCTCCGGGGATCTGAGCATCTAACGGGGCAGGAGGCTCATCATGAACCGCACCCTCGTTCCTCTCGCGCTCGTCCCCGTGCTCCTGTTCGCGGCCGGCTGCGGCTCGGCCACGCAGACCGCGACCCCGTCCCCGGAGGCCACAGTGATCACGGAGACGGCGGATCCGGCGGAGCCGTCCTCCACGCCGACCCCCACGCCCTCCGCCGCCACGGCGGCCCTCCTTCCTCCGACGAGCACCAAGGAGATCGAGGTCGACCGCGCCGTCTCCACCCAGCCGATCGTCACCGGGGCCCGGTTCGCCGAGCACCAGGGGTTCGACCGGGTGGTGATCGACCTCAAGGGCGAGCTGCCGGGCTACCGGGCACGGTGGGTCTCCGAACTCGTCCAGGACGGCTCGGGAGACAAGCTCGACGTCAAGGGCGGCGCCTACCTGCAACTGACGATCACCCCGGCCGTCGCGCACACCGAGGCGGGCCAGTCCACCTGGAAGGGCGGCCCGATCTTCCAGGCCCAGTTGGGCAACGTCCAGAACGTGGTCAAGGTCGGCGATTTCGAGGGCGTGGTGAGCGTGGGCGTCGTCCTCGACCGCAAGGCGCCGTTCCGGGTCCTGGAGCAGAAGAGCCCGAACCGGCTGGTCGTCGACATCTCGCACTGAGAGCGTCGGGGAACCGGGTGGCGCCGGGCCCCGAGACCGGGTGACAGACTGGCCTGATGGTACGCAAAATCGACAGCGCGACACGGATTCCCGTCCCCGGTGGCAAGACGATCGACGAATACGTCGGTCTGGCCAACAGCGGCGACCCTCGGATCTCGATCGCGTACATGAAGGCCCCGGCCGGGTGGGATGAGCCCGCCCAGACGCCGGAGTTCGCCGAATACACGCTGGTGCTCAAGGGCACCGTCATCGTGGAGCACGACGAGGGCACGACCGAGGTCGGCGTCGGGCAGGTGTTCCTGTGCGAGCCGGGGGAGCGGATCCGCTACAGCTCAGGTCCCGACGGCGCCGAGTACGTCGCCGTCTGCCTGCCGGCCTTCTCCCCGGAGACCGTCAACCGCGAGGGCGAGTGAGCCGGTGACGGTTCGTCGCGCGTCGATCCCGGTGTCTCCGTACCGGGATCGACGCCGCGTCCCCTCGTGGTCCCCCTCGCGCGGGACACCCGTACGAACATTCCCAGGCCGGGCCGTGACGGCCTCTTCGCGCAGGCCAACCGGTCAGGCCCCTGACGGTAAGGTTGCCGAATGAGTCAGCTACCCACTTTCGAGCAGATCCGCCTGGCTCCGAAGGTGTTGCTCCACGATCACCTCGACGGTGGCCTTCGGCCGGAGACCATCATCGAGCTGGCCCGCGAGTCGGGCTACGACAGGTTGCCCGCGACCGAGACGGAGAGCCTGCGCGCCTGGTTCAGGGAGTCCGCCGACTCCGGCTCGCTGGAGCGCTACCTGGAGACCTTCGACCACACGGTCGGCGTCATGCAGACGCGCGAGGCGCTGGTGAGGGTCGCCGCCGAGTGCGCCGAGGACCTGGCGAACGACGGCGTCGTCTACGCCGAGGTGCGTTACGCGCCCGAGCAGCACACCTCCGCGGGCCTGAGCCTCGAAGAGGTCATCGAGGCCGTACAGGAGGGCTTCGACACCGGTTCGGCGGGCCGTGGCATCCGGGTGGGCACGCTGCTCACCGCGATGCGCCACCAGGCCAGGTCCATGGAGATCGCCGAACTCGCGGTCCGCTACCGCGACGCCGGGGTGGCGGGGTTCGACATCGCCGGAGCGGAGGCGGGCTACCCTCCCACCCGCCACCTCGACGCCTTCGAATACCTCCAGCGGGAGAACGCCCACTTCACCATCCACGCGGGCGAGGCGTTCGGCCTGCCGTCGATCTGGCAGGCGATCCAGTGGTGCGGCGCCGACCGGCTCGGTCACGGTGTCCGGATCATCGACGACATCTCCGTCCAGGACGACGCCGAGCCCAAGCTGGGCCGCCTGGCGGCCTACGTCCGTGACAAGCGCATCCCCCTGGAGATGTGTCCGACGTCCAATCTGCAGACCGGTGCGGCGGCCTCCATCGCCGAGCACCCGATCGGCCTGCTGCGCCGCCTGAACTTCCGGGTCACCGTCAACACCGACAACCGGCTGATGAGCGGTACGTCCGTCTCCGAGGAGTTCGCCAAGCTGTCGGAGGCGTTCGGCTACGGCTGGGACGACATGCAGTGGTTCACCGTCAACGCCATGAAGTCCGCGTTCCTGCCGTTCGACGAGCGCCTGTCGCTCATCAACGGCGTCATCAAGCCCGGGTTCGCCCGCCTCAAGTGGCAGGTGTGAACGGGCTCGCCCGAGTGAAGTGAGCTTTTCCGATGAAGCAGGTGTTCCGCTCCAACCTCGCGATGATCGTCGGCTGGGTCTGGATGGCCTTCGCGGCGGTCAACGCGGTCGATCTGGTCGTCCGCTACAGCGGGCGGATGTCGATGATCGCCGCGGCGGTGCTGGCGGTGCTGACCGCGCTGGTCTTCGTCGGCTGCCTGCGCCCGGCGATCCTCCTCTCCGAGGAGGGCGTCCACGTCCGCAACCCGCTGAGAAACGCCTTCGTGCCCTGGCTGGGCGTGGACGAGGTCACGGTCTCCCACTCGATCACGATCACCTCCGGCGATGAGAGCATCCGCTGCTGGGTGCCGCAGACCTCCGCCCGCGAGCGGGCGGCGGCCGCGCGCAGGGGGAGGGCCGCGGCCACGCCCGCCCGGGGGCGTTTCAGGACCGAGCCGGTCCGATCGAAGGCCGAGCAGGCCGCCGCCGAGGCGCTGGCGGGCAGGACCCACGCCGACTGGGTGGCCGAGCAGATCACCGAACGCGCGGAATCCGCCAGGCGCGCGGCCTCGCTCGCCGAGACCGCGAAGAACGACGCGACCGGGCCGGGGGCGGAGGCCGGGGGCACCGGCGAAGCCGGAGCCGCCTCTGAAGCGGGTGCCGCGCCTGGAACCGGCGCGCTCACGATCACATGGTCGCCGGGCGCGCTGGCCGCGCTGGCCGCCGCCGCCCTGCTGGTGGTCGCGGCCTTCCTCGCCTGACGGGGTCGGAGGCCGGGAGTCCTGACCGGGTCAGAGGCCGAGGGCCTCGGTGAGGTCGGCCTTCAGCGCGTCGAGATCCCCTACGGCCCGCGCGCGGGCCTCGGAGACCTCGCCGGTCACCGGGACCACGACCTCCAGGTAGCACTTGAGCTTGGGCTCGGTCCCCGAAGGGCGGACGACGACCCGGGCTCCTCCCGCCAGGTGGTAGCGAAGGCCGTCGGTGGGCGGCAGCCCGCCCGCGCCGAGGCTCAGGTCGTCGGCGGCCTCGACCTCGCGACCGCCGAGCCGCGCGGGCGGCGCGTCCCGCAGGCGGGACATGGCCCCGGTGATCAGCGACAGGTCGGCCACCCGGAAGGACAGTTGGGAGGTGGCGTGCAGGCCGTGCCGGCGGGCCAGGTCGTCCAGGAGATCGAGCAGGCCGCGCCCCTCCAGCTTCGCCTGCGCGGCGATCCCGGCCACGGTCAGCGCCGCGCCGATGCCGTCCTTGTCGTGCACGGGCAGTCCGAGGTCGGAGCCGACGCTGTATCCCAGCGCCTCCTCGTACCCGAACCGCAGGCCATCGCCCGCCTTCATGATCCACTTGAAGCCGGTGAGGGTCTCGGCGCAGCGCACCCCGTACTCGCCGGCGATCTTGCCGAGCAGGGACGACGACACGACGGTGGTCGCCACCAGGCGGCCGTCACCCGAGGTCCGCCGGATCACGTGCTCGCCCAGCAGGGCACCCACCTCGTCGCCGGTCAGCATCCGGTAGCCGCCGCCGGGCAGCGGCACGCCCACCGCGCAGCGGTCCGCGTCGGGATCGTTGGCCAGTACCAGGTCCGCGCCGACGCGTTCGGCGAGCTCCAGGGCGAGGTCCATCGCGCCCGGCTCCTCCGGGTTGGGGAAGGCGACGGTGGGGAAGTCGGGGTCGGGCGCGGCCTGCGCCTCGACGGTCGCGGGCGCGTCGAACCCCGCGGCGGCGAAGGCCCGGGCCAGGGTGTCGCCGCCCACACCGTGCAGCGGGGTGTACGCCACCCGCAGCTCGCGGGCGTCGCCGATCGGGAGCGCGGTCACCGCCTCCAGATAGGCGTCCACGACGCCGTCGTCCAGCTCGTTCCACGCCGGGTCGCCGGGGGAGCCGAGGGGCAGCTCGGAGACGGGCTCCGTCGCGTCGATGGCGGCGGAGATCTCGGCGTCGACCGGCGGCACGATCTGGGAGCCGTCGCCCCAGTAGACCTTGTAGCCGTTGTCGCGGGGCGGGTTGTGGCTGGCGGTGACGGTCACGCCCGCGTCGGCGCCGAGGTGGCGGACGGCGAAGGCGAGCACGGGGGTGGGCAGCGGCCGGGGGAGGACCGAGGCGCGCAGCCCGGCCCCGGTGAGTACGGCCGCGGTGTCGTGGGCGAAGGCGTCCGACTTGTGCCGGGCGTCGTAGCCGATCACGACGTGTTTGCCGGGGCCGAGTACGCGGGCGAGCCCGGCCGCGGCGCGCATGACCGTCACCCGGTTCATCCGGTTGGGGCCGGCGCCCAGCTCACCCCTGAGCCCCGCGGTGCCGAACTCCAGCCGGGAACCGAACCGCTCGCGCAGCGCGTCGCCGTCACCGCTCTCCAGCAGCTTCTTCAGCTCCGCGCGCGTGTCGGGGTCGGGGTCCTGGGCGAGCCAGGAACGGGCGAGCCCCGCGAGATCGCTGCTCATCGTCACCTCCCGGGTCACAGCTTGCCGACGACGCCGGCCAGCAGGCCGCCCATGCGCGCGGCGGTGGCGCGACCGACCTCCAGCACCTCCTCGTGGTTGAGCGGCTCGCCCACCAGTCCGGCGCCCGGGTTCGTGACCAGGGAGATGCCCAGCACCTCGGCACCGGCTTCGCGGGCCGCGATCGCCTCGAGCACGGTGGACATGCCGACCATGTCGCCGCCGAGGATGCGGCACATGCGAACCTCGGCCGGAGTCTCGTACGTCGGGCCGCGGAAGGCCACGTAGACGCCCTCTTTCAGCGAAGGGTCGGCCTCGCGGGCCAGCTCGCGCAGGCGCGGGGTGTAGACGTCGGTGAGGTCGACGAAGGTGGCGCCGGTGATCGGGCTGGCGCCGGTCAGGTTGATGTGGTCACTGATCAGCACCGCCTCGCCGACCTCCTGGGTCTCGGGGCGCAGGCCCCCGGCGGCGTTGGTCAGCACGACCGTGCCCACCCCGGCCTTGATCGCGGTCCGTACGCCGTGCACGACCGGGTCCACGCCGCGGCCCTCGTAGAGGTGGGTACGGCCCAGGAAGATCAGTGCGTTCTTGCCCGACTCGGTTCGTACGGCGCGGATCCGGCCCGCGTGGCCCTGCACGGCGGGTGGCGCGAAGCCGGGCAGATCGGTCACCGGGATCTCGGCGACCGTCTCGCCGATCACGTCGGCGGCAGGGACCCAGCCGGAGCCCATCACCAGCGCGACATCGAAGGAGTCCACGCCGACGGCGCTTCTCAGCGCGTTCGCGGCGTCGGCGGCGAGTGCATACGGGTCATTGGTCACGTCAGTGAGCGTACCGGTCGGCTGCCTTCACACAGCGTCGTGTCCCCTGCTCAGGGGGAGGGCAGGTCCGTCCCCTGCTCAGGTCCGTCTCCTCCTCGGATCCGCTTCCCGCTGAGGCCCGTCCTCGCTCGGGCCCGTCCCCGCTCGGCGGAGGGGTGACGCGCCCGGGACGTTCAGCCGAGCCCGGTGACGGCCACCGAGACCAGGCCGACCGCCGCTCCGGCCGCGATCAGCCACGCCGAGTTCAGCTTCGTCCTCCACAGCACGAGCAGTGTTCCCGCGGTGAGCGCCCAGGTGAGCGGATCGACCAGGGAGATGCGGCCGAGCTGGAACGCGACTCCGGCCATCAGCGCCAGCGCGGCGGCGTTCACCCCGTCGAGCAGCGCGCTCGACCAGGTCCTCGCCCTGATCCGGTCGGTGATCTTGGTGAGCAGCCCGACCAGCAGGAAGCTCGGCAGGAAGATCGCGACCGTGGCGACGATCGCGCCGGGGACCCCGGCGATCAGGTAGCCGACGAAGGTGGCCGTGGTGAACACCGGACCGGGGGTGAACTGGCCGATCGAGACGGCGTCGGTGAGCTGGGTGCTGGTGAGCCAGCCGAGCCGATGGACGAAGTCGCCCTCCAGGAAGGCGAGCAGGACGTAGCCGCTCCCGTACAGGACGGCCCCGATCTTGAGCATGGTGAGGAAGAGCCGGAGCAACTGGTCGGGGTCCTGGCCACCGGTAAGGACCAGCGGTGCGGCCAGCAGCGCCCGCGCGCCGTTCCCGGGAGGTTCCTCATCCGGCCCGCGCGGGCGGGAGCGCCGGGCGGAGGCCGTCCGCACCGCCACGGTCAACAGGGCTCCGGCGGCGAGCAGGAGCAGCTCGTTCACGCCGAGCAGGTAGGCCGTCAGGACACCCACGGCCAGGATCCACAGATAGGTGGTCCCCAGCGCGGTACGGACCAGGGAGAGCAGGGCCCAGACGATGATCGCGATGACGACGGGCCTGATGCCGTACAGGATCCCGCTCACCGCCGGGGTGTGGCCGTAGTGGACGTACAGGGCCGCGAGCGTGCCGACCATGAGCGCGGCGGGCAGGATGAAACAGACCCCGGCCGACACCAGGCCGCGCCACCCGGCGCGGTCGTGGCCGATGTGGATGGCCAGCTCGGTGGAGTTGGGGCCGGGGATGAGGTTGGTCGCGCCGATCAGATCGAGGAAACGCTGCTCGGTCAGCCAGCCGCGCCGCCGTACCACCTCGTCGTGCATCATCGCGATGTGCGCCGCGGGTCCTCCGAAGGCGATGACGCCCAGCCGCAGGAACAGCCAGGTCACCTCGCGCAGGGATGAACCGCGTCCGGTTTCGCCATTTTCGGGAGGTACGTCATTCACCAGGGAATCATGACATTCTTCCAGGTGAAGGCAGGGTGGCCTCCGGGTTAACTCCACCCCCAGGCGTGCCCGCGTGCGGCGAACTCGTTCGAGTGGGTCAGGCCCACCTCTCGCGCGTGTCCGCGTTCGGCCCGTCCACACCGGCCTTCCACGTGACGGCGATCCGCGTGTCCGTGTGCGGGAGATGACGAGCGATGCCCTCAGGCTCCCGGGGGAGTTCCCCCGGGAGATCGTCATGTGCGCGCCGGGAGTGCCTCGGCTCGCAGGGAGCCCGGCGGTCTCCACGGGGAGGTCAGCTTCCCAGCGAGGTGCAGGGACGCCCACGCAGCTCCCTGACGTAGTCGTCGGGGGCACCCGCGCGCTCGGCGGCCTCGGCCAGGATGCCGAGGTAGCGGGCCGAGGGCAGCCCGCCCTCGTACCCGTCGAGCACGTAGAACCACGCCACGACCTCACCCTCCATGGTCTGCACCCGGAGCTTGACCTTGTGATAGAGGCCGCGCGCCGCGCCCTCCCACTGGTCGAGGGAGCTCTCGTCCCACTCGGGCACGTCGTAGAGGACGACGAAGACCTGGTCGTCAGGGTCCTCGACGATGGAGGCGAGCGCGCCCTCCCAGCCGAGATCGTTCCCGCCGAAGGTCAGACGCCAGCCCAGGAGCCAGCCCGTCCCCCTGATCGGGGAGTGAGGGGCCCGCTGGGCCATCTGCTTCGGGTCCATGTTGCTGCCGTAAGCGGCGTAGACAGGCACGGAGACAAACACTAATCCAAGATCCGCGAGACGCTCACCCGGCTTCGAGGCCACGCCGATGACTGGTGGAATCTCGATGGTTTTGTGGTGGTTTCGTGGTTTGGGAGGGGTGCCCAGCGATGCCCGGTCCCGTCATGCGGGAGAATGGGCCATGTGACGAGGATAGTGATCATCGGTGGCGGTCCCGGCGGATACGAGGCGGCGCTGGTCGCCGCCCAGCTGGGAGCGCAGGTCACCGTGGTCGAACAGGACGGCCCCGGCGGGGCCTGCGTCCTCACCGACTGCGTGCCGTCCAAGACGCTGATCGCCACCTCGGTGCGCAAGCAGGCGCTCCTGGACGCCAGCATGCTGGGAGTCCACTACACCGGTGGCCCCGACGGCGACGTCGGCGGCGTCATCGCCGACATGCCACTGGTGAACCGGCGCGTCAAGGAGCTCGCCCGTGCCCAGTCCGCGGACATCGCCGCCCGGCTGGCGGCGGAGGGCGTCGAGGTGATCAAGGCCCCCGGGCGGCTGGTCGACCCGCAGGTGGTCAGGGCGGGAGACCGGACGATCCGCGCGGACGTCGTCATCGTGGCGACCGGCGCGACCCCGCGCATCCTCACCGGCGCCGAGCCCGACGGCGAGCGCATCCTCACCTGGCGCCAGCTGTACGACCTGGAGGAACTGCCCGAACACCTCATCGTGGTCGGCTCCGGCGTCACCGGCGCGGAGTTCGCCGGGGCCTACCGCTCGCTGGGCTCGGAGGTCACGCTCGTCTCCTCCCGCGACCGCATGATGCCCAACGAGGACGCCGACGCCGCCGAGGTCCTCGAAGAGGTATACCGGCGCCGTGGCATGAACGTCATGGGCCGCTCCCGCGCCGAGTCCGTCAAGCGCACCCCGGACGGTGTGGTCGTCACCCTGGAGGACGGCCGGACCGCCGAGGGCAGCCACTGCCTGATGACGGTCGGCATGGTCCCCAACACCGCGGGGATCGGCCTCGAGGAGGCCGGGGTCACCCTTGACCGGGGCGGCTTCATCCAGGTCGACAAGGTCTCCCGCACCTCCGCGCCCGGCGTCTACGCGGCCGGAGACTGCACCGGTGTCCTGATGCTCGCCTCGGTCGCCGCCATGCAGGGCCGGATCGCCGTCTGGCACGCCCTCGGCGAGGCCGTGCACCCGCTCCGCCTCGCGACCGTGGCCTCCGCCATCTTCACCGACCCCGAGATCGCCGCCGTGGGCATCGCCGAGCGGGCGATCGAGAACGGTGAGATCGAGGCCAACATCGTCAAGCTGCCGCTCGCCACCAACGCCCGCGCCAAGATGCAGGGTTTCAACGACGGCTTCGTGAAGCTCTTCTGCCGCCCCAACACCGGCATCATCCTCGGTGGCGTCGTGGTCGCCCCCCGCGCCTCCGAGCTGATCCTCGGGGTCTCGGTCGCCGTGCAGCAGCGGCTGACCGTCGACCAGATCGCCCACACCTTCGCGGTCTACCCCTCCCTGTCCGGCTCCGTCACCGAGGCCGCCCGCCGTCTCATGCAGCCCATGACCCCCAGCGGCATCTGATCATGCACTTCGGATCCCGCTCCGTTTGTCCCGCCGGGCGGTGTCAGTGGACGCGGGGGCGGAGGCGGGCGAGGGCGGCTCTGCCGTCCTGGACGGCGCGGGCCACGAAGTGCAGCTCCTCTTCGCGGCGGGCGACGAGAAGGGCCTGCTTGGCCGCCTCGTAGGCGTCGAGGGCGAGACGCCAGTCGCGGTCGGCGGTCATGCCGCCTCGCCCGCTCACCTGGAACTCGTAGTCGAGCTGGTCGATCTCCTCGCCCAGCCGGGTGATGTTCTCTTCCGCGCCGTTCCGCATCAGCACGAACCGGGCGTTGCGCCGGCTCCGCCGCTGCGCGCTGACACCCCAGGCCACCACGGTCAGCGCCAGGCCCACCGCGCTGAGCACAACCATGACGAGCCCCACGGACGGGCCGCCGCTCTGGATGGGTTCGTCCTGCGGGGCGTTCGTTTCCCTGGCTCCGAAGATGTCGAGGTCGGGCAGCGAGGTCGGCAGCGGGACGGTGAGACCGGTGGGGGTGCCCTTGGCGCCGGTGAGGTCGACGTCGTCGGCCTGGATGAAGGACGCGGCCTCGACCAGCGCGCCGGTGAAGTCGGCGCCGTCCAGCTCGGCCTGGGTGAACTCGACCTCGCGCACGTCGGCGTCCTTGAACGTCGCGTTGCGCAGGTTCGCCTGGCTCATCTTGGCCTCGCGGAGCTTGGCCCTGGTGAAATCGGCTTTGCGGGCCTTGAGCTGGCCGGGGGTGCTCTCCTCCAGGTCGGCGTCGACCAGCTTGGCGTTGGTGAAGTTGACCTGGGTCAGCTCGGCCCTGGTCAGCTTCGCCCCGGTCAGGTCCGCGTGCGGGAACTCCGCCTGTCCGGCCTCGGCGTCGACCAGGATCGCCTTGCGCAGGTCGGCGTGGTCGGCGTGCATCTGCCCCAGGTCGGCCTCGGTGAGGTTGGCGCCCCGCAGGTCGGCGTACTTCAGCGTGGCCTGGGTGAGGTTGGCCTGCCTGAGCGAGGCGCCGCGCAGGATCGCTCCGGTGAGGTCCTTCTGGATGAGTTCCACACCGTTCAGCTTCGCCCCGGTCAGGTCGGCGCAGCGCAGGGTGACGGGAAGCTGGGCGCCCCTGGTGAAGTCCTTGCCGCGCAGGTTGACGCCCTGACCGGGCTTGCACGGCCCGGCCGAGGCCTGGGCGGGAGAGATGACTGTCCCCGAGAGCGCGAAGATCGCGACGATGAGAGCCAGGGGGATGGGACGACGCACGGGAGCCTCCTTCAAAGCAGCCCCGATCGTGGCAGCGGACCATTGCATCACGCTAGACACCCACTTGCACCTTTCGCGCCGAAGTTCATGGACAACCTCCCGGCGGGGCTACCTCCGTCGCGTGACGGCAGGGCTCGCGTTTCTCGCTATTCAGATGTTGAAGACATTTGGATTTTGTTAGTATCCTGATTTTCATTGTTCCGGGAAAGGGAGTGGCGATGGTTCGGCTGATTCGGGGTGCGGTGTGCTCGGACCTCTCCGAGCAGGCCCGCACCGGGCGGCGAGGAGGAGCGTCGGCTCTCGCCGTACGGCGCCTCGGAGCCGTACGAGGATCCGGTCCCCGCACTCCGAGACCTGGGAGCTGACGATGGCGACCCGGCACCTGTACGTGATGCGGCACGGCGCGGCGGACGCGTTCGGCACGTTGACCGACGTCGGGCAGCGGCAGTCCGAGCTGGTCGGGAAGCGCCTGGCCGCCCTGCCCGTCGACGTCGTGTGGCATTCGCCCCTTCCCCGGGCGGTGCGCTCCGCCCAGATCGTCGGAGAGCACCTGCCGGGCGTCGCGGTGCGCGAAGCGGCCGAGCTGATCGACCATGTGCCGTACGTGCCGGACGAGATGCCCCCCGCGTGGGCGGGGTTCTTCGACGGGTACGACGCGGAGGAGGCCGCCGCGGGCGCGGCCCTCGCGGACGCGTTGACCGACAGGTTCGCGCGCCCGGCGGAGACCGAGACCCACGAGGTCCTGGTCACCCACGCCTATCCGGTGGCCTGGCTGCTGCGGCACGCCCTCGACGCGCCACCGGTGCGATGGCTGGGGCTGAACTGCGGAAACACGGCGCTGACGGCGATCGAGTATCGCGACGCCGTGGCGCCGACGGTGCTGTCGTACAACGACATGGGCCACCTCCCGCCCGACCTGCGCTGGACGGGGTTCGGGCCGAGCGCGCGGCCCTGAGCGGCAGTGTGGCGGAAAGCCACCCGATCGCCCCGGATCGTCCCGGGCGCTCCTCGGTGCTTCTCACCTGGATGACTGTTGATCCATGTGAGAAGCCCGGACGGGACCGAACTTCCACGGCCGGTTCGTATGGATACGGGAAGATGAGGCCTAACGCCTGCACGGCAGGTGGTCACCCGGAAGAGCCACCGCCTCCCAACCGCGATTGACCTCATGCCCCGGTGACGGGACTTCGTCGGACTCTCGCCCACCCGAAGACCCGAAGTCCTAGTCGTGACGGAGTACGGCGTGGGCGGCGCCGAGGCGCAGGGCCTCGTCGCGTTCCGAGTGGTCGCCCGACACCTCGTCGGCCCATTCGAGGAGCCGGCGCAGGTGGACGTCGGCCCCGGTCGTGACGACACCGGGACTGCCGAGGGCGACCTCGCCGCCGGTCCCGTCGATGGTGACGAGGGTGCCCTCACCGACGGTGCGTCCACCGGCCCGCACCGAGGCGCCGGTGACGTCGACGACGAGGTCGCCGATCCCCACCACAGCGGGCTTTCCCATCGAGCGCGCGACGACCGCGGCGTGGCTGGCCGGTCCGCCGCGGGCGGTGACGATCCCGGCGGCGGCCGCCAGACCGTGCATGTCGTGCGGGGAGGTCTCCGGCCGTACCAGGATGACCGGGCCGTCCGCGGCCATGCGTACCGCTCCGTCCGAGGTGGTCGCCACCCTGCCGGCCGCGACACCGGGGCAGGCGCCGATTCCCCTGGCCAGGATGTCGGCGGTTCCCGCGATCCGGGGTGTGCGGACGTGCGGGAGATGCCGCGGTGAGATTCTGAGCAGCGCTTCGTGCCGCCCGATCACCCGCTCGTCGGCGAGGTCGGTCGCGACGCGGACGGCGGCACCCCCGACGAACCTTCCCGGCCGGACCTGCAGAATCCACAGCTCCCCGGCCTGGAAGGTGAACTCGACATAGCACGCGTCGCGGTAGTGCCCCTCGACCCGGCGCAGCGCGTCCAGGAGGCCGGTCCACACCGCCGGTTCCCGGTCGGCGAGTTCGCGCAGGGGCCGGGTGAGTGAGCTGCCGGAGACGACGTCCTCACCCTGGTGCCCGAACAGGACCTCGCCGAACGGGACGTTCTCCCCGGTGTTGGGGTCGCGGCTGAACGCGACCCCGGTGCCGCTGTGCTCATCGCGGTTCCCGAAGACCATCGTCTGCACGATCACGGCCGTACCGAGGTCGTGCGGGATGTCGTGCAGCTCGCGGTAGGTTCTGGCGCGCGGCGTGTCCCACGACGAGAACACGGCCTCGACCGCCGACTCCAGTTGCCGCGCCGCGTCGTCCGGGATCGGCCGGCCCCACCGTCGCCGGATGAGATCCTCGACCGCCTCGATCCGTGCCTGCTCGTCACCTGCCCCTCGTGCGAGGGCTCCGTCGTCCACGTTGACGATCGCGGCGGCGAAGCCGGACAGGAACCGCAACCGTGAGTTCAGCGCGAACCGCGCGTCGCCCGTCTCGGCCGCCAGAGCGGCCGTGGCCTCGGTCGTGAGGCCGAGGTTGAGGATCGTGTTCATCATGCCGGGCATCGACACCTCGGCCCCGGAGCGAACGGAGACCGCCAACGGCGTCCGTGATCCCCCGAAGCGGCGCCCGGTGGAGGCTTCGAGGTCGGCGACGGCCGCCGCGAGTTCGTCGTCGAGTCCGTCGGGAAGACGCCCGTCGCGCAGGAACGCGCGACACGCGTGGGTGGTGACGACGAACCCGGGGGGCACCGGCAACCCGAGACGCCTCAGGACCAGGAGACCGTGTGCCTTGCCGCCCAGCGTCTCCGCCGTCTCCTCGACACGCGGAGAGAGCGGGCGAACCCATCTCATACCCATCGGGGGATCCCGAGTGTGGCGTGCAGGTCCTCGTGAAGCTCCGCCCACACGATGTGGTACGACGAGAAGTCGTCGGCCACGTACTCCAACTCGCCGGCGGCGGCACGCTCGAGTGCCTCGGTGAGACGAACCCGGTAGCGGCCGAAGCGGGGCAACGCCGCGGACAGCCGGGCGCCGACGACGGCGGCACGCCGGTCGAAGTCGACGAACCGGGCGAGGACGCGGGCGTCGTAGGAGGCGTCGCGGTGGTCGTTGGCGGCCATGACACCGTCGACGGACCGGATCTGCCACGCCGTGCACAGTTCGAGCAGTTCCGGGTTGAGTACGAGAAAGTCGTCGAACGCCGCCTTCACGGCGGCACGGGCTCCGGCCGACTCCAACTCGGCGTTGAGGCGTTCGGCGTTCACGGCACGGCCGGCGTCGGTGAGACTCCATCCGCCGAAGTCGCCGCCCGCATACGTGACGAGACCAGCGACCGCGAGATCGATCAGCTCGGACTCGACGTCGGATTCACCGAGCCCCGTGGTGCCGGCGAGGCGGGTGAGGCCGGAGGCGCCGCTGCAGCGCAGGGCGTGGAGCACCGACAGGCCGGTGTCGGTCGCGAAAGACTCGGATCGGGTCATGACGTGGGCCCCTTCGGCCGGGTGTCGTTCGAGGCGTCGGCGGTGGAGGTGTCGGCGTTCGAGGCGCCGGAGGTCGAGAGGTCGGAGGTCGAGGCCGCGTACGCGGCGCCTCGTCCGTGGGCTCGGGCGACGATCGCGCCGTTCCGGACGCGTACGGCGGACTCCGTCTCGTCGTCGAGGTCCGTCAGGCCGATCGCCGACGCCACCAGGGCGTCGTCGTCGAGGACGAGCCGGACACGCCGCCAGGCGTCGGGAGCGAAGACCCGCCGCAGGCAGCCGACGAGATCGGTGATCCTGAGCCGTACGAGGCGGCCCGTCTCGGCGGCGTCGTCCGTGACGGCGACCACCGTCACCTGCTCGCCGGGCCGGGCGGAACGGACGGCCTCCTCGACGGCGGCGAGACGGCCGGCCCCCAGCACCGTGATCAGACCGTCGGCACCGAGGTCGACCCGACCCCCGCTGATCCGATCCGTGAGTTCGGTGGGCGGATCCCACGCGTCCTCGCACGGTCGCGCCGGAGTGACATAGGGAAGATACGGCGGCTCCCAGGTGTCGGTGAGCTCGATCCCGGCCAGATGCTCACACGCGCGTGCCAGGTCGAAGGGGTCGCCGAATCCCGGTGCGCTCTCGGCCAGGTGACCCGAACCGTCCAGCAGCGTCAGCGCCAGCTCGGCGAGCCGTACCCGCCGCACCGGCGTCGCGCGGGCCGGTTCGCACGACTCCAGGGCGAGGGCGAGCAGCAACGCCTCCACCCTGACGACCTGCGCCAGCACCGTACGCCCCCGCTCGTCGTCGAGGACGCCGCCGAGCGAGCGCAGGTGCAGGCGCCCTCCGGAGGCCGTGTCGCCGACCAGAGGCAGCCGTTCGAGCCAGGTCCTGGCGAACGCGCCCAGCGCATCGGCCGTCGTCGATGGGGGTGGCGGTGGCTGCGTCGGTGGCTCGTCCGCGGTGGGGTTCTCGACCATGTCGATCAGCACCGCCAGATACAGCGCACGTTTGCTCGGGAAGTTCGAGTAGACCGCCCCGCGGGTCAGGTCGGCCCGATCGGCGATCCGGTCGACCTTGGCCGCCGCGTAGCCGTGCTCGGTGAACTCCTCCCTCGCCGCCGTCAGCACGAACCTCCGGGTGCGCTCCTGCTGCTGCACCCGCGTCAGTCGAACCATCACCTTTCCTTTCTGCGAACCATCGGCATTAGGATACTCTCAAAATTCAGATGTTATAAACATCTGAATCACGGGACGATCGAGATGAGGGATGGTGACGGTGAGCGATCATGGATTCGAGACCGAAGGGCTGACCAAGGCATTCGGCAAGGTCACCGCGCTGAACGGTGTCGATCTGGCCGCCCCGCGCGGGCAGGTGCTCGGCCTGCTGGGCCCCAACGGCGCGGGAAAGACCACCGTGATCCGCGTCCTCGCGACCCTGCTGCGCCCCGACAGCGGGCGCGCGTCCGTGGCCGGGTTCGACGTGGCACGCCGACCGGCGGAGGTGCGCCGCCGGATCGCGCTGTCGGGCCAGCACACCAGCGTGGACGAGGAGCTGACCGGCCTGGCGAACCTGGTCATGATCGGCCGGCTCCTCGACCTGTCCCGACCGCAGGCTCTCCTGCGCGCCACCGACCTGCTCGCCCGTTTCGGCCTGGAGGACGCGGCGAAAAGACCGGTGGCCGGTTACTCCGGTGGCATGCGCCGCCGCCTCGATCTCGCCGCGAGCATGGTCGGACACCCCGAGGTGGTCTTCCTCGACGAGCCCTCGGTGGGACTGGACCCCGGCAAACGCGACGAGCTGTGGCAGATGATCCGGGGCCTGAGCGCGGACGGCGTCACCGTCCTGCTCACCACCCAGTACCTCGAAGAGGCCGACGCCCTCGCCGACGCCATCGCCGTCATCGACCAGGGACAGGTCATCGCCTCCGGCACCCCCGCCGAGCTGAAACGAGAAGTCGGCGGGCACACCATCGCCGTGCGGCCGAACGACCCCGCCGACACCGACGTGGCCGCCCGCATCCTGGCCGACGTCGCGGGCCGGGCCCCGGAGCGCTCCAGCCGCCACGAGCTGGTCGTGCCCGTCACCGGTGACGGGGACTTCTTCGAGATCGCCGCCCGGCTGCGCGAACGCCGCATCGGCGTCTCCGAACTGTCGCTGCGCCTGCCCAGCCTCGACGAGGTCTTCCTCGCCCTGACCGGAACACCCGCCACCCCCGCCGCCTCCGCCGAAGAACCGACGAAAGCCGCCCGATGACCGCCACCGAACGATCGCGTACCGGAATACCTACCACCACCGCCGGCCACACCGACGAAGGTCGCCCGATGACCGCCACCGAACGATCGCGTACCGGAATACCTACCACCGCCGCCGACGAACCGACGAGGGCCGCCCGATGACCGCCACCGTGTCCAGCATCGAACCACCGCGCACCCGGCCCCTCGCCTGGCTACGGCACAGCTTCGTGCTCGCCGGCCGCAGCCTCGCCAAGACCACCCGCAACCCCGGCCCGATCATCAACGGGGTCGTCACACCCGCCCTGTTCATGGTGCTCTTCCTCTATCTCTTCGGCGGCTCCGTGGCCGGCTCCACCGCCGACTACCTGCGGTACCTCTTCCCCGGCATCCTCGTCATGGGCGCCGGCCTCGCCGGGTTGGTCTCGACCGGCACCAACATCAACCTCGACCTCAAGAACGGTGTCACCGACCGGTTCCGCAGCCTGCCCATCAGCCGCCTCGCGCCCCTGCTCGGCTCCGTACTGGCCGACATCGTCCGCTATCTGCTCGCCGTCGCCATCCTCTTCGCCATCGGCACGCTCCTCGGCTTCCGCGCCCACGGTGGTCTCCCCGCGGTCCTCGCCGCCGCCGGCCTCGCCATCACCTTCGGCTTCTGCCTGAGCTGGGTCACCGTGTTCTTCGGTGTCCTCGTCAAGAGCGCCGACACCGTCCTCGCGATCAGCTTCATCAGTTTCCTGCCGTTGCAGCTCGGCACCAGCCTCGCCGCTTCCGTCGAGACCCTGCCCGGATGGCTGCGAGCCTGGGCCGAGATCAACCCCGTCACCCACGCCATGGACGCCTGCCGCGCCCTCCTCAACGGCACCCCGGTCGGTGGCACCGTCACCACCACGCTCGTCTGGTGCGCGGTCCTCTTCGTGGTGTTCTGCCCCCTCGCCATCCGCGCCTACAGCCGCCAGCAATGACCCCGGCGGGTTTCGTACGTGGCGGAGCGCGAGCTTCGGCCCGTCGGACCTCGGCCACCCACCGCTACGCGGGGTCTCACCCGTGAGCAGCGGTGAGGGCGGCGCCCAGCCAGCCGGAGTCGGCGCCGAGTGCCGCGGGCGTGAAGGGAACGCGGGACGCGAAGGGCAGCCGGATGAGGTCACGGGCGATACGCACGGCCGGCTCAACGTAGCCGGGCGCGCCGGTGCCAAGCCCTCCGCCGATGACGACCACCTCGGGGTCGTACGACTGGACCAGTCCGGCGAGGTACGCGCCGAGGTGCCAGGCCGCGTGGTCCACGACGTCTCCGGCGGCGGGAACTCCGTCACGGGCGTCGTCCAGGACGGGTCTGGCGTCTCTCGCGCCCGGCCCCCGGTACGCCTCCGCCAGTGCGGGACCGGAGCAGATGTCTTCCACGGTGCCTGCCTCGCACGTCGACCAGGGGCAGCGTGCCGGAGGCGCGTACCCGCTGAAGAGCGCCCCGCCGTGTGCGCCGGTCAGTACTCGACCGTCGTGCACGAGCGAGTGCGACAGGCCGGTGCCGAGACTGACGAAGAGGGTGTCGTTCGCGCCGCGCCCGGCACCGAGCGACCATTCGGCCAGGGCGCCGCAGGCGGCGTCGTTCGCGGCGATGACGGAGCCGCCGTCCCGGAGCTCGCGGGGCATGTCGCCCAGGACGTCGGCGGGCGTCCAGCCGCGCCAGCCGATCCAGGAGGTGAGGTCGCGAAAGCGGCCGTCGCCGTCGACCGTAGTGGTGACGGAAAGGCCGACGGCCGCGATGGCGAAGGTGTCGCAGGCCCGGCGGAGCAGCGTGCGCACGGTGGCGGCGTTGACCTCGCCCGTGCCGCGGACGGTCGGCTCGACCCCTATCCGGGTGCTGGTGCCGTCGGCGTGCAGAACGCCGACGGCGATCTTCGTGCCGCCGACGTCGACGCCGGCGACGGCTGTGGGCCGGCTCATGTCAGGTGCTCACGATCCGGGTGCCGGCGCTCTCGGCCGCGCGGGCCGTCTCGGTCGCGGCGCCCTGCTCATCGGTGACGACGATGTCGACGTCGTCCAGACCGCACACCTTCGCGTACGTCGTGACGCCGAACTTGCCGCCGTCGGCGACCAGGATGGTGCGGCGGGCGCTGGCCAGGGCGGAACGCTTGACGAACGCGTCGTCGGGGTTGTACTCGGTGACGCCGCTGGCCGCGTCCAGGCCGCTCGCACTCATGATGTAGGTGTCGAAGTTGTACTCGGCGAACGCGCGCTGCGTCTCGGTGCCGTACAGCGTGTGCTCCACCGGTCTCACCACGCCGCCCGCGAGCAGGACGGTGAGGCCGGGGTCGTCGGCGAGTTCGGAGGCGATGCGCAGGTCCACGGTGAGGACGCGGATGTTGCGCCTTCCGAGGAGGGCGCGGGCGACGTTCGCGGTGGTGGACCCGGCATCGAGGATGATCGTCTCGCCCTCGCGGATCTGCTCGGCGGCGGCCTTGCCGATGTGTTGCTTGTTCTCGGCGTTACTGAGGATGCGCGCCTGATAGCGCGGCGAGTGGCTCTGCGAGACGATGGAGACGGCTCCGCCGTGAACACGGCTGAGCGCACCGGTCTGCTCCAGTGCCTCCAGGTCGCGGCGGATGGTCATCTCGGTCATGCCGCTCTCTCGGGCGATGTCGGAGATGCGGAGACGGCCGGTCCGCTGGATCACGTCCAGGATCAGGCGGTGCCGGTCGGACTTCTTCATCACGTTCCTCCGGTGAGTGATCGTGTTCAGCGTAGTGCCGGTCGGCGGGATGCGGGGGCAGCGCACGGTGGCTGTCCGATGACGGCGCGGGCGCGTCGAAGGTGCGCCCGCGCCGTCATCGGCCGGGTCAGCAGGGCACGTAGAACGACTGGGCGATGGCGGGATCGTCCATGTTGTCGCGGGTGGCGACGACGATGTCCGTGTCGACGGTCGGCTGCGTGGCCGAGCCCTTCGCCGCCGCCAGCGCCTGGTCCACCGCGGCGGCGCCGATCTTCGACGGCGCGGGCACGAGGAGTGCCTTGGCGATGCCGTCCTTGAGCAACCCCACCTGATACTCGCGGGCGCCTCCGGCCACCAGGGGGATCTTTCCGGCCTTCCCCGCCTCACGGAGGCCGGTGACCGCGCCTTCGGCGTCGCCGCCGTTGAAGGTCATCACACCTGCCAGCCCGGGGTGCCGGGCCAGCGCCGCGGCCACGATCGAGGCGGACTTGCCCGCGTCGCCCTGGCTGTACTGGATGACCGGCTCGATGTCGGGGTGTTCCGCCATCTCCTTGAGGAACGCCTTGCGTCCCAGATCGTTGGTGGTGACGCCGGGCGGCGAGAAGATCGCCAGGACGGTTCCCTTGTCACCGACGGCCTTGGCGAGCTCCTGAGCACCGAGCGTCCCCATCTGCGTCCAGTTGGCGGATATCTGAGAGGACAGGAACGAGGTGTCGTCGAGCGTCGTGTCCACTGTGACGATCTTGGAGCCGTCCTGGTGCGCCTGCTGGAGCGGTGGAAAGAGAGCCTTGGAGTCGGTCGGCGCGATGATGATGGCGTCGGGCTTCTTCGCGGTGGCGCCGTTGACGATAGGCACCTGCTGCGAGGTGTCGAACGCCTTCGGCCCCAGCAGATCGAGCGTGACGCCCTTGGCCGCGGCCTCCTTTTTGGCCCCGCACATGAGCGACTGGTAGTAGGCGTCGCCGAGGTTGCCCACGATGAGGGACATGCTGGCGGAGGCGGTGGCCGTGGCCGTGTCGTTGGAGCGTTCCGCGGCGCCGCAGGCGGTGAGGCCCGCGATCACCGACGTGACGAGGGCGGCGTGTCCGATGGCACGCAGGGACGGCTTCATGGGTTTCCTTCGAGGTATGGCCGTTCAGACGGAGCGGCTGCGGCGGATCTTGTCGAGGTAGACGGCGGCGATGAGGACGATGCCCACGGCGACCTGCTGCCAGTAGGGCGTCACGCCCGTGACGACGAACCCGTTCTGCAGCACCGTGGGGATGAAGACGCCGGCGACGGTGCCGACGATGGCGCCCGTTCCGCCGAACAGGCTGGTGCCGCCGAGGACGACGGCGGTGACGGCCTGGAGGTTGTCGGTGGCGTGCCCGGCGAGGGTGGTGGTGGCGAACCGGGCGAGCGACAGGAACCCGGCCAGGCCGGTGAGCCCGCCCGCGATGACGTACACCTTCACGAGGTGGATGTTGACGTTGATGGAGGCGCGTCGGGCGGCCTCCTCATTGGCGCCGATGGCGTAGGTGTGGCGGCCGAAGCGGGTGGCCTGCAGCAACACTCCGAAGACGATGGCGACGGCCGCGGCCGCCACCACGAGCCACGGCACTCCGAGCAGGCGCTGCGACCCGATGGCGGTGACCGAGGACGGCACGTCCTGCAGGTCGAACCCGCCCGTGATGATGTAGGAGAGCCCGAGCGCCGCACCGAGAGTGCCCAGTGTCGCGATGAAGGCCGGGATCCGCCCGTACGCGACGAGCACGCCGTGCAGCACACCCCAGGCCAGGCCGCTGGCGACCGCGACGACGCCACCAAGGACGGCCACCCCGGGGCCGTCGCCGCCGAACGCCTGCATTGCCTTGACCGACATCACTCCGGAGAACACCAGCACCGAGCCGGTCGAGAGGTCGATGCCTGCCGTGATCATCGGAAAGTTGATCGCGATGGAGAGGATGAGCAGGATCGAGGCGTCGGTGAGGATGGCCCGCGTGTTGCTCGCACTGGTGAACGAGACGGGCGCGATGGTCGCGAACACGGCGACGATCACGAACAGAATGATGAACGTGACCGTGCTCGGACGTAGCAGGAGGCCGGTCAGCCGAGCGCGCGGGGACTCCGTCCCGGTAGCCGGGGCCGCCGTGACGGCACTTGGGGGACTCATCTCATCTCCTCCTGGCGCGCGCCGGTGATGGCGGCGACCACTTCCTGGGTGTTTGTGACGCGGGCGTCAAGCCGGGCGACGCGCCGCCCGAGCCGCAGCACCTCGATCCGGTCGGCGACTTCCAGCACGTCGGGGACGCTGTGGCTGATGAGGACGACCGCGATGCCCCGGTCACGCACCCGTTTGATGAGGTCGAGGACGTTCCTGGTCTGGGCCACGCCCAGCGCGGCCGTGGGCTCGTCCATGAAAACGACGCGGTTGGCCCACATGACGGCGCGGCAGACGGCGACCCCCTGACGCTGGCCGCCGGACATGCCACGGACCGTCTGCCCGCTCGGTGTGACCGTCACCGACAACTCGCTGAAGACCCGTGCGGCCTCGTTGCGCATGGCCTTCTTGTCGAGAAAGCCGAGGCGCCCGAGTAGTCCGGAGCGCATGTGTTCCCTTCCGAGGAACAGGTTGCTGGCCGCGTCGAGGGAGTCGGCGAGCGCGAGGTCCTGGTAGACGGTCTCGATCCCCAGGGCGCGAGCGGCGTCGGGACTTCGCAGCTCGACGGGCTCGCCGTCCATCAGGACTTCGCCGCTGGTCGGGGGCTGGACACCGGAAAGGATCTTGATGAGGGTGCTCTTGCCCGCGCCGTTGTCGCCCATCAGTGCGACCACTTCGCCCGCACCGACCGCGAAGTCGGCGCCGCGCAGCGCCTGCACGTGACCGAACGTCTTCACGACGTTGCGCGCCTCAAGCAACGGCTCTGCCAGTGAGGATGTCATGGCGGAGAGGTTATGTTCACTCAAACATTTATGGCAAGAAGCGAACAGAAAAAACTTTGGATGTAACAGGAGGGTGATAAGTTGACCGCGTGAACTCCTCCTCCTCCGACATGACGCCTCCCTATGTGCGTGGCATCGCCCAACAGGTCCACACCCTCCGCGCCATCCTCGACGCTCCGCCCCCCGACGACGTCGGCCACCTGGTGCGCGACCGGCTGTCGCGCTACAACGGCATCGTGTTCACCGGCATGGGCTCGGGGCCGTTCGCGTCCTACCCGGCGTGGCTGCGGCTCGTATCGGCCGGCGTGCCCGCCTGGGTCGTCGAGACCGCCGAGCTGATCAACTACGCGCCCGGCCTGCTGACCCCCGACAAGCTGCTTGTGGTCGTCTCACAGTCGGGCGAGTCGGCGGAGGTGCTCGCCCTGCTCGACACGCTCGGCCCGAAGCGCCCCACGATCCTGGCGGTGGTGAACAACCTGAGCTCGCCGCTCGCCCGCGCCGCGGACGTCGTCTATCCCCTCCACGTAGGGGCCGCGCGCGAGGACACCGCCGGCACGGGGACGTACATCAACACCATCGTGGCCGGCGCGCGCCTGGTGGACGCCGCGCTCGGCGAAGATCATTCAGCGGACTTCGCGCCCGCTGTGTCCGAGGTGCGGCGGTACGTCGAAGCCCTCGACGATCACCTTGACATCGCCCGCCCGCTGGAGCTGGCCAGTCGCACATTCGTGGTGCTGGGCCGCGGCCCGTCGCTGGCGTCGGCGCGCACCGGGGCGCTGCTCGTGAAGGAGGCGGGCAAGGTGCACGCGGAGGCGCTGGCCACCAGCGAGTTCCGTCACGGCCCGCTCGACCTGGTGGACGACCGCTTCACGGCCGTCATGCTGGCGGGGGCCCGGGCGACGGCGTCACTCAACCGGCGCATGGCGCAGGACATTCTCGACCGCGACGGGCAGGTGCTCTGGGTCGGGCCGGGAGAGGGGCCCGGGGTGAACCTCGCGGCCCCCGCCCTCACCGGTGCGGCCCGGCCGATCGCCGAGATCTTGCCGCTGCAGATGCTGAGCGTTGCGAGTGCCCTGGACAACGGGCTGCAGCCGGGCGCGTTCCGTCATGCCAGCCGCGTGACCCGCGTCCTGTGAAGAAGGAGAGATGGCGCTTCACCCACCAGGGAAGCCGGGGCCGTTGAAGTCGCCCCGGCTGTGTGGGGCGGTTCGAGTCATCATGTGGTCAGTCGTACGGTGAAACCGCCCGGGGGCAGGCGCGGGTCGCCCAGTTCGTGTTCCTCGTCGCCGTGGTTGACGACGAAGAGCCGGTCGCCGCGTCGTCCACTGCCCTTCGATGACAACGCAGCCCGTGAGTACGGCCGGTTGCGGACCGCAGGGGGGTGAGACACATCCGTGATCAAGGTCGGGGAAGATTGCCCTTCCTGTCCCGGACTATCGAGGAACCCCTATGAAGCGAATGATCGCGAGCATCTCCGCGGTCACGGCCGTCGCGCTCGTGACCGGGGCACCGGCCCACGCCCAGGCTCAGGCCGCCCCCGCCGATCCGGTCAAGGCGGTGAAGAGCCAGTTCGTTCCGGGCAAGGGGGTGAGGTTCAGCGACCGGAGCACCATGATCGAAGATGGCCAGGGCCAGCCTTACCTGCGGCGCACCGGTTCCTTCCAGTTCGGCCGAGGCGGGATCGTCGCCTCCGACATCAGCTCGCAGAGTGCCCACCCGGCCGACGATCGCCTCAATCCGCACGTCCCCGAACGGACGATCCGGATCGGCACCACGAGTTACTCCCAAGGTGGCACCTATCGCGACCAAATGCCGCGAGGCAAGAGTTGGTACAAGGACCCGGGCGGCATGACGGGCGGTGCGGGCGGCTGGTTCAGCCAGCTGGTGAACGTCGCCGAGCCGACGACCCTCACCAGCCTGCTCAAGGGGGCCAAGAAGTCACGTACCACCTACAGCGGCACCACCACCTTCGGCAAGCTCGCCAAGGTCTCGCCCTGGTTCCGTGCCACCCTGCCGCTCCGGTCGAGCGACAAGACCGTGGTGACGTTCAAGCTCACCGTGGACAGAAACCACCTGCCACAGCGCCTGACCACGTCCTTCCCCGTCGTCGGCATCTTCGACAGCACCGGGTGGGAGGGCAAGACGATCAGCGTCGAGACCCGCTTCACCGGCTGGGGCAGCAGAGTCTCCATCAAGGCGCCGCCCGCGAACAAGGTGACGACCAAGCTTGAGGACAGGGACGGTTTGTGACAGCGGTCGGCGGCCTGACGGGACGCTGATCGTCGGGCGGTTCGGCATCGAGGTGGCCGCCGTTGTCACTCTCGCTCAACGTGTGGTCGTACGGCGAAACCGCCCGGGGGCAGGAGCAGGTCGCCCAGTTCGTGTTCCTCGTCTCCGTGGTTGATGGCGAAGAGCCAGTCGCCGCGTCGTACGAGTTCCACGGGGGCGGGGGAGAGGCCGAGCAGGCGGGCGTAGGCGTCGTCGGTCAGGCGGGTGGAGATGTAGAGGGCCTTTCCTGAACCGTACGGGTGGCGGGTGATGGCGGGTTGGCCGGAGAGGGGGGTGTCGAGGGTGTGCGGGCCGGTGTAGACGGCCAGCGCCTCGGCGCCCTCCAGGTGGACGTGTTCGCTCCAGAAGGTGCCGGTCTCCGGCCGGTCACCGGGGAACCTCGTTTCATCGGAAAACGTCGCCTCGTCGGTCGGGGGACGTGCGGGTATTTCGGCCCGGGGGGAGGTGCTCCGGGGGGCGAGGACGTCAGGGGCGGACAGGGTGAGGGCGATGTCGGGGGGCAGGGGGTGGAACTCCTCGACGCGGATGCCGAGCAGGTCGCGGAGAGCGCCGGGGTAGCCGCCGAGGCGGACGCGGGCGTGTTCGTCGGCGATGCCGCTGAGGTAGGAGACCACGAGGGTGCCGCCGCCGGAGACGTAGCGGCGCAGGTTGTCGGCGTCGGCGTCGGAGATCAGGTAGAGACTGGGGACGAGGACGAGCGGGTAGGCCGACAGGTCGGCGGAGGGGTGGACGAGGTCGGCGGTGACGCCGTGCCGGTAGAGGACCCGGTGGGCCTGGCGTACGGCCTCGGTGTAGTTCAGTTCGGTGGAGGGTAGCCCGGGGGCCTGGAGCGCCCAGTTCGCCTCGGCGTCCCAGAGGATCGCGGCCCCGGCCTCGACGGGAGCCGCGCAGGCGTCCTCCAGTGTGGGCAGCAGGGCGCCCAGGTCGCAGATCTCGCGGAAGATCCGCGAGTCGGGTCCGGCGTGCGGGACCATGCCGCCGTGCCAGAGTTCGGCGCCGCCCCGGGAGGCCCGCCACTGGAAGAACATGGCTCCCCGTGAGCCGCGCGCGATGTGCGACAGGCTCAGCCTGGTGATCTCACCGGGGCGCTTGGCGCGCATCCGGGGGCCGGTGTAGGTGACCACCGCCTGCTCCATCAGCAGCCAGGGCTTCCCGGTGGTCGGGTCGTGCGCGGCGCCGGACAAGTCGTGCGCCGGGTCGGCGGCCGGGCCATGCGTCGGACCGGGTGAGTCGTGCGCCGGGGCGCCGGACGAGCCATCCGTCGGACCGGTTGAGCCGTGTGCGGGGTCGGTGGCCGGGGCGTCCGTCGGCCCGGCCGAGTCTCGCGTCGGGTCGTACCCGGGAGTCGAGGCCCAGCCGCGGGCCAGGTCGGCGGCGAAGGCGGTTTCGGCGGGCGGGTCGGTGGACGGGTAGTGGTCGATCGCCACCAGGTCGACCTCGGCCGCCCAGTGGCGGTGGTTCACCGGCACCCAGTCGCCGAGGACGAAGTTCGTGGTGATCGGGATGTCCGGGGTGAGTTCGCGCAGCACCGCCTTCTGCTCGCGGAAGTGGTCGAGCATCGCGTCGGAGACGAACCGCCGGAAGTCCAGGGCCTGGGAGGGGTTGGGCAGGTACTGGGTGGCGCGGGGGGTGGTGATCTGCTCCCAGGCGGAGTAGTGCTGGCTCCAGAACGAGGTGGTCCAGGCGTCGTTCAGCGCCTCCAGGGTGTCGTGCCGGGCCCGCAGCCAGGTCCTGAAGGCGTCGGCGGCGTGGTCGCAGTGGCAGGTGGTGCCGTACTCGTTGTGCACGTGCCACATGGCGAGCGCCGGGTGGTCGCGGTAGCGCTCGGCGAGTGTGCGGGCGATTCCGGCGCAGGCGGCGCGGTAGGCGGGGGAGTGCACGCAGTAGGTGTCGCGGCTGCCGTGGGTGAGGCGGGTGCCGTCGTGGGTGACGGTGAGGGCGTCGGGGTGGGCGAGGCCGAACCAGGGGGGTGGCGAGGCGGTCGGGGTGGCGAGGTTGACCCGGATCCCGCCGTCGTGCAGCAGGTCGAGGACGCGGTCGAGCCAGCCGAGGTCGTGGACGCCGGGTGTGGGCTCCAGGCGTGCCCAGGAGAACACGCCGACGCTGACCAGGTTCACCCCGGCCCGCCGCATCAGCTCGACGTCCTCCTTCCAGACGTCCTCCGGCCACTGCTCGGGGTTGTAGTCCCCGCCGTAACACAGCCCGCCGAGCCGTTCCGACCAGTC
Source organism: Streptosporangium sp. NPDC000509 (assembly GCF_042898365.1). Lineage (NCBI taxonomy): Bacteria > Bacillati > Actinomycetota > Actinomycetes > Streptosporangiales > Streptosporangiaceae > Streptosporangium > Streptosporangium sp. NPDC000509. The sequence continues at coordinate 141,811 of NZ_JBIAYX010000003.1, read as the reverse complement.
CACGGCTCCCCTTTGTTTGGATGGAAACTAAACTAATTATCCACGTGCGGCGGGCCGGGCTCAAGAGGGCGGCTCCGGCTTCCTTCGTCCGCGAACGACCTGTTCGAGGGGGTGGGTCAGCGGAGTTCGGCAGGTCGAGGGCATTGACGTTTGTTGGTTTGGACGTAAAACTAACTCGGCAGATGCAGGCCCGAGCGCTGGAGTTCCCATGCCTTACCGTCCCCCGTTGGTCGCGCACGAGTACTTCGTCGCCGACCCGCCTGAGCTGCCCGTACGCTCGCACGGTGAGGGGGGCCTGTCGGCGTTGATCTCGGCTGAGCCGGTCGCCTCCGATGCGGCAGGGGTGATCCTGAAGGCCGTGACATCGGCCGAGGAGACGCTTTTGGTCCAGTTGAGCGTGGCGGGCGAGGGGGTGATCCGGGTCCGGCTCGGGCAGGACGCGGACGCGCGGACCCGGTCGGCCGCGGCGATCTCGATGGTCACGCCGGGCGAGTTCGCCGGGGCTCGGGTGGAGAGCCGCGAGGGGACGATCCTGCTGGACGCGGGCTCGTTGCGCGCGGAGATCACCCTGGCTCCCTGGCACCTGAGGTTCACCGACGCGAGCGGAGCGCCGCTGCTCGAGCAGGACCGGGGGCACACCGACATCAGCGGCCGGTTGCGCACGCTGCCGTTCGGCCGTTCCAGCTCGGGTGGCGCGGTGGTCGGCTATCACGAGAGCTTCGTGGCCCCCGCCGACGAGGCGTTCAGCGGGTTCGGCGAGTCGTTCACCCGGCTCGACAAGCGCGGCCAGCGGCCGGTGATGTGGAACTTCGACGCGTTCGGCGCCGAGTCGCAGCGGGCGTACAAGAACATCCCGTTCTACCTGTCCAGCAGGGGTTACGGCGTGCTGGTGGACAGCGGGACTCCGGTGGAGTTCGACGTGTGCCAGTCCACGCACAGTTGCGTGCAGATCGTGGTCCCGGACGACCTGATCGACTACTACGTGATCGCCGGGCCGACCCCGTCGGAGGTGCTGGAGCGGTTCGACCTGCTGACCTGCCGGCCGCTGCTCCCGCCGAAGTGGGCGTTCGGCACCTGGATCTCCTCGGGGTTCTTCGTGGACACCCAGGAGCGGGTGATGGCGCGGGCGCGGAGGATCCGCGAGCGCGGCATCCCGTGTGACGTGCTGCACCTGGACACGTACTGGCAGACCGACGGTCACTGGTCCGACCTGCGCTGGGACGCCGAGGGCTTCCCCGACCCCACCGGCATGCTGGCCGAGCTGAAGGAGATGGGGTTCAAGGTCTGCCTGTGGATGAACCCGTACATCTCCCACCTCAGCCCGATCTTCGCTGAAGCGGCCGAGAGCGGATATTTCCTGAAAAAGCCTGGTGGCGAGGTCTACGTCGCCGACTGCTGGCACGGCTCCTACCCGGCCTGCGGCATCGTCGACTTCACCAACCCGGCCGCCACCGAGTGGTTCAAGGGACTGCTGCGCCCGCTGCTCGAACAGGGCGTCCAGGTCTTCAAGACCGACTTCGCCGAGGGTGTGCCGCACGACGCGGTCGCGGCCAACGGCATGTCCGGCACCGACCTGCACAACGTCTACACGCTGCTGTTCAACGACGCCGTCTCCGAGGTGACCAAGGAGGTCGCGGGGCACGGCATGGTCTGGGCGCGCTCGTCGTTCCTCGGCGGGCAGCGGCATTCGGCGCAGTGGAGCGGCGACACCTACACCAGCTACGCCGCGATGGGCAGCACGCTGCGCGGCGGGCTGGCGCACGGCCTGTCCGGCGTCCCGTTCTGGAGCCACGACGCGGGCGGGTTCACCGGCCGCCCCACCGACGACCTGTACGTCAGGTGGACCCAGTTCGGCGCGCTCTCCCCGCTGCTGCGCCTGCACGGCACCACCAGCAGGGAGCCGTGGGAGTTTCCCGAGGTCGAGGCGGAGGCGGTCGAGGCGCTGAGGCTGCGCTACCGGCTCATGCCGTACATCTACACGGCGGCCGTCGAGGCGGCCAGGACCGGGGCCCCGATGATGCGGGCGCTGTGCGTGGACTACCCGGACGACCCGGTGGCCTGGCAGGCGGACCTGCAGTATCTCCTCGGCCGCGACCTGCTGGTGGCGCCGATGACCTCGCCCGAGCAGGTGAGGAAGGTCTACCTGCCCGAGGGGGAGTGGGTGGACCACTGGACGGGCGAGATCCTGTCCGGCGGCCGGTACGTCACGGCCGCCACGCCGCTGGACCGCGTTCCGCTGTACGTCCGGCGCGGGGCCGTCGTCCCCGTTCTCACCGAGCAGGGCGGGACCGAGGCGGGCGGGACCGTCGGGGACGGGCCGTTCGGGGAGATCACCCTGATCGCGTACGGAGTCGGAGCCGACAGCGGCGAGATCCGTACCGTCGTCTCCGACCTCGACGGGGACACCGTGATCACCGTGGTCCCCGACGGGGAGGGCCTGCGGGTGACCGTCTCGGGGAGCGCGCGGATCGCGGGCGTCGAGTTGGTGGGGGCCGACATACCACTCGTCATCACCACCATCTAGGAGAAAGACCATGTTCAATCTGAAAGTCGGTGTCGCCGCGGTGGCGGCGCTCATGGCGCTCGCCGCCTGCGGCGGCACCGAACCCGCGGCGGACACCCCCGCCGCGGAGGGCCCCCGTGTCCTGAAGCTCTGGCACTACGAGGGCGCCGACAGCGCGATGGGCAAGGCGTGGGCCGAGGCCGTCAAGCAGTTCGAGGCCTCGCACCCCGGCGTGACGGTCAAGTTCGAGGAGAAGGCGTTCGAGCAGATCCGCCAGTCGGCGGGGATGATCCTGAACTCGGACGAGGCCCCCGACGTGATGGAGTACAACAAGGGCAACGCCACGGCCGGTCTGCTGTCGAAGCAGGGTCTGCTCACCGACCTCACCCCCGAGGTGACCAAGCGCGGCTGGGACAAGCTGCTCAGCCCTTCGATCCAGACGACCGCGAGATACGACGAGCGCGGTGTGATGGGCGGGGGCAAGTGGTACGGCGTCCCCAACTACGCCGAGTACGTGATGGTCTACTACAACAAGGACGCCTTCAAGAAGGCGGGCGTCGAGGTGCCCACCACCTTCGAGGAGTTCACCGCCGCGCTCGACACGTTCGTCAAGGCGGGGACCACCCCCATCGCGGTCGGCGGCGCCGAGTATCCCGCGCAGCAGATCTTCTACCAGCTCGCGCTGAGCAAGGCGCAGCGACCGTGGGTGGACGCCTTCCAGCTCTACAAGGGCAAGGTCGACTTCAAGGGGCCCGAGTTCACGTACGCGGCCGACACCTTCGCCGACTGGGTCAAGAAGGGCTACGTCGACAAGGACTCCGCCGCGATCAAGGCCGAGGACATGGGCACCTCCTTCATCGGCGGCAAGTATCCGATCCTGGTCTCCGGCAGTTGGTGGTACGGCCGCTTCGTCAGCGACGTCAAGGACTTCGAGTGGGGCTCGTTCCTGTGGCCGGGTAACACGATGAGCGCCGGATCCAGCGGCAACATCTGGGTCGTCCCCGAGAACGCCAAGAACAAGGATCTCGCCTACGACTTCATCGACATCACGATGAAGAAGGACATCCAGAACCTGCTCGGCAACTCCGGCGGCATCCCGGTCGCCGCCGACACGGACGCGATCACCGATGAGAAGAGCAAGGAGCTGATCGAGAACTTCAACAGGCTCTCGACCTCCGACGGGCTGGCCTTCTATCCCGACTGGCCGGCGCCGGGCTACTACGACGTGCTCGTCTCGGGCGTGCAGAACCTCATCAACGGCACCAAGACCCCCGACGCGGTCCTGGACGAGATCGCCGCTCCGTACGAGGAGAACCTCGCCGACATCGGCAACTGACGTCTCCCACGGCCCGCGCCGTGACGATCACGGTGTCACGGCGCGGCCCGCGCGTACCGAACACACGGCCCGCGCACGGAGCAGCGCACGGAGCGGAGCGTGCGCGCAGAACACAGAACACGTGCGCGGGACACGCGCACGGAGCAGAGCGCGCGCACGGAACAGAGAAAGCCGTGCACGCAGAACAGAGAAAGGAGACCTCCGATGCCGAGGTCTCGCGACCGCGGGTACTGGGTGTTCCTGCTGCCGAGCGCCGTGCTCTTCACCGCGGTCATCGTCGTGCCGTTCCTGATGAACGTCGGCATCGGCTTCACCCGCTGGCAGGGGATCGGCGACCCGAGGTGGATCGGGCTGGAGAACTACACCCGCCTCCTCGCCGACGAGCGGTTCTGGTCCTCCTTCCGCAACAACGTCGCGCTCATCGTGGCGATGGCGATCGTCCCGACGCTCATCGGCCTCGTCCTGGCCGCCACGCTCTTCGACTACGTGGGCAAGAAGGTCGGTCCCCGCGCGGCCAGTGTGCTGCGGGCCGCGTACTACCTGCCGCAGGTGCTGCCGGTCGCGGTGGCCGGGATCGTCTGGGGCTGGATCATGCATCCGCGCTTCGGGGCGCTCAACGACCTGCTCGGGCTGCTGGGGATGGAGCCGAGGAACTGGCTCGGCGACCCGGCCTGGGCGCTGCCGAGCGTGATGGCGATCATGGTGTGGTTCCAGATCGGCTACCCGGTCGTCATCTTCATGGCGGGGCTGCAGCGGGTCGATCCCGCGCTGTACGAGGCCGCCGAGATGGACGGCGCCTCGTGGTGGCGGCGGTTCTGGCACATCACGATCCCGCAGATCCGGCCGGAGATCTACGTGGTCCTGCTCACCTGCACGATCGCCGCGCTCAAGGTCTTCGGGCCGATCTTCGTGCTGACCAGGGGCGGTCCCGGCGGTGCCACGCTCGTGCCGTCCTACTTCAGCTACCAGAACTTCTTCGAGAAGGCCAACGTCGGGTACGGGGCGGCGATCGCCACCGTGCTCACCCTCGTGATCATCGCGGTGACGGTGTTCTTCCTGCGGGTTCAGGACAGGGAATCATGATCCGGAAATACTCGGTCCTGGTCTCGCTGGTCGTGCTGGCCGTCGCGATGCTGGTGCCGTTCGCCATCGTCACGCTCAACGCGGTGAAGTCCCCGGCCGACTACTCCTCGGGCGGGCCGCTGGGCCTGCCGAGCGAGCTGTATCTCGACGGGATCGTCGACTTCTGGAACCGGGTCGACTTCGGCGGCAAGCTGTGGAACAGCCTGCTGATCAGCGGCTCGGTCGCGGTGCTCGCCACGGTCCTTTCTGTGCTCAACGCCTACGCGCTCGGCATCGGCAGGGTGCGCGGGCGGGTGTGGATCCTGGTCGTCTTCCTGGTGGCGAACACGCTGCCGCAGGAGGCGCTGGTCTACCCGCTGTACTACCTGGCCAAGCAGGTCGGACTGTACGACACCAGGCTCGGTGTGATCATCATCTTCACGGTGATCCAGAGCGCCTTCGGGACGTACCTGCTCGCCTCGGTGCTCGGCCGCTTCCCGCGCGAGATCCTGGAGGCGGCGGCCCTGGACGGCGCGGGCAAATGGCGGGCCCTGTGGCAGGTCGTCGTGCCGATCAGCAGGCCGACGCTGAGCGTGCTGCTCATCTTCTTCTTCATCTGGACCTGGAACGAGTTCTTCCTGCCTCTCGTCTTCCTCATCTCCAACGAGAACCAGACCGTCCCGGTCGCGCTCGGGGTGTTGCAGGGGGACAAGATGATGGACGCCACGATGTCCAGCGCCTCGGCGCTGCTCGGCATCCTGCCCGCGGTCGCCTTCTTCCTCATCTTCCAGCGGACCCTCACCCGCGGCGTGACCGTGGGCGCCGTCAAATGACCGCACCTCATCTCACGCTCGGTCATATGACCACACCGTGTCTCCCGTTCGACGTCGTACGCCGCTCGGGGGCGGACGGCGTCCCGACAGCGGTGTTTCTTCGACTCCCCCTGACCTGGAGGCGAAATGTCGTTATCCACCACGTCCGTTGCGGCGGTCGCCGTGACGGCCCTCACCCTGGGGTTGTGCGCGGTCCCCGCCCATGCGGCCCTCGCCGGCCTGCCCCACGAGGCGACCCTCGCCCACGAGGCGCACGAGCGATCGGGCCGAGCCCCCACCCGTACGGTCGCTGAACATCCCTTCCGCGATCCCTCACTCCCGCTGAACCGGCGCGTCGACGACCTGCTCGGCCGCCTCACCACGGCGGAGAAGGTCTCCTGGCTCCACCAGTACCAGCCCGCGGTGGAGCGGCTCGGCATCGGGCTGTTCAAGACCGGCACCGAGGCGCTGCACGGCGTCGCCTGGTCCACCGACGTCGACAACGCCGGGAACGTCGTGACGGCGGAGGGAACCGTGTTCCCGCAGGCCGTCGGCCTGGCCAGCACGTGGAACCCCGACCTGGTCAAGAAGGTCGGCACTGCCGTCGGTGAGGAGGCGAGAGGCTACCACGCGGAGAATTCCCGTCTGTGGGGCCTGCAGTTGTGGACGCCGGTGGTCAACCCGCTCCGTGACCCACGCTGGGGCCGCAACGAGGAGGGCTACTCCGAGGACCCGCTGCTCACCGGCGCGATCTCCACCGCGTACGGCTCGGGTATCCAGGGCGACGACCCCGACCACTTACGGGCGGCCCCGGTACTCAAGCACTTCCTCGGCAACAACAACGAGGTCCGTCGCGACACGACCTCCTCCAGCCTGCGCCCTCGCGTCCTGAACGAGTACGAGTACCCGGCGTTCAAAACGGCGTTGGAGGCGGGCGCGGCCACCGGCGTGATGACCGCGTACAACCTGGTCAACGGGCGGCCCGCCACGGTGACCGACCTGAACTCCACCGTCAGGGCCTGGTCGGACCGGCCGCTGTTCAACGTCTCCGACGCAGGGGGGCCCAACAACCTCACCGGCTCCCAGGGCTACTTCGCCACCAGGGCCGAAGGCGCCGCAGCCATGCTCAAGGCGGGCGTCGAGAGCTTCACGGTGGACAACACCGACGGCGCCCCGACGGTGGCCGCGGTGAACGAGGCGCTGGCGCAGGGGCTGCTCACCCAGGCCGACCTCGACACCGCCGTCCGCCGCATTCTCGTTCTCCGGTTCAGGCTCGGCGAGTTCGACCCGGACGGCGGCCCGTACGGAAAGATCACCAAGGACGTGGTCGACAGTCCCGCGCACCGCGAGCTGGCCAGGCGAACCGCGGCCGAGGCGGCGGTGCTGCTGAAGAACTCGGGGAAGACCCTGCCGCTGCGTCCCTCGCAGAAGGTCGCGGTGGTCGGCCCGCTGGCCGACACCCTCTACACCGACTGGTACTCGGGCAGGCTTCCGTACCAGGTCACCCCGCTCGACGGGATCGAGGAGCGGGCCGCCACGGTCACGTCCGAGGGCGTCGACAGGATCGCGCTCAAGTCCGGCGGCAGGTACCTCACCGCGGGCACAGGGGCGGGCGCGGACCTGAGGCTCTCGGGGACCTCGGCGGGCGCGACCGAGCAGTTCGACGTCTTCGACTGGGGCGAGGGGATCGTCACCCTGCGCAGCGTCGCCAACGGAAAGTACGTCAGCCGCGCCAACTGGTCCACCCTGGTCAACAATCAGGAGCAGCCCACCGGCTGGTTCGTGCAGGAGCAGTTCAAGCTGGAGGCGCAGGCCGACGGCACGACGCTGCTGCGCTACGCGGGCTACGAGACCGCCTACGACTGGTTCGGCCAGAACAAGTACGTCAAGGCGGCGGCCGACGGCACGCTCGGCCTCACCGTCGCGGAGGACGCCACCCGCTTCGAGAAGGAGATCGTGCGCAGCGGGACCGCGGAGGCGGTCGCGGCGGCGAGGAGCGCCGACGTGGCGGTGGTCGTCGTCGGCAGCATGCCGTTCATCAACGGCCGTGAGGACCACGACCGGACCGACCTCGGTCTCGCCGAGGGGCAGCGGGCGCTTGTGGAGGCGGTGCGCGCCGCCAACCCGAACACGGTCGTGATCCTGGAGAACAGCTACCCGACCACGATCGACCGGCTGCAGGAGAAGGTCCCGGCGATCCTGTGGACCACCCATGCCGGAGCCGAGACCGGCAACGCGCTGGCCGACCTGTTGTACGGCGACGTCAACCCGGCAGGCCGCCTCACCCAGACCTGGCCCCGGGCCGGCACGCCCTTGCCGGACATCCTCGACTACGACATCGTCAAGACCGGCTCGACCTACCTGTACTCGAAGCGGAGCCCGCTCTACGCTTTCGGCCACGGGCTGAGCTACACCACCTTCGGCTACCAGGGCCTCAAGGCCGTTGCGAAGGGTGGCGGGCACGAGGTGAGCGTCAAGGTGACCAACACCGGCTCGCGCGCGGGTGACGAGGTCGTCCAGCTCTACACCCACCAGCACACCTCCCGGGTGGAGCAGCCGGTCAGGCAGCTGCGCGGCTTCCAGCGGGTGCGCCTGGCCCCCGGGGAGTCGAAGGTCGTGAGGTTCACGCTCAGGACTGCGGACCTGGCCCTGTGGGACGTGACCAGGGGCCGCTTCGCGGTGGAGCCGTCGACTCACGACGTCCTGGTCGGCTCGGCCTCGGACGCGATCCGGCAGCGCGTGACCATGCGGGTGGACGGCGAGCGCATCCCGGCCCGCGACCTCACCCGGACCACCCGCGCCGCCGACTTCGACGACTACTCGGGCGTCGAACTGGTCGACGAGACCAAGGTCCGAGGCGACGCGGTCGGCGCCTCGGCGGGCGAATGGATCTCCTTCGAGGACGCCGACCTCCGCGCCGGGGTCACCGGCGTGCGGCTCGGGGTCGCGGCCACCGCCGCCTCCTCCGTCGAGATCCGCCTCGGCTCCCCGACCGGCAGGCTCGCCGGGACCGTGCGGGTGCCCGCCACCGGCGGGACCTACTCGTGGGCCACGGCCACCGCCCCCGTCTCGGCCGTACGGGGCGCTCAGGACGTCTACCTGGTCTTCCGCGGCGCCCTGCGGATCAAGGACGTGACCTTCACCCGCTGACCACCTCTCCGTAAGGCCTGTCTTTCCTTATGGCCCGTTCCTCGCGAGGAACGGGCCATAAGGCGTGCGGGATGTTCGCTTTTTTGCGGATTTCGTGATGTCGAGATGGGGGAAGGTTAGCTCCAAGCGGTGCGGTGGCCCGACTGAGGTGACAGCATGAAGGGCGGGAGGTGTCATGAGCGTTGACTTCACAACCGTCTACACAGGTTTGGTTGAATTGTGCGAGAAGTACGGTGTCGTCGAGTTGGCTGTCTTCGGCTCAGTCGCCCGTGGTGAGGACGGGGAGGGGAGCGACGTCGACCCCTCAACGGGTGCGGTTTCTTAGCTCTCCGGCAAAATCGCATCCTCATCTGAGGTGCTTTGCGAGTGCGTGCCGGAAGGTTTACGGGCGACAGGAGGCGCAGGGGAATCGGTCACCTCGTCGTCCTGTTGCGAATCATGAACGCAGACCGAATTCCAGGAGGACATCATGACGACCACGACGCGTCCCGCCGAGGCCTCCAGGCAGTTCACCATCGGGGGCGACCTCACCGTCAACCGCCTGGGCTACGGGTCGATGCAGCTCACCGGCGAGGGAGTGTGGGGAGACCCGCGCGACCCCGACGAGGCCGTCCGGGTCCTGCGCAGGGCGGTCGAGCTCGGCGTGAACCTCATCGACACCGCCGACTCCTACGGCCCGTTCGTCGCCGAGCTGCTCATCAAGAAGGCGCTGCACCCCTACGCCGACGACCTGGTGATCGCGACCAAGGCGGGGTTCACCCGGCAGGGTCCCGGGCTCTGGACGCCGGTCGGCCGTCCCGAATACCTGCGCCAGCAGGTCGAGCTGAGCCTGCGCCACCTCGGCGTCGAGCGGATCGACCTGCTGCAGCTGCACCGCATCGACCCGGCCGTCCCCGTCGCCGACCAGGTCGGGGAGCTCGCGCTGATGCAGCGGGAGGGCAAGATCCGCCACATCGGCCTCAGCGAGGTGAGCGTCGAGGACGTCGAGGAGGCGGGGAAGTCCGCGACGATCGTCTCGGTGCAGAACCTCTACAACCTCGCGCACCGCGACGCCGAGCCCCTGCTGGAGTACTCGGAGGCGAACGGCATCGGTTTCATCCCCTGGTTCCCGCTCGCGACCGGCAGGCTGGCGGCGGAGGGCGGCCCGCTCGCCGCGGCGGCGAGGGAGCACGGCGCCACCCCTTCGCAGCTCGCCCTGGCGTGGCTGCTGCGCCGTTCCCCGGTGATGCTGCCCATCCCCGGCACCTCGACGGTCGCCCATCTGGAGGACAACGTCGCCGCCGCTGCCGTCCAGTTGACCGACGAGGAGTTCAACGCTCTGACCAGGGGCGTCTGAGGAGTGCCGAGAATTTTCCCGAGGATACTTGCGAACCGAAGAGCCGCTAACCTATAACTGAAGTAAGAGGTTTCCGAGAAGGCAGGCTTGAGGATACCTGCCAGTTCATACGGAGGTGGTTACCGATGCTGCTGACGTCGATCGACCCGTTCATCCAGGAGTTCGACCGCCAGTTCGACCGGCTCTCCCGCCAGGTCCTGGGGTCGGGTGAGGGGGCCGCGCGGGTGGCCATGCCGCTCGACGGGGTCCGCCGCAAGGATGACGTCCTCCTGAAGTTCGACCTCCCGGGCATCGACCCCGACACCATCGAGGTGACCGTCGATCGCGGGGTGCTCTCGGTGAGCGCCGGCCGTGAGGAGGAGCACGGGGAGGAGGACCGCCTGTTCGTCCGCGAGCGCCCGATGGGCACCTTCACCCGCCGCGTCTACCTGTCCGAGCATCTCGACAGCGACAAGGTCGACGCCGCCTACTCCAACGGGGTCCTGGCGGTGCGCATCCCGGTCATCGAGCGGGCCAAGCCCCGCAAGGTCGCGATCCAGAAGGCCGAGCACACCGCGGACCAGAAGTCGATCAAGGCCTGAGAGGGCAGGGTCTGATCGTTCGACCTCCATGGGGTGGGCGCCGGATTCCGGTGCCCACCCCGTGCGTTTCGCGCACCTGTCGTCCCCCACAGGAAAGGAGCGATGATGGTCAGGTTGCCCTTCGACGACGAGCACGCCCCGCTGTACTCGGTCGGCCAGGTCGCCGACATGCTCAATGTGGAGCAGGCGTTCCTGCGCCGGCTCGACGAGCACGACGTGGTGCGCCCCGCCCGTTCCAGCGGCGGCCAGCGACGCTACACCCGCCACGAGATCGGCGACCTCCAGGACGCCATTCAGCTCATCGGTGAGGGCATGACCCTCGCCGCAGTACGCCGGATCTTTGTCCTGCAGCAGCAGGTGAACGACCTGCGGGAGGAGTTGGCCAGGGAGCGCGCCGTCCGCAGGGAGGACCGGTGACCCGGCCGGCCGGATCGCTCGGCCTCCGACCGCCCTGCGGCCGGGGCGTTCCGGTGCGCTCGGTCCACGTCGCACCGGAAACCGTGGACGAGGTCAGCCGCGGGCGCGGCTGACGGCGGTGGAGACCGCCAGCGGGATGGCCAGCAGGCCCAGCAGAGTGAGCTGGGTCGTTCTCGGTCCCAGACCTCCGCATTCCGTGGGGTCCTCACCGAACCAGGGGATCAGCGTCCCGATGGGTGGGCCGCAGTTCCCGATCGGCGACAGGGCAAGCGCCAGGATCAGTGCGAAGAGCAGGACCAGGCATTGCTGTGCGCTGGAGGACTCCAGTTCGGGCTCGAAGTGGCGGCGCCACTGACCGTAGGCCCAGAAGTAGACCGCGAGCGCGAGCAAGCTGAAGATCGTCGGAGACTTCCCGTCCAGCACGAAATGCGCCGTGGCCAGCGCCACCAGGGCGGCGGTGAACCACCAGGCGAAATGCCAGGGCACCGTCCACGGGCCGATCCGCGCCCACCCGGCCCCCTTCTCACCGTTCTCGATCCCGTTTCCCATGGGGACAGCGTGGTCCGAGCCGCTTGTGGGTGGGTTGGAGCCGACTGGGCGACGAACAGGCCGCGGGCGGTGTGCGGCCTACCCCTTGATGGCGCCGATGATGACCCCCTTGGTGAAGTGCCGCTGGACGAACGGGTAGAGGAACAGCACCGGCAGCAGCGCGAGGACGACGATGGCCATCTGGATGGCGAGGCTCGGCGGTGGTGACTGCCCGGCGATGGTGCCGACGCCGGTCTGTCCGACGATCAGCGACTGGCCCTGGAGCACGTACTGCCGCAGCACCACCTGCAGCGGCCACTTGGCGTTGTCGTTGAGGTAGAGGACGGCGTTGAAGAACGAGTTCCAGTAGCCGACCGCGTAGAACATGCCGATGACGGCGGTGACGCCCTTCGACATGGGCAGCACGATCGTCCGCAGGATGCGGAACTCGCTCGCGCCGTCGATGCGGGCGCTGTCGGTCACCTCTTCGGGGATGTTCATGAAGAACGCCCGCATCACCACCAGGTTGAACGCGGTGACCGCGCCCGGCAGGATGAGCGACCAGTAGGTGTCGATCAGTCCCAGCGAGCTGACCAGCAGATAGTTGGGGATCAGCCCCGGTCCGAACAGGAAGGTGAGCAGGACCAGGAACAGCATGGGCCGGTGCAGCAGCGAGCCGGGCCGTGACAGGCCGTAGGCGGCGAGCACGGTGACGGTGAGGCTGATCGCGGTGCCGACGAGGGTGACGCCGAGGCTCACCATCACCGACCTGGTCACCACGCCGCCCGCGAACAGTTCCTCGTACGCGGCGAAGGACAGCCCGTTCGGCACGGTGACCAGGCCGCCGGCCTCCGTCACCGCCTCCTGGGTGGACAGGCTGGTCAGCACGACCATGTAGATCGGGAAGAGCACGCACGCGACGATGAGCGTGAGGACGAACCCCTTGAGGAGCCCGCCGACGCGGCTGGGCCGCTCGGCCCAGGGGGGAAGAGTCGTCATGATCGTTTGTAGATTCCCTGCTCGCCGAATCGGTGGGCGACCTTGTTGGCCACCAGGATCAGCACCAGCCCCACCAGGCCCTTCACCAGACCGGCCGCCGCGCCGTAGCTCCACTCGCCGGTGAGCAGCGTGCGCCAGTACACGAACGTGTCCAGCACCTCGGCGGCCTCCCTGCCGACCGCGTCGCGCTGCAGGAAGAACTGCTCGAAGCCGACGTTCAGCGCCTCGCCGAGGCGCAGGATGAGCAGCAGCACGATGACCGGGCGCAGGCCGGGCAGGGTGATGTGCCACAGCCGTCGCCAGCGGCTCGCGCCGTCGACGGCGGCGGCCTCGTAGAGGTTCTGGTTGATGGCGGCGAGCGCGGCGAGGAAGATGATCGTTCCCCAGCCGGCGTCCTTCCAGACCGTCTCCGCCGTGACCAGCACGATGAACGTATCCGGATTTGTCATGAGATCGATGCCGTCGTACCCGTGGTCCCGCAGTGTCTGCGCGAGCAGGCCCGCGCCTCCGAACATCTGCTGGAACAGCGTGACCACCAGCACCCACGAGAAGAAGTGCGGCATGTAGACGATGCTCTGGATGAACAGCCGCAGCCGGGGCCGCACCACGCTGTCCAGGAGCACGGCGAACAGGATCGGTATGGGGAAGTAGAAGATCAGCTGAAACGTGGTGATCGTGAGGGTGTTGATCGTCGCGTCCCAGAAGCTCGCGTCGAACATCAGCCAGTGGAAGTTGGCGAACCCCACCCACGGACTGTCCCCGATGCCCACGTACGGCGAGTAGTCCTGGAACGCGATCACGTTGCCGAGCAGCGGGACGTAGTGGAACAGGATGAGCAGCCCGATGGCGGGAAGGGTCATCAGGAGTAGCTGCCAGTCACGTTTCAGGCGCGCGATGAAGGGTTGTGGGCGCGCCCGGCTTGTCCTCGGACCCCTTTTGCGGACATCCTTGGAGGTGCCGGCGCCGGCGGGTGAGGTCAGGTCACCCGCCGGCCCGGTCCCTTCGCTGTCCTCGGGGGCGGTCCTAAGCACGGCCGTTGTCCCGCAGGACCTTCATGTAGAACTCGCGGGCCTCGTCCCCGCCGTCCCGCCGCCACTCCGTGACGATCTGCTTGGCGTCGCTCACCGGCCGCCGGCCCCGCATGATGTCGGTGAACTTGTCCTCGGTGGGGACCTGCAGACCGGAGTACTTCGACGGCTTCTGGATCCTGATCCCGTCGAACGGACCCTTCTCCAGATACTGGAAGCTCGCGTTCTGCCACTCCATGTTGAGCTTGACGGCGTCGGGGAAGGCCCAGTCCACGTACAGCGGGCGCCCGCCGAGGAAGCCGTAGGTGTAGGCGACCTCCTTGCGGCCGAGGTCGGTCGCCTCGGGGATGCCGTTCGCGTCCCGCTTGAAGTGCTTGCCCTCCACGCCGAAGTTGGAGAGCTCGTACTCCCTGGTCCCGTACGGCGCCGCGCACCAGTTGAGGATGGAGATGATCTCCTCCACCTGTTCCTTCGGCAGGCCCTTCTTGACGAAGGTGAAGAGGTTCGCCGCGTTGTTGTGGTACATCAGCGGGGTGCCGCCGTCGTGGGCGAAGAGCGGGAAGACGCCCAGGGCGAAGTCGGGGTTCCTGCCGCGGTGCTGCTGCAGGAGCTCCTTCCAGCCGCCGAGCCCGTCGCGGTAGATCAGGATCTGCCCGCTCCCCATCAGCTCCTTCTCGTTGGCGCCCTTGCTGCCGACGACGCTCGGGTGGACCAGCCCCTCCTTGAAGACCTTCCGCATGAACTCCAGCATCGGCTCGTACTCGGGGGTCTCGTACTTGTGGACGAGCTTGCCGCCCTCGTACCGCCACTCCTGCGGGATGCGGAAGGTCGGCCACATCATCTCGTGGATGGCGCCGAACGCCCAGCGCTTGGCCTTGGCGTCGGTGATCTCCTTGCCGAGTTCGAACAGCTCGTCGGCGGTCTTGGGGTTGGTGTTCCAGCCGTTCTTGTCGAACAGGTCCTTGCGGTAGAGCAGCGCGAGGGGGTACGGCTCGGTCGGGAACGGCACCGCCATGAGCTTGTCGTTCCAGACCGACCACTGCCACGCGGCGGTCGGCAGGTTGGCCAGCAGCTGGTAGGGCTTGACCTTGTCGCCCTGCAGGTAGGGGGTGAGGTCCTCGAAGGCCTTGTCGACGGCGGTGTTGAAGTCCGCCATCTTGTCGATCTCCCAGCTGGGGATGCACATGATCTCCGGGATGTCCCCGGCGGCGAGCCTGGCGATGACCTTGTCCACGTAGACGTTGCCGTCGGCGATCTGGAACTCCACGGTGGAGCCGATGTCGGCGTTGACGGCCTGGAAGTAGGAGTTGCTCGCCAGACCGGGCGGCGGCGGGCCCCACAGCGGGGTCATCGCCTTGTAGGCGCCGCCCTTGCCCGCCTTCTGGGTGAGCGCGGGGGTGGGCGTGGCCGGGTAGGAGGTGAAGCCGCCGCTGACGTCGGGTACCCCGGGAAGGGTGGAGATCGTGCCGGGGATGTCGGGCTTGAGGCCGGGGAAGGCGGTGTAGGTGGGGGTGAGGGACGTGAGCTTGTCCGCCGCGGCGGCCGTGGCGCCTCCGCTGCCGGGCCGGGGGCCGCTCGGCGCGGAGCACGCGCTCAGCAGGCCGCCGCCCGCGGTCATCGCGGCGGTGAGCCCCACCAGCCCGAGGAATCCGCGGCGGCTGGTCAACGCGCCCTGGGGAAGGTCGTTCACGGGGCGCTCCCTTCGTTGGTTCGTGGTGGATCGGGGGGTGTCGTGGAGGATGGCTCCGGGGTAGAATTAGTTCGTCTTTCGACCAAACAAATTAGTCGAGGGTGGCCGCCGCCACAAGAGACCGCCGATCGCGGGGCACGGGGGAGCGGTCACGGATTGGTGAACGATGGGGCATGATGGGGCCAGCCTGGCCGAGCGGGAGCGGGACTCACCTTGATCACATCTACGACTGACCCGCGGCCGGCGGACTTCGCCGACGTGCGGGCCACCAACCTCGCCGTCGTGCTGAGGTTCGTACGCGGGCACGCGCCGTGCTCGCGGGCCGACATCGCGGCGTCCACCGGTCTCAACAAGGCGACCGTGTCGAGCCTGGTCGCCGATCTGATCGACCGCCGGCTGGTCAGGGAGACCGGCCTGACGGAGAACCGCGTCGGCCGCCCCGCCACGATGCTCGTGCTCGACGGCTCGCCGTACGCGGCGATCGGCATCGAGGTGAACGTCGACTACGTCACCGCGGTCGCGGTGGACCTGTCGGGGGAGAAGCTGCTGTCCTGGCGCCGGTCCTTTCCCGGCGCGGCCGGTACGGCGGGCCAGGCGATGGCCACCGTCGCCGGAATCGTCCGCCGGGTGGTGAGCCGGATGGCGAAGGAGGAGCGCCAGGTCCTGGGGCTCACCGTGGGCGTGCCCGGACTGATCGGCACCGACGGTGCCGTGCGCGTCGCCCCCAACCTCGGCTGGCGTGACGCCGACCTCTGCGGCGACCTCACCAAGGCCCTGCGTGACCCGGGCTTCCCCGTGCAGGTCGACAACGACGCCAACCTCGCGGCCCTGGCCGAGCACCGCTTCGGCCCGCACGCGGGGACGGCGAACCTGATCTACCTCACCGGCGAGATCGGGGTCGGGGCCGGGATCATCCTCGACGGACGGCTGCGCCGCGGGGGCCAGGGATACGGCGGGGAGATCGGCCACATCCAGATCGACCCCCTCGGCGCCGAGTGCCGCTGCGGACGCCTGGGCTGTCTGGAGGCCGTCGCCGGGATCGGCGCCGTGCTGGAACACGCCGCGATCTCGCCCGCCGAGGTCGAGACCGAGCTCGAAGAGGTGGCGCGACTTGCCCGCGTGGGCGACGAGCGCACGCTCGCCGTGCTGAGCACCGTGGGCCACAACCTCGGCAAGGGCGTGGCCCTGCTGGCCAACCTGCTCAACCCCGAGGTGGTCATCCTGGGCGGCTACTACGTGCCGCTCGCGCCGTGGTTGCTGCCCGCGGTGGAGGCGGAGATCGCGGGACGCACGATCGCGCCGGACGCCGGGGGCTGCCGGGTGGTGGCCTCCACACTCGGGTACGGGGCGGCCGCGCTGGGGGGCGCCGCCCGGGTGCTCGACTCCGTGGACGCCGGTCACCTGCCGCGGGTCTCGTGATCCGCGTCCGGGCGGACGGCCCGTTGGATTCATGCTGTTTTCAGGAGATCCGCTGACCCGGATCCGGGGATTTTCGGTCGCCGACAGGCGTTCTTCCGATCCGGATCCGGGTGGATTCGGGCCGTTTGCCGGGCAACTCTTGACCTCGGCCGCACAGGAGTGCACCCTTCAGGGAAGCTCCGTTCGAAACACGCGCGTAACGAACACCGGGGCACGCGGGTGACGACGGAGTTTTCCCGGACCGATTATCGAAGCGCTTCGACTGAAGCGCCCTTCCACGCCGGAAAGTCGAAGCGCTTCGACGCTCTCAAAGGGATGGTCCCCGATGAACGAACCGTTCCGTGACCCGGAACTCCCCCTCGCGCGGCGGATCGCGGACCTGCGGGGCAGGCTCACCCTGGAGGAGAAGGTCGGGCTGCTGCACCAGTACCAGCAGCCGGTGACCCGCCTGGGGGTCGGCCTGTTCCGCACCGGCACCGAGGCGCTGCACGGCCTCGCCTGGCTCGGTCCGGCGACGGTGTTCCCGCAGGCGATCGGGCTGGCCAGCACCTGGGACCCCGATCTGGTCCGGCGGGTCGGCGAGGCCACGAGCGACGAGGTCCTCGCCTTCCACCACAAGGATCCGACGGGGGCGGGGCTCAACGTCTGGGCTCCGGTCGTCAACCCGCTGCGCGACCCCCGCTGGGGCCGCAACGAGGAGGGCTACTCCGAGGACCCGTGGCTGACCGGCCTCATGGCGACGGCGTACGCGTCCGGCCTTCGGGGGAGCGATCCCGCGGTGCTGAAGACCGCGCCCACCCTCAAGCACTTCCTCGGCTACAACAACGAGACCGACCGCTGCGTCACCTCCAGCGAACTGCCGCCCCGGGTGCTGCGCGAGTACGAACTCCCGGCCTACCGGCCCGCGCTGGAGAGCGGCGCCGCGGTCGCCGTGATGCCCTCCTACAACCTGGTCAACGGCCGCCCCGCCCACCTCAGCCCGCTGATCGAGGAGGTGCTGCGGGCATGGGCGCCCGACGACATCCTCGTCGTCAGCGACGCGTACGCGCCGGGCAACCTCACCGGCGCGCAGGGATACCACGACGACCTGCCCGAGGCGTACGCCCACGCGATCAGGGCCGGGCTCGACAGCTTCACCCAGGACGACGACCGTTCCGAGGCCACCCTCGGCCACATCCGCGCCGCGCTGGAGCGCGGCCTGCTCACCGAGGAGGACGTCGACGCCGCCGTGGGACACGCGCTGTCCGTCCGCTTCCGGCTGGGCGAGTTCGACCCCACCACCCCGTACGACGACATCGACGAGGCGGTCGTCAACTGCCCCGAGCACCAGAGCCTCGCCCGCGAGGCCGCCCGGCGCTCGATCGTGCTGCTGCGCAACGACGGCCTCCTGCCGTTCGACGCCTCGGTGCGCAGGATCGCGGTCATCGGCCAGCTCGGCGACACGCTCATGGAGGACTGGTACTCGGGGACCCTCCCGTACGCCGTCACCGCCCGTGCAGGGCTCGCCGAGCGGTGCGAGACCGTCTTCTGCGAGGCCGTGGACCGGATCACCATCTCGGTGGACGGTGGCGCGGAAGGAACGAACGGCCGTTTCGTCGTCGCCGACCCCGACGGCGGGCCGCTCGGGCTCGGCGGCGAGCCCGACCTGTTCGACCTGTTCGACTGGGGCGGCGGCTGCTACGCCCTGCGGGCCGTGACGACCGGCCGCCACCTGTCCGTCGACGAGGAGGGGGTGCTGGTCAACGACCAGCCGGGTCCCAACGGCTGGGAGGTGCGCCAGACCTTCCGCACCGAGGACCGCCCCCGAGGCGCGCTCGCGCTCCGGCACATCTCCACCGGCCGCTACCTCGCCTTCGACGGTGAGGTCTTCCGTCTCGCCGACGACGCCGACGCCGCGGCCTGGCTCACCGTGGAGCGGGTGGTGAGCGGCGCCGAGGCCGCCGCCGCGCTCGCCGCGACCGCGGACGTGGCCGTGGTGGTCGTCGGCGACCACCCTCTGGTCAACGGCAGGGAGACCGAGGACCGCCTCGACCTCGCGCTGCCCGCCGCGCAGCAGGCCGTGGTGCGGGCGGTGCGCGAGGCGAACCCGAGAACCGTGATGGTGATCAGCAGCGGCTACCCGGTGAGCTGGGACGGCGACGACCCGCCCGCGGTGCTGTGGTCCTCGCACGGGGGCCAGGAGTACGGCCACGCGCTGGCCGAGGTGCTGTTCGGCGACGCCGACCCCGAGGGGAGACTCACCCAGACCTGGTACCGCTCGGCGAGCGAGCTGCCCGACCTGCTCGACTACGACATCATCGCCACCGACGCGACCTACCAGTACTTCAGGGGGACCCCGCTCTACCCCTTCGGGCACGGTCTCGGCTACACCACCTTCGAGTACGCCGACCTGGCCGTCTCGGTGGAGGGCGGCAGGCTCACCGCCTCGGTCACCGTCACCAACACCGGCTCCCGCGAAGGGGTGGAGGTCGTCCAGATCTACACCCGCCAGCGGCGCTCCCGGGTCAAGCAGGCGCTGCGCCACCTGCGGGGCTTCGTCAAGGTGCGTCTCGCCCCCGGCGAGAGCACCCGGGTCGACTGGGGGCTCGACATCGCGGAACTGGCCTTCTGGGACGTCACCAGGGGCCGGTTCGTCGTCGAGGACGCACCCCACAAGGTCATGGTCGGTGGCTCCGCGCGGGACATCCGGCTGTGCGCCCCCTTCCACGTGGACGGCGAGCGGATTCCGCCGCGCGACGCCTTCGCGGGCCCGATCGCCGCCGTGGACCACGACGAGTACGACTCGGTGGCGTTCGTGGACGCGGCCAGGGTCTCCGGCGACGCCGTACGGTCCACCGCCGAGGGCGCGTGGATCGTGTTCCGTTCGGTCGACCTGGGGGAGGGGGCCGCGTCCTGCTCGGCCACCGCGACCAGCGCCGAGGGCGGCGTGCTCACCCTGCGCCTGGACGACCCCCTCTACGGGCCCGTCGTCGGCGACCTCCCCGTTCCCCGCGCGGGCCGTTACGACCTCGCCGAGATACGCGCCGGGCTTGCGGAGGCCGGGGGAGTCCACGATCTTTATGTGGTGTTCGAGAACGCGGGGATCACCCTCGCCTCCCTGAGCTTCGGCGCGGTCACGTGAGCGGGCGGGCGGTGACGATCAGCGAGGTCGCCAGGCACGCCGGAGTGGCCGTGAGCACGGTGTCGTACGTGCTCAGCGGGAAGCGCGCGATCTCGGCCGACACCCGGCGCCGGGTGCTCGACAGCGTGCGGGTCCTCGGATACCACCCCAACGCCGGTGCGAGGGCCCTGGCCAGCAAGCGGGCCAACGTCATCGCGCTGGTACTGCCCCTTCGGGCGGGCGTGCACGTCCCGGTGCTGATGCAGTTCGCCACCTCGGTGGTCACCGCCGCGCGCAGGTACGACCACGACGTGCTGCTGCTCACCGCCGACGAGGGCTCCGACGGGCTGCGCAGGGCGGCGGCGAGCGCCCTGGTCGACGGGCTGGTCGTGATGGACGTGGAGCTCCACGACAGCCGGGTACCGCTGCTCAGGGATCTCGCCGAACCCAGCGTGCTGATCGGCTTCCCCGCCGACTCGGCCGGCCTCACCTGCGTCGACCTCGACTTCGCGCGGGCGGGCGCGCTCTGCGTGGAGCACCTGGCCGAACGCGGGCACCGGGAGGTCGCGCTGCTCGGCGCCCCCTCGGTCGTCTACGACCGGGGCACCGGCTTCGCCCGCCGTACCCGGGAGGGCTTCGTCGCGGCCGTGGACGAGACCGGCCTGACCGGGGTGGCCCTGCCGTGCGAGGAGAACTTCGACCAGGTCTCCACCACGATCGCCGAGCTCCTCGACAGCAGGCCGGGCCTGTCCGGGCTGGTCGTGCACAACGAGGCCGCGGTCGGTCACGTGCTGGGGGCGCTGCGCCAGTACGGCAGGCGGGTGCCCGACGACGTCGCCGTGGTGGCGATCTGCCCCGACGACATCGCGGAACGCTCCAGTCCGCCGCTCACCTCGGTGCTGATCCCGGCCGAGGAGGTGGGCCGTCAGGCGGTCCGGCTGCTCATGGAGAAGCTCGAAGGCCGCGCCGTCCCCGACGGCACCCTGCTCCAGCCGAGGCTCACCGTCCGAGACAGCACCTGAGGTGCCTTTCGCCGGGGTCCTCGTCGCTCCCGACGGCTCCTGAGGTGCCTTTCGCCGAGGTCATCGCCATCCACGACGGCATCCGAGGCGCTGCCTTCCGACGGTTTCCCCGCACTCCGAGGCCCCACCGCCCGCGACGGCATCCGAGGCGCCCTGCGCCGAGGTTCTCACCGTCCTCGACGGCTCTTGAGGCGCCCGACCCGGCGGCTTCCCGCCAAGGTTTTCCCGGCGAACCCCCTGTTTCCTCTCAACGGCGACGGGCGCGCTCCCCCAAGGGAAACGCGCCCGCCGGTCTTGCGTGCGTACTGTCCTACCTGTTCGGCTTCTGCCGGGTGTTCCGCGCGGAACGACTACCAGTCGCCGCCGCCGAAGTCACCGCCGCCGAAGTCGCCTCCGCCGCCGAAGTCACCCCAGCCCCCACCGCCGAAGTCTCCTCCGCCGCCGAAGTCGGTGGCGCCGCTGCTGTCGCCGCCGCCGTAGCCGCCATAGCCGTAGCCGCCGAAGCCGCCGCTCATCATGCTGCCGATCATCGTGCCGACCAGCATGCCGGTCATGACGTCGCCGAAGCCGCCGTAGTAGCCCTGGGCGTAGGGCTGGTAGGCCGGGCCCGCGTCGTAGTACGGGCGGCGCTGACCGTTGACCATGACCTCACGCGCCTGCGGCTCGAAGCCGCGCTCGACGGCCTCCGCGTCGGCCGCGCAGGCGGGCACGTCGCGCAGCGCGCCGCCGGGCGGGGCCCAGCGCACGTCGCGGACGGAGGGGCCGTGCTGCGGGTTGAAGAAGCACGGGGAGCGTCGCTCGGGCAGCGGCTGGTTGTTGACGCGCGCCTTCACGCAGGCGAGGGCGTAGCGGCCCTCCTCCAGCGCGGTGGTCACGCCACGGAGCTCGTCGGGGCGGTTGACCGCCGCGAGCTCCAGCTTGGCCCGCTCGTAGGAGTCGAGGGCGCGCTGCCAGTCCTGCTGGTGGTCGGCGCCGTCGTTGAGCAGCTTGACGTCGGTGTCGAGGTCGGTGATCTCCTCACCGAACTTGGTGACGTCCTCGTCCACGGTCTGCTTGACCGCGGCCAGCTCGGCGGCCTCGCGCTCCTCGCGCTGCTTCTTCTTCTTGCGGGAGTAGAAGAAGATGCCCGCGCCACCGGCGAGGGCGAGCACCAGGATGCCGACCAGCACGCCCGTGCCGGAGCCGCCGGAAGGGCTGGAGGAAGCGGAGGAGGAGTCCGAGGAGCCGGCCGGGGCACCGCCACCGACGGCCGCCGCGTCGGCCAGCTTGATGAAGTTGATCACGTTGTCGGTCGGGCTGGAGGCGGTCTTCGCCCGCCCGAGCAGCTCGTCGACGTCGACGCCCTTGATGTTGGTGACGCCGAACGGCGTGGTGCCGCTCATCACCAGGACGACGGACTTGGAACCGACGCCCTTGAGGATCGAACTCAACAGAGTCCTCGCCTGGGACTGGCTGCTGATCGAGCCCTTGGGCAGCAGCGCCACGTAGACGGAGGAAGTCTCGTCGGCAGCCTTGCGCATGGCGTCGACGGCATTGGTGGGCAGACCCGCAGCGGGATCGGCGTAGAAGTTGTCCCCGTCCGTCAGCTCAGAGACGATCGCACTGGGGTCTGGCGCCGCGGCGTGGGCCGCCGGGGCGATCATGGACATGGCCAGTAGCCCGACGAACAATGCCATGATCATGGCACCGAAACGACCTGGCGCGGCTTTTGTGATGGTCACGGCAGAAAGCCTCCTTCGTCCTGAAGACGAATGAGTGGACGACAGAGTTCCCTACTCATCGACCGTATCCCCTTCAGGGCCGGGTCAGGCGTCCCCCGCCCACCTCGGTAGGGGATCGTCACCCTGCCCCTCCCGGCCTGGCGCCCGTCCTCGCCCGGTTCGACCCGGTACGCGCACGCGTCCCCGGCCCGGCGCGGGTTCGCGGGGTCCCTTTTCCCGCCCTGCCGAACCGTGGCTCCACCGAACCGTGGCTTCACCGGGCCGTGGCCCGCGGGCGCGCTCAGGTGTCCTTGATCTCGCAGATCGTGGCGCCGGAGGAGATGGTCTGGCCGACCGACGCCGCCAGTCCCGTGACGGTACCCGCCTTGTGGGCGGCGAGCGGCTGCTCCATCTTCATCGCCTCGAGCACGACGATCGTGTCACCGGCCGCGACGATGTCGCCGTCGGCGACGACGATCTTGACGATCGTGCCCTGCATCGGGCTGATCAGGGAGTCGCCGCTCGCGGCCTTCCCCGCCACCCCGCCGCCGCTCCGGCGCGGCGCCTTCGAGGCCGCGCGGCCCGCCCCCGCGGCGTTGCCGACGGCGAATCCCGAGGGCAGCACCACCTCAAGCCGCTTGCCGCCCACCTCGACGGTGATCCGCTCCCGCTCGGCCGGCTCCCCGGCCGTGCCCGGCTCTCCCTCGTACGGCGGGATCACGGTGTCGAACTCGGTCTCGATCCACCGGGTGTGCACCGAGAACGGCTCGCCCGTGAACGCGGGGTCGTCCACCACGGCCCGGTGGAAGGGCAGCACGGTCGGCATGCCGCCGATCTCGAACTCCGAGAGGGCCCTGCGCGAGCGCTCCAGTGCCTGCCGCCGGGTCGCACCGGTCACGATCAGCTTGGCGACCAGCGAGTCGAAGGACTGCGGAACGGTCATGCCCGCCTCGTAGCCGGCGTCCAGGCGCACCCCGGGACCCGAGGGGGCGCTCATGCTCGTGATCGTGCCGGGGGCGGGCAGGAAGCCGCGCCCGGCGTCCTCGGCGTTGACGCGGAACTCGATCGAGTGGCCGCGCGCCACAGGGTCGCCGTAGCCGAGCTCCTCACCGTCGGCGATGCGGAACATCTCCCGTACGAGATCGATGCCCGCGACCTCCTCGGTCACCGGGTGCTCGACCTGCAGACGGGTGTTGACCTCCAGGAAGGAGATCGTGCCGTCCTGGCCCACCAGGAACTCGCACGTGCCGGCGCCGACGTAACCCGCCTCGCGCAGGATCGCCTTGGAGCTGGTGTAGAGCAGGTCGAGCTGCTCGGGCGACAGGAACGGGGCCGGTGCCTCCTCGACCAGCTTCTGGTGGCGGCGCTGCAGCGAGCAGTCGCGGGTGGACACCACGACCACGGTGCCGTGGGCGTCGGCGAGGCACTGGGTCTCCACGTGCCGGGGCCGGTCCAGGTAGCGCTCGACGAAGCACTCGCCCCTGCCGAAGGCGGTGACGGCCTCGCGGACCGCGCTGTCGTACAGGTCGGGGATCTCCTCCAGGGTGCGCGCGACCTTCAGCCCGCGCCCGCCGCCGCCGTACGCGGCTTTGATCGCGATCGGCAGGCCGTGTTCGGCGGCGAAGGCGACGACCTCCTCGCTCCCCGAGACCGGATCGGTGGTGCCCGCCACGAGCGGCGCGCCGACCTTCTGGGCGATGTGCCGGGCCTGCACCTTGTCGCCGAGCGCGGTGATCGCGGCCGGCGGCGGGCCGATCCAGGTCAGCCCCGCGTCGATCACGGCCTGGGCGAAGGCGGCGTTCTCGGCGAGGAAGCCGTAGCCGGGGTGCACGGCGTCGGCTCCGGCCTCGGCGGCGACGCCCAGCAGCTTTCCGACGTCGAGGTAGGTCTCCGCGGGAGTCTCGCCGCCGAGCGCGCGGGCCTCGTCCGCGACCCGGACATGGAGCGCGTCCAGATCCTGGTCGGAGTAGACGGCGACGCTGGCCAGCCCGGCGTCCTTGCAGGCACGGGCGATTCGTACGGCGATCTCACCACGGTTGGCGATCAGGACCTTGTGCACCGACGTCGTTCCCTTCAGTACGTGCCAGTACGTGCGGAGGAGAGGACTGGCGGGCCTTCAACGGAGTGTAGGCGTCGCCTGACGGCAAGGGGTGGGTGGGTCCCGCAGTCCTTGTCATGCCCCGGGTCTCGTTTCCGATATTGCCCCTGCCCCTGCTCTCAGCCCCGGCCCCGGCCCCGGCCCCGGCCCCGACCCCGGTCTCGGTTTCGACCTCGGTCGCGGTCGCGGTCCTCGTCCCGGTCTCGGCCCCGGCCGGGGCGCGGAGGAGCCCCACCCGGCCGATCCCGAGGTCCCGCCCTTCACCGCGATCTCGCATAACAGTCCTATAACCCCTCTGAATTACGAAAAATCACAGCAATGGAGAACGTTTAGCCTCTCGGCCACCGAGGGAACGTCCATAGCCGCTTGGCATAACCCGGGCACCTCTGTGATCCTTGCGCCTATCGTGTTTTCGTTTGGCGACCGACTCTCCCCGACACCGATCCTAAGGAGACTGGCATGAGCCAGAACTTGCTCGGCGGCAATCCCGCGGAAATGCAGCAGATGGCCACCCAGTTCACCCAGCAGGCCGACCAGGTGAGGGCCACCGTGGCCGCCCTCGACCGGGAGGCCGCGAAGGTCGGCACCGCCTGGACGGGGCCCGGTGCCCAGCGTTTCAGCGAGGCCTGGCAGAACTACCGCGCCGCTTTCCAGCGCATGTCCGAGGAGCTGTCCGAGGCTTCTCGGGTCATCAACACCTACCGCGGCAATATCGAGTCCGCCACGCGCTAGAAAACGGTCCGCCGAAATGCCCCGTCCCACAAGGGACGGGGCATTTCCGTACTAGACGCATCGACAGCGGAGAGTGCGCCGACACGAGGGCCTCTCGTGCGATGACGAACCGTCGTACGACGGCGGCCTCTCATGTGACGGCGGCCTGGATAGGGGTGACCGAGCCCAGGGTCACGAGCAGGCCGCGGCCGGGAGGGCCGCCGACCGCGCCGCGGGGCAGGCGGACGGTGAACAGGTCGCCGTCGGCGGGACTCTGGACCGCGAGCAGCAGGCCCGTCCTGCCCTTGCGGGCCTCGGCCGCGAACCCCCGGTAGGCGGTGGTCAGATCGCCGGTGGTGCCGCCGACGAGCAGGCCGTGCTCGCCGTCCCTGCCGCTGCGCAACACCTGTTCCAGCGCGGTCCCCAGGGGGGAGTCGGGGGAGATCAGCTCGGCGTCGTCGACGATCACGACGTAGCGGTCCTGCCCCGCGACGGCCTCGTGCAGGTCGCCGCCCGAGTCCAGCACGGCCAGCACGCCGGGGGTGTCCACCAGCGTGCACAGGGGGCTGCGCCGAGGGGTGACGAGGACGGCGGGGGTGCCGTGGGAGAGCAGCGAGTGGGTGGCGGTCAGCAGGGCCGTCGACCTGCCCGACCTGGGCGGACCCGCGACGACCGCCGCCGGGCCGTGCGCGAGCAGGTCGACGCCGAGCGGTGCCAGCGAGTCGCCTCCCGCGCCGAGCAGCGCCCACAGCGGTGAGGGGGGCCGGAAGGAGGGCACGAGGTCCAGGACCTGCGCGGCGGTGACGCGCATCGGCAACGCGTCCACCCGCATCGGCGGCTCCGCGGTGATCTTCGGCGCCGAGCGGGCCAGTGCCTGGAGCGTGGCGACCTGCGCCGGTCCCGAGGGGTCGTCGCACAGCAGCGCGATCTGGCTCTCGATCGTGCCGTGCTCGCCGGTGGACAGCGCGCGGCCCGGCGCGAGGGTGGCCGGCAGGTCCTTGATGGACAGCCCGGCCAGGCCGTAGTCGGTGGGGTCGGCCAGCCGCAGGATCAGCCGGTCGTCGAAGACCGTGGAGATCTGCCCGATCAGCGCCGACCTGTCGCCGGTCACCACGGCCCGCAGGCCCACCGCGGGGCCTTCGCGCAACAGCTGCATCAGCGACTCGATCAGCCGCCCGTAGTCGTACGCCTCGAACGCGGCGACGAACCCCTCCCACCGGTCGAGCATCAGGACCAGCCACGGCAGCCGCGGCCCGTCCTCTGCGGCGCGCAGCTCGGCGAGCGAGGCGTACCCGGCCTCGGCGAGGAGCTGCTGGCGC
Organism: Streptosporangium sp. NPDC000509; assembly: GCF_042898365.1. NCBI lineage: Bacteria > Bacillati > Actinomycetota > Actinomycetes > Streptosporangiales > Streptosporangiaceae > Streptosporangium > Streptosporangium sp. NPDC000509. The sequence continues at coordinate 115,000 of NZ_JBIAYX010000003.1, read as the reverse complement.
CGTCCCACCTCCGCGCGGAGCCTGGCCAGCAGCCGTTCCACCCGGTCGAGCTGGTCGCGGGTCACCACCGCCCCGCAGTGCGGCATCGCCACCAGGGGCAGCAGCGATCCCGAGCCGCAGTCGATCGCGTGCAGGTGGACGTCGTCGGGGGAGGCTCCGGCGGCGATCGCCCCGGCCAGCGTGCGCAGCGCGGTGGAGCGACCGCTGCGCGAGGCGCCCGCGACGAGCAGGTGCCCCCCGTGGGCGAGGTCGAGCGCGAGCGCGCGCCGGTCCTGTGCCCAGGGCAGGTCGGTGATCCCGAAGGCGAGCGGCGGCACCTCCTCGACCCCCGCGCGGTACGGCAGGGCGCGGGGCGCGTCATCGGGAAGCACGGGCGTCGCGGGAAGGACGGGGACGGTCACGAGGTCGGGGAGCGGTTCGAGCCAGGGACTCGGCTGCTCGGCGACCCCGTCCAGGCGGGCCGCCTCGACCAGGGCGTCGACGAGCAGGGAGAGGTCGGTGACGTGGCCGCTCTCGGCCCCGGCGTGGACCGGCCTGGGCCGTCCCAGGGCCTGCCAGCCGACCTCCGTCACCCGTACCCTCACCTCGCCGCCGGAGGCGCCGGGACTCCGGCCGCCGATCCGCGCGGTCTGCACGGACGTCGCCGCCCCCGCGCCCGACTTCACGTAGCAGCGGCCGGGCGCGGACTTGGGGATGTACGAGGCGTCGGGGCGGTCGATGACGTCGGCCGACTCCGACGCCTCGGTGACCCGCAGGGCGATCCGCAGGGAGGTGTTGGCCTGGATGTCGGCGGTCACCACACCGCCGGGCCGCTGGGTGGCGAGGATGAGGTGGATGCCCAGCGAGCGTCCCCGCCTGGCGATGTCGACCAGCCCGGTCATGAAGTCGGGCAGCTCGCTCACCATGGCCGCGAACTCGTCGATGACCAGCACCAGCCGGGGCAGCGGCGGCGGGGGCTCCAAAGACGCAGAGGCCGCCGAGGCCGCTGTGCGCCCGCGCAGCGGCCTGACCTGGGGGCCGCCTCCGGCGACGAGCAGGTCGCGGGAGGCGCGGGCGGTGCGGGTGTCGCGCAGCTCGTGGTAGTCCTCGATGTCCTTCGCCCCCGCGGCGAGCAGCAGGCGCTCGCGGCGGCGGATCTCCGCGGCGAGCGAGGCGAGGGCCCGCTGGGTGAGGTGGCCGTCGAGGTCGCTCACCATGCCGACGGTGTGCGGCAGCCGCACGCACTCCTTGAACGCGGCGCCGCCCTTGTAGTCGATGAGCACGAACGTCATCTCGTCCGGCCGGTTCGCCACCGCGAGCGAGGAGATCAGGGTCTGCAGCAGTTCCGACTTGCCCGCGCCCGTGGTTCCCGCGATGAGCGCGTGCGGCCCGTCCCTGCGCAGGTCGATGGAGAACGGCCCCTCGGGGCCCACGCCCACCACGGCCTCGGTGGCCCGTCCCCAGCGCCCGGTCAGGGCCGCGCCGGAGAGCGAGGGCAGCTCCAGCAGGTCCAGCAGCCGCGCGGAGTCCGGCAGGGCGAGTCCGGCGTCGTCGCGGCTGACGTCGCGGATCGGCGCCATCGAGCGGGCCAGCCTGTCGCACCAGGCGGACGTCACCTGGTCGGCGAGGATCTCGCCGAGGTCGTCCAGGCCGCCGCCGCGCAGCCGCACCGTGCCGTCGGCCTCCACGGCGGCGACGGTGGCGCACTCCTCGGGCAGCAGTCGCTGGTCGCCGTCGACGGCCAGGGTGTGGACGCCCGCCCTGGGACCCTGGCGCAGCACCTGGGGCATGCCGGGCAGGGCGCGCAGCGCCTGCGCGCCGTCGAGCACGACCAGCACGTCGTAGGGACGCTCGTCGTAGACGGGGGCGGCGTACAACTGGTCGGCGCCGGTGCCCGCGCCGCCGCCCAGGTCGCCCCAGCCGGCCGGGATGCGGCCCAGCTTGGCCGCGGGACCCGCGGCGGCGTCGTCGCCGAGGCGCTCGTCGATCAGCGCGGCGAGCTCGCTCACCCGGCGGGCCGCGCTCTCCGGGTCGGTGCCGACCAGGGCCACGCAGTCCTCGCCGCCGCGCGGGGCGCAGTGCGGCAGCCAGCGGACCCAGTTCCAGCGTTCCTCGCCGTCGCCGTGCGCGGACAGGACGACGATCGCCAGGTCGCGCGGGCTGTGCAGGGCGGCGGCCTGGCCGACCAGCCAGCGCGCCACCCCCGCCGTCGTGTTCCTCGGCCCGGTGAGGCCGGCGACGCCCAGGCGGCGCATGGCCAGCGCCACCGGTACCGCCTGGCAGGTGGGCGGCGCGGGCAGCGGGGCGTCGGCCGGTGCGGAGCGCTCGGGGGTGAACTCCAGGTCGGCGGGGAGGTCGGCGAGGCCGACCCGCAGCCGCAGCGCGTCGGGGTCGTGGTCGCGCCGCTCCCAGAGCCGCCGCCGGGGGCCGGTCACGGTGAGCAGCACCTCGGCGGGGTCGGGCGCGGCGGCGCGGCGGGCGGTCTCGTCGTCGGCGCGCGCCCGGTCCACGGCCGCCTCGAAGACCTCCAGCCGCTGCTTGTACTCCTTGAGCTGCTGGCGGTACTGCTTGCGGCCGTGCCGCCTGTCGCTCCACCACTGGCCGATCATGATCAGTGGTGTCATGAACGCGAACAGCAGGAAGTACGGCGATTTGAGGGCGATGGCGAGGCCCACGCCCAGCGCGGCGGGCAGGAACGCGGTGAGCAGCTGCAGCCGCATCGTCTCCGCCCGCCTGGGCTCGGCCGGGACCTCGAAGCGCCGCGCGCCGCCCGGCGGCCGGAACCTGGGCGGCCGGTTGTAGGCGAGCCCGCCGTCGGGTTGCGCGTCCAGGTGGGCGTCGGGCGGCTCCACCGCCTTGAGGGTGAGCACGGTGCCGCCGCAGCTCAGCAGGGCGTGTTCCGGCCAGGGCAGCGGGCCTTCCAGGGGGTCGCGGCCCAGCAGGGGCGCCGTGCCCTCCCCGGGTTCCACGGTGATGGCGTCCGGGGTGAGCCGTACCACCGCGGCCCGCGCGGGCAGCCGGGGGTCGGCCACGGAGACCGAGCAGGCGGGGTCGGAGCCGATGGTGTGCACGCCCAGGCTGAGGCGGTGCACGGAGCCCGCGGCGGGTCCGCCGACCACCCGGATCTCCACGATCCCGCCGGGTTCCTCGGCGAGGGTGGCCGTCGCGAGGGAGCGGTCGAGGGTGACGAGGTCGCCGTCGCGGAGCAGGCCGAGCGCGGGGGCGGCGGGGTCGAGGGGGCGGCCGTCCATCCACAGCGTCGGGGGCTCGGCCCCGGCGGAGTCGCGATCCAGCCCGTACGGGGCCTTGCTGCGCGTCAGCCGCACCACGTTGCTCGGTCGCTCGCCGCCCTGGCCCGCCAGGGACTCCGCGAGTCGTGCCACCGTGGTCGTCTCGTCGCCCTCGACCACGACATCGCGGTCGGCGTGCTCGCTGAGCACGGTGAGCATGATTCGCATCGCCGCTCTCCTCGGGTCGGGCCGCGGGTCCACCGTACAGAGGGAAAACCATCCCGGTGGGAGTGTTCGCGGCAATGTCGTGACTCACCGCCGGTATGTGGAAAACGGTAAAGCCTGTGGATAACCGCCTGGGGATGATGGCCGGTTATACCGTCTCAAGTGGGCATTTGTCGCTTCGGAGGCTTCGGGGCGGTGACCTGCTCGTGATGCGGGGCTGTGGAAAACCTGTTCGGAGAACCGGGGGGAAGTCGCGTGCTCCGCTCCGGATCCGGAAACCGGTGGCATCCCCTTGCGGGGCGGGCATGCCGGACACGGGAATGAGGGGTGAAAAAGCTGGGGTGATTGGTGCGAGAGTTAATTACCGTCCATATCACCCGGATAAGCCTCCCGTCAGCTAGCCAAACGGACATCTTCTTCTGAAGTGGCGTTGACAGCGGTGTTCCTATCAAACGAGCATGGGTCCTGGCTTTTGTCCGACAGCCCGTCCGCATGGTGCGCATAATGGCGTAAATTCGACCAGTAGTTCCCCATATTTTGATCACTCTGGGAGTCCCCCTAACCCATGAGGACCAGTGAGAAGCCAACGGGCCGCGTCCCGGTGAACGCCGAGCGTCAGACCTCGGCGGGCGCCCTGTCGGGTCCGGCGTCGCGCAAGCTCCCCGTGCCCCCACGCGAGCGCAAACCCGCCCTCGCCGCCCTCGCCGTCCTCCTCATCCTGGGCGGCGCCCTCGCCACCACGCTGCTCGTCCTGCGCAGCGGCGACCGCGTCTCGGCGATCGCCGTCTCCCAGCAGATCGGCGCCGGACAGCCCTTCACCGAGGCGATGCTCAAGGAGGTCCAGATCGCCGACACCGGCATCGGCTACGTGGCCTGGTCCCAGCGCGCCCGCGTCACCGAGAACTTCGCCCGCGTCACCCTCCTGCCCGGCACGCTCCTCACCCGCGACATGGTGGTCTCCTCCAGCAGGGAGCTCGGCCCGGGCAAGGCCCAGGTCGGCCTCGCGCTCAAACCCGGCCAGACACCGGGCACCCTGGAGCGCGGCGACCGGGTCCAGGTCGTCCACGTGCCGAGCAAGGGCGGCGGCGCCGACAGGGAGAGCCGGGTGCTGGCGCAGAGCGCCCTCGTCCACCAGATCGGCACGCCGGGCAGGACGGGGGCGAACGGCCTGGTCACCATCATCGTGGACAGCTCCGTCTCACCGCAGATCGTCGCGTACGCCTCCGCGGGTGAGATCGCCCTCGCCGAGCTGCCGGGAGCGCGCTGACGTGGCGCTCATCGTGCTGGCCGCCGACAAGGGCGCGCCCGGCGTGACCACGGCGGCCACCGCGCTCGGCGCGATCTGGCCGCGCCCGGTGCTGCTCGCCGAGTGCGACCCGGCGGGCGGCGACCTCGCCTACCGGCTGCCCGCCGCCGACGGCGGCGTGCTCAACCCCGCGCGCGGACTGCTCACCCTGGGGGCCACGGCCCGCAGGGGCCTGCACCCCGACCAGATCCACGAGCACACCCAGAAGATCGTCGGTGGTCTGGACGTGCTGGCCGGGCTCACCCACGGCGAGCAGGCGTCCGGGCTGACCTGGCTCTGGGGTCCGCTCGGCCGGGCGCTGGCCACACTGCCCGACGCCGACGTGCTCGCCGACTGCGGGCGTCTCGGCGGACACCCGCAGCTCGCCGAGCTGACCGCTGAGGCCGCGCTGGTGGTGCTGTTCACCAGGGCGAGCCTCGACCACGTCGCCCACCTGCGCGAACGCCTGCAGATCATGCCGCGCGAGCCCCAGGTGGGCGTGGTGGTGATCGCCGACCCCCGCCAGTACCGCACGACCATCGACGAGGTGCGCCGGATCGTCGCGGGCACCGGCAGGCACATCGCCTTCGTGAGCGGGCTCGCGCACGACCCCAAGGGCGCCGAGCTGCTGCGCGGCCAGTGGGGCGGACGTCTGGACCGCTCCCTGCTGATCCGCACCGCCAGGGAGCTGGGCGGCCGTCTCGACGCCCAGCTCCGCGCCCAGGAGTCGGCGGAGTCGGCCTTCCGCGCACGGGAGCAGGCCGCACGCTCGCCGGTCAAGCCCGCCGAGCCCGCCGAGCCTTCGAGCGGAGCGAGGCCGTGACCATCGACCACACGCTGGTGAAGCGTTTCCGGCAGGACGTCGGCGACAGGCTCGCCCACCAGCGCCGCCTCGACCAGGCGAGCGGCCTGCCACCGATGAGCGGCGAGGACGAGCGCCAGTTCGCCCGCGCGCTGATCGCCCAGATCCTCGAGGAGTTCGCCCGCGGCGAGATCGGCGTCGGCAGGACGCCGCCCACCGCCGAGGAGGAGGAGGCGCTGGCCGCGGGGATCCACGCGGCCCTGTTCGGCGTCGGCCGCCTCCAGCCGCTGCTCGACGACCCCGAGGTCGAGAACATCGACATCAACGGCTGCGACCGGGTGTTCGTCGGCTACGCCGACGGCCAGGAGCTCATGCGCGAGCCGGTGGCCGAATCCGACGAGGAGCTGGTCGAGCTGATCCAGATCCTCGCCGCCTACAGCGGCCTGTCCAGCAGGCCGTTCGACACCGCCAACCCCCAGCTCGACCTGCGCCTGCCCGACGGCTCCCGGCTCTCGGCCGTGATGGACGTGACGGTGCGCCCGTCCATCTCCATCCGCCGATCCCGGCTGGGCAAGGTGTTCCTCAGCGACCTCGTGGGAAACGGCACCCTCACCCCCGAGCTGGGACGGTTCCTCGCGGCCGCGGTGGCGGCGAGGAAGAACATCATGATCTCCGGTTCGACGAACGCGGGGAAGACGACCCTGTTGCGCGCGCTCGCCAACGAGATCCCGCCGTCCGAGCGCCTCATCACCGTCGAACGCGCGCTGGAACTCGGCCTCGACCAGTTTCCCGAGCTGCACCCCAACGTGGTCGCCTTCGAGCAAAGGCTCCCCAACTCCGAGGGCCAGGGCGAGATCAGCATGGCGGAGCTGGTCCGCCGCTCCCTGCGCATGAACCCGTCCAGGGTGATCGTCGGTGAGGTCCTCGGCGACGAGATCGTCACCATGCTCAACGCGATGACCCAGGGCAACGACGGCTCGCTGTCGACCATCCACGCCAACTCCTCGATGGAGGTCTTCAACCGCATCGCCACCTACGCCCTCCAGGCCTCGGAGCGCCTGCCGATCGAGGCCACCCACATGCTCATCGCCGGCGCGATCGACTTCGTGGTGTTCATCGAGAAGCGCAACGACTACGCGGTGGGCGGCAGGCTGCGCCGCTTCGTGTCGAGCGTGCGCGAGGTGGCCGGGGTGGACGGGCGGGTGCTCTCCTCCGAGGTGTTCGCGACGGCGCCCGACGGCCGGGTGATACCGCACGCTCCGCTGTCGTGCCTGGAGGAGCTCGCCCACTTCGGCTACGACCCGGGAGGCTGGACATGACCTCCCTGCCTCCGGGCCTGTTCGACCCGCTGGTGCTGCTCTCCGGCCTCGCGCTCGGCGCCGGGCTCTTCCTGCTCTTCCTCTCCCTGTACGGGGTGCCCGTCCGGCCGGCCACCCCCGGCAGGTCGGCGGGCAGGCGCGAGTTCCTGCGCGCGCTGTCCACCCGGTCGGCGGTGGGGGTCATCGCCGGGGTGCTCGTACTCGTGGTGACCGGGTGGCCGGTCATGGCGGTGGGGGCCGTGCTCCTCGCGCTGGCCTGGCGCGGCCTGTCCGGCGGCGCCGCGGAGGAACGGACCGCGATGCGGCGGCTGGAGGCCCTGGCCGCCTGGACCGAGTCGCTCCGCGACACCATCGCCGGGGCGTCCGGGCTGGAACAGGCCATCCCGTCCTCGATCCGGGCGGCCGCCCCCACCCTGCGCCCGCACCTGCGGTCCATGGTCGACCGCCTGCACACCAGGATGGCGCTGCCCGACGCGCTCAGGCTCTTCGCCGACGAGCTCGACGACCCCTCGGCCGACCTGGTCGTGGCCGCCCTCATCCTCAACTCCAAGCTGCGCGGCCCCGGCCTGCGCGACGTACTCGGCGCGCTGGCCGTGTCGGCCCGCGAGGAGCTCGACATGCGCCGCCGGGTCGAGGCCGAGCGCCGCTCCACCCGTCGCAGCGTGCAGATCGTGGTCGGTACGGCCCTCGCCTTCGCCGTCATGCTCGTCGTGTTCAACCCCTCCTACGTCGAGGAGTACGACAACACGCTCGGCCAGGCGGTGCTCGTGGTGGTCGCCGGATTCTTCGGCGCCGGATTCGCCTGGATGCGCCGCCTGGCCCGCTTCGACAAGCCCGCCCGCCTGCTCGGCCTGCCCTCGGGAGGCGAGGTGCGCGATGACTGAGGCGCTGCTCGCGGGATCGGTGCTCGGGATGGGCCTGTTCCTGCTGCTGCGGGCGCTGTTTCCGGCCCGTCCCGGACTGGTGACGCGCCTGATGGCGCTCGACGCCGCCAGGGAGGGCACCGACGCGCCCCGCGCGCGGCTCATCCTGCCCGACGAGGAGGTGAGCGCGTTCCGGCGCGGCCTGGGGGAGCGGATGGCCCGCTTCTACGCCGCGCGGGGCTGGGAGGCCCGCTCGGCGAGAGCCGACCTCGCGCTGCTCGGCAGGTCGTTCGAGGGCTTCCTCGCCACCAAGGTGCTGCTCGCGGTCTCCGGGCTGCTGGCGTTCCCGCTGCTGGTCGGCTGGCTGGTGCTGATGGGGTGGGGCCCGTCCCTCACCGTCCCGCTGTGGGCGGCGCTCGTGGTCGCCGGAGTCTTCTTCGTCCTGCCCGACCTGCAGGTCAAGCGGGACGCCGCGCGGATGCGCCGCGACTTCCGGCACGTCGTCGGCTCCTTCCTCGACCTCGTCGCGATGAACCTGGCGGGCGGGCGAGGGGTGCCCGAGGCGTTGATGATGGCGGTCTCGGTGGGCAGCCCCGGCCCCGACGAGGACGGGGCCAACTGGGCGATGTCCCGCATCCGCGAGGCGCTCGGCAACGCCAGGATCGTCGGCATCACCCCCTGGCAGGCCCTCGGCCAGCTCGGTGACGAGATCAACGTGGACGAGCTGCGCGACCTGTCCGCCGCCCTGGGGCTGGTCGCCGACGACGGCGCCAAGGTCCGCGCCTCCCTCACCGCCCGCGCCGCGACCATGCGGCGCCGGGAGCTCGCCGAGATCGAGGGGCAGGCGGGTGAGCGTTCCCAGTCGATGCTCGTCGCCCAGCTCCTGCTCTGCGCGGGTTTTGTGATCTTTCTGAGTTTTCCGGCCGCTATGAAGATGTTGGGGTCCTGACCATGCTGAGCCATCCGTGGATCGTCTACGCGGTCGCCGTTCTGAGCGTCCGGATCGAGAAGGCGCGCAGCGCCCCCACCCGGGGCGCCTCCGCCGTCGAATGGGTCATCATCACGGCCATCATCGCCGGGGTGGCGCTCGGACTCGCCACCCTCATCAAGGGCCTCGTCGAGGGCAAGCAGGCCGAGATCTCCAACCAGTTCGGCGGCGGGGGCGGCGGAGGCGGCGGCGGGGGCGGCGAACTTGGAGACCCGTGAGCGCGCGCGCCGCCGCACCCGAGAAGCCCGAGGAGCCCGGGAGGACCGGGATGACCGGGGCAGGGACGGCGAGCATGACCGGGAGGGCAGCGCGCGCCCCGGCGCCGGGGACCGTGCCGGCGAGCGCGGCGCCACGGTCGTCGAACTGGCGATCATCATGCCGGTGGTGCTGGTCGTCGTCCTGCTCATCGTGCAGTCCGCGCTGTGGTTCCACGGACGCCAGATCGCCGACGCCGCGGCGAGGGAGGGGGCGCGGCTCGCCAGGGTCGACTCCGAGTCCTGGCAGCAGGACGCCGAGTCCCGAGCCCAGGAGCTGATCCGCACCATCGGCCCGAAACTCCTCGAAGGTGCCACGGTCACCGCCTGGGAGGAGGGCGACCAGCGGGGTGTCGAGGTGAGTGCCTCGGCGGTCCAGGTCGTCCCGCTGCTGCCGTCCACCACGTTCACCGTCACCGCGCGCTTCGGCGGTCCCATCGAGTGCTTCCGTCCCGACGACGGGAGCGAAGGATGCGAGTGATCCCCTTGACGTCCGGCGGGGACAGGAACGAGCGCGGGTCGCTCAGCACCGAGACGGTGCTGCTCGCCCCGGTCTTCCTGCTGTTCCTGCTCTTCCTGGTGGGTGCGGGAAGGGTGGTCGAGGCCCAGGGCGAGGTCAACGGCGCCGCCAGGGACGCCGCCAGGGCCGCCTCCGTCGAGCGCACCCTGGCCGACGCCGAGACCGCCGCGGACGAGGCGGCCCGCGGAGCACTGTCGGGCGAGTGCGAGCCGCAGGTCAGCCTGTCCGGTACGACCTGGGAGGAGGGCGGCCAGGTCCACGCCGAGGTGACCTGCTCCCTGGACCTGGACTTCCTGGGCTTCGGGGCGGCCAAGGACATCAAGGGCGACTCGGTGGTCCCGCTGGAGCAGTTCAGGAGGGTCGAGGAGTGAACCCCGCGCACCCGTCTCCTTCCGCCGCGCCCGGCGAGCGGGGGTCGATGTCGATCTTCACGGTGATCTTCTCGGTGGTGGTGTTCCTGCTGGCCGGGCTGCTCGTCGACGGCGGGGCCGCCATCAACGCCCGGCTGCGGGCGGCCGACGTCGCCGAACAGGCCGCCAGGGCCGCCGCCGACCAGATCGACGTCGAGCACCTGCGCTCCACCGGCCAGGCCCGGCTGCTGGGGGAGGGGGAGTCCTGCGGGCAGGCCGAGGAGATCGTCTCCGCTCACGGCGGCGGCGACGTACAGCTCACGGAATGCACCCTCGGCGGCGGCCAGGGCGAGGTCACCGTGAGCGTCTCCGTCACCTGGAAGGCGTTCTTCCTGGCCGCCTTCGGCTTCCCCGGTTCGGAGATGGAGGCCGAGGCCACGGCCGGGCCGGACGTCGGGGAAGAGCAATTGCCGTGAATCGCCGGCCCACCGGTTGACCGAGGACGAATCCGAACGGGGAGGGAGACGAATGCCCACGCGACAGCCCGTGCGCATCAAGGCCAGGCGCACACCGGGAGACCTGCTGGCCGGCCTCGGCGCGCTCGTCGTCCTGGTCGCGCTCATCGCGGGGGTCCCCTACGCCCTGCTCCGGCTGGCCGGGCCGCCGCTCCCGCCCGAGCTGCTCAACCTCGACCTGCTGACCAGCCAGGTGGGTACGAGCACGATCGTCGCGATCCTCGTGCTGCTGGTCTGGCTCGCCTGGCTGCAGCTGGTGGTCTGCGTGCTGGTCGAGATCTACGCGGGGCTGCGCCGGGTCGGCATGCCGGCCAGGGTGCCGATGTCGGGCGGCACGCAGATGTTCGCCAACCGGCTGGTCTCGGCGGCCATGCTGCTGTTCACCGTCTCGGCGGTGGCCCTGCCGATCGCGAAGATGACCAGCCTGCCGCCCACCGCTCCCGGCATCGTCTCCACCGGCCTGTCGTCGCCGTCCGCCCCGGCCGCCGACGAGCGGGCCGAGCTGGCGCCCGCACGCAAGGCGAAGAAGGTCTACGTGGTGCAGCCGCCGCACGGGCGCCACCACGAGAGCCTGTGGGAGATCGCGGAGAAGTGCCTCGGCGACGGGCGCAGGTATCCGGAGATCTACCGGCTCAACCAGCACAAGGAACAGCCCGACGGCAGCCGCCTGCACATGGCCGACCTGATCAGGCCCGGCTGGGTCCTGGACATGCCGGACGACGCGCGCAACATCCACATCGTCCCGGCCTCCCAGCCGCGTGACGACACCCTCAAGGACCATCCGGACAAGCCGACGGAGCTGGACGGCCGTACCCAGACCATCACCCCCGGCCGCGCCGACCTTCCCGCGGAGCCCGCGCCCGAGGTCTCCGACCCCCGCGAAAGGGCCGGGGACAGGATCGGGGCCGAAGGGAGGCGGGAGGTCGGCCCGGCGCAGGAACGCGGGGACGGCGCTCGTGACAGTGCCCGTGACAGCGCTCGTGACAGCGCTCGTGACAGTGCCCGCACCGTGCCCGATACGGCGGCCGACAGCGGGCGGCAGGACCCCGGGCAGGTGGAGCGGCGAGACCCGGCGGCGGTGGCCGAACCCCCTGACATCGGGCAGAACGCCGGGCAGGAGACCGCCCTGGGGATGCTCGACTACCTGGCGGGGGCCTCGCTGGCGGCGGCGGGACTGCTCGCCGCGCTCGGACGCAGGCGCAGGCAGCAGCTCTGGCACCGCGCGTTCGGGCGCCGGATCACCCGGCCCAGGGACGACGCCGCCCAGGCCGAACTCGCGCTCAGGCTCGGTGCCGACGCCCCCGGCAGCCGGATGCTCGACGTAGGACTCCGGCTCCTCGGCAGGTCCCTCGCCGCCCAGAACCGCGTCCCGCCCACGATCTACGCCGCCCACCTGTCGCCGCTCACCCTCGACCTGTGGATCCACCCGCCGGACTCCGACGCGCCCGCGCCCTGGACCTCCCACGACGGCGGCCAGGTCTGGCGGCTTCCCGCGCACGAGGGCCGGATGATCGACGAGCGGACGCTCGCCGACGCGCCCGCCCCCTACCCGGGACTGGTCTCGATCGGTTCCAACGGTGAGGGCCGGGTGCTCGTCGACCTGGAGGCCGCCCACGGGCCGATCGGCATCAACGGCCCGCGGACCACCGAGGCCCTGGCCGCGCTCGCCGTGGAGCTGGCCACCAACCGCTGGTCGGACCGGATGCGCCTCACGCTGGTCGGCTTCGGCGAGGAGCTGACCGTGATCGCCTCCGATCGGATCAGATACGTGGGCGCCCTGGCGGAGATCCTGCCCGAGCTGGAGGCGGGGGCCGGTAAGCGCGATCACGCCGGTGAGGTGCTCACCGGCCGGATCCACGGGCGCGCCGGCGACCCGGTCGCCACGCCGCACTACCTGCTGTCCGCGATCGCCCCGACCCCCGAGGAGGGCCGCCGCCTCGCCCTGCTCGCGAGAAAGGGCGTACGGACCGCGGCCGGGTACGTGATCGCGGGTGACGTGCCGCACGCCACCTGGAACTGGACGATCACCGAGGGGGGCCGCGCCGAGATCGACGCGCTCGGCTTCGACGTGGCCGCGCAGCTGCTGCCCCGGCGCCAGTACCGGGCGCTGATCGACCTGTTCCTCGCGACCGAGCGGCTGGAGGGCGAGCCGCTTTCCGACGAGCCGGAGCCCGTACCGCACACTCCCTCGGTCGAGGTGCGCATCCTCGGTCCGGCCGAGGTCGTCGGCCCCCCGCCCATGGAGGAGGGACGGGCCGTGATCGCCGTCGAGCTCGCCGTCTACCTGGCGACGCACCCCGGTGGCGTCCACCCCGTCGTGCTCGGCGGCATCCTCTGGCCGAGGGGCGTGCAGTCGGTGGTGCGGGACGCCACGATCGCGAGGGTCGTCGCGTGGCTGGGCACCGACAGTCAGGGGCGGCCCAACCTCTACGCCGACGAGTCAGGGCGGCTCAAGCTCGGTCCCGAGGTGCGCACCGACTGGATGCTCTTCCGCGACCTCGTCCGCCGGTCGCACGCCGGCCCCGCCGGGCGCCCCGAGCTCCTTGACCGGGCACTCGGCCTGGTACGGGGCCCGCTGCTGAACGGCCGTCCCCGTGGCCGCTACGCCTGGCTCGCCGCCGACGACCTGGAGTACAACGTGACCGCGGGCGTCGCGGACGCCGCGCACCGGCTCTGCGAGGCGCGCCTGGCCCGAGGCGAGACCGACGAGGCCGTCGCGGCGGTGCGTGCCGGGCTGCTGCTGGCCGCGGACGACGAGGGGCTCTGGCGCGACCTGCTGCGGGCCACCCACCTCACCGCCGACCCCGTCCGCCTGCGCGCCGTGGTCGACGCCCTGCACCGCAGGGCCGAGTCCCATCCCTACGGCGGCGGGATGGCTCCCGAGACCGAGGCCCTCATCGACGAGCTGCTGCCCTCGTGGCGGATGCGCTCGGCCCCGACCGCATGACGGGCCGGGCGGACCCGGCCCGTGCGCCGGACGTCACGCGGTGGCGGGCGGGTGCCGCGCCCGGCGACCGTCGGGCGGGAGGTGTGGCGGGTCGTCGTGAGGAGGGCCGCGAGGAGGACGAGGAGAGAGTCATGCCGAATCGCGCATATCGGTGGTTTCGGTGGTCGGGCGCTCCTAGCGTGATCGGTGTGCGTGTCGCGATCGCGCTGGTCGTACTCCTGTCGACGGCCTGCGCCCCGTCGGAGGCCGAGCGGTTCACTCCCGTTGACCTTCCCGCCGAGACCTCCGCGCCGGGTGCCGCCGCGACGGCGCCGACGGCGCCGAGGGTGGAGACGGTCCAGGTCTCCGCCGACGTCCAGGTGGTGGTGGAGTGGCCGGTCACGACCGACGAGGACACCATCGCGATGATCAACACTTTCCGCGACTACCGTGCCGGGTCCTTCCGTTCGGTCGTCACCGGAGGTGAGGACACCGCGTACTACGAGACGGTCCAGGAGGGGGCGAGCATGGACGCGTACGCGTGGGTGAAGGCGTTCCTGGACCAGCGTCGTTCGGTGCGCGGGGTCTCCCGGCTGTACGCGCTGAACGTCGTCTCGGTCACCGGCAGGGGAGCCGAGTTGAACGCGTGCGTGGACGAGACCGGGATGCGACTGCTGGACGCGGAGACCGGGAAGGCGGTCCGCAAGCAGCCCGACTGGGCCAGGCGCCCCTTCCTCCAGGTCGCCGGCCTCCGGCGGGGTGACGACGGGGTCTGGCGGATCAAGCTGCTCCAGCACGCCAAACCTTTCAGTGACGCCTCGAAGGGATGTCATCGATGATCATGAATGTGGTGGTCGCGGGGCTGCTGCTGCTCGGTCCGAATCCCGGTGGCGGCGGTGGTGGCTCCGATGTTCAGGCCCGGGGCAGCCAGGACGGAAACAGGGCGGAGGTCATGCTCAGGAACTCCCAGATCATCATCAGCGGGAACGGCCGCGGGGGAAAAAGCGACGGTTACCGGCTCAAGCGGCCCTGCTGGTACGAACCCGCCCAGAACGCCTCAGAGATGCTGGACTTCCAGCAGCGGACCACCCGGGTGGACCCGGGCGCGCCGCAGACCCGGCAGGAGGCACTCCAGCCTTTCGTGGAGAAGCTCGGCGAGGAGGGGCGCTGGTGGACGGTCGCCCACGACGCGTCCGATCCCAACGGGGTGAGCTGCCAGATGGGGCTGGACACCTACGTGTTCGTACCGCCCAACACGACCCCGCCCGCGGGGATCACCATGGCCGAACTGGTCGACATCGCCCGCGCCGCGCTCACCGTCCCCGAGCCGAAGATCGAGCTCAACCCGGACGCCAAGAGCTACGTCAACCTGCCGACCTGGGTCTGGCTGAGCGGTGTCGGCGAGACCACCAGGTCCGTGACCGCGACGCTGCCCGGGATCATGAGCGCCACCGTGACCGCCACCCTGCAGGACATCCAGATCGACGCGGGTACCACCGCGGACCGGGCGGAGGTCAAGGAGGAGTGCGGTCCGGGCGGCAAGCCGTACCAGCAGGGCGCCGAGTTCACCTGCGGCGTCCGCTATCTGCGCTCCTCGATCGACCAGCCGCGTGACGTCTACGTGCTGGAGGTCACCTCGGTCTGGCCCATCGAGGTCGAGGACGACGTGGTGCCCTTCGTCTACGACCCGATCGAGGTGGGGGTGACCCGCGACGTCCCGGTGGGCGAGGTGCAGAGCACGGTGAGAAAGGCCGGTTGACCGTCCCGGATGATCGCCGGTCCCGGTCAGCGGTCCTGCCCGCGGGTCCTGAGGCGTTCGGCGGCCGGCGCCCCCTCGTGGGTGAGCAGCCACTGCTTCACCGGGGTGCCGTAGTAGTAGCCGCCGTACCCGCCGGTGGACGGCAGGATGCGGTGGCAGGGGACGAACGGCGCGATCAGGTTCCGCGCGCACGCGGACCCCGCGGCCCTGGCCGCGGTCCTGGGCAGGCCCGCCCGCTCGGCGAGCTCGGCGTAGCTGATCGTGACGCCCGCGGGCACCTGGCGCAGGGCGGCGAGCAGCCGCTGCCGGGTGGGCGTGCCCGGCTGTTCCACCGGAACCGCGTCGAGGGCGGCGAGGTCGCCGTCCAGATAGTCGCGTACCGCCCGCGCCGGCCCGCCCAGGTCGTCGCTGAGAACGAGCCCTTCTGCGCGTACCTCGGGGGAGAGCCGCGCGAACATCTCCTCGGGTCCCGCCGCGGTGAAGCCCGCCGCCAGCAGCACACCCTCGCGGGCGAGCATGGCGAGCGGACCTGCCGGGGTGTCGAGAACCTGTGCCTCTATCATGCCGAGCTCCAAAGGTGCAGCGCGGCGTACGCCCGCCAGGGACGCCACCGCTCGATGTGATCTTCAGGGATGCCGAGGCAGGCCATGGCCCGCCGCAGGCCGAGGTCTCCGCCAGGCCAGGCGTCCGGGTCGCGCAGCGCCCGCAGCGCGATGTAACCGCAGGTCCACGGCCCGATGCCGGGAACCTCCAGCAGGGCGGCCACCGCTCGCGCGGGCTCCTGCGCGCCGTCCAGGTCGATCTCGCCGCTCGCCACCCGCGCGGCGAGCGCCTTCAGCGTCGCCACCCGCCGCCCGGTCAGGCCCAGCCCGGCGAGATCGGCCTCGGCGAGCTCCTCCGCGGTCGGGAACAGGTGGGGCAGGCCCTGGTCGCCGGTGGGGCGCCCGGCCCTGGCCGCGACGCGGCCCAGGATGGTACGGGCACCGGCGACGGAGATCTGCTGGCCGACCACGGCGCGGACGGCCATCTCGAAACCGTCCCAGGCGCCGGGCACGCGCAGCCCGGGGCGGGCGGCGACGAGCGGAGCCAGCGAGGTCTCGCCGAGGGCGGAGGAGATCGCCTCGGGGTCCGCGTCGAGGTCGAGGAGGCGGCGGCAGCGGGCGACGATCCTGGCCAGGTGGCGGGTGTCGTCGACGCTCACCTCCAGCCGTACGTGGCCCGGCACGGGGGTGAGGGTGATCGTTCCGCCGGGGACGGCCCGGCGGTAGGACGTGCCGTCCCCGTGCTCCAGCCCGGGGATCGCCCTCGCCGCCAGGAACCGCATCAGGGTCTCGGCGTCGTAGGGCTCCCTGCGGTGCAGCCGCAGGGTGAGCGCGTCGCCGCGTATCTCCGGCCGCGCCCCGGTCGTCGCCCGCAGCTCGCCGGGGGTGAAGCCGTAGGTGTCCTTCATGGTCGCGTTGAACTGCCGTACGCTGCCGAAACCCGAGGCGAACGCCACGTCGACGATCGGCAGCCCGGTCTCGGTGAGCAGCTGCTTGGCCAGCAGAAGGCGCTTGGTCCTGGCCACGGCGAGCGGGCCCACGCCGATCTCCGCGGTGAACAGCCGGTGCAGGTGCCGTCCGGTGATGTGCAGCCGCCCGGCCAGCCGGGTCATCCCGCCGTCGTCCGCCACCCCCTCGTCGATCAGCCGGAGCGCCCGGCCGACCAGGTCGCCCCGGTGGTCCCAGCCGGGATCGCCGGGGCTCAGCTCGGGCCGGCACCGCTTGCACGGCCGGAACCCGGCCGCCTCGGCCGAGGCCGCGTGGCGGTAGAACCGCACGTTGCGGGTGGAGGGGGTGCGTGCCGGGCAGATCGGCCGGCAGTAGATGTTGGTGGAGGTGACCGCCGTGTAGAACCGCCCGTCGAACCGGGCGTCCCTCGCGGCCACCGCGCGGTAACAGGAGTCGAAGTCGAGTTCTCTCACGGACACGGTGACGACGCTACCCGCGGCTCAGGGGGGACGGCTGGCGGGAATCGGACCTGGCCGTGGCGGCCCGTCGCGCCGGGGCCGGGACGGTCCACGGGGGGCCGGGAACCGGCCGCGGCAGTCGTCGCGACACAGGCCGGGGACCGGACGGTCCGGCGGAGGTCACTTGGAGGAGACGCCGACGCCGATCTCGAACTCCCGGTAGACGCGGGCCCAGAATCCGTCGCGGAGCCAGACGCGCGCCTCGGGGTACGGGCGCAGGGAGTGGCCCAGCTCCTTCTCCGCCTCGATGAGCAGCTCGGTGTCGATCACCGTGGGCAGAATCGGCCCCGGCAGCAGGTCGCGGATGTTGTCGCGGCCGCGGGTGAGGATCCACTTCTGGGCGACGTGCTCGCCGACCTCCTCGACGCGCGGGCGGCTCGGCCCCAGCTTGGTGACCTGGCCCACGGGGGCCTTGGGCTTGGCGGCGGTGCGTCCGGCGAAGACCTGGGCGGGGGAGGGGGCGATCGGGGGCACCGGCACGGGGACCGGTGCGGGGGCGCGGCTGAAGTAGGAGCGCAGGAAGTCGGCGCTGATGATCTCGACGGTGTCGGACTCCCAGACCAGGCGTTCCGCCTGGTTGGTGCCGTAGGGGGGCTCCACGCCCCACAGGTGGATCCGCACCCCGTAGGCCTGGGCGGCCTCGACGGCGGGGACCATGTCCTCGTCCCCGGCGAGCAGTATCGTGTCGCTCACCGCGTGGTGCCTGGCCAGCGCCTCCAGGTCGCTCCTGATCTGCGCGTCCACGCCCTTCTGCTGGCCTCGCGCGTTCAGGTTGCCCAGGCGCACCTTGACCCAGGGGAGCTGGGCGATGACCCGCTGGTCGACGGTCGGCACCCGGTCGCGGGCGGCGTCGTACCAGTAGATCCGGAGCAGCTCGCCGTGGATGCGCTCCTCGGCGTGCTTCTGCAACGCCTGGATCAGCTCGTCCGCCGCCACCCGGTACTCCTTGCGCTCCTTGGCGCCCAGGAGCACCTCCCCGGCCGCCGCGTACAGATAGCCGACGTCGACCAGGACGGCGTACTTCGCGGCGATGGGATGTGATGTGAGGTCCAGGATGCTCATGTCGTCCTCCAGGCCTCGGAACTAACTGATCGGCTGACTATATGCGCCCATTTCTTAGATGGTCCCAACTCTCGCGCAACTTGACACCCCGTTCCTTGGATCTATCTCGGCAGCGCGCTGGATCGCCACGCGCCTTGTCCGACAGGAAGTGCTTTTCGCATGCGATCTGAGGGATTGCTCCATGATTTCGAGGTCTGCGGGGTTTTTCGCACCGGATTCGCCGGTGTGGCGCGCGCCGAGAGGGCGATCACCACCGCGGCGATCTCCTCGGGGGTCGCATCCCCCTTAATGATCTTCAGGTGTCTCATAGCGGGATGTTCCCGTGCTTCTTCGGGGGCAGGGTCGCGCGCTTGCCACGCAGGGCCCGTAGCGCCTTGACGATCTGGACGCGGGTGTCTGAAGGGCGGATCACGGCGTCCACATACCCACGTTCGGCCGCGAGATACGGGTTGGCGAGAGTGTCTTCGTACTCGGTCACGAACCTGGCCCGCGCGGCGTCCGGCTCCTCGGCCGCGGCCAGCTCGCGCCGGTAGAGGATGTTGACCGCGCCCTGCGCGCCCATCACCGCGATCTGCGCGGTCGGCCAGGCCAGATTGATGTCGGCGCCCAGGTGCTTGGACCCCATGACGTCGTACGCCCCACCGTACGCCTTCCTGGTGATGACCGTGACCAGGGGCACGGTCGCCTCCGCGTAGGCGTAGAGCAGCTTGGCGCCGCGCCGGATGATCCCGTTCCATTCCTGGTCGGTGCCCGGCAGGAATCCGGGAACGTCGACGAATGTCAGTACGGGAATGTTAAAGGCATCGCAAGTACGAACGAATCTCGCGGCTTTCTCGGAGGCCGCGATGTCCAGCGTTCCGGCGAAACTCATCGGCTGGTTGGCGACGATCCCCACGGAGCGTCCCTCGACCCTGCCGAAACCCACGAGGATGTTCGGCGCGAATTGCGCGTGCACCTCCAGGAATTCGCCGTCGTCGAGGACGTGTTCGAGAACCGTCCGCATTTCGTAGGGCTGGTTCGCCGAGTCGGGGATGAGCGTGTCGAGCTCGCGGTCGGAGTCGGTGGTCTCCAGCGGCGGATCGGCGTCGAACGCCGGTGCCTCGTCCATGTTGTTGGACGGCAGGTACGACAGCAGCGCCCTGGCGAAATCCAGGCAGTCGGCCTCGTCGGACGCCTCGTAGTGGGCCACACCCGAGCGGGAGTTGTGCGTGTGCGCACCGCCGAGCTCCTCGAACGTCACCTCCTCGCCGGTGACCGTCCTGATCACGTCGGGGCCGGTGATGAACATGTGCGACTTCTCCGACACCATCAGCACGAAGTCGGTGAGCGCGGGCGAGTAGACGGCGCCACCCGCGCAGGGACCCATGACGAGCGAGATCTGCGGGATCACCCCGGAGGCGTGGACGTTGCGCCGGAAGATCTCGGCGTACAGGCCCAGCGAGACGACGCCCTCCTGGATGCGCGCCCCTCCGGAGTCGTTGATGCCGATCACCGGGCAACCGGTCTTCAGCGCGTGGTCCATCACCTTGACGATCTTCTCTCCGAAGACCTCGCCCAGGGACCCGCCGAAGACCGTGAAGTCCTGGGCGAACACCGCCACCGGGCGGTCGTCGACCGTGCCGTACCCGGTCACGACCCCGTCACCGTACGGCCGCTGGCGCTCCAGGCCGAAACTGGTGGACCGGTGCCTGGCCAGCTCGTCGAACTCCACGAAGCTGCCCTCGTCGAGGAGGGCGAGCACCCGCTCCCTCGCGGTCATCTTCCCGGCGGCGTGCTGCTTCTCGACGGCTCGTGCCGAACCCGCGTGGGCCGCCTCACCCAGGCGGCGCTCAAGATCGGCCAGCTTGCCGGCCGTCGTGTGGATGTCGGGTCCGGAATCCAGCGGTTCGGCGCTCAGGGGCTCGCTCATTCCAGCAGGGTAACCGTCCGCTCACATCGCGAACCATCGGGGGCGATCGTTCGTTTCCTCCCTGCGAGTGGACTGAGTGGACTGATCGGTCGAGCTGGGGGAAGGGCGGCGCCATGGCTGATATCACGGAGGCGGTAAGAACACGGGGGCTGGTCAAGAGATTCGGGCAGCAGGTCGCCGTGGGAGGTGTCGACCTGGTCGTGCCACAGGGCGGTTTCGCCGGGCTTGTCGGACCCAACGGGGCGGGGAAGACCACCACCCTCAGCATGGTCACCGGCCTGCTCCGCCCCGACGACGGCTCGGTCCACATCGGTGGCGCCGACGTCTGGCGTGACCAGGTCGCGGTCAAGGCCCGCATCGGGGTGCTCCCCGAGGGGTTACGCCTGTTCGAGCGCCTGTCGGGCAGGGAGCTGCTCTCCTACAACGGCCAGCTCCGCGGCATCCCCAAGGCCGAGGTGGACCGGCGGGCGGAGGAGTTGCTGAACGTCATGGCCCTCACCGGCTCGGCGGACAAGCTCGTCGTCGACTACTCCACCGGCATGCGCAAGAAGATCGGCCTGGCCGCGGCGCTGCTGCACAACCCCGACGTGCTCTTCCTCGACGAGCCGTTCGAGGGCGTCGACCCGGTCAGTGCCAACACCCTCGTCGAGGTGCTCAGGCGCTACACCGCCTCCGGCTCGACGGTGGTCTTCTCCAGCCACGTGATGGAGCTCGTCGAGCGCCTGTGCGACTGGGTCTCGGTGATGGACCGCGGGCGGATCGTCGCCCAGGGGCCGCTGGACGAGGTGAGAGCGGGCCGCAGTCTCAACGAGGCGTTCCTCGCCCTGGTCGGGGCGAGGGGCGACGGCGATCCGGCGGGACGGGAGGGCCTGTCGTGGCTGGGCGCGACCCCCTCGTGAACGCCGGGACCGTACGGGTGGGGCCCATGGTGTTCGTGCGGCTCAAGCTGCGGCTCGTCGCGGGAAACCTGCGGGGCAGCACCCAGCGCCTGCTGGGGTTCGTCTTCACGACGATCGCCGCGCTCCTCTTCGGCACCGTCGGCTTCCTGATGATGTCCTCGCTGCGCCTCGCGTCCGCCGACGTCGCCGTGGAGACCGTGACCGTGCTGTTCACCGTCTTCCTGGTGGGCTGGGCGATCGTGCCGCTGCTGGCGTTCGGGGTGGACGACACGCTCGACCCGTCGCGCCTCGCCCTGTTCCCGCTGCGGACCGGCCAGCTCGTCACCGGCATGTTCGCCGCCTCGATCACCGGCGTGTGGCCGCTCGCCTCGCTCGCCGTGACGGCGGGGGCGGTGGCCGGTCTGGCCACCGGGATCGGCGGGGTGTTCCTGGGCGCGGTCGTGGTGCTGCTCCACTTCGCGCTCTGCGTCATGCTCTCGCGGCTGGTCACCACGTCGCTGTCGGGGATCCTGCGCACCCGCAGGGGCCGCGACGTGCTCGCCGTCTCGGTGGTCTTCTTCGTCCTGGCGGCCCAGCTGCCCAACCTGCTGATCAACGGCGGCGTGTCGGCCGATCCCAGGGCCGTGCTGCACGCCCTGGCCTCGGCGCTGAGCTGGACCCCCTCCGGTGTCGCGGCCCGCTCCATCGCCGACGGCGGCCTGACGGCGCTCGCCGGGGCGGCCCTGCTCGCGCTCCTGATCGCCGGGGCGGGGTGGCTGTGGATCGCGGCGCTGCGCCGCGCCCTGGTCACCCCCGACGCCTCCACCCAGGGCGCGTCGGTGCGCAACTCCCGTGGCCTGCTGGCGAAGGTCCTGCCCGACGGCCCGCTCGCCGCGGTCGTGGGCAAGGAGTTCAGGTACGCCAGGCGCGACCCGCGAGGCAGGGTCGGCTGGTTCGCCGCCATCGCGGTCACCGGCGTGATGGCCTTCTCCATGTACGGGGACGGCGAGGGCGCGGCCGGGGGCGTCCTCGCGATCGCGCCCGCCTGCATCGGCGCGGTGATGATCAGCATCCAGTGGTGCAACGCCTTCGGTATCGACGGCCGTTCCCTGTGGATGAACGCCGTCGCCTACGGCAGCGACCGCGACTGGCGTACCGACATCGCCGGGAGGCACCTCGCCGTGGCGACGATCGCGGTCCCGCTGCTGCTCCTGCTCGCCGCGGTCGCGGCGCTGCTCGCCGGGGACGTCGGGTGGGTGGTCCCCGCCGCGCTCACCGCCTGGGGCGTGCTGGGGGCCGGGCTCGGCGTGGGCGCGCTGACCAGCGTGCTGGTGCCCTACACCGTGCCCGAGCGCCTGAACGCCTTCACCGGCGCGGCCCCCGGCCAGGGCGGTATCGCCTTCGTGGCGTCGTTCGGCGCGCTGATCTGCACCGGCCTGCTCGCGCTGCCGATCGTCCTGCCGGTCCTGCTCGGCCTCACCTGGGTCAGCGCGCTCGCGGTGCCGTACGGGCTGCTGCTCTCCTGGGGCGGCCGCAGGATCGCGGGAAAGATCGCCTTCGCCAGGTATCCGGCGCTCCTGCAGGCGACCTCCGTCGCCACCTGACGCCTCCGCGCTTTCCCTCCGGGCCGTACGCGGGCCCGGAGGGGAGCGCCCTGACGGCTGCCGGGACGGTCACGAACGGTCCTCGGCGGCTGTCACGCACGGCCCCGGGAACGGCCGGGGAGCAGCCTCCTCAGTGGTCTAGTCCAATGGGTGAGACCGGTCTCCGTTCGACAAAACGGACTCGGTACGCTGGCGAGCATGCCCGCCACCGTGTCCCATCAGGCAGAGCGTTCCTCCGCTGTCACCGAGATGCCCGACGAGCTGCGCGCGGACGTGCGACTGCTCGGCGAGCTCCTGGGGCAGGTCATCGCCGAGCATGGCGGCGATGACCTGCTCGCCGATGTCGAACGGCTACGCAAGGCCGTCATCGGGGCCCGCAGAAAGCAGGTGTCGGTCGACGAGATCACCGCGATGGTGGCCGAGTGGCCGATCGACCGCGCGGTGCAGATCGCCCGCGCGTTCACCTGTTACTTCCACCTGGCGAACCTCGCCGAGGAACACTTCAGGATCCGCACGCTCAGGGTTCGCGACACCGGCGAGGAGCCGCTGCCCGAGTCCCTGGCACAGGCCGTGCAGGAGCTCGGCGACGGCAAGGTCGCCGAGCTCGTCGAGGGACTGCGCCTGCACCCCGTGCTGACCGCGCACCCCACCGAGGCCCGCAGGCGCGCCGTGGTCACCGCGATCCAGCGCATCAGCGGCCAGCTCACCGCCTACAACAGCTCGGACAGGGGCGCGGCCGAGCGGGCGGAGACCCGGCGGCGGCTGCTGGAGGAGATCGACCTGCTGTGGCGTACCGCCCAGCTCAGGTCCACCAAGCTCGACCCGCTGGACGAGGTGCGCACCGCGATGGCGGCCTTCGACGAGACCCTCTTCCGGGTGGTCCCGCAGGTCTACCGCGCCCTGGACGCCGCGCTCGGCGGCGGAGGCGGCACCGCCAAGCCCCGGGCCCGCGCCTTCATCAGGTACGGCAGCTGGATCGGCGGCGACCGCGACGGCAACCCGAACGTCACCTCCAAGGTGACCAGGGACGCGGTGCTCATCCAGGCCGAGCACGTGCTGATCGCCCTGGAGAACGCCACGCTCAGGATCGGCCGCTCGCTCACCCTCACCGCCGACTACACCCCCGCCTCGGCGGGGCTGAGGGCCGCGCTGTCGAGCGCTGTGAACGACCACCCCGACGTGGTCTCGGAGATGGCGACCCGCTCCCCGAGGGAGCCGCACCGGCAGTGGCTGATGTTCGTCGCCGCCCGCATCGCGGCCACCCGCCAGCGCGGCCTCGACCTGGCCTACCGCTCGCCCGAGCAGCTGCTCGCCGACCTGCGCACGGCCCAGGACTCGCTGGTCGAGGCCGGGGCGAACCGGCAGGCGTACGGAGAGCTGCAGCACCTCATCTGGCAGGTGGAGACGTTCGGCTTCCACCTGGCCGAGCTGGAGGTCCGCCAGCACTCGCAGGTCCACGCCGCCGCACTGGAGGACATCGCCGCCGGGCGCACCTCCGAGCGGACCGAGGAGGTCCTGGCCACGATCCGCACGATCGCCTGGATCCAGGAGCGGTTCGGGGTGACCGCCTGCCGCCGCTACGTCGTCTCCTTCACCCGCTCGGCCGACGACATCGCCGCCGTCCACGCGCTGGCCGCGCACGCGATGGGCGACCGGGCACCCAGGCTCGACGTCGTCCCGCTGTTCGAGTCGGGCGCCGACCTGGCCGCCGCCCCGGCCGTCCTGTCGGGGATGCTCCAGATCCCGGCCGTACAGGCCAGGCTCGCCGAGGAGCGGCGCCTGGAGGTCATGCTCGGCTACTCCGACTCCGCCAAGGAACTCGGCCCGGCCGCCGCGACCCTGAAGCTCTACGAGGCCCAGGAGGCGCTCGCCACCTGGTCGGCCGAGCACGACGTGCCGCTCACGCTGTTCCACGGCCGGGGCGGCGCCCTGGGCCGAGGCGGCGGCCCGGCCAACAGGGCCGTGCTCGCGCAGGCCCCAGGGTCGGTCGGCGGCAGGTTCAAGGTCACCGAGCAGGGCGAGGTCATCTTCGCCCGCTACGGCCACGACGCCATCGCCCGCCGCCACATGGAGCAGGTCACCTCGGCGGTGCTGCTCGCCTCCACCCCGTCCATCGAGGCCCGGACGGCCGAGGCGGCGGGGCGCTTCCGCGGTGTGGCCGAACGGGTCGCCTCCGCCTCGGAGAAGGCGTACCGGCTGCTGACCGAGGCGCCCGGCTTTCCCGAGTGGTTCTCCCTGGTCAGCCCGCTGGAGGAGATCGGCTCGCTGCGCCTGGGTTCCCGCCCGGCCCGGCGCGGTCTCGGCGCGCCCCGGTCCCTGGACGACCTGCGGGCCATCCCGTGGGTGTTCGCCTGGGCACAGACCCGGGTCAACCTGCCGGGCTGGTACGGCCTGGGCAGCGGCCTGGAGGCGGTGATCTCCGAGGCGGGCCTGGACGAGCTGCGCGCCGCCTACCGCGAGTGGCCGCTGTTCGCCTCGCTGCTGGACAACGTGGAGATGTCGCTCGCCAAGACCGACCGTGACATCGCCGCCCGCTACCTCGCGCTCGGCGCGAGGGACGACTTCGTCGAGCAGGTCCTGACCGAGTACGACCTGACGCGCCGCCTGGTCCTGGAGATCACCGGCCACACCCGCCTGCTGGAGGACCGCAAGGTGCTGTCCCGCGCGGTGCAGCTCCGCGACCCGTACGTGGACGCGCTCTCCCACCTGCAGTTGCGCGCCCTGTCCACGCTTCGCGCGGACGAGGGGCTGTCGGAGGACGAGCGCGAGCGCCTGTCCACGCTGCTGCTCCTGTCGGTCAACGGCGTCGCCGCCGGCCTGCAGAACACCGGCTGAGCGCGGGCGGACGGCTCAACGGCCGATGCGGTGGGCCCCCGCGTAGACGTTGAAGCGTTCCTCGCGCAGGAAGCCGACCAGGGTCATCCCGAACTCCCTCGCCAGGTCGACGGCGAGGGAGGATGGCGCGGAGACCGCGCAGACGACCGGCAGGCCCGCGGTGAGGGCCTTCTGCATGATCTCGTAGCTGGTCCGCCCGCTCACCATGAGCACGTGCCCGCCCAGCGGCAGCCTCCCGCCCATCATGGCCCAGCCGACCAGCTTGTCCAGCGCGTTGTGCCGCCCCACGTCCTCGCGGACCGCGAGCAGCTCACCGCCGGGGGTGAACAGGCCGGCCGCGTGCAGCCCTCCGGTCTTGCCGAAGACCCCCTGGGCGCTCCTCAGCCGGTCGGGGAGGTCGTACAGGACCTCGGGGGAGACGAGCAGGTCCTCCTGGTCGGGCAGCGGCGAGCAGCGGCCGCGCAGGGCGTCGAGGCCGGCGGTGCCGCAGACGCCGCACGCGCTCGACGTCACGAAGTGCCGGTCGAGCGAGGGCAGGTCGGGCAGCACGCGACCGCGCAGCCGTACGGTCACCGTGTTGTAGCGCGCCTCCTGCGGCACGTCCTCGTCGGTGCAGTAGGCGATGGACGCGACGTCCGCCGGTGCCGCGACCCCCTCGCCGTACAGGAATCCGGCCGCCAGCTCGAAGTCGTGCCCGGGGGTGCGCATGGTGATCGCGACCGTGCGACGCTCCTCGCCCGCCTGGATGCGGATCTCCATCGGCTCCTCGGTGGCGAGGTCGTCCCGGCGCTCGTGAAGAGTCCCCGCCCGCATCTGCCCGACCCGCGCCCTGGTGGTGGGCCCCGGTCTCCGCGCCGCCTCCACCACCTCGAAGCCCGGATCGTCCCTCGTGCCGGTGGCGTTCCGTGCGCCGAGATGTTTGCTCATGCGTTCATCATCTCTTTTCGCGACCTTCCGCACGGTTTCCCGACCCGGTCAAAGGCCTGCCCTTGCCCGCCGACCCAGACTTCGGTAACAGTATTCCCTGGTCATTGGATTAATTCGGTAACAGGGGGTCGTTAGTGGAGGCAAGATGGCTAAGTGCTCGACTCGCCCTTCACCGATCTTGACCGCCCGCCGCTCTCCCAGGCGGCGCTCACCCGCGCCCTGGTCCGTCCCGGGGGCCTCTGGTCCGGCATCACCGTGGTCGACAGGACCGGATCGACCAACGCCGACCTCGCGCACGCCGTCCGCGACGGCGCGCGGCAGGGAGCCGTCGTCGTCGCCGAGTCCCAGTTCGCCGGGCGCGGCAGGCTCGGCCGCGTCTGGAGCGCTCCGCCGCGTTCCGGCCTGACGTTCTCGGTGCTCCTGCGGCCCGACCCGCCCATGTCCACCCAGGGGTGGCTGCCCCTGCTCGTCGGCCTGGCGGTCGCGTCGGCCGTCCGGAAGGTCGCGGAGGTCGACGTACGGCTCAAGTGGCCCAACGACCTGCTGATCGGCGAACGCAAGCTCGCCGGGGTGCTCGCCGAGCGGATCGACAGCGCGGTGATCGTGGGGGTCGGCCTCAACGTGAGCGTGCGCCCGGAGGAACTGCCGGTGGAGACCGCGACCTCCCTCGCCGTCGAGAAGGCCGTCTGCGTCGACCGCGACCCGATCCTGCGCGCGGTGCTGCGGGAGATCGAGACCCACTACCGCGAGTGGTCGGAGGCGGACGGCGACGTCGAGGCGTGCGGCCTGCGGGCCGCC
The DNA here is from genome assembly GCF_042898365.1 of Streptosporangium sp. NPDC000509. Classification (NCBI taxonomy): domain Bacteria; kingdom Bacillati; phylum Actinomycetota; class Actinomycetes; order Streptosporangiales; family Streptosporangiaceae; genus Streptosporangium; species Streptosporangium sp. NPDC000509. The sequence continues at coordinate 87,964 of NZ_JBIAYX010000003.1, read as the reverse complement.
TATCTCGCGGTCAGCGCCACGGTCGGGCGGGAGGTGAGGGTGGAGCTGCCGGGCGAGCGGGTGCTGACCGGCACCGCCACCGGCGTCGACCGCGCCGGGCACCTGCTCGTCAGCTCCAAGGGGGAGGAGCACACGCTCAGCGCGGGTGACGTCGTGCATGTTCGGCCTCACACCTCGTGACGCAGAGCATGCGCACGTGTCACGATTTGCCCCATGGGTCTACCCGATCACCACATGACGGAGGGGGAGCGACGGATCACGTCGTTCCACCCTCACTGGAAGCGACTCACCGGCCCGTTCCTCATGCTGATCCTGATCAGCGTGGGATCCGGCGCCGCCCTTTACTTCATGCCCGACTTCGAATATCGGCTCTACGCGAGCGTCGCGGTGGCGGTGATCGCCGTCGGCCTGCTGACGGTGTGGTCGTTCATTCCGTACCTGCGCTGGAAGAACGCCGTCTACATCCTCACCTCGCACCGGTTCACCATCAGCACCGGGGTGCTGAACAAGTCCATCGACGACATCCCGATGGTCAAGGTGAACTCGGTCAGCGCCGACCAGACCTTCATGGAGAGGCTCCTGGGCTGCGGCACGCTGGTCGTCGAGTCGGCGAGCGAGCAGGGCCGGATCACGCTGCGGGACATCCCCCACATCCAGGAGGTCCGGGCCGAACTGTTCCGCGCGCTCGACGACGCGCTCGACGGGGAGCCCTCGGAACCCGGACGGTGACCTGTGGGGCGTGATCTCCCAGAACCGGGGGAGGCCGGCGAGGAGAGGGAGGTCCCCGTCGGACGTCCGGCGGCCGAGCGGGCCCGTGCCGGACATCCGGAGGCCGAGCAGGCCCGCGCCGAACGTCCGACGGCCGAGCAGATCGAGCGCCTCTTCGTCGGCGCGTCTCCTCGCTACACCCGGATCCAGGTGGCGAGCCTCGCCCGGGTGCCGCAGGAGCTCACCGAGCGGATCTGGCGCGCGCTGGGGTTCGCCACGCTTCCGGACGACGCCGTGGCCTTCACCGACGCGGACGTGGCCGTGCTGGAGCGGGTCCGGGCGATGATGGAGGGCGACCTGCTGGACGACCAGACCGTCATCCGGATGGCGAGGGCGCTCGGCCAGACGACGGCGAGGCTCGCGCAGTGGCAGGCCGAGATCATGATCGGCGCGATGCTCGACCCGGGCCGCCGCCCCACCGACGGGGACCTGGCGGCGGTCATGGAGACCTCGCGCAGGCTGCTCCCCGACTTCGAGCAGATACTGGTCCACATCTGGCGCGCCCAGCTCGCCGCCGCGGGGACCCGCCTGCTCACGCTCGCCGACATCACCGACGAGATCGTGCCGGACAGGCTCACCCTCGCGGTGGGCTTCGCCGACCTGGTCTCCTTCACCCGGGTCTCGCGCGAGCTGGACGAGCGGGGCCTGGCCGAGCTGGTCGAGGGTTTCGAGTCACGGGCCTCGGACGTGGTCGCCGAGCACGGGGGACGGATGGTCAAGACGCTCGGGGACGAGGTGTTCTTCACGGCGGCCGACCCGAGGAAGGCCGCGGTGATCGCCCTGGACCTGGTCGGCGCGATTCGCAGGTACGGGCCCGAGGTGCGGATCGGGCTCGCGTACGGTCCGGTGCTGCCGATCATGGGCGACGTCTTCGGTACGACGGTCAACCTGGCGGCCAGGCTCACGGCCATCGCCCGCCCCGGCACGGTCGTCGTCGACGACAGGCTGGCCGAGGCGCTGAAGGGCGCGCCCGGTGTCGAGATCGGCCGCATCCGCCAGCGGCCGGCCCGTGGCCTGGGGGTGGTGCAGCCCTACGTGGTGCGCCGGGCTGGTAATCATTGAGTGCCGGGTGCCCAAGTCCGTTCAATCGGTAAGCGGCCCCGTGAAGGTCGAAACCATGACAGATGAGGTGCAGGACATGCCGTACACCGTGCAAGGCGTGGTCGCGCGTGGCAAGGGCGAGCCCGTCTCGCTGGAGACCGTTATCGTGCCGGATCCCGGCCCTGGCGAGGCCGTGGTGACGGTCCAGGCCTGTGGTGTCTGCCACACGGACCTGCACTACCGCGAGGGCGGCATCAACGACGAGTTCCCGTTCCTGCTCGGCCACGAGGCCGCGGGAGTGGTCGAGGCCGTCGGCGAGGGCGTCACCGAGGTGGCCCCCGGTGACTTCGTGATCCTGAACTGGCGGGCCGTCTGCGGCGAGTGTCGGGCGTGCCTGCGAGGCCGTCCCTGGTACTGCTTCAACACCCACAACGCCACCCAGAAGATGACCCTGGAGGACGGCACGCCGCTCAGCCCGGCCCTGGGCATCGGCGCCTTCATCGAGAAGACCCTGGTCGCGGCCGGGCAGTGCACCAAGGTCGACCCTGCGGCACCGGCGCAGGTGGCCGGGCTGCTGGGCTGCGGCGTGATGGCGGGCATCGGCGCGGCGATCAACACCGGCGGCGTGACCCGCGGTGACAGCGTGGCGGTCATCGGATGCGGCGGCGTCGGCGACGCGGCCGTTCTCGGCGCCGCCCTGGCGGGCGCCTCGAAGATCATCGCGGTGGACGTGGACGACCGCAAACTCGCCTGGGCCAAGGAGTTCGGCGCCACCCACACGGTCAACTCCCGCACCTCCGACGTGGTCGAGACGGTCAAGGAGCTCACCGGCGGCAACGGCGCGGACGTGGTCATCGAGGCGGTCGGCCGCCCGGAGACGTACCGGCAGGCCTTCTACGCCCGCGACCTGGCCGGGACCGTCGTCCTGGTCGGGGTGCCCACCCCGGACATGACGCTGGAGCTGCCGCTGCTCGACGTCTTCGGCCGAGGTGGCGCGCTGAAGTCCTCCTGGTACGGCGACTGCCTGCCCAGCCGCGACTTCCCCATGCTCATCGACCTCTACCTCCAGGGGCGGCTCGACCTCGACCGCTTCGTCTCCGAGACGATCGGTCTCGGAGACATCGAGGACGCCTTCGCGAAGATGCACCGCGGCGAGGTCCTGCGTTCGGTGGTGATCCTGTGATCGACAAGGTCGTCACCTCGGGAACGTTCTCGCTGGACGGCGGGACGTGGGACGTCGACAACAACGTCTGGATCGTCGGCTCGGCGAGCGAGGTGCTGATCGTCGACGCCGCCCACGACGCCGCCGCGATCGCCGAGAGGGTGGGTGGCCGCGAGGTCAAGGCCATCGTCTGCACCCACGCGCACAACGACCACATCGACGCGGCGGCCGACCTCGCCGAGCGGACGGGCGCGCCGATCCTGCTCCACCCGGCCGACCAGGTGCTGTGGGAGATGGTCTACACCGACCTGCCGTACACCCCGCTCAAGGACGGGCAGGTGCTCTCGGCCGGCGGAGTCGAGCTGACCGTGCTGCACACGCCCGGCCACGCTCCGGGTGCGGTCTGCCTGTACGGGGCGGAGATCGGCGCGGTCTTCACCGGCGACACCCTGTTCAACGGGGGGCCCGGCGCGACGGGGAGGTCCTTCTCCTCCTTCGACACGATCATCGAGTCGATCACGGCGAAGCTGCTCACCCTGCCGCCGGGGACGGCCGTGCACACCGGTCACGGCGAGTCCACCTCCATCGGCGCGGAGGCGGGGCACCTGGAGGAATGGCTCGCCAGGGGCCACTGACCCGCGTCTTTCCGCACTCGATCCGCTCACGCGTCCCGGCCTTCGCCGGGGCGCGTTCGCGTTTCCCGCTCCCCTGCCCCGGTGGCGTGTCCACGGGTCCCCTTCCCGGGTTTCCGGCGGACCTTTTCCGGTGATCGCCCGCCAGGCGGCCCTGAGGTCGTGAGGTTTTTCGCACGTCGACCGGTTGCCGCCCGGGTGGGAACTTCGGACCGATGACAGAGAGATTAAGGTCGTGTGCCCTAGTTCACATAGGCAAGGCTTACCAAATGAGCTAGTTTAGGTGTGCCTAACCTATGGTAGCCTCCAGAAAGGTCGCACTCCCGTGTACGTATGCCTCTGCCGCGCGGTGACCGAGAACGAGGTGCACGACTGCATCTCGGCAGGGGCCAGAAGCGCGCGCCAGATCCGCGATGCCACGGGCGCCGGCGGCGACTGTGCTTCTTGCGTGCGAAAAATCTGTGCGATCCTGAAGCGGTCTGAAGATTTGATGCCGACCGCATAGCACGAGGAGCCCGCCATGCAGGGCGACAAGAAAATCATCGAACTGCTCAACGAGCAGCTGACCGCGGAGCTGACCGCGATCAACCAGTACTTCCTGCACGCCAAGATGCAGGAGAACTGGGGGTATACCCGGCTGGCCAAATACACCCGCGAAGAGTCCATCGACGAGATGCGCCACGCGGAGAAGCTCACCGACCGCATCCTCTTCCTTGAAGGACTGCCCAACTACCAGAAGCTGGGCACCCTCCACATCGGCCAGACCGTCGCCGAGCAGCTCCGCGCCGACCTGGACGTCGAGCTTGAGGTCGTCAACCGGCTGAAGCCCGCCATCGTCCTGATGCGCGAGAAGGGCGACACCACCTCGGCCCGGCTCTTCGAGGAGATCCTGGAGGACGAGGAGCACCACATCGACTACCTGGAGACCGAGCTGGGTCTCATCGGGAGCCTCGGGGAGCAGCTCTACCTCGCCCGCTACGCAGAGCCGCCCTCGGCGTCTTGAGGTAATAAAGCATGAACACGCCCACCAGATCCCCTCTGGTGGGCGTGTTCTGTTTTGTCGCCTCACCCTTTTGGGGCGCTGTGCTTTCCAGGCACTTCCAATGCGGGAGACCTACTCCGTGGCCCTCGGCCGTTGCGGGATGACTATCCGGGATTTATCAGTGTTTGCCCAGGTCAATGGATAGGTCAACGACGAGTCAAACCGCGCGCTGTACCCGGGAAACGATCCTCTAAGGTCCTACGATCGCAACATGACCTGTGTACTACTCGCCGAGGATGACACCTCGATTTCCGAGCCACTGGCGCGAGCTCTGCGCCGCGAGGGTTATCAAGTAGAGGTGAGCCCTGATGGCCCGCAGGCTCTGGAGCGGGCTCTGTCGGGTGGCATAGACCTGATCGTTCTCGATCTGGGCCTGCCCGAGATGGACGGCCTGGAGGTGGCCCGGCGCATTCGCGCCGAGGGCCACGGGACTCCCGTGCTGATCCTCACCGCCCGTGTCGACGAGGTCGACACGGTGGTGGGCCTCGACGCCGGGGCCGACGACTATGTCACCAAGCCTTTCCGCCTCGCCGAGCTGCTGGCGCGCGTCCGCGCGCTCCTGCGGCGCGGTACGTCCGAGACGCCCGTGGTCCAGGGCGTGCGCATCGACGCCGACTCACGTCGCGCGTGGATGGGAGACAAGGAGTTGCATCTGACCACCAAGGAGTTCGATCTGCTGAGGGTCCTGGTCCGGGACGCGGGAAAGGTGGTCACTCGCGAGCAGATCATGCGCGAGGTGTGGGACACCAACTGGTGGGGGTCGACCAAGACCCTGGACATGCACATCTCGTGGCTCCGCAGGAAACTCGGTGACGACGCCGCCAAGCCCCGATACATCACGACCGTTCGAGGAGTCGGCTTCAGGTTCGAGCGCGAGTAGGGGATGCGTCGCCGCCTGCTCTCCTCAACCCTCCTCGTCGCGTTCATCGGGGTGTTGCTGCTCGGCATCCCCCTCGGTGTGGCGGTCAACCGGCTCATCGAGGAGGAGGCGACCCAGGAGCTCTCCTCGCACGCCAGAAGCCTGCTGGGGGAGGTCGAGTACGCCCGGATCCAGGATCAGCCCGTCGACGAGCACCAGCTGCAGCGCAAGTATTCCGATCTCTACATTCAGATTTACGCGAAAGGGACGCCGCCCCAGGTGATAACGGTGGGCACCGAGCCCCCCGAGAACCAGAAGATGACCGAGGACGCGCAGTCGGAGAACGGCGTGTACGTCGCGGTCAGCCGGGACAAGACGGAAGTGGAGCGCGAGGTCCGCGCGTGGTTGTTCCTCATCCTGGGACTCGCCGCGGCTGCCCTCGCGGTCGCGGTGGGGCTCGCCATAGTGCAGTCGCGCCGCCTGAGCTTACCGCTCAGCGACCTTGCGATGATCGCTGAGCGGCTCGGTTCCGGCGACGCCAGACCGAGCAAGCACCGCTACGGCATCCAGGAGCTCGATCGGGTGGCCGAGGTGCTCGATCGCAGCGCGACCCGCATCTCCGACCTCCTGTCCAGGGAGCGGGAGTTCGCCACCGACGCCTCCCACCAGCTGCGCACCCCGCTCACCGGCCTGACCATGAGACTTGAGGAGATCGTCGCCGCCGCCGACGAGCCGGGCATCGTCAAGGAGGAGGGCGAGGCCGCGATCGTGCAGGCCGAACGGCTCACCGCCGTGATCGACGAGCTGCTGGCCACCGCCAGAAGGCAGCGTCAGGCACAGTCCGAGGTCGTCGAGCTCGACACGCTGCTCGACCAGCAGTTCATCGAGTGGGGCCCCGCGTTTCGCAGGGCCGGGCGGCGGCTCAGCCTGACCGGTACGCGCGGGCTCCAGGCGCTGGGCACCGGTGGCGGCATCGGCCAGGTGATCTCCACCCTGCTGGAGAACTCGCTGAAGCACGGAGACGGCACGGTGACCGTGACCACCTGCACCAAGGAGAGGTCCGTCGTGATCGAGGTGGCCGACGAGGGCAGGGGCATCACCGACGACCTGGTTCCGCGGGTCTTCGAGCGGAACGTGAGCGGGGGCGGCGGCACCGGGCTCGGCCTGCCCCTCGCCAGGGCACAGGCCGCGGCGGACGGCGGACGTCTGGAGCTCGTGAAGGCGCGTCCCGCGACGTTCGCGCTCTTCCTGCGTCAGGTGGGCGAGACCGTCAGGAACCGCGTCGTCCGCGGGCCCGCCTGACCGCGGCCGGCCGGCGCGCCCCGATCGAAGCAGGACTCGTTTCCGCGGGTGCCATCTCGTGGCCGTCCGATCCGGTGCGGCGGACGATCACCCCGGGTCGAGGGAACGCGCGGATCAGCCGGACTGGCGCGGGCCGGTGGGGGGCGTGTTCTCTTCCGCCGACTTGCCCAGGAGATACATGTGGCCGTTGACCTGGCTGTTCGGCGCCGCCGACCGGTTGGGCGGCGTACCGGGCACGGGCTCCGCCTGCCCCACGGGCGGCGAGATCGGCAGGAAGACCCACTTCTTGTACGACCAGAACCTGAACAGGGTCCCGAGGGCGGTACCGGTGAGCAGGGCGATGTTGTAACTCAGCACGTCCTGCAGGCCCAGGGTGTAGGTCACGAAGCCGATCACCAGCAGCGAGATCAGCAGGCCGATGCCGTTGAGGACGAAGAACAGGAAGTACTCGCGGGCGAGGCCGCTCTGCTCGCGGTGCCTGAACGTCCAGTAGCGGTTTCCCAGGTAGGCCAGGGTCGCCGCGACGATCGTGGCGATCACCTTGGAGGTGAGCGGTCCCCAGCCGAGACCGAACCTGAGCAGGTTGGTGCCGCCGGTGTCGACCACGAAGGCGATCGCGCCGATCGTCCCGAACTTCGCCAGCTCGCGCGCCAGGTCGGCGAGCCGCCGGTAGGCGTGTCGGAGAAACTCCACGTTTCCTGCACGGTCCTTTCGGGGGTCGGCCGCCGATCCGCCGCTTCGGAGGATCTCGAACACTCTTCGGGTCAGGTTACCGGTGAGGAGGCGTGATCCGCGCGAGGTTGACTCGTCGGTGTAGATATCCGTCAGCAAGTGGCTTTTCAACAAATGTCTCATAACACGGGATAAATGAGGGCGGTGACGTTACGCTGACCCGGTAGATCACGGGAAGCCCTCGGCAGCTCCGCCTCCCGTGGTCGGTCCAGACGGACTGCCGTACGCGACGGCCACTACCCCGGGGATCCACCCTTGCGCCGCCGACTCCTCGCCTTGATCCTGGGCCTGTCGATGACGACCGCCTGCGGTGCGGGGAGCGAGACGCGGGTCACCACCCCCGAGGCCGGCGGCCCGTCGCGCGAGGCGTCCACCGAGGTGGAGCTCGGCGAGGCGACCGACGCCCTCGCGCTGCTGAGCAGGCTCGACGACGCCTGGCGCGACAAGGACTGCGCGACGGTCGAGAGGCTCACCACCTGGGCGGAGAGAGCGCTGGGCGGTCGTGCCTGTGAGGCGACCCGGAACGGCCGCCCAGCCCCCGCCAGGAAGTCCTACAGCGTGGCGGAGTTGTACCTGCCGGGCGCCGTCGGCGAGGACCGCTGGTTCGTCGCCCTGGCCCGAGAGCCCGACCCGGCCTACTTCCTCTTCGTCCAGGAGGGCGGCGAGTGGCGGCTCGGCGCCGGGCCCATCCCGATCAGGGGCGAGATCCGCGAGCCGACCGAGGGCGCGGTGCCCGCCGACGACCCGTCGGTGGGGGTGAAGGCCCGCCTTGTGCCGCAGCGCTACCTGGCCTACCTGACCGACCCGGCGGGGGTGAGCGGGGTGACCTTCCCCAAGGGCGACCCGGCCCGTGATCTCTTCGGTGATCTGGTCAGGCGCCCGCAGAGCGTGCGGCCCGACCGTCTCACCACCGAGGTCCGCCTGCTCGTCGGCCCCCAGCGCGCGCTGCTGCTGCCCGGCGGCGGTGCCCTGGTCATCCACGCCCTGGAGATCGAACACCGGCAGAGGGCCCGTGAGGGGCGCTCCGCCCTGGCCCGCCCCCTCTACGGCAAGGCCGACCTGCGCGGTTTCACCGGCAGGACCAGAACCGCCAGGCTGACCGGGACCGAGGTCGTGCTCGTCGCCACCGAGATCATGGGCAAGGGTGCCGAACTCGCCACCACCGGCCTGCGCCGCGGCCTCGCCACCCTCACGGCGGACTGACCTCACCCCGTCACGCCCCTGTCACAACGTCCGCCGGCCACCTGCCGTCCGCCCGACGCCTGGCCGCGCATCGTACGACGGTAAACTTAACCGCTGTGAGCAGCCCTTCTTTGGCCAGTCCCATCGGACCCGTCGTCGGCGTGATCGGAGCGGGCCAGCTGGCCCGGATGACGCAGCAGGCGGCGATCGCCCTCGGCATCGAGCTGCGGGTCCTGGCCAACTCGCCCGACGAGAGTGCCGCCCGTGTGATCGCCGACGTGCGCCTGGGCGACTACCGGTCGCTGGCGGACCTGCGCGATCTCGCCAAGGGGTGTGACGCGGTCACGTTCGACCACGAGCACGTGCCCACCGAGCACGTCCGCGCCCTGGCCGAGGACGGCTTCGCCGTGCGTCCCGGCGCGGAGGCGCTCGTCCACGCCCAGGACAAGGCCGTGATGCGCGAGCGGCTGACCGCGATCGGCGTCCCCTGCCCACCCTGGCGGCGGGTCGAGACGGTCGCCGACGTCGAGGAGTTCGCCGCGGAGAACGGCTGGCCGGTCGTGCTCAAGGCGGTCAGGGGCGGCTACGACGGGCGCGGGGTCTGGGTCTGCCACTCGGCGGGCGAGACGACCGAGGTCCTCGCCTCCGGCGTACCGCTGATGGCCGAGGGGTTCGTGCCGTTCGAGCGGGAGCTCGCCGTGCTGGTCGCCAGGTCGCCGCACGGGCAGGGGGTCAGCTACCCGGTGGTGGAGACCGTCCAGCGCGACGGCATCTGCGTCGAGGTGCTCGCCCCGGCTCCCGGCCTCGACCCCGAGTGGGCCGCGGTGGCCCAGCGGATCGCCCTGACCATCGCCAAGGAGCTGGGCGTGACCGGGCTGCTCGCCGTGGAGATGTTCGCCACCCCCTCGGGGCTGGTGGTGAACGAGCTGGCGATGCGCCCGCACAACAGCGGCCACTGGACGATCGACGGGGCCCGCACCTCCCAGTACGAGCAGCACCTGCGTGCGGTCCTCGACCTTCCGCTCGGGTCGCCCGCGCCGACCGCCCCCGTGGTGGTGATGGCGAACCTCCTGGGCGGCGACGACCCCGACATCTTCTCCCGGTACGAGCACGTGATGGCCCACGACCCGGGGATCAAGGTCCACTTCTACGGCAAGGAGGTGCGGCCGGGGCGCAAGATCGGCCACGTCACCGCCATGGGAACCGACCTTGACGAGGTCCGGGCGCGTGCCAGGCACGCCGCGGTCTATCTCGCCGAGGGAAGATACACCTGAGCTCGCTTCGGGACACCTCGCTGTCGGGGGCCGTCGGGGCCGTGCCGGTGGAACACCCCGGCACCACCGAGGTCCCGAACGCCGGAAGGCCCGGGAGGGTGAAGGCTCCGGCGGCACAGCAGACCGCTGCCCCCGGGCGGGGCAGGACACCAACGCGAACGCGCGGCCGGTCGGTCGCGACGAGGCACAGGGAGAAAGCATGACCACCGTCGGCATCGTCATGGGCAGCGACTCCGACTGGCCGGTGATGAGACTCGCCGCCGAGGCGCTCGCCGAGTTCGGGGTGGCGTTCGAGGCCGACGTGGTCTCCGCGCACCGCATGCCCGAGGAGATGATCGCGTACGGCGCGGAAGCGGCCGGGCGCGGTCTGAAGGTGATCATCGCGGGCGCCGGGGGAGCCGCCCACCTGCCGGGCATGCTCGCCTCGGTGACCCCCCTGCCGGTGATCGGCGTCCCCGTCCCGCTGAAGTATCTCGACGGCATGGACTCTCTGCTCTCGATCGTCCAGATGCCCGCCGGGGTCCCGGTCGCGACGGTCGCCGTCGGGGGTGCCCGCAACGCGGGCCTGCTGGCCGTACGGATCCTCGCCGCCGCCGACGAGGGGTTGCGGGCGAAGATGGAGGCGTTCCAGGTCGCTCTCAAGGACCAAGCCCATGCCAAAGGCGCGAAACTTCGCGCCGAAGCCGCCCAGCTCGGCGCCTGATATGGCCGCTTTTGGCCAATGGCTTGACAACAATGCGGATATACGGAGATGCGGAGGGAAGGAGAAGATCTCCACAGACTTTGGAGGTGGGGATCATGAGGAACGCTATCCGCGCCGTCCTCGGGCTCACAGTGGCGGTGCTGGCGGTGTTCGGAAGCCTGGGCATGGGTGAGAGCCAGAAGACCACCGACTCCGCCGTGAGTTCCGTCTCGACGCGCTGACTTCCTGGTACTCCGGCTTGGTTTCTTCGTCGTTGCGGGTGCCTCTAACGACCCGGATACTGTGTGCGTGGAGCCCGCCACCCGTTCGCGGAGCCGTCACCGGAGAGCACGTCACCGAGCTCGTCCTCGGGACGTGACAGAGACGTGACAGGGGCGTGTCGGCGTTGCGGGGGCGATCCGCGCGAATGACCGCGCCCGTTGTGGGCGACCGCCGACATAGCGAGGGTGATGACGACGTGGAAGCAGACCTCAGCAACGCCGTCTGGCGCAAGGCGGCCCCGGAGGGGGACGACAGCGGTCCCTGCGTCGAGGTGGCCGTTGTCGACGCTCCCGAGGAGGGCCACAAGGCCGGGTCGGGTTCTCTTTACGTATTGCGCGATTCCAAGAATCCCGACGGACCGAAGCTGTTCTTCACCCGTTCGGAGTGGGACGCCTTCGTCGGGGGCGTGAAACTCGGCGAGTTCGACAACTGACCCGACGGGATCGGGGCGGGTAAAAGGCCCTCGTCGGTGACGGGGGCCTTCTCGCTGCGCGCTTCCAGGGCTTCTTCCTCGTCGCCGCGATCGGATCGCCCGCCGGGTCGACCCGGTGAAAGGTGCGCCGCCCTCGGGGTTCACGCTTCGGCCGCCGCTCTCCCGTGAGGGTAAAAACCCTTTTGTCGAAAGAAAAGAAAGAGCTGGTTCTGTGAGGCGGCCCGCCCTGCTGCAGTGCGAGCGACTTCACCGTAATCGCCGCCAAAAGCGTTATATGGATAACTTGGGGATGATTTGGTGTTTTTTGCCATGAAATGCCGAATATCGTAGTAATTGTCATGTCCAAGGGATTACTACGAGAGAGGTGTCCCGATGGGTATCACGATGTTCCCGGGGGGTGCTTGGCCGGCTCACGACCCGCACTGGCACCACCACCATCACCGTCACTTCCGTCGCCGCAGGCGCTGGCATCGTAGGTATCACTGGGGCGGTTGGAACTGGTGACCTGAGAGACAGTGGTGACCGACGCGATATCCGAGAAGTCGACGCCTACCCGGCCTGTTTCCGGCACAAACCGGGAACCCGCCGTCGTGTCCGCTCCGCCTGCCAGGTGAGCGGACCTCGCGACGTCCATGCCCTTCTGGCGGGACTGGCGGGTTCGCTTCAGGGCGACATGCCCCAACCCGGGAGAAATGCGGCAATGTGCACCCGGCCGTGTCGTCAGGGTCGCCTTGGAACGACCCTGACGAGGGGAGGGGCGGAAAGGGACGGCCGCGCGGGATGACGCGCTGTGCTCAGGGGCGGCCCAGAGCGCGATAGTGCCAGCCGGAGGCCCGCCAGGTCTCGGCGTCGAGGGCGTTACGACCATCAACGATCTTGCGGGAGATCACCACGGAACCCAGCTCCTCGGGATCCATCGCGACGAACTCCTGCCACTCGGTCAGCAGCAGCACGACGTGGGCGTTTTTGGCCGCGTCCAGGGCCGAGGTGCCGTAGGCGAGTCCGGGGTGGGCCTTGCGGGCGTTCTCCTGGGCGACGGGATCGTAGACGGTGACCCGGCCACCCTGCTCGCTGATCTTGACGGCGACGTCCAGGGCGGGCGAGTCGCGGATGTCGTCGGAGTTGGGCTTGAACGCGGCGCCGAGCACCGCGACCGTACAGCCGCGGAAGGAGCCTCCGGCCAGCTCGCGGGCGAGGTCGACCATGCGGGCGCGGCGGCGCATGTTGATCGCGTCGACCTCCCGCAGGAAGGTCAGTGCCTGGTCGGCGCCGAGCTCACCGGCCCGGGCCATGAAGGCGCGGATGTCCTTGGGCAGGCAGCCGCCGCCGAAGCCGAGACCGGGGTTGAGGAACTTGCCGCCGATGCGGTCGTCGAAGGACAGCGCGAGGGAGAGCTGCTTGACGTCGGCGTGGGCGGCCTCGCAGACCTCGGCCATCGCGTTGATGAAGGAGATCTTCGTGGCGAGGAAGGCGTTGGCGGCCACCTTGACCAGCTCCGCCGTGGGGTAGTCGGTGATCACCATCGGGGTGCCCATCTCCAACATGGAGGCGTACACCTCCCGCATGACCTTCTCGGCCCGGTCGGAGGCGACACCGAGCACGATCCTGTCGGGGTGGAGGGTGTCCTTCACCGCGAAGCCCTCACGAAGGAACTCGGGGTTCCATGCGAGCTCGGCGCCCGCGCCGATGGGGGCGAGCCGGGCCAGCTTGTCGGCGAGGCGCTGCGCGGTGCCGACCGGGACGGTCGACTTGCCGACGATCAGGCACTCTCGGTCCAGGTGGGGGGCGAGCGACTCGATCGCGGCGTCCAGGTAGGACACGTCCGCGGCGTACTCTCCCGGTTTCTGCGGCGTGCCCAGGCACAGGAAGTGCACGTCGCCGAAGGCCGCTGCCTCCTCGTACGAGGTGGTGAAGCGCAGTCGGCCGTTGGCCAGGTTGCGCTGCAGGATCTCCTGTAGGCCCGGTTCGTAGATGGGCAGATCGCCGGCCCGGAGGCGGTCGATCTTCTCCGCGTCGATGTCGAGGCTGAGGACTTCGAAGCCCAACTCGGCCATGCACGCGGAAGTCGTCGCACCGAGATATCCGGTTCCCACCATCGTGAGGCGGTAGGCCACTGGTGCTCCCTTCGTTCTGCCCAATTCTTTGCCGACAGAGTATCGGCACCTTGTGGTTCCACTTTGCCACCTGCGCAAACGCCGCAGGGCATACCACATGGGGTGGAGCGCTCCATGTTTTGTTGGACGTCCTAGTATTTTCCCATGAGCTACCCTCTCTACGCACTGCCCGAGGAGCACGAGATGCTCCGCGAGACGGTCCGCGCTCTCGCCGACGAGAAGATCGCCCCTCGCGCCGCCGAGGCCGACGAGACCGGGGAGTTTCCCTGGGACGTCTACAAGGCGCTCGTCGCGGCGGACCTGCACGCCGTGCATGTCCCCGAGGAGTACGGGGGCGCCGGCGCCGACGCCCTCGCGGCGGTGATCGTCATCGAGGAGGTGGCGCGGGCCTGCGCCTCGTCCTCGCTGATTCCCGCCGTCAACAAGCTCGGTACCGTTCCGCTGATGCTCGCGGCCTCCGAGGAGCTCAAGCGGGACTATCTCCCGCCGGTCGCGCGGGGTGACGCGATGTTCTCGTACGCCCTCTCGGAGGCCGAGGCGGGCAGCGACGCCGCCGCCATGAAGACCCGTGCGGTCCTCGACGGCGACCACTACGTGCTCAACGGCGCCAAGATGTGGATCACCAACGCCGGGGTGTCGGAGTACTACACGGTGATGGCCGTCACCGAGCCGGGCGTCGGGGCGAAGGGCATCTCCGCGTTCGTCGTGGAAAAGGGCGACGAGGGCGTCAGCTTCGGGGCGAAGGAGCGCAAGCTCGGCATCAAGGGCTCCCCGACCCGCCAGGTCATCCTGGAGAACGTGCGGATCCCCGCGTCCCGGATGATCGGCGAGCCGGGCACCGGTTTCAAGACCGCCCTCGCCACCCTGGACCACACCCGCGTCACCATCGCCGCCCAGGCGCTCGGCATCGCCCAGGGCGCGCTGGACTACGCGATCGGCTACGTCAAGGAGCGCAGGCAGTTCGGCAAGGCCGTCGCCGACTTCCAGGGCGTGCAGTTCATGGTCGCCGACATGGCGATGAAGCTGGAGGCCGCACGCCAGCTCACCTACGCCGCCGCCGCCAAGTCGGAACTCGCCATGCACGGCGAACCGCAGAAGGACCTCACCTTCCTCTCCAGCGCCGCCAAGTGCGCCGCCTCCGACGCCGCGATGGAGATCACCACCGACGCGGTCCAGCTTCTGGGCGGGTACGGCTACACCAGCGACTACCCGGTCGAGCGCATGATGCGCGACGCGAAGATCACCCAGATCTACGAGGGCACCAACCAGATCCAGCGCATGGTGATGGCTCGGCAGCTGTTGAAGTAGACCGTCGACCAGCGGAAACCCGGTCCGAACCATGCCCGTGGACCGGGTTTCGCGTGTGCCTCCGGGTTTCGGCCTGGTCGGTGTGGGGTGGCCTTCGGCACCTGCCGCAAGATTGAGCGAACCGGCGGACGTGATCGCCGTCGCCGATGAAAGTTACATCGGCGACGGTGATTCACGGTCGCCGATGTAAGCGATTTCCTTCCTCGATCCGCCCGGAGCACGGGCTGATCCGGCAGGGATCCGGTGCGTCGCGAGCGCCGTGTGGAGGACTGCGCCTAGCCGTCGGCGACCGGCGCGACGCCGGAGACGTCGGCTCCTGACCTGCAAGATCGGACCCACTGTCCGCCGGGTCGCATCGTGCGCATGAGCGACGGGCCCCTGCCACGCCCCGCGAGAGGTCCACCGTGTCGTGGAAGATCATCTGATGTCGTGGCGCCGGGATGGACAAAGGTGTGCCTCGCCCGCTCCGTGGACTATTGCGAGACATCCCTGTTAATGGGACATTACACCCAGACATCAGTCGGCATACGTCATACGTTACGAAACAGTAACGCTGCGTCTGCCACGGATTCTTTGGGGCGCGCTATGAGGAGACCTCTCGCGCCCCGGCGGCGATGACCCTCGTCAGCGCGGCGCCGGGGTGGGCGACCAGGGTTCCTTCGGCGCCGACGAGATCGTCCTTCGCGTACCGGAGAGCCCGTGAGCCGCCTGGGCGAATGCTCGGTGCCCGCGAAGACCGGCCGGCATCGCTCATCCCGCGACAAGAACGTTCGGCTTCACCGACGACGAGTCTGCCGACGCCGCGCTCCACCGGCGCTCGCCGCGTATGGCGTGAGAGGCGGTCGGCCCCCGAACGGCCCTCCGATCGATGTCCTCAACCGCAAGACAGGCGTCACATCCGCGCGACGGCACACCCCGATGAGTTCTACGGCGACGGGTGATCACGCGGCGACCACTCTGCTCGGAATCAGCGAAAGGAACAGAGCGTGAAGTCAGCCTCGTCCACCACTGGGAAGGTGTTAGCAGCGCTCGCGGTGTTCGCCGCCGCGGTGCTGCCGACCTTCGTGGGTAATACCTCGGCCTCGGCGGCGGCCCAGGCGACCTACTACGTCGCCCCCGACGGCAACGACGCCAACCCGGGAACGATCACGTCGCCGTTCAGAACCCTGCAGCGCGCGCGGGACGTCGTCCGTACGGTGAACGCCAACATGACGGACGACATCTACGTGTATCTCCGCGGGGGCAACTACTCGATCGGCAGCACCGTCGACTTCACGTCGGCCGACTCCGGCACGAATGGTTACCGGGTCATATACGCCGCGTACCAGAACGAGACGCCGATCCTCAGCGGAGGCGTTCAGGTGACCGGATGGACGCAGCACAGCGGCAACATCTGGAAAGCCCCGCTGAATCGCAGCAACAAGCTTCGCGCGCTCTACGTCAACGACAAGCGAGCGTTCATGGCTTCGAAGACGATGAACTCCGCGGGATGCTACGGCACCTACAGCATCACGGCAGGGCAGGCGTCCTGGGCGTGGGAGTCGGGTTCGCAGTGCGCGGGAGTGAAGTACAACCTGAATGATTTTCCCGCCATCGCCGCCAATCAGGACGACATCGAAATCGAGACGGGGACGACCTGGACCACGGCCATCGTGGGAGCCCGGCAGGTCACCTCTGACGGGGCGAACCGGATCGTCCAGTTCCAGCAGCCGGGAGCGGCCATCGCCCAGGGGGCCTTCAACGGCAACGCCCAGATCAACGGCAGCCACAAGGTCATGAACGCCTATGAGTTCCTGGACGCGCCGGGCGAGTTCTTCTTCGACAAGACGAGCCGGACGCTGTACTACTACAAGGCGAGCTCCGAGAACATGACCACCGCGACGGTTTTCGCGCCGAACAACGTGTCCACCCTCCTCAGGGTCGCCGGCACCTCCACGAGCAGTCGCGCCCGGAACATCACCTTCTCCGGCCTCACGGTCCAGCACTCCGACTGGAACCTGTTCAACGTGGCCGGCTCGGTGCTCAAGCAGGCGCAGCAGGGCAACCTCGGCGCGCAGGCGTACGCCAGGCAGAACTTCCACGTCTACTACTACCGCAACGTCGACATGGCGCCCGGCATCATCCAGATCGAGAACGCCGACGGGCTCGTCCTGCAGAACAACCGGGTGCAGCACACCGGCGTCGACGGAATCAACATGGTCAACGACGTGGTGAACACGAAGCTGATCGGAAACTACACGAACGACATCGCCGGATCCGCCATCGCCGTGGGCCATCCCCAGCACGTCTACATCGGGGACCACACCTCGACGAACCGCGAGAAGTATCCCGCCCAGGTCGAAGGCGCGCCCAAGAACATCGAGATCAAGAACAACTACATCTACGACAGCGCCGTGTTGTTCAACGGGCACAGCCCCATCTCGGCGTACTTCGCCGACGGCCTGTCCATCCAGCGCAACCGCATCGAGAAGACCCCGTGGTCCGGTGTGACGCTCGGCTGGGGATGGTGGAACTTCGACGGATCGTCAGGCTCGATCGCGCCCAACCGGCCGACCACCACGGCGAAGAACAACACCATCAGCTACAACCACTTCATCGACACGGTGCAGCGCCTGAGCGACACGGCTCCCGTCTACACGCTGGGCAACCAGCCGGGAACCACGATCACCAACAACTACATGCAGGGCGTCCCGTCCGGCCACAAGTACGGACTCCACCCGGACGAGGGCTCGGGGAACATGGTTTTCCGCGACAACCTCCTGAGCGTGGACAAGAACATCACGTGGCTCATCAACTCCGACGACTTCGGGCGCAAGCACGATCTGAGCATCACGCAGACGTACGGCCCCATCAACAAGGTCTCCAACAAGAACCTGCCGAACAGCACGGTCCACGACATCCTCGTGTCCTCCGACTACGTCTGGCCGTCGCAGGCGTACAGCATCGCGGTGAATTCCGGACTTGAGGACGCGTACCGAAACATCATTCCGCAGAGCAATCTTTCCCTGCCGGATTACGTCCTGCCCGCCAGCACCGTCGTCAGCGCCGGTGCGACGTCGATTCCCATCCGCAGCGCCGGTGACGCGAGCAAGTCGGTCTGGCTCGCTCCCCTGGGTACGACGTCCTTCGCCGCCGGCAACACGATGACCAGGGCGAGCGGAACCGCGACCTCCATCGCCGTTCCGACGTCGAACGGTGAATATCGGCTCTACGTCGTGGACGCCCAGGGGAACCGGTCGGCCGAGTCGAAGTCGCTCGTCAGGCAGGGAAGCGGCGGAAGCAACCAGCAGAACGGCACGATCGTGGGCGGCCAGTCGGGTCGATGCGTGGACATCAACGGCGGCACGGCGACCAACGGCGCTCAGGCGCAGCTGTGGGACTGCAACGGCGGCACCGGCCAGCGGTGGACGTACACCTCGGGCAAGCAGCTGCAGGTGTTCGGCAACAAGTGCCTGGACGCCTACGGCCAGGGCACCTCGAACGGCACTCAGGTCGTGATCTGGGACTGCAACGGACAGACCAACCAGCAGTGGAACGTCAACTCCAACGGCACCATCACCGGTGTGCAGTCCGGGTTGTGCCTGGACGCCAACGGTGCCGGCACCGCCAACGGTACGAGGATGATTCTGTGGGCGTGCAACGGCGGCACGAACCAGCAGTGGAGCCTGCGCAACTGACGTGAGCTCCCACCGGGCCGCGGGCGGTCGTACGCGCCGCCCGCGACCCACCTCGGCGACGTTCGGGATCTTCTCCGAGGCCGATGCCGCGTTGGCGATACGACCCGTCGGAGCAGGTCGGGGAAACGGAACGCGGCATGCCCGCGGAACGGATCCGGCCGGTTTCCGGCGCCGGAAACCGGCCTGGTGGAGGGCGCGGGCATACTGGGGGCGTGCCACGACGTGATCCACGGTCCCGAGTCCGTTTCGCGCCCACCGCCTCGTGTCCGTGCGGGCTGCCCGCGCCGTACGGGGACTGCTGCGGGCGGTTGCACCGCGGGGAGGCGTCCGCGACGACGGCCGAGGCGTTGATGCGGTCGAGGTTCAGCGCCTTCAGCGTCGGCGACGCCGGCTACCTCCTGCGCACCTGGCACCCGTCGACGCGCCCGCCCGCCGTCGACCTCGGTGGCGGGCTGCGGTGGACGCGACTGGAGGTGACGGAGACGACCGGCGGCAGCGCCTTCCACACCGAGGGCACCGTCCGCTTCCGCGCCCACTACGTCGAGCACGGCGAAGAGGGCCACCTGGAGGAGCACAGCCGCTTCGTCCGGCACGGGGGAGACTGGGTGTACGTCGGGGCGCTCTGAGAGCCTCGTTCTCCGGCGTCGAGGCGTCCTGAGAGCCTCGTTCCCCAAGGTCGAGGCGCTTGGAGAAAGGCCGTCCGACGACTCCGGGCCGCTCTGAAACGGCTTTCGCCATGTCGTGGCCGTTGTGGCCGCGGCGCTCACGCAGGGTCCTCATAGGACAGCCCTTTGAGCCGGAAAATCCTCGGACTCCCCGCCACTTTCAACGTATAGCGGACAGGGGGGCTTGCGGCAAGGCCCCGGGGACGGTCCAGAATTCGGGGCCGTGAGCCGAAGCGGCACATCGCGAACGGGGACGGACGCCCGTGCGGGCTCACGTTGACCACACCTCGGCCGATCGTGACCGAGGCTGTCGCGGGAGGGGGAGTTTCGATGCGTGTTCTGCTGTCGACGATCGGGTCGCGCGGTGACGTCCAGCCGGTGGTGGCGCTGGCGGTGCGGTTGAGGGAACTCGGGGAGGAGGTCCGGGTGTGCGCGCCTCCCGACTTCCGCGACTGGATCGACGGCCTCGGGATCCCGTTCGCGCCCCTCGGCCCCGAGTTGCGCTCGACCGGGAAGGCCGACCCGACGGCGGCCCCGCCCTCGCCCGAGCAGCGGCGCCGGATGGCGGAGGCTTCGATCGCCGACCAGTTCGAGACGCTGCTGGCGGCGGCCGAGGGCTGCGACGTCATTGTGACGGGCGGGTACCTGGTGGTGGCCGCTCGTTCGGTGGCCGAACGGAAGGGGATCCGCTACGTCTTCGCCGGTTATTGCCCGGTAGCCTTGCCCTCCCCCCATCACGCGCCGCCGCCCCTGCCGATGCGAGGAGACGCGCCGACGGACGGTACGGTCGGCAACCGCGTGCTCTGGGAGCGGGACGCGCGACGCTGGAACGACATCTTCGGCGCCGCTCTCGACTCCCATCGGGCGTCGGTCGGCCTGGCTCCCGTCGGCGACGTGCGAGGCCACGTGTTCACCGGCAGGCCCTGGTTGGCCGCCGACCCAATGCTGGGGCCCTGGCCGGGGGACCCGGAGGTGGTCCAGACGGGCGCCTGGATCCTGCCGGACGAGCGTCCGTTCTCCGCGGAACTGGAGGCGTTCCTCGACGCCGGTGAACCGCCGGTCTATTTCGGCTTCGGCAGCATTCGCGCCCCGCGGGACCTCGGCAGGACGATGGTCGAGACGGCCCGCGCGCTCGGGCGCCGCGCGGTCGTGCTGCGCGGATGGGCCGACCTGGCACCGCTGGACGACGAGCCGGACTGCCTGTCCGTCGGGGAGGTGAACCAGCAGGCGCTCTTCCGGCGGGTCGCGGCCGTCGTGCACCACGGCGGTGCGGGAACCACCACCGCGGCCGCGCGAGCCGGGGCGCCCCAGGTCGTCATCCCTCAGCAGTTCGACCAGCACTACTGGGCGCGGCGGGTCGACGACCTCGGGACCGGAACCGCGCACTCGCCCGGCACGCCGACCACCGGTTCGCTGACCGAGGCCCTCGACCGCGCCCTCCGACCGGACGTGGCGGCCCGCGCCCGATCCCTCGCCGACACGGTACGCGCGGACGGGGCGGACACCGCCGCGCGGCTGCTGATCGCCGCGGATTCTCCAAGCCCTCGGCCGAGCGGATCTCCAGGCGCCTGACTCTCACCGGCACAGGTAGCCGCCACCTTCGGGCCGTGACCATGCCATACGGGTGCGGCACCCTGCGCTCATGTGCCGGGAACACGATTCCCCGAGGAAGGGACGCCTCGGGACGGCTTCTTCGCGTGAGAGTCGCTCGGAATTCCCGCAGAGAAGGTCTCAGCCCGGAGAGGGGCTCGCTTTCGGGGCCGGCGGGGTTTTCGAGTGCTTTGCGCACGTGGTGTCCCACTCGGGGATGCGGAGCAGCGCCGGGTTGGCGACGCCGCTTTCGCCGCGTGCTCCGCTCGACGTGCTGGCGAAGGCGAGTCCCTCGACGCAGATTCGGGCGACGTTGGGGAAATTGTCGGCGTTGCGGAAGACCTCGACGTAGTCGACGTCGCCCACCTTGTCCGGCGCCGCGTTCTCCTTGCCGCCGCGATCGCCCAACTGGTCGGAGGAGCAACCGGTCAGCAGGAGAGCGGCGAGAACCGCTCCGGTCCAACCGGCGGACACCGGACGTGCCATTCGTTACTCCTTCGCGTGGGGGAAACGGGCTAGCTTCTGGCCTCTCGTGGCCTCGGTGGAGCCGCGGGGGTGATCAGCTCCACCTCGTTCGCGGCGAGGGCGTCTCTCAGGTCGGGCGGCGGCATGGTGTCGGTGATGAGGTAGTCGGCGGCGCCGAGCTCCGACACCTGGGCGAACAGCCGGCGTCCGAACTTGGAGGAGTCGGCGAGGATCGCCACGCGGGCCGCGCGGGCGAGCATCTCCTGCATCATCGCGGCCTCGGCGAGGTTGCTCGTCGTGTAGCCGGCGTCCGCGGAGACGGCGCCGACGCCGATGAGTGCCAGGTCGCAGCTGATGTCCAGTTCGGTGCCGGTGTTGGTGCGGAAGCTGACCGGGCCGATCGTGGCGAGGGTGAGCGAGCGCACCGCGCCGCCGAAGATGTAGATGTCGCGGATCGCCGTCGGCGGCAGCGCGCCCGGCACCAGCAGGTTGTTCGTCGCCACCGTGAGGTCGCGGTGCTGGCGCAGGCCGCGGGCGAACGCGAGGGTGGTCGTCCCGCCGTTGATCATGATGGTCGAGCCGTCCTGGACGAGTGCCGCGGCCAGTGCCGCGATCTTCTCCTTCTCCTTCTCCTGCTCGTTGAGTCGCTGGTCGACGGCGCGGTCGGTGCGGGAGATCGTGGACAGGCTGACGGCGCCGCCGTACGTGCGCACGAGGATGCCGTCGGCGCTCAGCTGGTCGAGGTCGCGTCGCACGGTGTCGATGGAGACGCCGAAGCGCTCTGCGAGCTCGCTTACCGTGACCTGCCCGGTGTCGGAGACGTACGCGGCCAGTTGGGCCTTGCGTCCGGCAGGTAGGTGGCGCTGCCGATCGTCCCTGTCGCCGCTCACTGATCTCCCTTCGGTAGTGCGGCAGTATGCCACAAACGCACCCCGCTCACGTGCATCGCAGCATAGAACAGCGAAAACCTGCAAGAGTGGGCGGGGTCCTCGAAGCCATGCATCTCCCTGTTCGTCTCCAGGTCGAAGAAGGTGACCGAGACGACTGCCCTGCCGTGCGGGCGCGAGACTTTGCCATAGTGCGCAGCTTTCTGCAGTTCTTCTCTTGTTTACGTTCGTAATGCGCTGCTAACGTGACCGCCACACAGCAGAAAACAGAAAGATCTAGATGTGGAAGGAGCTGGCCATGACGATTCGCGCAGCCCGGCTGAGGCGACTGACAGGGGCGGTGACAGCGGCCGCGATGGTCGCGTTCGTTGCGGCGTGCGGCTCGGGCAGCACAAGCGACTCGGCTGACGCCGGTGCGGACGGCACCGTGACGCTGGAGTTCGCGCAGTGGTGGGGGGCCGAGCTCCCGGCCGAGGATTTCGACAAGATCATCAACGACTTCACGGCCCAGAACCCGAACATCAAGATCAAGCTGCTGAGTGCGCCGTACGCCTCGACCAAGCAGCAGCTGCTCACCGGTGCGGCGTCCAAGACCCTGCCCGACGTGGTCGGTCTCGACGGCGCCTGGGTGAACGACTTCGCCAAGCAGGGCGCGATCACCGACATGTCCAAGCTGATGACCGAGGCGGGCTACGACGACAGCCAGCTCGCCAGCCAGGTGCAGCTCGACGGCAAGACGTACATGATCCCGGTGGTCAACTTCGTCTACCCGCTCTTCGTCAACAAGGACCTGCTCACCAAGGCGGGCATCGAGAAGGTGCCCGGCACGCGCTCCGAGTTCCTGGACGCGGCCAAGAAGATCAGTGCGACCGGCGGCAACGCCAAGGGCTGGGCGCTCCCGCTCGACACCGCGGTGCCCAACGGCATCCAGAACGACGTCATGTCCTGGCTGTGGGCCTCGGGCGGCAGCATGCTGCAGGACGGCAAGCCGAACCTGACCAGTCCCGAGGTCAAGGGCGTGGTCGAGTTCGTGAAGAGCCTGAACGACGCCGACGCCATCGCGCCGGGCTCGCTCACCATGAAAGAGCAGGACAAGGTCGAGAAGTTCACCAACGGCCAGGTCGGCATGATGATCGACTCGCTCGCGCACATCAACCTGATCAAGAAGAACAAGCCGGACCTGAAGTTCGAGATCGCGGCCCTGCCCGCCGAGGACGGCTACACCGGCAAGCGCGGCATCCCCTACGCGTCATGGGGCATCGGCATCTCCGACTCCACCGAGCACAAGGCCGAGGCGTTCAAGTTCGTGTCCTACCTGATGAGCCAGGAGGCGAACGCGAAGCTCAGCACGATCGCGAACGGCTTCCCCGGCAACAAGAACGCGGAGCCCGACTTCAGCGGCGGTGACCCGATGTTCAAGACCGCTTTCGAGATCTACCAGCAGGGCTACCCGGCCAACGAGTTCGTCGGCCTGCCCAAGGCCGAGGACCTGATGCGCAGCTTCGACGAGCAGCTCCAGCTCGTGCTGACCGGCAAGACGAGCGTCGACGAGGCCCTCCAGAAGTCCCAGGAGTCCTGGTCCTCGGTGATCGAGTAGTCCGCCCGGGCGCCGCGCCGCTCCGCCGGCGCGGCGCCTGACCAAGGAGACAGCGATGACATCGGCGCAAGTCGAACCCATGACCGCGCCGGAGAGCGCGCCGCCGCCAGGGCGGGCCGCCCCCGGCCGCGACCGCTCCACCCCGGCCCGGCGCCTGGTCCCGTACGGCTATCTGTCCCCCACGATCCTGCTGATCGTGCTCCTGATGGTGGTCCCCATCGTCATGGTGGTCGGCTACTCGTTCCGGGACAACGTGATCATCCAGGAGAACTCGGTGTTCGCCGGGTTCGCCAACTACGCCAAGGTGCTCACCGACCCGGACTTCCTGGCCGCGCTGAAGAACACCGCGATCTTCATCTCGGTCAGCACCGTGGCCCACCTCGTCCTCGGCCTCGCCTTCGCGATGATGCTCAACACGCGGCTGCTGGGCGGGGTCGCGAAGGCCGTCTTCCGGATCGTCTACATCCTGCCCTGGTTGTTCACGATCGCGGTGATCGCGGTCATCTGGCGGCTGCTGCTCGACCCGGCCGGCGTGGTCAACTACGTGCTGCAGACGCTGGGCCTCATCCAGGAGGGTGTGAACTGGCTCGGTGACCCGAGCACGGCGCTCTGGGCGGTCACCTTCGTCAACATCTGGTCCGGCTATCCGTTCTTCATGATCAGCCTGCTCGCCGGGTTGCAGGGCATCCCCGCCGACCTGTACGAGGCGGCCGCGGTGGACGGGGCGAACCCGCTCCGGCGCTTCCTGAACGTGACGCTCCCGCAGCTGCGGCCGGTGATCATCGGCATGGCGGTGCTCGACCTGATCTGGACGTCCCAGCAGTTCGCGCTGATCTGGATGATGACCGGCGGCGGGCCGCTGAACACCACCGAGATGCTCAGCACCTACACCTACAAGCAGGCCTTCAGCGAGTACGAGTTCGCGACCGCGTCCGCGGCCGCCGTGGTCGTACTGCTGCTCACGATGGTCCTGGCCTTCTTCTACGTACGCCAGCAAAGGGAGCGGTGAGATGGCCACCCTCAAGAGCAGCGTCAAGATGACCGTCAAGACGCGGCACACCCTCGCGAAGGCCGGGGTCGTCACGGGACTCGTCCTCGGCGCGCTGTTCGCCGTCCTGCCGGTCCTGTGGATGCTCTCCACCTCGTTCAAGGGGAACGGAGAGGTCTTCCAGAGCCCGCCGCAGCTGATCACCGAGGGTTTCTCGCTGGACGCCTACCGCGAGATCCTGGGCAACGGCGAGCAGCTGCGGTTCTTCCTCAACAGCTACATCGTCGCCCTCGCGGTGACGGTCCTCACGCTCCTGGTGGCGATCCTGGCCGGGTACGCGTTCAGCCGCTTCACGTTCCCGTTCCAGCGGACCATCAACGCCGTGATCGTCAGCGTCCAGGCGGTGCCGCCGATCACGCTCGTCATCCCGTACTTCGGGCTCGTCGTCGGGCTCGGCCTGTACAACACCTATCCCGGCCTCATCCTCACGCACATGGTGTTCACCCTCCCGTACGCGATCATCATGATCACCGCGTACCTGAACACGCTGCCGCGCGAGCTGGACGAGTCGGTCAAGGTCGACGGCGGTACCGGCTGGACCGCGCTGTGGCGGATCCTGGTGCCGGTCTCGGTGCCCGGTCTGATCGCGGTCGGGATCTACACGTTCATGATCTCGTGGAACGAGTATCTGTTCGCGCTCACGCTGACCCGCACCAACGACATGCGCACGGTGCCGATCGGCATCCAGCTGCTCATGGGCCAGCACTCCTACGAGTGGAACCAGATGATGGCGATGAGCATCCTCGGCTCCATCCCCGTTCTCATCCTCTTCCTTCTCTTCCAGCGGCGGTTCATCGGCGGGCTCACCGCCGGCGCCGTCAAGGCCTGATCCCTCCGGGCCGCTGAACACCCCCCAGTAACCAGACACACCCCCATTTATAAGGAGAAAAACCGAAATGCTGACGACCGGCAAGGCGATTCTGGACGTCGCCAACGAGCACAGTTTCGCCGTGCCCGCGTTCAACATCAGCGACTGGGCGATGTTCAAGGGCATCGTGGAGATCAGCGAGGAGAAGAACGCGCCGCTGATCGTCGGGATCCACCCCGACGAGGCGCGGCACATCGGCCGCGAGATGATCACCGGCATCATCGAGCGCTCGCACAACGCGAGCGTCCCGGTCGCGATCCACTGGGACCACGGCGCCACCTACGAGCAGATCCTGCAGGCGATCCAGTACGGCTTCACCTCCGTGATGATCGACGCCTCGCTGAAGCCGTTCGACGAGAACATCGCCATCTCCAAGCGGGTCGCCGACTCCGCGCACGCCCTCGGCATCTCCGTGGAGGCCGAACTCGGCACGATCGGTGCGACCGACGGCGAGGCCGAGGAGGGCGCCGACACGATCATCTACACCGATCCGGACGACGCGGTCACCTTCGTCGAGGTCACCGGCGCGGACAGTCTCGCCATCGCGATCGGCACCTACCACGGCATCTACCCGGCGCACCTGAAGCCCGAGCTGAAGCTCGACCTGCTCAAGGAGATCAAGAGCCGGCTGCCGATTCCGCTCGTGCTGCACGGCGGCTCCGGCAACCCGGACGACGAGATCGCCGAGGCCGCGCGGATCGGCATCAACAAGATCAACATCTCCAGTGACATCAAGGTCGCGTACCACGACAAGATGCGCGAGATGCTCGCCGACGGAAAGCTGCGCGAGCCGAACAGCATCCAGCCCGCGTGCGTCGAGGCGATGAAGGTGGTCGCCGCCCACAAGATCGACCTGTTCGGCGCCGCCGGCAAGGGCTCGCTCTACTGACATGGCCGACGCCTCCCGTGTGGTTCTCGGCCTCGGCGGTTGCGTCGACTACGAGTTGACGCTCACCGCCGGCGTCCTGGAGCGGCTGGTCGCCGACTACGGCATCGCCGCCGCCGAACCGGCGTCGCCGCCGGCCACCGTGACCGGCGAGCGGGACCTCGTGGTGTCCATTCTCGGATACGTGGCCCGGGGCCGTGGTGGCGAGCACTTCGTCGCCTCCGCCCCGGCGCTCGAGGCCTTCGCCGACCGTTTCCCCTACCGGGCGACCCTGGGCGGCACCTCGGTGCGGGCCGGGATCCTGATGAGCCGGCTGGGTGTGCCGTCGACGCTCCACCTGGTCAGCGTGAACGACACGATCCGGCGGCTGCTGCCGGCGGACGGTGACTACGTCTCCAGCGGCGTCGAGGACACCTTCTACCCCCACCTGATCGTCCAGTACGACCAGGGCCTGCGAATCCGGAGCGGTGACCTCGACATCACCGCGCCGTTCCCGAACCGGCTGATCTACGTCAACGACCCGGCCAACGGCGACATGCTGCTCACCGACGACCTGGGCGACCGGCTCGCCAAGGCGGAGGTCTTTCTCATCTCGGGCCTCAACGCGATGCAGGACGAGGCGGAGCTCGACCGGCGGCTCGCCGAGCTGCGCTCACACATGCGGCGGCTGCCGCCGGGGGCGGTGACCTACTTCGAGGACGCGGCGTACCACGAGCCCGCCTTCAGCCACCGGGTCAGGGACGCGCTGCTCGACGAGATCGACGTGTACGGGCTGAACGAGGACGAGATGCAGTCGTACCTCGGACGCCAGGTCGACCTGCTCTCGGCGGAGGACGTCGCCGCCGCGCTCACGGCGGTCCGCGCGCTCATCCCGGTGCCGACGCTGGTGCTGCACACGAAGTACTGGGCGGCGGCGTTCGGGGAAGGCGCGGGCGAGTACGCCGACGCCCTCGACACCGGCACCGTGATGGCCGCGACCCGCTACTGCCACGGTGACGACTTCACCGGCGAGGACGTCGACCGGCTGCGCCGACGACCGCGAAGGATCGAGTCCGTCGCCTTCGCGAGGGCGTTGCACGAGCGGATGGGCGACACCGTCCACTGCGTCCCGGGATTCTCGCTCGACGTCCAGAACCCCACGACCGTCGGGCTGGGGGACACGTTCGTCGGGGGCTTTCTCGCCGCGCTGGCCCGCGAGGAGCGCCGATGACCATCGCTCGCCGCGCCGGCGCGCACGGAGAACCGACGGTCTCCCGCCGCGCCGGCACGTATGGAAAACCGATGACCGTCTCCCGTCACGCCGGCTCGTAAGGAGGCCCGATGACCATCGAGATACTGTCCGCCAACCAGCCGGAGACGTTCTACCGCGGCGCAGGCCGGATCGCGGAGTTCCGCGGCGCACCGGCGCTGCCCGATCGCCCCGAGGACTGGGTGGGCTCGGTGACCAGCAGGTTCGGGCTCGCCCCTTCTGGGCTGTCCACCCTGCGGGACGGCCGGGTGCTGGCCGAGGCGATCGCCGCCGACCCCGCCTGGTGGCTCGGTCCCGGGCGCACCGACACCGGCGTGCTGGTGAAGCTGCTCGACGCCGGGCAGCGGCTGCCGTTGCACGTGCACCCCGACCGCCGTTTCGCGAACGCGCACCTGGCCTCGCCCTACGGGAAGACCGAGGCATGGGTGATCGTCTCCGCGCGGCCCGACGCGTACGTCCACCTGGGTTTCGCCCGGGACGTGGAGGCCGGCGAGCTGGCCGGTTGGGTGGCGGGCCAGGAGACCGAGCGGATGCTCGCCGCCACCAACAAGGTCCCGGTCGCGGCCGGTGACGCGATCCTCTGCCCGGCAGGACTGCCGCACGCGATCGGCGACGGCATCCTGCTGGTCGAGATCCAGGAGCCGACCGACTTCTCCGTACTGCTGGAGTACGAGGGCTTCGGCCTGTCGGACGGCCACCTCGGCCTCGACTACGACCTCGCCCTGGGCTGCGTCGACCGCGGCGCGTGGACGCCGTCGCGCCTGGACGGGCTTCGGGGCACTCCGGCGCGACTGCTGCCCGAGGCCGCCGACGAGTTCTTCTCCGCCCGCCGCGTGCGCGGCGGCGACCGCCTGGACCAGGGGTTCGGCGTCCTGGTCGCGGTGTCGGGCATGGGAAGGCTGACCGGCGGGAAGGACGACCTGTCGCTCAGGAGGGGGGACACGCTGCTGGTTCCGTACGCGGCCGGCCCGCTTCTCCTGGACGGCGAGATCGAGGTGATCCACATGTCGGCGCCCACCGCTCCCCACCGTCCGCCGTCGGGCTGAGGACATGACCGCGGGCCGACCCACATCGAGTGCCCTGACCATCCGCGGACTTCGCGGATCTTCGACCCGGCCCTGGTGAACGGGGAGTCGCCCGACCCGGGAGGAGTAGTCGATCCCGGGCGGAAAACCTCTCCGGTCGGGCGGCGGTGTGGGCCGGCTTCTACCGGTCGGCGAGAGGGGAGGCCGCCTGGGGGTGTGAGGCGGCCTCGGGACAGCCCGGCGGAGGGCTCATCGCTCCCGAGCGGGAGACCACGGTGAAGGACGCGTCGAGGTTCGTGAGCTTCAGGAGCTTGAGAACCACGGGCGGGGCTCCGGCCAGGAGCAGAGGTGTGTCCCGTTCGCGCGCGTGCCGCCTGATGGCGATCAGCGCGCTCAGGCCGCAGGCGTCGATGAAGGTGACGCCTGACAGGTCGATGATGACCGTACCGGGGCAGGCGTCGATGACGTCCTGGGTGAAGACCGACAGTTTCGGTCTGGTGGCGAGGTCGAGCTCACCGGCCACCGTGATGACCACGAAGCCATCGGCGTGCTCGCTCGTGAGTTGCAGTGCGTTCATCGCCCACTTCCCTGCAGGCTGACGTGAATGTACGTATCCGGCCAGGGGGTGTCGCTCGGACGCCTGGCCTCAGCTCGCCGCCTCCCTGGCCGCGTCGTGCGGGCGCGGAGGGGATGGACGATCTGAAGCCACGATACTCCCTAACGGTGCGAACCATCGCTTTCCGTGATCGTGTAGCTTCGAAGCGAAGTGTAGATGCCAACCTGGATATGTGCCAGCTATTCAAGGAAACAGCTTTGTAGCCGTGTCCCCGAAGGCTCGTCAGGGCGGTTCCCGAGTGGCGGGAGAGGGCCCTGCGCCGGGTGGGAAAGCGGGCCTGAGCTGGGCGGATTCAGCCCGCGGAATGGCTCGGGGCCATGGCGTCGAGTGCGTCGCGCAGGGTGGCTCGCGTCTCGAAGTGCCTGTCGAGATTCGTGATCGTCAACAGATGTGTGATCATGCCGGGGCTCACCACCAGCATGAGGTGACCGTGGGCCTCCTTGATCCGGGTGAGCGTGCCCACGATGACCCCCAGCCCCACCGAGTCGCAGAACGGCACGCCCGTCAGGTCCAGCACCAGGTTCGGGGTTCCGGCGTCCTCCAGGGCGTGGTCGATCTCCGCGCGCAACCGCGGAGCCACGGCCATGTCGAGCTCGCCCGCCGCCTGTACGACCACACAGGTGCCACTGCGCCACGTCTGAACGTCGAATGTCGAGATCACGATCATCACCTCCGTGCCTTTTCAGCTTCCCTGGCAGAAGGTTGTTATGCACGTAGCTCACTTTTTGCAGATATTGTCGGTCGCTGTTCTTGCTGTCGGAGTCGCGGTAGGGGTGGCGGCCGCTGTAGGCGCGGCGGTCTCCTGCACGGTGACCTTCTTCGCCCGCTCGTGTTTCCGGCCGACGACCACCTCGATCTTGTCACCGAGGCTCTCCACCGGGCGCAGGTCCGCTCCGGGCAGCGCGGCGGCGACGGTGTGTGCCGAGTCCTCGCGGCCGGGGCCGTACCGGATGACGGTCTTGTCGAAGTCCTTCTGCGGGGTGTTGCCGGGGATCTCGGGCACCAGGAAGCCGACCCTCTGCAGGTCCGCCCTGGTCTGCGCGCCCAGCCCCGTGATCGTGGTGCCGTTGAGCACGGTGAGGGCGATCCGCGAGGGCGCGACGGTCAGCGCGGGAGCCGAGGGGGAGGCCGTCGGGGTGGGCGTGGCCTTAGGGGGCTTGGAGGGCTTGACGAGCGTCTCGTCGGCGGCGATCCTGCGGAACAACTCCTTGGCCGCCGCTTTGTCCCAGAGGACGGCGGACTCGCCGGTCGGCGTCTTGTAGTCGACGTCCGCGAGCGGGACCGTGGCGAAGGTCACGTCGTCGGTGGAGACGTCCTTGAGCTGGTCGGCCAGGCCGAGCAGGTCCCCGCGGAGCGCGTCGTCCACCCGGATCGTGTCGAGAGCCGTGTCGACGAACGAGGCGAGCCTCACCGGGTTGGTCAGCGTCTCACCGCTGAGCGCCTGGTTCAGCAACGCGGAGATCACCTGCTGCTGGCGGTCGATGCGGTCGAGGTCGGAGCGGGCGGTGGCGCGGGTGCGGGCGTAGGCGAGCGCCTTGACGCCGTCGAAGGAGTATGTGCCCGGCTGCAGGTTGAGCGCGGTCTTCGGGTCGTTGATCGGGACCGGGGTGCAGACCGAGATGCCGCCGAGGGCGTCGACCACCTCGATGAACCCCAGCACGTTGACCTCGACGTAGTGATGGATGGTCAGGCCGGTGACGGCCTGCACCGTGCGCGTCGTGAGCTTCGGGCCGCCGAACTGGTAGGCGGCGTTGATCTTGTGCTCGCCGTTGCCGGGAATCGCCGTCCAGGTGTCGCGGGGGAGGCTGACCACGGTGACCTTGCGGTGGTCCTCCGACACGTGGATCACCATCATGGTGTCGGTGCGCTCGCCGGTCTCGCGGCCCAGCTTGAGCTGGTTCTGCTGTTTGCGGGTGAGGTTGTCACGCTTGTCGACCCCGACCACCAGGATGTTCATCGCGCCGGTGCTCGACCGCGATCCCTGGACCCCGGCGTCGACCGCCTCGATCTTCTCCGTGGCGTAGTTGGTCAACGCCCAGGTCACTCCAGAACTGCCCAGGACCAGGCAGGAGAGCGCGCCGGCGATCACCAGGCCGCGCCGCCTGGTGCGGGCGCCCCTCGCCGACCTGCGAACACGCCTCGGGTCCACCCGGACGCTTCCGTAGGCGTCACCGCCCACGTGCACACCCGAATCCTCCTCCGGGTCGCGCATGCATGGCCCCCTAGGCTCCAGCTGGGTCGATGAGGTACCCGTTCGTACAGTAGCGTGAGCGACGCCATGAAGCAGTTCCCCGACTCGCCCTCGCCGGCGTCGTCTTCCGAGACACGTGTCTGGCCCCCCATCTCCATCGTCATCCCGGTGCTGAACGAGGAGCGCCATCTGAGGGAGGCGGTGCGTCAGGTGCTGTCGCAGCGATACGCGGGACCGATCGAGGTCGTGCTCGCGATCGGCCCCTCCCACGACCGTACCCAGGAAGTCGCCGACGAAATCGCCGCCGCCGACCCTCGGGTGATCGTCGTTCCCAACCCGACCGGCCGCACTCCCAACGCGCTCAACGCGGCGATCGCCGCGTCCGGTAACTCGATCATCGCGAGGGTGGACGGCCACGCGATGCTCCCCGAGGACTACCTCCAGGTCGCGGTGGAGACCCTTGAGGAGACCGGCGCCGACAACGTGGGCGGCGTGATGGCGGCCGAGGGCGTCACTCCCTTCGAGCAGGCCGTGGCCCGCGCGATGACGTCCAAGATCGGTGTCGGCGGCGCCCGGTTCCACACCGGCGGCACCGCCGGCCCGGCCGACACGGTCTACCTCGGTGTGTTCCGCCGCGCCGCGCTGGAGCGGGTCGGCGGCTACGACGAACACTTCCAGCGCGCCCAGGACTGGGAGATGAACCACCGCATCCGCGAGTCGGGCGGCCTGGTCTGGTTCCAGCCCCGGATGCGCGTCTCCTACCGGCCGAGGCCCAACCTCAAGGCCCTCGCCAAGCAGTACTTCCACTACGGCCGCTGGCGCAGGGTGGTCGCCCGCACCCACGAGGGCACGATCAACCTGCGTTACCTGGCGCCTCCGCTCGCCGTGCTCGCCATCCTGGCGGGCCTGGTGGTCTCCCCGTTCTTCTGGCCGGGGCTGTTGATCCCCGGCGGCTACCTGGCGGCGATCCTCGCCGGTTCCGCGATCACCGGCAGCGGCCTGCCCACCCCGGCGCTCGTCCGGCTGCCGCTGGTCTACGTCACCATGCACATGTCGTGGGGCTGGGGTTTCCTCACCAGCCCGAGAAGGCTGGGAAAGCCCGGCCACGCGGGCGGCTGATCAAGGACGGGAGTCGATCACCTGACCGGTGACGCCGGAGGCGAGCACGTCCAGTGAGGTGCGGGCGACGGTGTGCGAGGAGGACGGGCCCGTCGGCGTCGCGGCTCCGGCCCGTCCGGGTTCCACGCAGTTGACCCGAATCCCGTACTCCGTCCACTCCCTGGCGAGAGCGAGGGTCAGCCCGGCCACGGCGGCTCCCGCGAAGGAGCGCAGGCCCTCGCCCGCCCCGTCCCCACCGGGAGAGGGGGAGTGGAACAGCAGCTGTCCCCGTGTCTCGCGGAGGTGGGGGAGCGCCGCCCTGGCGACGGTGACGGGACCGAGGTGGTCCGCGTTCACGGTCCCGGCGATCGTGGCGTCGTCCACCGCGTCGAGCCTGCCCTGTGGTGGCGTGCCCGCCGCGCTGATCACGTAGTCGATACCGCCCGTCTCCTTGACGACCCGGGCGAGCGCGTCGGCCACCGCCCGGGGGTCGTCCACGCGCACTTCGCCGGGGGCCGGTGATCCGGGGAAGGGGAACACCCGGGCGCCGTACTCTCCGGCGAGTCGCGCCACCTCGGCGCCGGCGCCGTCGTCCGCGCGGAAGACCACCACGGTCCTGCCCTCCAGCGTCTCGCGCAGGGCGGTGTCCGAGCGGGAGGGAACCTCGCTCGCGGCGAGCCTGAGGAGCCTGTCGGCGACGAAGAGGTCCACCGGGTGCGTGACCTTCATGTTCCGCTCGCTGCCCGGCACCACGTGGATCGGCACGTCGGGCAGGTAGCGCAGCACCACGCCGCAGTCGTCGGTGGCCGACCGGTCGCCGAAGCCGGGATCGGCGAAGGCGCGCTCGTACGCCTCGCGGATCACCGAGAGCCGGAAACACTGCGGGGTCTGGACGCGGCGCAGGCGGGCACGGTCGGGGACGTCACTGACGATCTCCCCGTGCGGCCCCGGCGAGGTCACCACGATCGTGTCGGAACTCGGGATCGCCACCTCGACCGCCGAGAAGGTCCTCAGCGCCTCGACGCAGTCGGCGATGATCCTTCTGTCCGCCAGCGGCCGTACGGCGTCGTGCAGCAGCACGTGGCACTCCTGCGCGCCCAGGGCCTGCAGCGCCCGCCAGGTGGTCTCCGGGCGGCTCGCGCCGCCCTCCAGGATCCTGCCGACCTTCGTGAAGCCGTTGCGCTCGACGATCCGCTCCACCTCGCCGGTGAAGCCGGGCGCCATCAGGACGATGATCTCGTCGATCTCCGGTGCCTCCTGGAACAGGGCGAGGGTGTGTTCGAGGATCGTCCTGCCCGCTATCTCCAGCAGTTGTTTGGGGGTGTCGTGGCCGACGCGTCGGCCGACGCCGCCCGCCAGGACCACACCGACGGTTCGGGGACGCGGTTCACGTTCGGCCACGATCGGATTCCTTTGACAGTTCGGGTATGGCGAGCGTAATGGGTGTGTCCCTGATCGTCCGGCGTGCTCCCGTGCTATCCCGTCAAGATCTAGCTACGCTGAGTGCGCACTCCCCGATTCGTACGGTGATCCCGTCGGATACGAAGGAGCCCGGATTGCCTGACTCTCGCGCCACCGTCTCGTCCGACGCCTCGCAGGCGGTCGCGGTCGTGCTCGCCACCACCGAGGCGTCCGACCTGCGATGTCCCGCCGGGACGCTCCTCGACAGGCTGACCGGCCAGCTCGCCACGCTTCCCGTACGGGATGTGCACGTGATGGCCCGTTCCAGTGACATCATCCACGTGCCGGGCGGCACCCACATGATCGGGACGGAGGGGCCGAAAGGGCTCGCCGACGACCTGCGCAGGGTCGCGAAGGCGGCCCGCTCGTCCGTCGGGCCGGTGCTGGTGGTCGCCGGTGACCTGGTGGCGCACACCGAGGCGCTGGCCATGCTCGTGGAGCACCCGGCCCGCGACACCTGCGCGCTGGTGGGTGGAAAGGACGAGCCGCCGGGGCCGACGCGACCGCCGGTCAGGATCGAGGGCAGGTCGGTGGTGGCCGCGGGCACCTCCTTCCACGAGGTGGGCGAGACCAACGGCACCTTCAGGGGCGCGCTCCAGGTCGGCGTGCCCGACCTCGCGGGCTTCGCCGAGACCACCGAGACGCTCGCCGAGCTCGCCGAGGCGGGCGGCTTCGGCCCGATGGAAGGCGGCGAGGTCCCCGGCCTGCTCCTGGTCGGCCTCGTCCGCTCCGGCGTCCAGGTGCGGGCGGCGAGACTCGGCCGCCTCCACGCCGACCGGATGACCGTGCAGGCGGACGCCGACGTGGCCGTGCCCCGGCTGGCCGAGGTCGACGAGAACGAGGCCAGGCTGGACGCCGCGGTCAAGAGCGACGACGGCTTCTTCGCCACGTACGCGGTGAGCTCCTGGTCCAGGCACCTGCTGAAGCCGATCACCGGGCTCGGCCTGACCCCGAACGCGGTCACCGGCATATCCGTCGGTCTCGCCGCGCTCGCGGCGGTCTGGTTCTCCGAGGGCACCAGGCCGGGGCTGATCGCGGGAGCGGTCCTGCTCTACCTGTCGTTCGTGCTCGACTGCGTCGACGGGCAGCTCGCCCGCTACACCCGCACCTTCTCGCCGCTCGGGGCGTGGCTGGACGCCACCTTCGACCGTGTCAAGGAGTACGCCGTCTACCTGGGCCTCGCCGTCGGATACGCGGCGGGGGCGGACGTCGCGGGTGGCGGCCCTGACGGCATCTGGGCGCTCGCGGTGGCCGCGATGATCCTGCAGATGCTCCGCCACATGATCGACTTCTCGTACGCGGGCGCGCGGGCCGACGCGAGCCGGGTGGGCGCGGCCTGGACCAGGGCGGCGGGCTCGCTGGGGAGGACGGACTCGCTGAGCAGGGCGGCCGCCGCGGACGACGCCCGGACAGGAGGCGGCAACCCGATCCTGTGGCTCTCGCGGACCATGGAGAAGGCGTCGCCCACCCGCTGGTTCAAGAAGATCATCGTGTTGCCCATCGGGGAACGGATGGCCCTGATCGCGGTGACCGCGGCCTTCTTCAACGCCCGGGTGACCTTCGTCGCGCTGCTGGTCTGGGGTGGGATCGCGGCCCTCTACGTCCTCTCCGGCCGGACCGGCAGATCGCTCAGCCGATGACCGGAGGCCGCGGGCGCGATGACCGGCGGGGACGGATGTCCCGCCGGACGAGGGACGAATCCGTCCTCGGGTCTCTCCTCACCCGGGACGAATCTCGCCTCGGGTCTCCCCTCACCCGGACGGATCTCCCGTCAGGCGACCCTCAGGTAAGTGGAAGAAGCAGGTGCGATCATGATTTCTGTGCATATGGCGCCGGTGCCGCGGAGCGCCGTGGTCGCCTACCGGGACGACGGGGTGCTGTCGAGGGGCATGGGCGCCATGGTGGCCGGGCAACTCCCGCCGCTGCCGCCCGCGATCGTCGGGATGTTCGTCACCGGGGTGCTGCTCCTCGTCGGCGTGGCCGGCACCGAAGGACCCGCGGTGTTCGCCCCGGCGGTGGCGCTGCTGCTGGCCGGTCCCGGCAGCTCCCATCCGCACGACGGCCGGCTCGACTGGCTGGTGCCGCCGATCCTGCGCCTCACCGAGTACGGCTTCGTGGCCTCGGTGGGCTTCGCGCACGACGTGCCGCCGTGGCTGATCTTCATGTTGCTCGGCGCGATGGCCTTCCACCACTACGACGTCGTCTATCGGCTGAGGCAGCGGGTCTACCCGCCCGCCTGGCTGGCCACATCCGGCCTCGGCTGGGACGGCCGGATGCTGCTCATCGCCCTCGGCGGGCTCGCCGGGCAGGTCACGCTGATGTTCGCCCTGCTCTCGCTCTACCTGTGGTGCCTCTTCTCCTGGGAAAGTGTCACCTGCTGGCTGGCCGCCCCGAGGTTCGGGGTGGACGCGGCCGACCTCGGCGCCCACGATTGAGAACGCCCGGCGAACGCCCAATTACACGATCAGGGCGTGAAGGCAACTAATCTTTGGGGCCTAGGAGTGCCCGCCGGGAGGCTCTCACCCGAATGAGGAGTGCACGTTGCTGGGAATGGTGCTGGCCGCCGGGGCTGGACGACGCCTGCGGCCGTACACGGACACGCTGCCCAAGGCGCTCGTGCCGGTCGACGGCGACACCACGATCATGGACATCTCGCTGCGCAACCTCGCGGCGGCCGATCTTCGTGACGTCGTGGTCATCGTCGGCTACCAGGCGCAGGCGGTACACGAGCGCAAGGCCGAGCTGGAGCGGCGGCACGGTGTGAAGCTCACCCTCGTGCACAACGACAAGGCCGAGGAGTGGAACAACGCCTACTCCCTGTGGTGCGCGCGCGACTACTTCGACCAGGGCGTGCTCCTGGTCAACGGTGACACGGTGCACCCCGTCTCGGTGGAGGAGACGCTGCTCTCCGCGCCGGTGACCAGCGACATCCTGCTCGCGGTCGACGACGTCAAGAAGCTCGCCGACGAGGAGATGAAGGTGACCCTCGACGACGACCGCCACCTGCGGCTGATCACCAAGTTGATGGACCCGGCCGCCGCCGCCGGTGAGTACATCGGCGCCACGCTCATCCGTTCCGGCATCGGTGACCGCCTCGCCGACGCCCTCCAGGCCACCTTCGAGCGCGACCCGCAGCTCTACTACGAGGACGGCTACCAGGAGCTCGTCGCCCGCGGTGAGAAGATCGCCGTCGCTCCGATCGGCGACGTCCCGTGGGTCGAGGTAGACAACCACGACGACCTCGCCAGGGCGCGGGAGATCGCGTGCCGATACTAGCCAGGATGCTCCCGGCACCCCTGTCCATGGAGGTGCGCCGGGGCGCCGTCGCCCAGCTCGGCACGTTGCTGGCCGACAGCAGGGTGGCGACCTCCGGTCGGGTGGCGGTGGCCGTGGGCGCGGGCCAGGGAGACAGGATCGCCTCGGTGATCACTCCCTCGCTCGGCCAGGCCCAGGTCTTCCGGGTGCCCGACGGCTCGGTCGACGCGGCGATCTCGCTCGGCGCCGACCTGCGCAAGGGGGCGTACGAGGCGGTCGTGGGCATCGGCGGCGGCAAGACCATCGACGTGACCAAGTACGCCGCGTCGCTGGCCGGGATCCCGATGGTGGCGGTGGCCACCAACCTGTCGCACGACGGGATCTGCTCGCCGGTGGCCTCGCTCACGCACGACGGAGGCAAGGGCTCCTTCGGCGTCCCCATGCCGCTCGCCATCATGGTCGATCTCGATTTCGTGCACGACGCGCCCGCCTCGCTGGTCAGGTCCGGGGTCGGTGACGTGGTCAGCAACCTCTCGGCGATCGAGGACTGGCAGCTCGGCGCGGGCGAGCGCGGGGAGCCGATCGACGGCCTGGCCTGCGCGATGGCCCGCACCGCGGCGGAGGCGGTGATCGGCAGATCCGACTCGATCGAGTCCGACGCGTTCCTGACCGTGCTGGCCGAGGCGCTTATCCTGTCGGGCATGTCGATGGTGGTCGCCGGATCCTCACGTCCTTCGAGTGGCGGAGATCATGAGATCCTGCATGCCGTGGATCAGCTTTTTCCCGG
The DNA here is from genome assembly GCF_042898365.1 of Streptosporangium sp. NPDC000509. Classification (NCBI taxonomy): domain Bacteria; kingdom Bacillati; phylum Actinomycetota; class Actinomycetes; order Streptosporangiales; family Streptosporangiaceae; genus Streptosporangium; species Streptosporangium sp. NPDC000509. Next base: position 49,786 of record NZ_JBIAYX010000003.1, on the reverse strand, counting down.
CACCTCCAACCACGGCGAGCTCGCCGGGATAGGTGCCGCGTTCTGTTTCTTCCTCCGCGAGGACTCACGGAGGCTCAATCAGGTCGTCGACTGCCTGCGCGGGCACGAGCTACCGGTCACCCCCGCCGATGTGGGGCTGTCCCCGGCCGAGTTCACCGAGGCGGTCGCGCTGGCCCCGGCCACGCGTCCCGGCCGCTACACGATTCTTGAGCACCTGCGCCTGTCGGAGCCGGAGATTCGCGATCGGGTGGAGGATTATGTCCGGGCCGTCGGTCGCTGAGCTCCGTGCGGTGGCCCAGCCGCACACGACCATGGACCGCAACAGCGGCGAGCACTGGGCCGGCGCTCTCTACATGCGCAAGCTGTCGATCTACGTCACCTGGTTCCTCGCCAAGACGCCGATCACGCCCAACCAGACCACCTGGCTGATGATCTTCACCGGCCTGCTGGCCGGAGCCGTGCTCGCGCTGCCCGGACTCTGGGCGGCCGTCCTCGCGGCCCTGCTGGTCCAGCTCTACCTGCTGCTCGACTGCTCCGACGGCGAGTTGGCCCGCTGGACCGGGCGCACCTCCATCACGGGCGTCTACCTCGACCGGGTCGGTCACTACTTCGCCGAGGCCGCGATCCTCATCGGGCTGGGCTTCCGGGCGTCGGAGGTCCTGCCCGACTGGTACACCGTGACGGGGTTCGCCGCCGCGCTCGGCGCGATCCTGATCAAGGCGGAGACCGACCTGGTCGACGTGGCCCGCGCCCGCTCCGGGCTGGTCGCGGCGACCGAGGCCTCGGCCGAGCACTTCCGGTCGCGCGGGCTGGGCATGGCGCGCAAGGCGGCCGCGGCGCTGAAGTTCCACCGGATCGTGCAGGCGGTCGAGCTGTCACTCCTCATCGTGGTCGCCGCGATCTGGGACGCGATCAACGGAGGGCTGGCGGCGACGAGGATCCTCGTGGTGGCCTGCGTGATCGTCGCCGTGCTGCAGATGATCCTGCATCTGATCAGCATTCTGGCGTCCAGGCGGCTTTCATGAGGAACCGGATGGCGTCCGGGCGCGTCGTAGGTGCGAACACACCGCTGTTTGGCGGGTGTTCGTCGGCGGTTCCGATACGCTTGTGCCCCGGTATACCAGGAAACTCCAGCCCTGCCAGAATTCCCGACCCAGCAGACTCGGTGATCATGAAAGTATGCTCCGTACGTGCTCTCGACGCGTCAGGACGATGACCCGTTGAAGATCTCGTGCGTCATCCTCACCATGGGCAACCGTGTCCCCGAGCTGGACCGCGCGGTCGAGTCCGCGCTGAACCAGGTCGACGGTGACGTCGAGGTGGTCATCGTCGGCAACGGCGCGGACGTCCCCGAACTCTCGGCCACCGTGCCCGCGGGGTCCTCGGCCTCGATCAGGAGCGTGCGGCTGAACCACAACGCGGGCATTCCCGCGGGCCGTAACCGAGGCGTCGAGGAGTGTTCCGGCGACGTCGTCCTCTTCCTCGACGACGACGGCTGGTACGCCGACACCGGGCTCGTCTCCCACCTGCGGGAGCGCTTCTCCACCGAGCACGACCTCGCGGTCGTCTCCTTCCGGGTGAAGGACCCCGAGGGCGGCATCGGCCAGCGCCGTCACGTTCCCCGCCTGCGCGCGGGCGACCCCGAGCGGTCCTCTCCGGTCACCACCTTCCTGGGAGGCGCGTGCGCCATCCGCCGTTCGGCCTTCCTCCAGGTCGGCGGGCTCCCCGAGCGTTTCTTCTACGCCCACGAGGAGACCGACCTGGCGTGGAGGCTCCTCGGCGAGGGATACCGCATCGAGTACGACGCCGAGACGGTCATGTACCACCCGCAGGTCCCCCCGACCCGGCACACCGACTTCTACCGCCTCAACGCCCGCAACCGGGTCTGGCTCGCCCGGCGCAACCTTCCCTGGCCGCTGGCCGGGCTCTACCTTCTCAACTGGATGGTGCTCACCCTCGTCCGCGAGCGCTCCAGGCCCGCCCTGCGCGCCTGGTTCAAGGGCTTCACGGAAGGGCTCCGCGAGCCCGCGGGAGAGCGTCGTCCCATGGGCTGGAACACCGCCTGGCGGATGCTCCGCCTCGGCCGTCCACCGATCGTCTGACCTCCGATCAGCAGTGGACGTATACACCCTCGGCGAGGCGTTCGGCGTCGTCACCAGCGGCCGGATCCGCCACGAGCACGAGGCCAGGCTGGACGTCGCCGGGGCCGAGTTCACCGTCGCGGTCGGGCTGTCCAGGCTCGGCCACCGGGTGGGCTGGCTGGGCAAGGTCGGCGGCGACGAGCTGGGAGCGAGGATCCTCACCGTGCTGCGCGGCGAGGGCGTGGACGTCTCCGACGCCAGGGTGGACGAGGGGTCCCCGACCGGGATCCTGCTGAAGGAGTCGAGGCTCGGCCAGGCGGCGAGGGTCACCTACTACCGCACCGGCGTCAGGCTGGCCCAGGGGAACGTTCCCGTGGACCGGATCGCGGCCTCACGCATCCTGCACGTGAGCGGGATCACCGCCGCGCTGAGCGCGCGCGACGCCATGCACGCGGCCGTACGCGCCGCGCGGACCGCCGGGGTCGCGGTCTCGGTGGCGATCGACTACCACGACCAGCTCTGGCCCGACCTGCGCGAGGCGGAGGAGATCCTCAGCGTGCTGGCCTGCTCCGCCGACGTGCTGTTCGTCCGGCAGAGCGAGCTCGACCTGGTCAAGCCCGCGCTCACCGGGGATCGCGAGGTCATCGTGACGCGGGGTGCCCGAGGGGCGAGCGTGCGGGTCGACGGAGTACGCCACGACGCCGCGAGCCTCTCCGCGCCCGTGGTCGACCCCAACGGCGCGGGGGACGCCTTCGTCGCGGGCTATCTCAGCGCGTTGCTCGAAGGTCTTCACCCGGCCGACCGGCTGCGCAGGGGCGGTCTGCTCGCGGCCTTCGCCTCGTCGGGGCCGAGTGACTGGCAGGGCCTGCCGACGAGGGCCGAACTGCCCCTCCTGGAGCTCGACACCTGACGGTGAGGATGTGGGTGAGCGCCTCCAGGCGGGGTCTGACCCGACCTCTGACCGACCGCGGGGTCCTTGACAGGATCTGACCCGCCGATCCGCGCGGCTTCTCGCCGTGCGCGGGCGGGTCAGGGCCTTTTCGGGGCCCGGTGCCTGGTCCGGTGCCCGATTCCTCGCCGGGCGAGGGTCTCCGAGCGCTCCGCCGGGCCGGGACGGGGCCTGCCTTGTCCGGCCGGGCCTCTCGCGAGGAGCTTCACGGCTCCTTGGCCTCACCGAGGGTCATGGCCAGGTGGGAGATCGTGCTCGTCATCAGGGCGCGTTTGGGCAGACCGAGCTCACTCAGCTCCTTGGCGATCGGATGGTTGCCCAGGCGGATGAGAGCGCCCCCGGGACGCGTGCGGACCCCGCGGGGAGAGAGCGACCACGGGATGCGGCGGGTGACGCCGTCCAGGTGGCTGTAGGCGTCGAGGGCGGTCATCATCCCGGTGCCCGGCACCGGGACACCGGGTTTGATCAGCAGGTCCAGCACCAGGCGGCCGTCCTTGCGCAGGACGCACCGCTTGTAGGGGGAGGAGATCCGCAGGTCGATGTCGGCCAGTTCCTTGGGGAAGCCCCAGATGGCGCGGCCCGCCTCCAAGGTGAAGTCCTGGTCGACCGGGAGCCAGTGGACGAACGCCCCGGCGCCGGTGCGGCGCAGCTCGGACAGGTTCGCGCGGAGCCCTCCGCCGGGAACGTGGCCCGCGCCGGGCGGCCTCGCCAGGAAGGCGACGCCGAACTCGTGGTAGCGGCCCAGATCACCGTCGCGGTAGTCGGCGAACACCAGCGTGCACAGGGCCTTGCGGGGTAACACCTCGGCGACGTCCAGGTGCGAGTAGGCGATCACGGCCCGCGCGGCGTCCGCCCGGACCAGGTAGGACGCGCTGCAGACCATGACGTCGCGGACGCGGACCGGCATGGTGACCTCGCGCCCCTGGATCAGATGGCGTGCCATGCCTCCAGTACACCAATCTCCCGGCCGGACGTCACTGGTTTGCCGGCCCATTCCTCAAGCCGCCCGACGAAGGCGCCCGCGTGATCCGGCCAGTTGTGGCGGGCGAGGGCCTCGGCGTGGCCGCGCGCTCCCATCTCGGCCGCCCCTTCCCGGTCGTCCCGCAGCGCCAGCACCGCGCGTACCGTCGCCTCGGCGTCCCCGAAGGGTACGACGACGCCGCACCCGACCCTCTCGACCATGGACGCGGCGGCGGACAGGGGGGTGGTGACGACGGGGACTCCCCTGGACATGTAGTCGATGATCTTGGCGGGTACGGGCCGGGTGCCGGGTGCGTCGTGCGGGAGCGACAGGCCGGCGATCGCCCCCTCGGCCATCCGCAGCGCGTGCCGGTTGGGCACGTAGCCGTACCAGTCGAGCAGGCCCTCCCGCTGCGCGTCCCGCAGCAGCGGCCTGACGCGGACGTCGGCGGAGCCGATCAGGTCGAGCCTGATCCCGTGCGGGAGCAGCCGCCTCGCCGCTTCGATCATCTCGCGCACGCCTCCGGCCCTGGAGAGGTGGCCCACGTGGACCACCCGGTTCCTGCCGGGCGGCGCGGGCGGGCGCGGGGAGACGTAGGCGGTGTCGGGAACGACCTGGTGGGGGCCGGAGAGCCGTTCCCGGTAGGACTCCTCGGCCAGGATCAGGTGCAGGCGGTGCTCCGGGGAGGCCCCGATCCGGCGCGCGAGCGCGGGCAGGGCGCGGCTCAGGTGGCCGGGGAGGGTGAGGCCGAGCGCGGCGGTCGCGCCCCAGCCGTCCCCGATCTCCCCGCGCACGTCCCAGACGGTGACGGGACGGTGCCTGGGCAGGCGGAACAGCAGCTCCCTGTCGTGCACGACCAGCAGGTCCGCGCCCTCCACCCCGCGCTTGAGAGCCCCCCGCGCGGCCTTCAGCGCGCGTCTGCGGCGGTTGGGGATCGCCCGGGGTACGTCGATCGCGCGGATACCGGGATCCGGGGTGACGTTGCAGTCGGTGAAGGGGGCGACATAGGTGATCTCATGCCCGGCGTCGAGGAGCGCCCGGATCTGCCGATGCATGATCCTGGCGTCCTCTGGGTGATGAGCGATCGTCGCGACGCATACCCGCATGTCCCGATGTTGAGTGTTCGTTCCGTCATCACCGGATGTGTTGCGTTAATTAGCGGGGAACTGAGGCTGAACTCTCCTTGGCGGCGGGTGCGCCCTCGGCCGGTGCGGTGGTAGCGGCGGGGGGAGGGGACGGCCGGCGGTAGAGCCATACGAGCCGGGGTTCGAGCATCCACTTGAAGAGCTTGCGGGTCTCGGGCAGGCACAGCACGATGGCGAGGGCGAGCGAGCTCGACGCGATCGCCGCCACGCCCAGCGGGCCGTACAGCCAGGGGAAGCTCAGCCAGCCCTGGTCCTTGGCGATGACCACCACGACGCCGTGGAGCAGGTAGGCGTACAGGGTGCGGGTGCCGAGGTCGGAGAACCAGGTCTCACCCCGGGGGATCAGCGCGAGCAGCGCCACCGTCATGGCGAGTGCCGCGATCAGCAGGGCGCCTCGCACGCCGAGGCCCACCCACCAGGACATGTCCATCGCCTTGAAGCTGTAGCGGAAGTAGATCGGCGCGCGCGGGACGTGGGGCGCGATGAGGATCGCCACCCCGGCGGCGCCGATGAGGACGACCGCTGAGGTGATCTTGACCCAGAGGGGCTTGAGCAGGTCGAAGTGCTCCGGCTTGAGCAGCAGGCCGAGCACGTAGAACGGCAGCAGGCCGAAGAAGCGGTCGATGCTGAAGTCGCCGGAGATCTCCGAGAAGCCCGCGACCAGGTAGATGACCACCGCGACCAGCAGGGGCTGTCGCATCCGCGTCCAGATGGGCGTGGAGATCCGCCAGAGGACAAGGGCGACCAGGTACCAGTTGAGCCAGGCCGGATCAATGATCGTCAGCGTCCACTTCTGGCCAAGCCCGTAGCGGAGCAGCGCGTAACCGATCTCCACGACGATGTACGGGATCAACAGGGTGTCGACCAGCTTGTTGATCTTCGCGTTGGAGTTCCAGAAGTTGCGTCCCAGATAACCGCTGATCAGCACGAACGCCGGCATGTGGAACGTGTAGATGAACAGGTACGCGGCCTCCGACGAGTGCGCCTTCAGGGTGGGGACGAGCGAGTGGCCCATCACCACCAGGGCGATCAGGACGAACTTCACGTTGTCGAGGTACGGCTCGCGCTTCTTCTTGACCGGAGGGGCCGGGGGCTCCTCCTCGGCGACCGTCTCGCGCTCACGCTCCGCCCGCAGTTCCTGCTCGGCCCGCGGTCCCTGGTTCCAGAACGAGGGACCGCCGTCCCTCGTGGTGTTCTCCCAGTACGAGGGGCCGCCGTCCCTGGCGGTGTTCTCCCAGTACGAGAAGGGGCGTTCACCGGACGCTCGCGGCTCCTGCCGGGGTCTCGGGGCCTCCGCGTCCGGGAACCGCACGGGAGCCTGGGGCTCCCCGGGGAGCCTGGGACGTCCGGGAAGCTCGGATTCCTCGGGGAACCGGGGCCGCCCCGGAGCGGGCGTCCAGCCGGGATCCTGAGGGTGCGCGGCTCCTGGCGGTGGGGAGGCCGGCGCGGGGACGCGCGGCGTCGTGGGTGGCGGGGCCCAGTCGGGCCGGGGGGACGGCGCACGGGGGGCGCCCTGCGGAGGGGTGGGCCCCTCCGCCCACGACGGCGTCTCCTGTGCCCACGGCGACTCCCGCGTCCACGACGGGCCGTCCTGTGCCCAGCCGGGCTCCTCGCGGTCCCACGAGGGGTCCTGGACGACCGGCTCGGGCGCGAGGGGCTTCGACAGGTCGAGCGGGTCGTGGGAGCCGTGGGCCCCGCCGAACGAGGGGCCGCCGGGACGCTCGCCGAAGTAGGACTCGCCGAACGGGGATCCGCCGGGACGAGGCTCGCCGAAGTGGGGTCCGCCGGGGTGGGTCTCGCCGGCGGAGGGTCCGCCGGCACGGGTCCCGCCGGGGTGGGGCTCGCGATACGCCGGGTAGCCCCCCCACTCGGTGACCTCGCCGGGGCTCTCCTCGCGGCCGTCCCCGGTGTCGCGCCGGGACGCCCCGCCGGAGGTGACCGGTCCCGGTGGCTCCGGCCACGAGGGCTGGGATCCACCGGACGCCTGCGCCTGGCCGGGCGTGGGCCACGGAGCGGACCTCCGGCCCTGCCCGCCGTTGGCCCCACCGGAGCCGGGGTCGGAACCGCCGTCGTCCTGGGGGGCGGGCACCTGGAAGGGTCGGATGTCGCTCACGAGGGGGAGGCTCAGCTATCTGTCGGAGACCGGGGGAAGTGTCGGGCAGATCGGCGGGGCGCCCAGGGAAGGGTCGGGGACGCGGGCAGGTGTTCGCCTCGCCGCCTTGACCAACCCTAAACCGACTGTGCGCCCTCTGTCGCACGCATGCACTTTGATTCGGACGGTTCTCGGGTAATCGTGACTGTCCACGGGGTCACGGGCCCGGCCGTGTCCGCGGGGCGGCCGGGGGTGAGGGGAGGCGTCTCAGCTGCAGGGGTTGGTCTTGCTGTCGACGACCTTGTCCGTGAGGGCGTCGGGGATCTTCGGGAGGGCGCGGACGCCCGGCCAGTCGGCGCCGATGACGAGCTGGATGACCGGCCCGGTCGGAGCCTTGCCCTCCGGGGTGGGCGGGGGGGCCACGGCCGGGACGTACTTCTCGGTGGTGACCGGCTTGACCTTGCCCGCGACCGGGGTCCGTTTGTCGCCGGAGAGCCTGGCGGCCACCGCGTCGCCGTACGAGGCGCCGTCGGCGGCGTCCTTCTTGGCGTAGCGCACCGTGGTGGTGGGCACGTTGGCGGTCGCCGGGCGGGCGTTGCCGACATGGGTGACCACGAACCCCTGGTCGGCCAGCTCGGCGGCGACCTCCCTCGCCCTGTTCGGCGTGTCCGTGCCGTTGAAGACCTGGAGCCTTACCTGCTCGCGCTTGACGGCCGGCTTGGCCTTGGGGTCGGGGGGCGGGGTGACCTCGGTGTCGTTCTTGATCGCGGCGAACAGCTGGTTCGCGTACGGCTGCACCCAGGCGACCCGGTTCGGGTCGTCGGGGTGGGGGCCCCACGGGACGGTGATCAGCTTGACGCCGCTCGCGGTCAGCTTCTGGGCGCTCTGCCCGATCTGGAGCAGGGTGTTGGTGTCCTTGGCCAGTTCCTCGTCCATCCGGACGGACTTGGCGGCGGTGGTGATGAAGTTCAGCATCTTGGCGGGGTCGGTCAGCAGCTCGCTGCTGGTCGCCTTCTTCACCACCTGGCTGAGGAAGACCTGCTGGCGCTTGATGCGGCCGATGTCGCTGCCGTCGCCGTAGTTGCGCAGCCGGACGTAGCCCAGCGCCTTCTCGCCCGCGAGGAGGTGCCAGCCCGCGGGGAGGGTGAGCTTGGACTTCTTGTCGTCGACCGGCTTGGTCAGGCAGATCCTGACGCCGCCGAGAGCGTTCACGATGTTCTTGAAACCGGTGAAGTCGACCTCGACGAAGTGGTCGATGCGGATGTCGGTGAGCGCCTCGATCGTGGTGATCGTGCAGGTGATGCCGCCCTCGTTGTAGGCGGCATTGATCATTTCGGTGCGGGCCGCGACCGGCGCGCCGGTCTCCGACTTGCAGGGGGGCATCTCGACGACCGAGTCGCGGGGGAAGCTGATGAAGGTCGCCTTGTCGCGGTCGGGGGAGACGTGCATGAGGATGATCGTGTCGGTGCGCTTGCCCGCGTCGGCCATCTTCTGGCCGTACTTCAGGTTGTCGCCCTCGCGGGTGTCGGAGCCCACGATCAGCACGTTGAGGGCGCCCTTCACGGCAGCCGGCCGGTTCTGGCCGAGTTTGCCGCTGAGGTCGACGGTCTGGAACTCGCCGAGGGTGTCGCGGTAGACCTTGTAGCCGCCGAGGGTGCTGAGCACCAGCACTCCGGTCGCCGCGATGCCGGCCCAGGCGCCGATGCTGAGCCGCCGCTGCTTGCGGCCCCGGCCCTTCGGTGCTTTCTCCTGCGGAGGCGGCGGGAGGTCTCCCGGCGGGCCCTGGGGCGGGGCGTCCCCTCTTGAGCGCCGCGGTCCGCGGTGGCCGGGGGAGGTCGGTTCGCTCCGGCGGTCTCTGACGGCCGCCTGCCGGTGGTCGCTCATGCGATCCTTCCGCTCGGCGGCGTCGTCCGGTGCTCATGCTCGGTCATCGAGCCCAAAGGGTAGATCACGAGATGCGCGCCAGGAGACATGATGATGCGAACTTGGCCAAGACCGCCCCCTGACAACCGCCATGTTTGGATCCGGCGGCCAGCATACTCAAATACGGACATTAGTAGGAATGTTACTGAAATTAGGTTTACGTACGGCAAGTGCCGCTGCCAGGCAGGCGGCGGGCACGGCCGGCAGGACGTACCGGTAGTCGAACTCCGCCACCGCCGGCGGCAGCACCAGCAGCACCACCGCCACCGACCAGGGCAGCGCCCACGCCGTGGACTCCGGGCGGAAGCGCCGGACACACGCCGCCGCGGGCGGCAGCAGGAGAATCACCAGGACAGCCGCGCCAGGCAGTCCTGCGACTCCCTGATAGGTACGGATCCAGCCCGCGTACGGTTCGACGATCCGGGTGGAGATCGGTCCCCGCTCGTAGCGCTTCGCGGCCTCGGCGCCCACCGTCGCCGGATAGCGCCCCGGCGGCGCGGGCGGTGTCGCGGGGAACCGGTAGTAGTCGTAGATCTCCTGATCCGGGTAGACCGGGCGGCCCACGGTGAACGAGCGGGCCAGTTCCGAGGCGACCGAACCGAGATAGTCCAGCGGCTGGCTCATGATCGCCAGTGACGCGAACCGCCCGGCCAGCGTGTCGTTCGTCCGGGTGAAGGTGATGCCGGGCAGTTTGACCAGCGGGGAGTCCTGCGCCCAGACGTACTCCTGAGCGGGAGGCCGCAGGTGCGGCGGGCGGGGATCGCAGAGCACCGCCAGGTCGGGCGGCGGGCGCATCACGTCGCAGTCGGCGAAGGTCATCGTCTTGCCGTACAGGAAGACGCCGTTCGCGCCCACGATGCCGATCCGCTGGTACGTCGCGTAGAACCAGGCCCCGTACCCCACGATCGGCACCGTCGCGGCGGCGATCATCACGCCGGCCGCGAGCACCCGCCCCCGCTCCCTGAAGATCAGCCAGGCGGCGAAGAGCGCCACCAGCGGCAGCCCGACGGTCCTCGTCAGCGTCGCCGCCGCGAGCAGCAGTCCGATCCCGCACGCCGTACGCCATCCGACGGAGTCGCGCACGGCGAGGCAGGCCGCCGACACGACCAGGACCGCGAACAGGGTGTCGGAGACCAGCAGGTGCTCCAGCTGGATCTGGTAGGCGTCCAGGAGGGAGGGGACCGCCGCGAGCGTCGCGGCCCAGCCCGGCGCCCGCAGCCGCCGCGCGGTGAGATAGACCAGCACGCCGATGAGCAGCCCCAGCAGGTGCTGGGCCGCCACGACGACGGCGAACTCGTGGAACGGTTCGAGCAGTCGCATGAACATCGGGTATCCGGCGGGACGGACCAGGTCGGGCCGGGGTTTCAGCGCGGTGACGACGTACGTGTAGGAGTCGGGGAACCAGAGCGCGGGCCGGTAGCCGAGCATGGTGATCACCCGCAGCGCGATCCCCGCGCCGAGCACGGCCAGGAACCAGCGATGGTCGGTGAGCCGGCGGCGACCGGGGAGCCCGCGGCGCTCAGGAAACCCGCGACCGCCCGCGCCCCCGCGACCACCCCGCACCCACCCGATCACTCGTCCACCTCCTCGCACGCTGCGCGTACGCTACCGGCCCTCCCTCGGCTCCATGCTCGCACCGGCCCTCGTGTCCGCGCTCCGGTGCCCGGTGCGGGCGGGAAGTGGCACTACGCTCGGTTCGAATCATGACCATTGGCTGGCTGGACCGTACGCGCAGGCCCTCGGCGGGCAGGGTGCTCGCCGTGGTCTCCGTCGTGCCCGTGCTCGTCCTGGCGGGCTGGCTGCTGGCAGGACTGCCGCTGCTGCTGCTCGGCTGGTTCCGGCCGCTCGTCGCGGTCCCGCTGGGGCTGGTGGCCATCGCGCTGCTGTGCCGGTACGGCCTGCGCCGCCTGCCGGAGATCGTCGAGGCGACCGCCTGGCAGGTGACCGGGGTGGTCGCCGTCGCCCTCGCCTCCGGGATCTTCAACGGCCTGCTCCACGGCGAGCAGCTGATCGTCCGTCGCGACCCCGCAACCTACGCGCAGTACGGCATCTGGCTGGCCAGGCACGGCTCGCTGCCGATCCCCTTCCAGGACTGGGCCTTCGGCGGCACCGACCCGGCGCTCCACTTCGACAGCGTGGGCTTCTACGTCTCCGGCGGCGCGGTCGTACCGCAGTTCATGCCGGGCGCGCCGATGCTGCACGTGGTGGGCGCCTGGCTGGGGGACATCGCGGGGTTGCTGCTGGTACCGCCGGTGCTGGGAGCGGCGGCCGTGCTCGTCCTCGCGGGGGTCGTCGCCCGGCTCGCCGGGGCTCGCTGGGCACCTCTCGCCGCGCTGGTCTTCGCCGTCTGCCTGCCGATCCTCTACACCTCGCGGACGACCTTCAGCGAGATCCCGTCCCTCGTCCTGCTCTTCGGCGGTCTCGCGCTGCTGTACGACGCCGAGGCGAGGCTCCGCTCCCACACCGTCGGCGCCGGCGCTCCGCCGCACATGCCCCCTACCCCCACCCCCACCCCCGCCCCCGTCTCCGCCCCCGTCTCCGCCTCCGGCCTCAACCCCGGTCCCGGTCCCGGCCCTGGTCCCGGCCTCGGCGAGGGCATGGCGCGAACGGGCGCCGCCCTGGCGGGGCTGGTGTTCGGGCTGGCCATCCTGATCAGGATCGACGGGCTGCGCGACGTGCTCCCGGTGCTCGTCTACGCCGGGCTGCTCATCGCCCTGAGCCGGGCGGGGAACCGCGACGGGGGACGGCTGGGCATGCCGCTGCTCGGCGGGCTCGCGGCGGGGACCGGACTGGGTCTGGCCGCCGCCTACCTGCTGTCCAGGCCGTACCTGAAATACCTGTCGGACTCGCTGATCCCGTTGCTCGCCGTCTGCGGGGCGGTCGTGGTCCTCACCGTGGTGGCGGCGGTGCTCGCCCCGTGGCTCGCGGCGCCGTTGCGGCGGATGGCCGGGATCGGGAGACTGCCCGAGATCGCCGCCGGACTGGTGGTGCTGGTCGCGGCGGCCTTCGCCGCCCGGCCGTGGCTGGAGACCGTGATCCGGCCCCCCGTCACCTCGGGCGACCGGATGACCGCGCAGTTCATCGAGGGGGTCCAGCGGGTCGAGCGCCTGCCGCTCGACGGTTCCCGGCTTTACTACGAGAACTCGGCGCACTGGGTGATCTGGTACGTCGGACTCCCCGTGGCGATCATGGCCACCCTCGCCGCGGCGGTGCTCGCGCGCAGGCTCGTCAAGGGGACGGCGCCCGGCTGGCTGCTGCCGCTCGCCGTGATCGGCTGGACCACGGTCACCACGCTCTACCGGCCGGGCATCACCCCCGACCATCCGTGGGCCGCCCGGCGGCTCGTCCCCGTCGTCATTCCCGGCCTGATCCTGCTCGCCGTCTGGGGCCTGGGCTGGACGCGTGACAGGGTCCGGAGGTCGGGGTACGGCCAGGGCGTGCGCAGGGGCCTCGTCGCGGTCGGCGCGGTCCTCTTCCTCGTCCCGCCGGTGATCACCTCGGGGGGGACGGCGTTCAGCCCGGTCGACCGCGACGAGCTCGCCGCGGTCGAGGCCATGTGCGCGGCCCTCCCGCCCCGCGCCTCGGTGCTCGTCGTCGAGCGCGTCACCGCCGCCCGCTTCACCCAGGTCGTCCGGGGCGTCTGCGGCCTTCCCGCAGCCAGGCTCACCATCTATCGCTCCGACCTTCCCAAGGCCGCCGACGTCGCCCGCCTGGCCGCCCGGGTCCGCTCCGTCGGCCGTACCCCGGTCCTGCTCGCCGCCGATTCCCGCCAGCTCTCCCAATACGGCGCCCCCGTCCACATCATGAACCTCCGCACCCGCCAGGACGACCGTTCCCTCGTCACCCCGCCCAACGGCACCTGGTCCCTCGCCGCCGACGTCTGGATGGCCGTTCCGCAGGCGAACAGGGACACCTGAGAGATGTCGCGAACCGGTTGCAGGTCCAGGTGTCGCCCCATCGGAGGCATCACTCATGTGGGAGGGGACCTGGGCGGAGCCGGTCGGTTTCAGGGCACCGCGTCACCGGTGATCGAAGCCTGGAGAAGTGTGTAACGATATCTAGTCAAATACCAGATTTTTACTTTGGGTGACGCATTGGATGCGATCGTTCCGGCTTCTCATACGGGTGATGGGAACAACGAGATCCCTGTGGTCGAGGAACTGTCCTTTGGGACCTCCGAGCAGGAGGTGCCGGCCCAAAGAGGCCTGAGGATTCGACGTACCCTGCTGGTCTGTACGGTGGCCGTCCTGCTGATCGGAACGGCAGGAGCCGGGGGGTGGTACGCCTACCGGAATTCCGTCCAGGTGCTCCCGCCGCCGGACGGTCCTTGGCCTGAAGGGGGGACGTTCACCGTCTCCCTGTGCAGGGACGACGACCCCTACGAGCGGTGCCGCGAACGAGCGGTCACCTCGGAGCAGCGGCGGTCGATCGAGGAGAGACTGCGTGCGATGCCCGAGGTCGCGGAAATGGAGTTCGAGTCCCAGGAGACGGCATGGGCGAAACTCGTGGATCAGTACGCCGACAACTGGACGATGGCCTCGCTCTTCGAAACCGATGACCTGCCCGAGTCGTTCAAGGGCAGGCTTCATCGGCGAGCCGACTTCGAGTCCTTCGGAAGCATCATGGGCAGCACTCCGGGCGTTTCCAACGTCTTCGCCTTCGGTCACCATTTCTGGGAGGGCAAGGCCGATCTCTCCGTCGTCCTGTGCCCGCCCGAGGAAGCGGAGCCCGGCAAGACGGAAGAGAAGCCCGATCCTTGTGCGGGCCGGGGAGTGGCGACGGCGGAGGAGAAGAAGGCCATCGAGGCCAGACTCATGGCGCTCGAAGGGATCGAGCGCATCTATTTCGAGAACGCCGCTCATGCTCGCCGGGTTCTGGAGCATCTGGTGGTGAGCCGTGACTCCTTCCTCATCGGCTTTGCCGCGAACAGCCGCCTGCCGGAGAGCTATTTCGTCAAGCTCACGGACCCACGAGCCGCGCAGACGGTCGTCGACGCGGTGAAGGGCATGCCAGGTGTCAGCCAAGCCGAACCACCGAGTGTCGACTGAGGGGGCCGAACCGTGCTGAAGAGGCGATGTGCGCTCGGGGTCTGTCCGGGCAGAGTATCCTCGCCCGTCGAGAGCATGCCCGAGAGCCCGAGAGTGGATCAGCCGTGGACGCAACGCCGTACGTGACCATCGTCCTGCCGTGTTACAACGAGCAGGACCACGTCATCGCCGAGGTCGAGCGCATCTGCGAGGCGATGGACCACAGCGGATACACCTACGAGCTCGTCGCCGTCGACGACTTCTCCACCGACGAGACCCTGGCCAGGCTGAAGGAGGCCGCGCCCAGGTTCCCGAACATGCGGATCAGGGCCTTCCACCGCAACGGCGGCTCCGGCACGGTGCGCAGGATCGGCACGCAGGAGGCGCGCGGCGAGATCGTCGTGTGGACCGACGCCGACATGACGTACCCGAACGAGCGGATCCCCGAGCTCGTCCAGATCCTGGAGAAGGACCCGACGATCGACCAGGTCGTGGGCGCGCGGACCAGCGAGGAGGGCTCGCACAAGTTTCTGCGGGTCCCGGCCAAGTGGTTCATCCGCAAGGTGGCCGAGCGGCTGGCCGGGCAGAAGATCCCCGACCTCAACAGCGGGCTGCGGGCGTTCCGCAAGTCGGTCGCCAAGCCCTATCTGCGGCTGCTGCCCCCCGGCTTCTCCTGCGTCACGACGATCACGCTGTCGTTCCTGTCGAACCAGCACGACGTCTACTACCTGCCGATCGGCTACAGCAAGCGGGCCGGCAAGTCCAAGTTCAGCTTCGTCTCCGACGCCTACCGCTACATCCTGCAGGTGCTGCGGATGGTGATGTACTTCAACCCGCTCAAGGTCCTCATGCCGCCGGCACTCTGGCTGGTCGGCATCGGCCTGGTCAAGGGTGTCGTCGACATCGTCCGCTACGGGTTCTACCTGACCAGCAACACCATCGTGATCTTCCTGTCCGGCCTGCTCATCGGCTCGCTGGCGCTGCTGGCCGACCTCATCGTGCGCTCCAGGAGCGAGTAGATGCGGATCGCCGTCATCGGGCCGACGTACCCCTACAAGGGCGGCGGGGCCGCGCACACCACCGAGCTGGCACACCGGCTGCGGGCCGCGGGGCACGACGTGGTGATCGAGTCGTGGCGGGCGCAGTACCCCTCCTTCCTGTATCCGGGACGGCAGACCGTCGACACGCCCGACGGCGAGCCGTTCCCGAACGTCCTGCGCGACCTCGACTGGCGCCGTCCGGACGGCTGGGTCCGCGCCGGGCGGCGGCTCAGGAGCGCCGACCTCGTCGTCCTCGTCGTCCTCAGCCCGGTGCAGGTCCCGCCCTACCTGGGCATCCTGTACGGCCTGGGCCGCAGGACCCGGGTCGTGGCGCTCTGCCACAACGTCCTGCCGCACGAGCGCAAGCCGTACGACACGCCGCTGATGAAGGCGCTGCTGCGCCGGGTGGACACGGTGCTCGTCCACTCGGAGGGGCAGGCGGGCAAGGCCCGCGAGCTGGCGGCCACGCCGGTGCGGGTGGCCGAGATGGCGCCGCACCTCCCGTCGGGGGCCGACCGGCACGGCGGGCACGGACCGGCCGAGGGCGTGCACGACAGGCTGCTGTTCTTCGGGCTCGTCAGGCCGTACAAGGGGCTTGACCTGCTGATCCGCGCGCTTCCCGACGGGGTGTCGCTGCGGGTCGCCGGGGAGTTCTGGGGCGGCCTTGAGGAGACGACCAGGGCGCTCGCCGCCGAGCTGAGGCTGGACGGGCGGGTGGAGCTGCGGCCGGGATACGTGGCCTCGGCCGACCTGCCGGGGCTGTTCGCGGACGTGGACGCGCTCGTCCTGCCCTACCGGAGCGGGACGGCGAGCCAGCAGGTGTGGCTCGGCCACGAGCACGGGGTGCCGGTCATCGCCAGCAGGGTGGGCACGCTCGGCGACCACGTCACCGACGGGGTGGACGGGCTGCTGGTCGAACCGGGCTCGGTGGAGGGCCTGCGTGCCGCGCTGACCGCGTTCTACCGGCCTGGTGAGCCCGAGCGGCTCCGCGCGGGGGTCAAGGCCGTCGACCCCGAGCCTTACTGGGCCTCCTACGTCGAGGCGCTGGTCTCGGACGCCGCTCCGGACGCGGTCTCGGAGGCGGCCCCGACTCCCGGCCCGGAGGCCGGTCCTGACCCGAGCCCGGACGCGGTCCCGGCCCCCGAGCCGGATCCGGAGCCCGGTCCGGTCTCGGAGGCGGGCCCGGGTTCCTCGCGCTGACCTCCGGGACGGGAGAGACGTCCCCACAGGAAGCCGATCCCGGCCCAGCTCAGGTCGGCGAGGGTGAACATCACCCTCGACACCACCGCGGCCACCAGCGCCCTGGGGGAGTCGAGCACCGGTGCCAGGGCGAGCACCAGCGCCCCCTCGCGGACGCCGATCCCGGCGGGGACGATCACCGTGACGATGCCCGTCGCCCAGGCGAGCGCGTAGGCGCCGACCGCCACCGGATAGAGGGAGTCGCCCCAGGCGCCCAGGTCGGCCATGGGGAGCAGCAGGTGGGCGCCGTACACCAGCCAGCCGGTGACCGTGAGGGCGACCGCGAGGAGCACCGCCCCGCCGCTGAGCAGCCGGCCCTGGCCGAGAGGCTCCTGGCGGGCGATCCGCAGGGCCAGGTTGAGCCCGAACGTGAGCACGGCCGGGTGCAGGCAGACGGCGATCACCGGGATCAGCGCCAGCAGATACCACGCCTGGGTCATGGTCTCGCGCAGGGTGACCGCCGCGACGAGGAGCGCGCAGCCCAGGGAGATCAGCAGGGCGAGGGAGACGGAGCCGAACATGCGCCGGGGCGGGACGTCGTGGTCGCGGCCGAGCTCCATCATCGCGGCGTACGCCCAGACGCTGCCCGGCACGTACTTGCCGAGCTGGCCGACGAAGAACACCCTCGCGGTGCTTCCGAGGGGGAGCGGCGAGCCCATCCCGGCCAGCACCGTCCGCCAGGCCAGCACCATGAAGCCGATCCCGGCCATCACCGAGAGGTAGGAGCCGCCGAGGGACCACCACGACAGCTGGGAGATCGCGGCCGTCGTCTCCTCGCGGTTCCTGACCAGGCCGTACCCGAGGAAGCCCACCGCGACCAGCGCGAGCAGCACCCGGAGGAGGCGGCTTGACCGCAGTCGGCTGAGCATCCGCCAAGGGTACGACGGCCTGCTTACCCGACGGTAGGGTCGCGGGTCACCGGTACTCTTGGGCGGCGTCGTGCGAAGTCGCGGAGTCGCGTGGAGGGGAAGAAGAGGAGCGGTGAGCGAGTGATGAGCGCCGAGCGGGTCGCCCAGCTTGAGTACTCCGAGTTCCAGGCGGCGATGCTGGACGAGGAGAAGCGCCGCAGGAAGGCCGCGAAGATCGTCGCTGTGCTCGGGCACTTCCTCGGCAGGGACACCGACGTCCTCGCCGGTCTGACGGTCGCCGACATCGGCTGTTCGGCGGGCTTCATCGCCGACGAGCTGGCCTCGGCGGGCGCGAGCCACACGTTCGGCGTCGACATCGACGTGCCGGGCCTGCGCAGGGCGTCCCAGAGGTTCGGCGAGCGGGTCGAGTTCGTGTGCGCGGACGGCACCGCGCTGCCCTTCCCCGACGGCTCGATCGACGTGCTGGTCTTCAACCACATCTACGAGCACGTGGTCGACCCTGACGCGATCATGGCCGAGATGCGCCGGGTGCTCTCCGAGGACGGCGTCCTCTACCTGGGGCTGGGCAACCGGCTCGGGGTGATGGAGCCGCACTACAAGCTGCCGTTCCTGTCCTACCTGCCGCCCGCGCTCGCCGACCGCTACGTGCGGCTCTTCGGCCGGGCCGACAGCTACTACGAGCGCTACCGCACCAGAAGGGGCCTGCGGAAGATGGTGCGCGGCCTGCGGGTGTGGGACTACACCTTCCCCGTGCTCGTCACCCCGGCCGCGTTCGCCGGGAACGAGCTCTTCCCCGGTGTGGTGGGACGGGTCGCGGGCGGGGTGCTGTCGCGGCTGCCCCGCCCGGTGCTGCGGGCGCTGCTGCCGGTGGTGCCCACCTACCTGTGGGTGGCGACCAGGGGCGACCGCCGCCCGGCCGGGGCCTCCCTGCGCCGGCCGCCCGAGCCGGTACGCCCCCTGTGAGCTCCTCGCGGGCCCGCCACATCTCCTTCCCGGGGCGTGCCGCCGCGGTGACCTCGGCGGGGCTCTCGTGACCGCGGGTGCCGGATCCGGCAGGTCCACCCTGAGGCGGGTGGCCCGCGTCGCGTTCCTGCTCGTCGCGCTCGGGTTCGGCGCGTGGGTGGTGGTGGACCAGTGGGAGGAGATCCGCGCGGGGTTCGCCCGGCTGTCGTGGACGTCCCTCGCGCTGTCGCTCGTCGCGGTGCTCGCCGCGCTGTGCGGCGGGATGATGACGTGGCGGGCGCTGCTGGCCGACCTGGGCTCGCCGCTGCCGCTGCGCGCGGGGGCGAAGGTCTTCTTCGTGGGCCAGCTGGGCAAGTACATTCCCGGCTCGCTGTGGCCGGTGATCGCCCAGATGGAGATGGGCAAGGAGCTGGGAGTGCCCAGGTCGCGGAGCGCGGCGGCGTTCTTCCTGACGCTGCCGGTGCAGCTCGGCAGCGGACTCGTGGTCTCGGGGGTGACCCTGCTGGCGGCGATGCCGGGGGCCGCGGCGCCGTACGCGTGGGCGTTCCTGCTCATCCCGGTGCTCGCGGTGGCCTTCGAGCCGAGGGTGGTGAACGCGGTCCTCGGGTTCGGGCTGCGGAAGCTGGGGCGCGAGCCGCTGGAGCGCCCGCTCACCCGCGGGGGCATGCTCACCGCGCTGGGCTGGGCGCTGCTCGGCTGGATCGCGTACGGGCTGCACCTGGCGGCGATCGTCCACGACCTCGGGTCCTCCGGCCTTTCCGCGGTCCTGTTCTCGATCGGCGCGTTCGCGCTCTCGTGGTGTCTGGGGATCATGACGTTCGTCGTCCCGGCGGGGGCGGGGGTGCGCGAGGTGGCGATGGTGGCCGTGCTGGCGCCGGTCCTGGACCGGGGATCGGCGATCACGGTGGCGCTCTGCTCCCGGATCGTGATCATCCTCGGAGACCTTCTCTGCGCGGGTCTCGCCGGCCTGACCGCGCGCCGCGCCGAGGGATCCCGAAAGGACCGCGCTTCGGGAAAAGCAGTGTGATTTCCCCCACGGTTTCAGCGACTCTGGCAATAGAGTAAACAAGAGGAAGGGGACGGTCGTCCCGCTGTGGATCATGAGGGGGGCGATCCTTCTTGACGCCGAGAGTGCTCGTCGACGCGGCCGCGGTTCCGGCCGATCGCGGTGCGCTGATCAGGTATGTCGATGGGCTCGTCGCCGCACTGGACAGGGCGGGCGCTGATCTCGCGGTCGTCTGCCAGCGCGCCGACGCCGCCCGATACGCCGGGTTGGCACCCTCCGCGCGGATTGTGCCCGGGCCTCACGGGATCACCAACCGGGCCGCCCGCCTGACATGGGAGCAGACGGGTCTGCCGTTTCTGGCCCGGCAGGTCGGCGCCCAGGTCATCCACGCCCCTTACTACTCGATCCCGCTGAGTCCCGGCCTGCCCACCGTGGCGACCGTGCACGACCTCACCTGCTTCACCGAGCCCCTGCAGCACGACGCGGTCAAGGCGGCGTTCTTCCGGGCCGCGACCCGCACGGCGGTCCGGCACGCCGCCCGGGTGATCGTGCCCTCCAAGGCGACCAGGGACGAGCTGATCAGGATCCTCTCCGCCGACCCGACCCGCATCGACGTCGCCTACCACGGCGTCGATCCCGCGCTGTTCCACCCGCCGTCCGAGCGGGAGATCACCCACGCCTCCGACCGGCTCGGCCTGCACGGCACCCCGTACGTCGCCTTCCTCGGCCCGCTGGAGCCGCGTAAGAACGTGCCGAACCTGATCCGCGGCTTCGTGCGGGCCGTCGAGAACATCCCCGACCCGCCCGCCCTGGTGCTCGCGGGGGGCATCCGCGACGCCGAGGTGGACGCCGCGGTGGAGAAGGTCCCCTCGACCGTGCGGGTGCTGCGTCCGGGCTTCCTGTCGTTCTCCGACCTGTGCGGCTTTCTCGGCGGTGCGGTGGTGGCGGCCTTCCCCTCGCGGGGCGAGGGTTTCGGGCTGCCGGTGCTCGAGGCGATGGCCTGCGGCGCGCCGGTGCTCACCACCCACCGCACCTCGTTGCCCGAGGTGGGGGGCGACGCGGTCGCCTACACCGAGCCGGACGCCGAGAGCATCGCCGAGGCGCTGCGCACGCTGCTCTCCTCGCCCGAGCGCAGGGAGGCGCTGTCCGTCGCCGGGATCGCCCGCGCCAAGGAGTTCACCTGGGAGGCCTCGGCGGAGGCGCACCTGCTCTCCTATCAGCGCGCGATCGAGTAGTGGGTTAACCTCTCGGCATGATGGAGACCCCCTTGCCCGATCTAGAGGCGATTCTCCTTGTCGGTGGACGAGGGACACGCCTGCGTCCGATGACGCTCGGCACACCGAAACCCCTGTTGCCCACGGCAGGGGTGCCCTTCCTCGCCCACCAACTCGCCAGGGCGAGGGCTTTCGGGGTGCGACGCATCGTGTTCGCGACCTCCTACCGGGCGGAGATGTTCTCCGAGGCGTTCGGAGACGGCGAGGCGTTCGGTCTCGCGCTCGAATACATGACGGAGGAGGTCCCGCTCGGCACGGGAGGGGCCATCCGCAACGCCGCCGAGGCGCTCACCTGCGGTCCCGACGACCCGGTGCTCGTGCTCAACGGTGACATCCTGTCCGGCCACGACATCGGCGACCAGATCGCGACGCACGTGGCGAGGAGGGCCGCCGTCACCCTGCACCTGACCGAGGTGGAGGATCCCTCACGCTTCGGGTGCGTGCCCACCGACGAGGAAGGGCGGGTCACCGCCTTCCTGGAGAAGACCCCCAACCCGGTGACGAACCGGATCAACGCCGGATGTTACGTCTTCACCCGCTCAGTGATCGACACGATCCCCGAGGGCGAGGTCGTCTCGGTCGAGCGTGAGACCTTCCCCGGCCTGATCGAGGACGGCGCCCTGGTGCTCGGCTACGCCGACGCCTCCTACTGGCTCGACGTGGGCACGCCCGCGGCCTTCGTGAAGGGCTCCCGCGACCTGGTGCTCGGCCGTCTCGCCTCGCCCGCCCTGCCGGGACCCACCGGTGACTTCCTCGCCCTGCCCGGCGCCATGATCTCGCCGGAGGCGAAGGTCTCCGGCGGTTCCGTGATCGGCGCCCGCGCGATCGTGGAGTCGGGAGCGCAGATCAGCGGCAGTGTGCTCGGGGACGACTGCGTCGTTCACTCGGGCGCGGTCGTGGTCGACTCGGTGGTCGGCATCGGCGCGCGCGTCAACTCTGGAGCGGTCCTGAGGGACGTCGTCCTCGGCGACGGCGCCGTGGTCGGCTCGGGGAACGAACTGCTCGCGGGCAGCCGGGTCTGGCCCGGCGTCGTGCTTCCCGAGTTCGCGATCCGCTTCTCCAGCGACATCTGAGCGTCCGGGGCGCGTGGACCTTCGTGAGGGAACGCGAGTGGTGCCCGCCCTGGCCGGTCGACCTGGCGCTCTCACTCGACCCGCACCGGCGCGGAAGCGGCGACCCCACCCTGAGGTCGGTGCCCGGCGGGGCCTTCTGGCGGACCTCGCGCACGCCCGACGGGCCGGGGACGCTACGGGTGGCCCTCACGGGCGGCCGGGTGGCGGCCTCGGCGTGGGGGCCCGGGGCGGAGTGGATGCTGGAGACGCTCCCCGCGCTGCTGGGCGACGGTGACGACGTCTCGGGGTTCGTTCCCGGGCACGAGGTGCTGCGTGAGGCGGCGAGACGTCATCCGGGGCTGAGGATCGGCAGGACCTCACGGGTGCTTGAGGCGCTGGTCCCGGCCGTGCTGGAGCAGAAGGTGGTGTCCACCGAGGCGCGGCGGGCGTGGCGGTGGCTGCTGGGCCGATACGGCGAGCCCGCGCCGGGTCCCGCGCCCGAGGGGATGAGGGTCTTCCCGCCACCCGAGGTGTGGTGGTCGATCCCTTCGTGGGACTGGCACCGCGCGGGGGCGGAGGCGGTGCGGGCCCGGACGATCGCGAACGCCGCCCGGTACGCGGGGCGGCTGGAGGCGGTCGGGGGCAGCGCCGACGCGGATCGGCTGCTGAGGGCGCTGCCCGGGATCGGGGTGTGGACGTCCGCCGAGGTGCGCCAGCGCTCGCACGGTGACGCGGACGCGATCTCGGTGGGCGACTTCCACCTGCCCGCGCTGGTCGGCTGGTCGCTCAGCGGTGAGCGGGTGGACGACGCGCGGATGTTGCGGCTGCTCGCTCCCTACCGGGGGCACCGGCACCGGGTCAGCCGGCTGCTGGGGTTGGGCGGTGTGCGGCCACCCGCTCGCGGGCCGAGGATGTCCGTGCGCGACTACCGGTCGTTCTGAGCGCTCCCTCGGATGCCGGTGCGCGATCACCGGTCGTTCTGCGGGTTCCCTCGTCGGGGAAGGGTTCGCCGCGTTGCCAGTCGAGGCTGTCGCGCGTGTCGGCTCCGATCAGCGGGGCGAGGACGGCGACGGCGGCGAGGGCGAGGAGAAACCAGAGCACTGTCGGCTCCTGTCGGGTGAGGTCCGAGGGGGTCCCACGGAGGATCGGGGCGGGTTTCCCGCGGGGGCGGGGTTCCGGTTGACGTCTCTAATTTATGCATCTGCAAGTATTTACGTCTATCGAGACTTGCTTGACGACATGCTTTAGAAACGCTGAAGTGTCCGGCCTTCGCCGTCGTCTGGTGCGGGCGGTGTCCTGGCGCCCGGACGGGGCCTGCGCCAGCGTCCGGCGTCCGGACATTCGAGTGGGGCGGGCATCGGGCCCGGGGCCTGTGCTGGGGCCCGGGGGCCGTGAGCGGGTACCCGCCGCCCCACGTTCTCGTCTCGCGTCGTACTGTGCGGTCATGAGCGCTAACCCCACCGACAACGCGATGCGCCGGGCTCTGGCCAGGGCCCGCGACGGCAAAGCTCTCGACATCAGCGAAGCCACCGTCCTGCTGCACGCGCGGGACGAACATCTGGAGACCCTCCTCGACCACGCGGGGAGGGTGCGGGACGCCGGCCTTGAGGCGGTCGGCCGGCAGGGGATCATCACCTACAGCCGCAAGGTCTTCATCCCCCTGACACGCCTGTGCCGCGACCGCTGCGGTTACTGCACGTTCGCCACCGCCCCGCACAAGCTGGAAAGCATGTTCCTGAGCCCCGACGAGGTGCTGGAGATCGCGAGGCAGGGCGCGGCGATGGGGTGCAAGGAGGCGCTGTTCACCCTGGGCGACCGGCCCGAGGACCGCTGGCACCAGGCCCGCGAGTGGCTGGACGCGCACGGCTACGACGACACGCTGTCCTACGTCCGCGCGATGGCCGTGCGGGTGCTCGAGGAGACCGGGCTGCTGCCGCACCTGAACCCGGGCGTCATGACCTGGCGGGACCTGCAGCGGCTCAAGCCGGTCGCGCCCTCCATGGGCATGATGCTGGAGACGACCTCACGGCGGCTCTTCGAGGAGAAGGGGCAGGCGCACCACGGCTCGCCCGACAAGGATCCCGCCGTGCGGCTGCGCGTGCTCGAGGACGCCGGGCGGACGAACGTGCCGTTCACCAGCGGCATCCTCATCGGCATCGGGGAGACGGTCGCCGACCGCGCCGAGTCGCTGTTCGCGCTGCGCAGGGTGGCGCGTGAGTACGGCGGCATCCAGGAGATCATCGTCCAGAACTTCCGCGCCAAGCCGGACACCGCGATGCGCGGCATGCCGGACGCCGACCTGCAGGAGCTGGCCGCGACGATCGCGGTGACCCGGCTCGTGCTCGGACCGAAGATGAGGGTGCAGGCCCCGCCGAACCTCGTCGACTCCGAGTACGAGCTGATGATCAGGGCGGGCATCGACGACTGGGGCGGCGTCTCGCCGCTCACGCCCGACCACGTCAACCCCGAGCGTCCCTGGCCGCAGATCGACGACCTCGCCGCCCGTACGGCCGCGGCCGGGTTCGCGCTGCGCGAGCGGCTCACCATCTACCCCGAGTTCGTGCTGGCCGGGGAGCCCTGGCTCGACCCGAGGCTCAACGCGCACGTCGCAGCCCTGGCGGACCCCGAGACCGGGCTCGCCCGCGAGGACGCGGTCCTGACCGGCCGCCCCTGGCAGGAGCCCGACGGCGGTTTCGTCTCCCTGGGCCGCGTCGACCTGCACACGGCGGTCGACACCGAGGGGCGCGGCGCCGACCGCCGCGACGACTTCGACAGCGTGTACGGCGACTGGGAGGCGCTCAGGGAGCGTCTGCCCGCGGCCACCTCGGCCGTGCGGGGCGACGTGCGGGAGGCCCTGAACCGGGCCGAGAGCGACCCGGCGGGCCTGAGTGACGCCCAGGCGCTCGTCCTGCTGGACCTCGCGGGAGACCAGAACGGGGTGGGCGCCGACGACGCCGCGCTGGACGAGCTCTGCCGGATCGCCGACGGCCTGCGCCGGGAGGCCGTCGGCGACGAGGTCACCTACGTGGTGAACCGGAACATCAACTTCACCAACGTCTGCTACACCGGCTGCCGCTTCTGCGCCTTCGCGCAGCGCCGTACCGACGCCGACGCCTACACCCTCTCCCTGGAGCAGGTCGCCGACCGCGCCTGGGAGGGCTGGCAGGCCGGGGCGACCGAGGTGTGCATGCAGGGCGGCATCCACCCCGACATGCCCGGCACCGCGTACTTCGACATCGCGAGGGCGGTCAAGGCCAGGGTGCCGGAGATGCACGTCCACGCGTTCTCGCCGATGGAGGTGATCAACGGTGCCAGCCGTACCAACCTGTCCGTCGAGGACTGGCTGGTCGCCGCGAAGGATGCGGGCGTCGACTCGCTCCCGGGCACCGCGGCGGAGATCCTCGACGACGACGTCCGCTGGGTGCTGACCAAGGGCAAGCTTCCCACCAGGGAGTGGGTCGAGGTCATCTCCACCGCGCACCGGGTCGGCATCCCGACGACCTCCACGATGATGTACGGCCACGTCGACAACCACGGGCACTGGGTGCGGCACATCCGGCTGATCCGCCGTATCCAGGAGGAGACCGGCGGGTTCACCGAGTTCGTGCCGTTGCCGTTCGTCCACCACAGCGCGCCCATCTACCTGGCGGGGATCGCCCGTCCGGGGCCGACGGCGCGGGAGAACCGGGCCGTGCACGCGCTGGCGCGCGTCCTGCTGCACGGCGCGATCGCCAATGTCCAGTGCTCGTGGGTGAAGCTCCAGGACGAGCTCTGCCGCGAGGTGCTGCTCGGCGGGGTCAACGATCTCGGCGGCACGCTGATGGAGGAGACGATCAGCAGGATGGCCGGGTCGGAGAACGGCTCCTTCAAGACCATCGGTGAGATCGAGGCGATGGTCGCCCCGACCGGGAGGCCGCTCCGGCAGCGGACCACCTCCTACGGCGTGCCGGACGCCGAGCGGGTGGCCGCGGCGAGGGCGAGTGACGGCGTCTGCCGCAGCGTCCGCCCCAACGCGCTTCCGCTGCTCTCCCTGGAGCCCTCGGTGAAGTCATAACAAGTTCTACGTCTGGCCGTCTTCGCGGAAGGTTCGTTGGCACGATCGGCATTCCCCCTGTAGCCATATGTAGGGAGGGGGCCCGGTTTGTCGTCATCCGGCGGACACCGCGTGGCAGCCGGCGTCGAGCGCCGCCGGCGTCAGGCACGCGTACGTCTGCCGCCGGCGGCGGTCGCGGTCGCCGGGTCCGCCCGAACAGCAGACCCGGTGCTCCCGTCAGCGGACGACGACGAAGTCGGACGCGAGCCTGGGGGCGCGGTCCCTCGGCGGGGCGGCGGGGTGGCCGATGGCGACGGCACCCATCGGGTCCCAGTCCAGGGGCAGGTCGAGGACCTGCCTGACCACATCGCGGCAGAACATGGTGGACGACACCCAGGCGGATCCCAGGCCCTCCACCGCGAGCTGGACCAGGAAGTTCTGCACCCCCGCGCCGGTCGCGACCACGAACATCTCCCGCTCGGCCGCATCGCGCCGGGCGTCGCCGTAGGTGTGCGAGCCGTCCATCACCAGGCAGGGCACCGCCAGATAGGGGGCCGCGCGCAACACGTCGCCCCGCCTGACCCGCTTGGCGATCGACTCCTCGGAGAATCCGTCACCGCGCAGGTCGGTGATCCAGGCCTCCCGCATCGCGTCGAGCAGCTTCTCGCGGGTCTCCGCCGACTCCAGCAGGACGAACCGCCACGGGGTCGTGTGGTGCGGGGCGGGTGCGGCGATCGCGGCCTCGACCGCCCTGCGGACCTTGGCGCCGTCCACGGGGTCGGCGGAGAACTCGCGGACGGTCCTGCGGGCGAAGACCACGTCGCGCGAACCGTACCGGAACATGTCCTCGGCGGACGGGCGGAGCAGCTCGCCGACTCCCGGGCCGTCCTCCTCCGTGGTGTACTCCGCCAGACCTCTGATCACCGCCACCGGGGTCTGCGAGACCTTTCCCTTGACCAGGTCCCCGGCCGCCGCGAACTCGTCGGCGACGGCGGTCAGGGTGACCTCGAGCGGGTTGCCGTGGTCGTCGGACATGCCCCGGTAGTCGAGCGCGGCCGTCACCCCCGCGAGGCCGACGGCGAGGTCGGTCTGGCCGTTGCGCCACGGGCGGCCGAAGGTGTCGGAGATGACCACGCCGACCGACACACCGAGCAGCTCCCTGACGCGCGCCCTGACGGCCGAGGCGGAGGCGTCCGGGTCGGTGGGCAGCAGGACGACCGTGCCGGGACGGGTGTTGGAGGCGTCGACCCCGGCGGCGGCCATCACGAACCCGTGCGCCGTCTCGGCGATCACGGTCTCACCCCTGCGGGCGACCACCCGCCGCGTCTCCGCCTCGACGGCCTCGGCGCGGGTCGCGTCGTGCAGCACCCGGCCCTCGGCCTTGCTGGAGATCTTCGAGGTGACCACGAGGATGTCGCCGTCGCGCAGGTCGGGCAGGGCCGTGGCGATCAGCTCGCCGACGTCGTCGCCCTCGCGCACCTCGGGCATGCCGGGAACCGCGAAGACCTCCACCTTGACGTCCGAGGACTCCTCCTGCCCGCGCCTGAACCGGCTCATCACACACCTTCCTCGGGAGTCGCGGACGCGCCGGATCCGTTCGCGGCGGGAGAACCCTCGTACGGCGCCGGAGGGTCGGCGCGCCGGCCCGCGAGCCGTACGGCCATGTCCAGGGCGGCACGGGCGATGGCCGCGGCGGACTCGACGTCGTGCATGATCAGCGGGCGGGCCTCGACGTCGACGCCGTCGAGGGCGACCCCGGCGTCCTCCTCCGCGACCAGCCAGCCGTCCACCAGCGGTGATCCGTACAGTTCGAGGACGGCCTGCGCGGTGGTCTCCACGCCGATCGCGGTCAGGCAGGCGTCGGCCATGCCCCGGACGGGGGCGCCGCCGACGATGGGCGAGACGCCGACGACGGTCTTGCCCTCAAGGGCCGCGCGGACGCCCTTGATCTGCAGGATCGTGCCGATGCTGACGACCGGGTTGGACGGCGGGAGGACGACCGCGTCCGCGGCGGCGATGGACTCCAGCACTCCGGGGGCGGGGGAGGCGTCGTCCGCGCCGACCAGGATGATCTGCTCGGCGGGGACCGAGGCGCGCAGCCGCACCCACCACTCCTGGAAGTGGATGGCGCGACGGCCCCGCTCGTCGGAGACGACGACGTGGGTCTCGGTCCTGTCGTCGCTCATCGGGATCAGGCGTACGCCCGGCTGCCAGCGCGCGCACAGCGCCTCGGTGACCGCGGACAGGGGGTATCCGGCGTCGAGCATCTGGGTGCGCACGATGTGGGTGGCGAAGTCACGGTCGCCGAGGCCGAACCACTGCGGCTCGACGCCGTAGGCGGCGAGTTCCTCCTTGACGACGTGCGACTCGGACCGCCGTCCCCACCCCTGCTCCTCGTCGATGCCGCCGCCCAGCGTGTACATCACGGTGTCGAGGTCGGGGCAGACCCGCAGGCCGTAGAGGCTGATGTCGTCACCGGTGTTGCCGATGACGGTGATCTCGGAATCGGGGGCCGCGGTGAGAAGGCCGCGTAGGAAACGGGCGCCGCCGATTCCGCCGGCGAGGGAGACGATGCGCATGCCGTCCAGTGTTCCACTAGGTCACCTGACCCGTTGGCGGGGTGCCCGCGGGCGATTCACAGTACTCTTTTCATGATCGTTATGCGGGGTGCCCGCCCTGTCGGATCGCCTGGTAGGACGCCCGAAATGTGGGCTTATAGGGTGTCAACAAAGTACTTGTGGGGTTGGTGGGCTTCCCGGGACCACCGGCAGCAAAGTCAGCCATGTGCAAAACTGACCCGGGTTTACCTAAAGACCCTCTGGGGGTAGTTGTGATCAATGTCGAGGCGGGCCGGCTCCGGGGACCGGCGGCGTGGCTCATGGTCGCCTTCGGGTCCGCGAGCGTTCTCGTCGGCATCGAACGCCTGCTTTTCGGGGGTGGGCCGTCGTCCTCCTTCGCCGAGCGCTCGTCGGCCTTCACGGGGCAGTTCACCTCGCCGGTCGCGTCCGCGTTGCTCGTGGGCGCCGTGCTGCTGGC
The DNA here is from genome assembly GCF_042898365.1 of Streptosporangium sp. NPDC000509. Lineage (NCBI taxonomy): Bacteria > Bacillati > Actinomycetota > Actinomycetes > Streptosporangiales > Streptosporangiaceae > Streptosporangium > Streptosporangium sp. NPDC000509. Next base: position 21,096 of record NZ_JBIAYX010000003.1, on the reverse strand, counting down.
GACCAACTTCGGCCCGGTGATCGAGCGGCTGAAGGTGATGGCCCTCGTCGTGGCCGGCACGCTCGGCCTCTCCGCGCTGTTCGGCCTGATCGGCCTGTTCGGCGGGCTGTTCGGGGGCGTGGAGGGCTTCCTGGGGAAGGTCGAGTTCTTCCTCGTCAACCTGCCCGCCCTCGCGTTGACCGTGGTCGCGCTGCTGTACGTGCTGCCGAAGGCGATCCCGCCGGGTTCGCGCGACCCCTTCCGCGCCGGTGACGGCTTCGGCCACTCCCCGGACCCGCAGGAGCAGCGGTACGCCTACGGCCGGCCGCCCGTCCCCGGGCAGCAGGCGCCCTTCCCGGGCCCCCAGGGCCCCCAGGGCCCCCAGGGCCCCCAGGGCGTTCCGGGACAGGGCGTTCCGCAGGGCGGGTACCCCCAGGCCCAGGGCGGCCCCCCTCCCCACGGTCCCCAGGGGCAGATGCCCCCGCAGGGCCAGGGGCCGCAGGGGGGTCAGGGCCATCCGCAGGGCCAGGGGCCGCAGGGCGGCCAGGGATACCCGCAGGAGGCCCCGCCCGTCCCGGCTCCGCAGCCCCCGTACGAGCGCCCCGCGCTCCCGCCGGCGCCCGCGCACAGTTCCACCGGAGCCCAGGAGGGATACGGCCGGCCGGAGGCGTCCCCCGCGCCGCAGGCCGGTGAGGGATACTCCCAGGCCCCCTACCCGCCGCCCGCCGAGAACCAGTCCTACGTCGCCCAGCCCGGCCCCTACGCTCAGCCGTCCCAGCAGCAGGAGCCGCAGGGGTACGCGCAGCAGGAGCAGAACCACCCGCAGCCCGCCTCGCCTGTGGAGAGCTACACCCCGAACCCGTACGTCGCGGCGGACGTCCAGCCCTCGGCCCCGGCCAAGCCGTACGACCCCCCGGCCGCGGCCTACGACCCGCCGATCTACGCCGCCCCGGTGGAGCCGCACGCCCAGACGGAACCCCGTCTGCCGAGCTACCCGCAGTTCCCCGACTCCCCGTCGTACGGTCAGGAGTCGCAGGACTTCGGCAGGCAGGCTGAATCTCCGGCGTTCCCGGAGTCCCCTGCCTCGCCGGTTCCCCCCGCGTACGGCCAGGAGGCGCAGCCGTCGGGATCCGGGCGGCACTCCAGCCCTCGGCTGCCGAGCTACTCCCAGTACTCAGAGCCCTCCCAGTACTCAGAGTCCTCGCCGTCCTCGTCGTACGGTCAGGGGACGCAGGACTTCGGCAGGCAGGCCGACTCGTCCGCGTACGGTCATCAGTCGGACCCGCTGCGGTCCGACTATGGGCAGACCGCTCCTTCCGGGCAGTCCGACCCGCTCTTCGGCCGCCAGGACGAGCCTCCGACGTCCCCGGTCTCGCCGGTTTCTCCCGCGTACGATCAGGAGCCGCGGCAGCCGGGCTACCCGCAACCCGAGCAGCCGAGCTACCCGCAGCCCGATCCGCAGGGATACCCGCACGCCGACTCGCAGGGCTACCAGCGCTCCGAGGTCCCGGGCTTCGGCGGGCACCGGGAGTCGCAGTCCTACCCGCAGCCGGAGCCGCAGTCGCCCGGCTACGGGCACCAGCCCGAGCAGCAGGCCGAGGGGCACCAGGGCCGGCCGGCGGACAGCCGGCAGCACCCGCCGTTCGACGGCCCGCCGCAGTCCTTCCCGCAGCCGCCGGAGAACTACGGCCAGCCGTTCACCGGTTACTCCGGCGCCGAGTTCGGCCGCCAGGGTGAGCAGAGCCAGGCATACCCGGCGCCCGACCCGGTGGACCTCAGGTCCCAGCAGATGGCCCAGGCGTACCAGCAGGCGGAGAGCTACCAGCAGCAGGCCCAGCAGGGCGGCACCGAGCCGCAGCTGCGCGTTCCCGAGTACGGTTCCCCGGGGTACGAGGGCCCGTTCGGGCACCCGCAGACCCCTGAGGCCCCGCGACCCCCGCAGGGTCCCCAGCCCTCACAGACCCCTCAGGCTCCGCAGGACTCCCAGGCGCCGTACGGGTCCCACCAGTGGGACCCCCAGTCGGAGACGACGGTCCGGTTCGACCCGAGCGCCTACCAGGGAGACCCGCTGAGCGGTCCCTCGCCCGCGGCCAGGACGTGGGACTCGCAGCCGATAGACCCCACGGCGATCTACAAGCCCGAACAACGCCCAGGTCAGGTCACGGATGAGGAAACCACGGATAGAGAGAGGGTGGGCCCCGGTCAGGATCAGAACATGTCCTGGTACGGTTCCGACCGCCGAGAGCACTGAGCCCCTGGCGGTCGAAGCGATCACCTGGTGCAATTGCCGTCGTGGCAGGCACACGACCCACAACCGGGGAGAGCAGGTCTTTCCCCGGATACCAGCATGCCGCTTGACGCCACACCGAGCACACGCGTGTAATTACACACGTGTTGTTACGCCTTCCTCTGGGTGGGTAAGGGGGAGGCGTTCATAGGGGGGCTCCAATTTTGCGGGCTTGCGGCAGGGAGGTGTGCAGTGGCCGACCTGGTCATCGCACAGGAGAGCATCGCTGAAGAGCAGCTTGGCTGGCAGGAGCGCGCCTTGTGCGCGCAGACCGACCCGGAGGCGTTCTTCCCGGAGAAGGGAGGGTCCACCCGCGAGGCCAAGAAGGTTTGCCGCTCCTGCGAGGTGCGTGCCGAGTGTCTTGAGTACGCACTCGAACACGACGAGCGGTTTGGAATCTGGGGTGGGTTGTCGGAGCGTGAACGCCGCCGCATCAAGCGTGAGGCGGTCTGAGCCGTCCGGAGACCGGGTGGCCGGAAGGCTTGAGCGCTCTGGGCGTCCGGGCACCGACGAACACTATGAACACGACAAACACCATGAACACCATGAAAACCGATCGAGACCGAGGCGCCGAAGCGGTGGCGAAGAGGCTTGGTCGGTCTGGCAGAAGTGCATGACGCCTCTCGGAGGCGTTTGACGAATATGTCCACGGGGTCACGTGACCGTCGGTCACGTGACCCTTTTTTCATGCCCGCGACCAGGTGTAAGACATAGTCCGACAGAGGGTGCCGTATCGTTAGCGCGCCGATCACCACCACTCCTGAACACGGGACATATGTCCATCACCGACCCCCCGCACCCCCAGCGCCCCCACCACACCGTCACCGCGATCGTCGTCTCCCACGACGGTTCCCGCTGGCTGGGGGAGACCCTGGAAGCCCTGCTCAAACAGACCCGCCCGGTGGACCGGGTCGTCGGGGTCGACAACGGCAGCAGGGACGGCAGCGCCGCGCTGCTCACCGCGGCCCTCGGCTCCAGGGCGGTGCTCACCCTGCCGCGCTCGACCGGTTTCGGCGAGGCCGTCGCCGAGGTCCTCGACCGGCTCGGTCCCGGTGGCGGACAGGAGTGGATCTGGCTGCTGCACGACGACTGCGCCCCGGACGTCCACGCCCTGCGGCTCCTGCTGGAGGCCGCGGACGAGGACCCCAAGGCGGCGGTGCTCGGGCCCAAGCTCCGCGACTGGCTCGACCGGCGGCTCCTGCTCGAGGTCGGTGTCACCGTCGACCGTACCGGCCGCAGGGACACCGGGCTGGAGGCCCGCGAGTTCGACCAGGGGCAGTACGACGGGACCAGGGACGTGCTCTCGGTCTCCACCGCGGGCATGCTGGTCCGCAGGGACGTCTGGGAGGAGGTCGGCGGGCTCGATCCCGCCCTGCCGCTGTTCCGCGACGACCTCGACCTGTGCTGGCGCGTCAGGAACGCCGGACACCGCGTGCGGAACGTCACGGGGGCGGTCGCCTGGCACGCGGAGGCGGCCACCCGGCGGCGCCGCCGCATCACCGCGAGCGGGGACCACCCCCGCCGCCTGGACCGCCGCAACGCGCTCTTCGTCGTCATGGCGAACCTGCCCCTGCGCCCGCTGCTGTGGGCACTGGTGCGCAACGCCTTCGGGTCGATCTTCCGTACGGTGCTGTTCCTGGTGGCCAAGCAGCCCGCCAACGCGCTGGACGAGTTTCTCGCGTTCGGCTCGGTGTTCGGCCACCCCATCCGGATGATCAAGGCAAGGCGGGTGCGGGCGAAGGGCCGCAGGCAGGGGTACGCGGCGGTGAGCCGGCTCCTCACCCAGCCGGGCGCCGGTTACCGCCGGCTCGCCGACAGGGCACGGAGCTACCTGGCCGGGGGCGGGTTCGTGGAGTCCGCGGGACGCCACCACGCCATGGCGGCCTCGCCGCACGCGCAGGAGGACGGCGAGGAGCTGCTCACCGACGCCGGGGTGATGCAGCGCGTCTTCGGAAACCCCGGCGTCCTGCTCTTCCTGGCGCTCGTCCTGGTGACGCTGGTCGCCGAGCGCGCGGTGACCGGCGGGGCCAGGCTGGGCGGCGGCGCGCTCGTCCCGGTGATCGGCGGGGCCTCCGACCTGTGGGACCTCTACCGCGCGAGCTACCACCAGGTGGGACTGGGCACCGACGCGTGGGCCCCGCCGTACGTGGCGGTGCTGGCCGTGCTCTCCACGCTGCTGTTCGGCAAGACGTGGCTCGCGGTGTCGCTGCTGCTGCTCGGCTGCGTGCCGCTGGCGGGGATCTCCGCGTACGCGGCCACCCGGTCGATGATCCCCGGCCGCTGGACCAGGGTCTGGCTCGCCTCCTCGTACGCCCTCCTGCCGGTCGCCACCGGCGCGGTCGCCGCGGGACGGCTCGGCACCGCGGTGGTCTTCGTGCTGCTGCCCGTCTACGCGGCGCTCGCCACCGCCGTCCTCACCGCGGAGCGCCGTCGCGCCCGCCGCGCCGCCTGGGGCCTGGGACTTCTCCTCGCCGTCGGCACGGCCTTCGCCCCGCTGGTCTACCCGCTGACCGCGATCCTCGGCGCGCTGGCGGCGCTCGCCTTCCCGCGCAGGGGCGTCGCGGTCTCGATGCTCGTGGCGTTCGCCGTCCCCGTGGCCCTGCTGTTCCCCTGGCTCCTCCAGGTGGTCGCCGACCCCGGGCAGCTGCTGCTGGAGGCCGGGCTGCACCAGCCGGAGCTGGTCGACCCCGCGCTGCCCGCCGGGTCGCTGCTGTTGCTCAGCCCCGGCGGTCCCGGCATGCCGCCGCTCTGGGTGACCGGCGGCCTCCTCGCCGCCTGCCTGCTCGCGCTGCTGATGCGCCGCAACCGAATGGTGATCGCGGTCGGCTGGGGCGTCGCGCTCTTCGGGGTGCTGGTGGCGATTCTGGTCAGCAGGACCACCGTCACCTCGATCAACGGCGACGTCGAGGCCCCCGCGTGGCCGGGGGTGCCGCTCGCCTTCGCCGCCACCGGCATGCTCGTGGTGGCCGCGCTCACCGCCGACAGGATCGTGGAGTTCCGGGCCGCGGGGGGAGCGCGCAGGCTCGCCGCGCTCGGTGTCGTGCTGGTCGCGTTCTCCACGCCGCTGCTCGCGGCGGGCATGTGGATCGTGAAGGGCGTGGACGGCCCGCTCCGAGGGACCGTACGCGACGTCATGCCGGCCCTCGCCGCGAACAACTCCTCGGGCGGCGAGCGGACCCTGCTGCTGCGCTCCTCGACGGGTGGTCTGCTCTTCACCGTGCTGCGCGGGCGCACCCCGGTGGTCGGCGAGGCCGACATCCCCGTCCCCGAAGGGCCCAGGGAGCTGGTCCGCCTCGCCGCGGCGGGGCTGGTGTCCGGCAGGGGCGGTGACGACGCCCGGGTCCTCGCGGCCCACGGCGTGCGGTTCGTCGTGGTGACCGCGCCCGTCGATCCGGAGATCAGCCACGCGCTCGACTCGCAGCCCTCGCTGGCGAGGATGAGCCTGTCCCGCTCGGTCGGCGTGTGGCGGCTCACCCAGCCGATCGCCCTTCCGGTGCCTCCGCCGGGAGACCCCTGGCACGGCCGCTGGCTCTGGGCCCAGGCCGTGCTGGTGTTGGTCGTCCTGGTCCTGGCCGCACCCGGGGCGCGTACCGAGTCCGACGAGCCCGCGCTCCCCCAGAACCTGCCCGAACCTCGCAGAGAGCTGGCCGCCCGGTGAAATCCCTGATCGAGAACCGGTTCAGCCTGCTGGTGCTGGTCCTGGTGGCCCTCCTCGCCCTGTACGGGGTGGCCTACGCCACCCAGCCGCAGGCCGTCGTCGTCACCGCCCCGGGGTTCGAGAAGGTGCCCGTCGCCTCGGTGACGGCCGTCTGCCCGGCGCCCGGAGACACCTCCGTCGGGGTGGTCGTCCCGCCGGGCAGCCGGGAGCCGGGCTCCGCGACGCTCGTCACGGGCGACAAGAGCCTCGCCACCGTCGACGTCCCCGGACGTCTCTGGCACGACGAGGTGCCCGCCTCGTCGCCGCCCCTCGTCGTCGCTGCCACCGGGAGCATGGCCGCCGGTCTGGAGATCTCGCAGACCCGCAGGGAGAAGTCGGGCGAGCAGCGAGGACTGGCGGGGACACGCTGCACGGAGCCGACGGCGAGCACCTGGCTGGTCGGGCCGGGGCCGGCCGCGGCGGACGTCACGCTGTACCTGACCAACGCCGATCTCGCCCCGGCCATCGCGGAGATCATGGTCTACACGGGCGAGGGGCCGGTGTTCGACGACTCGGGCGGCGTGTTCACCCTCAAGCCGGGCCAGAGCCGCTCGATCAAGGTCGTGGACATCGCCCCCTCGGCGCTCGTCGTGGCGATCCAGGTCCGTACCAGCGCGGGGCGGGTCACCGCCGCGGCACGGGCGATCATGAACGACGGGCGGGGCGTGGACTGGCTGCCCGCCTCCGCGCCCCCCGCCACCCGCGTCGTCGTGCCGGGCATTCCCGGCGGCGGCGGAAAACGCGAGCTGATCGTCGCCTCCGCCGAGGAGTTCGACACCCTGGTGGAGGTCAAGGCACTCACCCCCGAAGGGACGTACGCGCTCCAGGGCCGCGAACTCGTCGAGGTGCCCGCGGGTTCCGTGACGAGCCTCGACCTGTCCGGCGGGATCGGCGGCCAGCCGTCCGCGCTGGTGCTCACCTCGGACACCCCGATCGTCGCCGGGCTCGTCGCCACCGGCACCGGTTCGAAGACCGATGTGGCCTTCACGGCGGGGGCGGCCCCCATCGACCTGGGCAGCGTCGTCGCCGACAACCGTACGGGCGGCAAGGTGAGCTCCCGGCTGCTGCTGACCGCGCCGGACACGGCCGGCCTGGTGAGCGTGCAGGTGGTCCCGCGCGAGGGCGAGCCGGGCGAGCCGTTCCAGGTGGAGATCCCCGCCGAGCGGACCAAGCAGGTCGCGCTCACCAAGGTGAAAGGGCCCTTCGCGGTGGTCGTGCAACCGCTGCCCGGGTCGGGACCGGTCTACGGGGGGCGTGTCCTGGAGGAACGGCTCAAGGGCGGGCCCGCGCTGACCGTGCAGCCGCTCGCCCCCGCCCGCCTGTGGGCGCTGGTCCCGCCGATCGCCGAGTCCGCCGCGACCGTCCTGCCCTGAACCGTCCTGCCCTGAACCGTCCTGCCCTGAACCGTCCTGCCCTGAACGGGGTCCTGCACCGGAAGGCCACGGGACCGTCGTGGTCTCCCGTGTCGTGCCGGGTCGGTCGTGGCCGCCTCGGGACGCGGCGGGGACGGCCCTCTCCGGCGCGGCGGGTCAGTCGTGATCGTCGAAGCCGGGATCGACCGACTCGGGGGAGAGCCCGAACAGGCCCGCGACCTGCTCGACCACCGTCTCGTGCACCATCGCGCCCAGGTGGTCGCGGTCGCGCGCCCTGCTCTCCAGCGGGCGACGGTAGATGATCACAACGGCCGGGCGGCTCCCCGCGGCGGGCTCCGAGCGTCCGAAGGGGATGGGGTCGCCGTTCAGCAGTCCGGGACCGTCGCCCAGCTCGCTGATCGGCGGGACCTCCTCGACCGCGAACTCCACGGCGGACAACTGCTTGGCCCACCGGGGCTTGAGCCGGTCGACGGCGTCCAGGACGAGATCGTCGAACCGCTCGCTGCGGGCCTTGGCGATCGGCACGTGCGAGGGCGCCAGCGGGCCGCGCAGGCCGCGACCATGCCTGTCGCGCCTGCGGGGAGGGCGGGGTCTGCCGGGTGCCGGGCTCACGGCCCCAGCTTAGACGTGACCCGGACAAGGGCGGGAGATGCCGTGACCGGAGTGCGGGCGGACGAAAGGGGGGACGACGGGGGCGCGGGTGACGGGGGATGCCGAGGAGAGGCGCGCGGACGACAGGAGTGAGGTGGCGGAGCGGCAGGGGAGGGGCGCGGGAGGGAGGGGGCGCGCGGGAGATCCTGTCGTTCGCGTCAGGCGCACAGCGGTGAGACGAGAACCCCGTCGGGGAACGCCGCCCGCGGCGGCTCGTTGATCCTCCCGGAGAAACACCGGGAATCGGCGAACGGTTGTAAGCCGTACAGGCAGGTGGAACCCGGGACACGTGTCCGAATTGTGGCGACACGCTCGTTAAGAGCGCTCAGATAGTGGCGCCTCGGACGCTTACCGGATACGGTCCCACCGTGAGCCCCGTCCGCCGCTGTTCCCGCACCGCGTGCAGTCAGCCTGCCGTTTTCACGCTCACGTACGTCTACGCCGATTCGACCGCTGTTCTCGGACCCTTGGCGACGTACGCCGAGCCGCACTGTTACGACCTGTGTGCCGAGCACGCCGAGCGGCTCACCGCCCCCCGAGGCTGGGAGGTGGTGCGCCTGCCGACCGATGGCGCGCCGCCGAGCACGGACGACCTGGAGGCCCTCGCGAACGCGGTCCGCGAGGCGGCCAGGCCCACGCCGAGCGGCGGCACCGAGCCGGTCGGCCAGGGGGTCGAGGTCGGCCGCCGAGGTCACCTGCGAGTGCTTCGCTCCGCACAGCCCCAGCGCGACCGCTGACCCTACTAGGCTGGGGCACGAGACACGACGCAAGGGGTGGAGCTGGAGTGGGCGACCTCGCCAAGATCTTCAAGGCGTACGACGTCCGTGGCGTCGTGCCGGACGAGTTCGACGAGGAGACCGCGGAGGCGGTCGGCGCGGCCTTCGTGGAGGTGACCGGGGCGAAGACCGCCGTGGTGGCGTACGACATGCGCGAGTCGTCGGTGCCGCTGGCCGCGGCCTTCACCCGGGGGGCGACCTCGCGGGGGGCCGATGTGATCAACGCGGGCCTGGGCTCCACGGACCTGCTCTACTACGCGAGTGGCAGCCTCGGCCTGCCAGGGGTGATGTTCACCGCGAGCCACAACCCGGCCCGCTACAACGGCATGAAGATGTGCAGGGCAGGTGCCGTGCCGATCGGTGGCGCCACCGGGCTCGTCGAGATCCGCGAGCGGGCCGCCGCGATCCTGGCCTCGGGCACCCTCGGCGGCGAGGGGGGCGGGAAGGTCTCCGAGCGCGATCTGCTGCGCGGCTACGCCGACCACCTGCGCACCCTGGTCGACCTGTCGGGCATCCGGCCGCTGCGGGTGGTGGTCGACGCGGGCAACGGGATGGGCGGGCACACGGTCCCGACGGTGTTCGAGGGGCTGCCCGTCGAGCTGACGTCCCTCTACTTCGAGCTCGACGGCACCTTCCCCAACCACGAGGCGAACCCCATCGAGCCCGACAACCTGCGCGACCTGCAGAAGGCCGTGCTCGACGTGGGCGCCGACATCGGGCTCGCCTTCGACGGGGACGCCGACCGCTGCTGGGTCGTCGACGAGCGCGGCGAGTCCGTCTCCCCGTCGACGATCACCGCGCTGGTCGCGGTCCGCGAGCTGGGCAGGCACCCCGGGGCCGCGATCATCCACAACCTGATCACCTCCAGGGGCGTTCCGGAGATCGTCGCCGAACACGGCGGCCGTCCGGTCCGCACCCGCGTGGGTCACTCGTTCATCAAGGCCGAGATGGCCGCGACCGGCGCGGTCTTCGGCGGCGAGCACTCCGCCCACTACTACTTCAGGGACTTCTGGTTCGCCGACTCCGGCATGCTGGCCGCGCTGCACGTGCTGGCCGCGCTGGGCGAGCAGGAGAAGCCTCTCTCGGAGATCCTCGCCGAATACACTCGGTACGCGGCCTCTGAGGAGATCAACAGCACGGTCGCCGACCAGGATGCGGCGACGAAGCGGGTCCGCGAGATCTTCGCCGCCCGTGCAGGCGTCACCTTCGACGAGCTGGACGGCCTGACCGTCTCCGGCCCCGGATGGTGGTTCAACCTCCGTCCTTCCAACACAGAGCCGCTGCTCAGGCTGAACGCCGAGGCGGCCGACGAGATTCAGATGGCAGCGATCAGGGACGAGGTCCTTGCTGTCGTGAGGAGCTGAACGAGTGAAGATCGACGACTGGCTGCTGGAGATCCTTGCCTGCCCCAACTGCAAGTCCCCCCTGAGGGCCGATCCCAAGGTGGACGAGCTGTCCTGCACCTCCGCCTCGTGCGGCCTGGTCTATCCGGTACGGGACGACATCCCGGTCCTGCTGGTCGACGAGGCCCGGAAGTCGTGAACTGGGAGCCCGATCGGCTCGACGACCAGAAATGGCTGATCGAGGGCGACCCGGCGGGCACGTTACGGGCGGTGGCCGACTCGGCCGCGCAGGTCCGCGCCTCCCGCAGGGCCGCCCTGGAGTCGGGCCTGTCCTCGCTCGCCGAGGACGGCAGGCCCCGGGCGGTCGTGGTCGTCGGTATGGGCTCCTCGGGCATCGCCGGTGACATCCTCGACGTGGTGTGCGGCCACGGCGCCCCGCTGCCGATCGTGACCGTCAGGTCCTACCGGCTGCCCGGCTGGATCGGCGCGACCGACCTGGTGATCGCGGTGTCGCGTTCCGGCAGGAGCGAGGAGACGCTCGCGGTCGCCGCCGAGGCCGTACGCAGAGGCTGCCGCCTGCTCGCCGTCGGCGGGCCCGACTCGCCGCTGCACGCGATCGCCAGGCAGGCGGGAGCGCCGTTCGTGCCCGTCGCGGGCGGCGGGCAGGCGCACGCCGCGGTGTGGGCGGCGTCGGTCCCGCTGATCGTCGCCGCCGCCCGGCTCGGCCTGGCCGAAGCCGGGGAGGAGGTGTTCGAGGAGGTGGCCACGCGCCTTGAGGACCTCGCCCACCGCTGCCGCCCGGCGAGCGAGTCGTTCATCAATCCCGGCAAGTCGCTCGCGATGGAGTTCGCCGAGACCGTGCCGATGATCTGGGGATCCTCCCCGCTGGCCGCCGTCGCGGCCCGGCGGTGGGCCGGTGCGCTCAATACGAACGGTAAGTACCCGGCGATGTACGGCGAACTGCCCGGGGCCGGTCACGACCAGGTGGCCGTCCTCGACGGCCCGCTCGCCCAGCGGGACATCTTCGCCGACGAGAGCGGCAGATCGCTCCGGCTGTTCGTGCTCCGCGACGTGGAGGAGCACCCGCAGGTCGTACGGCAGCGGGAGGCGTCGGTGCGGCTGGCGGAGGATCGCGGCGTCCCGGTCACGCAGATCGCCGCGGAGGGGACGCATCCGCTGGAGCGGCTCGCGACATTGATCGCGCTCGGAGATTTCGCGAGTACGTACCTCGCGCTCGGGTACGGGATCGACCCGGCAACTGTGTCGGCCATCACAGGACTCAAGGCCAGGGTTTCGCAATAGGATCCCTTGTCTTGTCTTTCCCTACCAACCAGCTGAGTGGAGGCTGCCGTGAGCGCGGGCGGCGGTACTAAGGCAATCATCGCGGCGTTGGCGGCCAACCTGGCGATCGCCGTGGCCAAATTCGTGGCGTTTCTCTTCACGGGCTCGTCATCGATGATCGCCGAGTCGGTTCACTCGGTGGCCGACTCGGGCAACCAGGCGCTGCTGCTCCTGGGCGGCAAGCGCGCGCAGCGGGCGCGTACGCCCCAGCATCCCTTCGGATACGGCAGGGAGCGTTACTTCTACGCGTTCGTGGTGGCGGTGGTGCTGTTCACCATCGGCGCGGTGTTCTCGCTCTACGAGGGCTGGCACAAGATCCACGCCCCCGAGGAGCTCACGTCGCCCCAGTGGGCCTTCGGCGTGCTGATCTTCGCGATCATCGCCGAGGGGTTCTCGTTCAGGACGGCGATCATCGAGTCCAACCACGTCCGTGGAAAGCAGTCGTGGGTGCAGTTCATCCGCCGCTCCAAGTCGCCCGAGCTGCCGGTCATCGTGCTGGAGGACCTGGGCGCGCTGCTCGGCCTGATCTTCGCGCTCTTCGGCGTGACGATGGCCGTGGTGACCGGCAACCCCGTCTGGGACGGCATCGGCACCATGATGATCGGCGCCCTGCTCGCGGTGATCGCGGTGATCCTGGCGATCGAGACCAAGTCGCTGCTGATCGGTGAGAGCGCGGGGCCCGAGGTCGAGACCCGCATCGCGGACGCCCTGGAGAGCGCGCCCGAGGTGACCCGGGTCATCCACATGCGCACGCTCCACCTGGGGCCCGAGGAGATCCTGGTCGCCGCCAAGATCGCGGTGGACCACGACGACACGGCCGCCGAGGTGGCCCGCGGCATCGACGAGGCCGAGCAGCGCATCCGCGCCGCCGTTCCCGAGGCGCGCGTCATCTATCTGGAGCCCGATCTCGACAGGGCCGGCGTCGCCGACCGCGTCTGAGTCTCACCGGACGGTCCGGGGCCGTGACGGGCTCCGGACCCGTGGGAGTCGTCCGGGATTCGCGGTGTCACCGCTGGGTGCGGCGCTGGAGCAGGCGCAGCGCCTTCTCCTTCTCGAAGTCCAGTGCCCTGCGAGGTGCCTGCAGGCGGCCGATCCGCAGCCCCAGGTCCCGTACGGCCTGTGCGACCGCGGGTTCGCTCAGTGTGCGCAGTGCGAAGGCGAGCTCGGCGGGGGAGACGTCGAACCGCTTCTCCAGCTCGACGCTCTGGGCGACGGCCGAGAGCTCCTCCGGGCCGAACCGCCGGTGCGCGCCCCGGTCCCTGATCGGGGGCAGCAGTCCGAGTGCCTCGCGGTAGCGGAGCATCCGGGGGGACATGCCCAGCTTTCTGGCGGCCTCGGTGATCCGCATGGTGCCCTCTTTCCGGTGATTTCCCAGAAAAGCTTACATTCTTGTGTCAGATTACCCGCTCAGAGGGTGCGCGGAGCCGTTCCGGCCGCCTAAACTCGCAGACATCGACTGTTCCGATGGAACGGCGGGCCCGGCCCCAGAGCGAAGCACGATCGCGAGACGAGCGCGACGGGCGAGGGTGTGAGGCGAACGCCGCCCATCAACCAGAGGGGTAACCACATGGACTTCAAGGTCGCCGACCTTTCTCTCGCGGCCTTCGGCCGCCGGGAGATCCAGCTCGCCGAGCACGAGATGCCGGGCCTGATGGCCATCCGCAAGGAATACGCCGCGGCCCAGCCGCTGGCCGGTGCGAAGATCATGGGCTCGCTGCACATGACCATCCAGACCGCCGTGCTCATCGAGACCCTGGTCGCGCTCGGCGCCGAGGTCCGCTGGGTGAGCTGCAACATCTTCTCCACCCAGGACCACGCCGCCGCCGCCGTGGTCGTCGGCCCCGAGGGCACCGTGGAGAACCCCCGGGGCGTCCCGGTCTTCGCCTGGAAGGGCGAGACCCTGGAGGAGTACTGGTGGTGCACCGAGCAGGCTCTGACGTGGCCCGGTGACGACGGCCCCAACATGATCCTCGACGACGGTGGCGACGCCACCCTGCTCGTCCACAGGGGGGCCGAGTACGAGAAGGCCGGTGCCGTCCCCAGCGCCGACGAGAACGACCCCGAGGAGTGGAGCGTCATCCTCGACCTGCTCCGCCGCACGGTCACCGACGAGAAGCGCTGGACCAAGGTCGCCTCGCGCATCAAGGGCGTCACCGAGGAGACCACCACCGGTGTGCACCGCCTGTACGAGATGTTCAGGAACGGCACGCTGCTCTTCCCGGCGATCAACGTCAACGACTCGGTGACCAAGTCCAAGTTCGACAACAAGTACGGCTGCCGCCACTCGGTGATCGACGGCCTCAACCGCGCCACCGACGTGCTGATCGGCGGCAAGGTGGCGGTCGTCGCCGGATACGGCGACGTCGGCAAGGGCTGCGCCGACGCGCTCAAGGGCCAGGGCGCCCGCGTCATCATCACCGAGATCGACCCGATCTGCGCGCTGCAGGCCGCGATGGACGGCTTCCAGGTCACCACCCTGGAGGAGGTCGTCGGCATCGCCGACATCTTCGTCACGACGACCGGTAACTTCGACATCATCACGGCCGACCACATGGCCCGGATGAAGCACAACGCGATCGTGTCCAACATCGGTCACTTCGACAACGAGATCGACATGACCGGCCTGGCCCGGATCCCGGGCATCGAGAAGACCGAGGTCAAGCCGCAGGTCCACACCTGGCGCTTCCCCGACGGCAAGCAGATCATCGTGCTCGCCGAGGGCCGTCTGATGAACCTGGGCTGCGCCACCGGCCACCCCTCGTTCGTCATGTCCAACTCCTTCACCAACCAGGTGATCGCGCAGATCGAGCTGTTCACCAAGACGGACGACTACCCGGTCGGCGTCTACGTGCTGCCCAAGCACCTGGACGAGAAGGTCGCGCGCCTCCACCTCGACGCCCTGGGCGTGAAGCTCACCACGCTCACCAAGGCCCAGGCCGAATACATCGGCGTGGACGTCGAGGGCCCCTACAAGTCCGACCACTACCGTTACTGACACCCACGGTCGAGTTTCGCCGGGCCCCCGCCGCTTCGCGGGGGCCTTCCGGCGATTTCGGGGTTCGGGTAGATCTGGGGAGAGATGTGGACAGCGCTGAGCGCGCCCTGGGGGCCGCGGGGGAGCTGAGGATCGGGTGGGCGGCGCGGGCGATGCCCGTGCTCACCGCCCTTGGCGAGCGGTTCGCCGCGGAGCGGCCCTTCGACGGGCTGCGGATCGCCGCGTGCCTGCACGTCACCGCCGAGACCGCCGTGCTCATGGGCACCCTCAAGGCGGGCGGGGCCGAGATCGCGCTGGCCGCGTCGAACCCCCTGTCCACCCAGGACGACGTCGCCGAGGCGCTCCGTGACTACGGCGTCGTCGTGCACGCGCGGGCCGGGGTGACCATGGACGCCTACTACCGCCACATCCACCAGGCGCTCGACATCGTGCCGGACATCGTCCTGGACGACGGCTGTGACCTCGTCAACATCCTGCACACCGAGCGGACCGAGCTGCTGGAGACGGTCTCCGGGGGGTGTGAGGAGACCACCACCGGGATCATCAGGCTCCGGCGGATGGCCGCGGAGAAGGCGCTCAGGTTCCCCGTGGTGGCGGTCAACGACACGCGGACCAAGCGGATGTTCGACAACCGCTACGGCACCGGTCAGTCGACCATCGACGGGATCATGCGCGCCACGAACACCCTGCTCGCGGGCAAGACCGTGGTGGTCGCCGGATTCGGCTACTGCGGCCGGGGCGTCGCCGAGCGGGCGAGGGGCCTGGGGGCGCGGGTCGTGGTGACCGAGATCGACCCGGTCAAGGCGCTGGACGCCTTACTGCAGGGCTACGACGTACGGTCGATGGCGGCCGCGGCCCGGGCCGGGGACGTGTTCGTCACGGTCACCGGCAACCGCGACGTGATCAGGGGCGAGCACCTGGCGGAGATGAAGGACGGGGCGATCCTGGCCAACGCCGGGCACTTCGACGTCGAGATCGACGTCCGCGCCCTGGACGATTTGGCGCACGCCGTCCACCGGGGGGTCCGCCCCAACACCGACGAGTACGTGCTCGCCGACGGCCGCAGGCTCCTGTTGCTCGCCGAGGGCCGCCTGGTGAACCTCACCGCCGCCGAAGGGCATCCCGCCGCCGTCATGGACATGTCCTTCTCCGCGCAGGTGCTCTCGGTGGCGTGGCTGGTCCGCGAGCGGGCGCGGCTGGAGCCGGGGGTCTACGACGTGCCCGGAGAGGTCGACGTGGAGGTGGCGCGGCTCAAGCTGGCCGCGGCCGGGATCGAGATGGACGATCTCACCGTTGACCAGGAGGAATACCTCCACTCCTGGCGGCTCGGTTCCTGACCTCCTTTCCCTCGGTCACAGACGGGATACGCCGCGCACGCGGCCTCGGGCCGGGGAGAAAACCCCTCGTCACGATGTCACGATGACTTCTCCGGCTTGTTGCCGTACTGGGCGATCAGTTCGCTCGCCTCGCGCAGGATCGCGGCCTGCTGCTCGCGGCGCTTGCGGCGCCGGGAAAGCAGCGTCCGGATGACGAGGAAGGCGAGAACGAGGAGGACGAGGAAGACGAGCTGCGGCCACGGCAACGCCCAGAGCGAGGTGTCGACCGTGGTCTGCTGGGCGGCGACGCCCTGGATCGACTCACCCACGACCGTGGGGGTCGCCACGACCTGCGAGGTGATCGGTCCCAGCGGCCAGACGCCGGTCACCTGTACGGTGAACTCGCGCCTGCCGCCCGGCATGACCTCCCTGGTCTTGGCGTCGGAGGTGTCCTTCCATCCGCTTTCGCCGACGAATCCGGACGTCTGGACATTCGTGTCCGCGGCCACCCGGACATTGCCTTCGTTGGTGACGGTGTAGGTCATGTCGATGGACCCCGAGGAGAACGGGTTCCACGATCCCTTGTACTCGGCCCGCAGGCCGGTCACGGCGACCTTGGCCACGTAGTCGCCGGTCACCCGGAGGTTCATCCGGACCCCCACCCGGTTCTGGACCTTGACCTGGCCGGAGATCGTGTCCACGGACGCCGTGACCCCCGCGGGGTGGTCACCCGGCGTCGCGTTCTTCGGCACCGAGACCTTGACCGGCACGACGGCGGTGCCACCGGCGGGAATCGTCACCCGCTCGGGAATCTTGATCCATGCCCCGCCGTCGGTCGGCGTGGCGTCCGAGGGCCGCATGTCGAACAGTCCCTTGGCGGTCAGGTAGCCGTCGTTGGCGTCGATCGCGAAGGCGACCTCCTTGGTGGAGCGATTGGTGACCGCGATGTGCTCGGTCACCTCCTGCCCACCGGCGAGCTCGATGTCGATGGCGCTGCGGCCGTCGGGGCCCTTGGCGTCGGCCGGCGCGACCGACCAGGTGATGTCCCCCGGGCCCGCGGCGGCGGCCGGGAGGGCGTATCCCGTCAAGGTGGTCGCGCCGACAGCGCAGAGGGCGGAGAAGAGGGCGAGTGCCCTCCGCGAACTGCTCGTGAACAACGGTGGTATCTCCTGTTTCATGGTGAACATCCGGGACGTGTGGGTTAGGTTCGCACACGTCCCGGACACGCACAGCGGGGGGTGGCGTTCTGCCCCGCCATTGGTTCAGGACCGGTTGAACAAGATGGCGTTCACTGGTCGGCGTCGGGATCGGGTCAGCCGCAGCTGAGCGTGTTGTAGGTGGTGTCGTAGGTGGAGGTGGCCGGCTGGCCGTTGATGGTCGCGGCGCCCGTGACGGTCACGGTACCGGCGGCGAGTTGCCCGGTCCGGGTGTTGAAGGACTGGTAGGCCTGCTTGCCCGGGGCGACGTCGGCGACGGTCTTGGAGCCGTAGGGGGTCGACAGGGTGATGGTGGCGGGTGCGGTTCCGTTGTTGACGGCCGTGACCGCCAGGTGCGCCGTCGTACCCACGCACCGGGACTCCGCCGTCACGGTGAGCGGGAGCGTCGGGGCGACCGGCACCTCGACGGCCTTGATCTCCTCGACGTTCCCGGCCTTGTCGACGGCGCGGTACCGCACCTCGTGCTGCCCCTGCCCCGAGACGATGACCGTCCCGGTGTACGTCGTCCAGGCGCCGCCGTCCAGGGAGTACTCGATCTTCTCCACGCCGGACGTCTCGTCCGTCGCGGAGAGGGTGACCGGCACGCCGCCGTTGTCCTGCGAGCCGACCGTCGAGGTCGTCGTCGGCGCCGTCGCGTCGATCTTGACGGTGAGCGTCATGGTCGCCTCGACGTTGCCTCCCTTGTCGACGGAGCGGTAGGCCAGCGTGTGCGAGCCGTCGCCGGTGATGGTGATCGGCGCGGTGTACGTGGTCCAGGCGCCGCCGTCGAGCTGGTACTCGGTACGGTCGACCTGCTTCCCGTCCTTCCCGGGGGTCGCGGACAGCGTCACCGACACCGGACCGGTGAACCAGCCCCCGGCCGGCTGGGCCGGGGCGACCGTCGCGGTCGTCACCGGCGCCTTGTTGGTGACCTTCACGGTCTGCTTGCCGTAGTTCGCGCCGTTGCCTTCCGGCTTGTAGTTCCTCTCGACGTTGCCGGCGATGTCGACGGAGAACCAGGACACCTCGGTGGTCTTGTCGACCGTGATCTTCTGGGCCGCCTCACGCATGCCCGCCGCCCGCAGTTTGAGCGAGTCGAACGTCGGCCGCGTGCCGTCCAGCGTGTAGTACACGTTGGCGGGCTCGTTCACCTCGAAGGTGAACGTGGTGGAGCCTTCGGTCCTATCGGTGATCTTCAGGCTGGAGGTTGGGCGCTTCTGGTCCTCGGCGAAGGCACGGGCGACCTCCAGGATGGCGATCTGACCGTTGGCGAACTCCATCGCCTCCTGGTGCCCCTCGCTGAAGGGCGGCTGGAAACCGACCGCGGTGAAGCGCTGGGTGGCCGGGTCGTAGATGTCCGCGCCGACCTCGAAGTCCCAGCCGATGATGCCCCGGTTGTACCAGTGCTCGTCGGCGCTGTTGCCGGCCGCCGAGTAGAGGACGTCGGTGACGGGACCGGTGCGGCCCGGCCAGATCGCCGTGCCACGGTGGGTCTGCACCGCGGACAAGATGTGGTCGGAGGCGGACCAGAAGTAGTTCTCGGTACCGAAGTCGACCCGCGGCAGCACCTCGCGTCCGGCGGTCTTGTAGGCGCCGGGAGGCCACATGAAGTAGCCGCCGTAGGAGTGCGTGTTCATCGCGAACTTGATGTTCGGGTACTCGTTGGTGAGCCACACCTCGTTGCGGGCCTCCGGCTCCGAGAGCTTGGCGGGGCCGGCGTAGGTGTCGCTGGTGCAGGTCGCCGAGGCGCCGTTGTATCCGTCGGAGAAGGCGCCGACCGAGAAGTTGCGGTTCAGGTCCACCCCCCAGGAGTTGCGGCGCGCGGGGTCGGACGCGTTGTCGGCGCAGTGGTTGGTCATGTTCCTGCGCTGCATGTTGTAGTCGTACATCGAGTAGTGCGAACCGTCGGGGTTGGTGGTCGGCAGCACGAAGATGTCGAGGTCGTCCACGAGCTTCTTGGTCTCCCTGTCCTGCGCGTAGTTGCGCAGCAGCCGCTCGGCGGCCTCCAGACAGGTGATCGGGGTGACCCACTCACGAGCGTGCTCCTGGCAGTAGAGGAACACGCCGGTCTTGGAACGGTCCCGCTTCTTGCCGATGCGAAGGACCTTCATCTGGAACGGGTCGCGTGACACGCTCGCCGGCGCCGTGAGGAAGTCGGTGAGCCGTACGGCCGCCGCGGCGGCGACCACGCCCGCGCCCGCGTTGCCGCGGTAGGTGTTCGCCGTCACCAGGGCGGATGCCGCCGAGTTGGCGTTGACGGCGTCCACCACCTGCTTGGCGGTGCTGGTGATCGTGCCGGAGGCGTCCGTGGCCAGGTTGACCACGATGTCCTTGCCGTTGACCGTGACCGAGAGTGGGGAGTTCGCGGTGTTCGGGTTGACGAGCGCCGCGGTGATGTCGTTGCCGCCCTCGCTGCCGTAGCTCTTGGAGTTCAGGTAGACGATGGAGGCCGTGGCCGTGCCGAACTGCGCCTGGGCGGACCGGCGGTAGCCGTTCGTCTTGTACGGCAGATCGACGATCTCCGAGATCTTCGGGAACTCGGCGGCGAGACCGACGATCCGATCGGTGATCTCGGTCGGGTCCATGTAGCGGTCGACGAAGTCGGAGACGTAGTGCGGCTTCGGTGCCTTGCGCGTGGCCCCCAGCCACTTGGTCACCTTCGCCGTCACCGAACCGCCGCGGTTGCTGGTGACCGTGACCTGGGACGGCTCCTTGTCGATCGCGAGCGGCGAGGTGAACCGGTGGTACATGTACTGGCCGGCGTCGGTGAAGCGGGACATCGTCGCCGTGCCGCCCGAGTCGGGGGCGGTGTTCTTGCCGCTGTCCCAGGTGGTGGTGAGGACGGTCTGCGCGTCGGTCGCGCTCGACTTCACCTCGACCGACAGGAAGCGCTGGTTGTCCACACTGGTGAACCACTCCGCGCGCAGGACCGTGAGAGTGTCCTCCGCGGCCTCGGCCGCGGTGCTCTTGGCGAGAGCCTTGGACCGCTCGACCTTGTTGGCGGCGAAGTCGCTCTCGTCGGAGATGACGCCGCGAAGATCGAAGCCCTGGTCCCTGAGGCTGTCGGCCTCCTCGGGGCTGAGGACGGCGTGCACCTCGATGCCGTCGTCCAGAGGCTTCTTGTATTCGGCCAGGTCCACCCCCATGTCGGTCAGCCGGTCCACGTCGGACTGGTCGGGCACGACGATCCTGATCAGGGCGACGCCGTTCTGCTCGGTGGCGGGCAGCCGATCAGGAGCGACGTCGCTCACCGGCGGGCCCGGCTCGGCGAGCACCGGGAGCGAGCTGACAGTGATCGCTATGGGTAGTGCGAGCAAGACGAGGGAACGTCGAACTCGTCTGCTGTAGGCAGCGCCTCTCACTGATCCTCCATCTGGCGTGCTGCCAGGTAGGGGGTCGGCCTGGCGGGGCGCACGCAAGTCGAAGGCAGTCTTTTGCAACGTTCCGTTTTTCGTCAAGCGGTCATATAGCCCGAATTTGGACTTTTAGATAACGGTATGGTTTCTAAGGATTTTTCGGTATATAGCGCCCTAAGGCCGTGCCGATGGTGCCGCACGAACCCCCGTGGAGATAGGGGATCGAACGGTGCCCCCGGCCGGTGACCCCGGCTGGTGACTATGGAGCGCACCCGGGGTGCGGACGGTCAGGTGTCAGGGAAGGCGGTGGCGCCGGTGGAACCGGGGGGTTCCACCGGCGCCGAGTCGTGACACGCCCGTCCAGCGGTGTCGTACCCGCCGGAAGGAAGGCCGGCGGTTATCGCCCCGGTCGTGGGTCGTCATGTGATGGTGTGCCGGCGGGTGTGGGAGCAGGTGCCGGATTTTCATCTCATGACTCGTCACGACAGTGGACGTGATCTCGTCGCGGCGGGCGGAAACGGGCTGCCCGTTGGCTCAGGACTGGTTGAACAGCGAGAGCGTGAGGGTGGAGTTGTACTCGCCGGCGGTGACGTCGACGGGGGTGCGCAGGGCGAGGTCGGCGTTGACCTCCCAGGTGCCGATCTCGTCGGCGGAGTTGGCGGTGGAGACGAGGAGTTCCTGTCCCTGCAGGCCGACGTTGGGGGCGCCGGTGCCGTCGGAGATGACGCTGGAGACGGGTTCGCCGGCGGCGACGGCTCCGGTTTCGGTTTCGCTGATCAGGCGGGG
>NZ_JBIAYX010000002.1:596916-606121 GCF_042898365.1 Streptosporangium sp. NPDC000509 | reverse complement strand
CAGATCGGAGCAAAGACACTCACTGTCGAGGCCAGGGTTTGATTGAGTCAGACCCCACCAGGAACGCCTGCCCTTCTAGTCTCACTGGGTCTGATGGAGTCTCTGGCCTGCCCCGCGATGCGTCGTCATGAACGGACCGGCCGGGCACGTAGACGCTGCTCAATCGTGGGACGATTCTGCGGCGCCCAATGCTCACGGATGGCATTTCGCGCTCCCCCGCCCCCACGTAGCAGATGCAGCATGGCCCGTACCGGGGCGGCGCCGACCAGATCGACCGCGAACCGATCGGACGCGTACACCCGGCGGCGCAAGATCCACAGTACGGCCCGGTAGGCCAACAGCAGGCCGGCCCCGATGGGGAACATCATCGGCAGTGTCGCCAACTCGATAATTCCCCATGGGATCAGCACCGCGGCCGCTACCGGCAGGGCGTGCTGAGCGGCATGCAAGACGTACACATCAAAACCAGTGTGTCCCAGCGCGATATAGCCGAGTTGGTGGGCGACCAGACCGGCCAGCGCATCCTGTGGCCATCGTTCGGCTGTGGTCCGGTCGACGACGATTGTCACGGCCGGACGAGGCCAGGCCCACCTGACATCGATCATCGCCGCCACGTGCAGGTCAGCGATGGCGACGGGTGGGCGGGGATCAAGATCTGCGCGTGCTGTGAGAGCACGCATCAGGAGGTGCAGCCGATCAGCTATGTCTGCGTCCATTGCCTCTGCCTACGACGAAAGATCAGCATACGAGCCACTGCCGTCGGCCACGTCCACAGAGGTGGTGCACCTCTCTCTTCCGGACTGGTGTGACAGGCGTAGGGGCCGCTACGTGCCGTGTGGAGTCTGGGTCGTTGTGCTTCTACCGTGTCGGGGTGAAGGAGGAGGCGACCAGCCAGACGACGGTGGCCGCGATCACGAACGCGACGACGACCTTTTTCGTCTGTCCCAGAATCCTGTCCTTCGACGGTCCGTGGAACATCTGCCGCGCCAGGCGGGCGGTTTCGGCCCAGGAGATTCGCTGGCGGGGGTTCCAGACGGCCGACGCGACGAGGATGGTCGCGAGAAGCAGGTGCCATCGCACCGAATCGACGAGAGGCATCTGGAAGTCCTCGTCGTAGCAGCGGACGTACTCCACGACGTCGAGGAGTGGGAAGAGGAGAAGGATCGCTGCGGCCGCGGTGCCGGCTGGCCGTGCCCAGCGAGTAGGGGCTGCCATTGCCGCCAACGCGACGAGAACGACCGGCAGGCCGATCATGTCGGCATCACCAGACCACCGTGCGAGGTCGTTCGAGAACGACTCCAGAGTCTCGACGTCGGTGTAGAGGACCACGAGGAACCTGCCGGACGCGACCGGGAAGCGGTGGAACGCCGCGGCGCCGAGGGCACCCGCCCACAGGATGGTCCTGTGCCATCTTGGGGGAAGTGGTTTCCGGTGCAGCGGTGACCGGGCCGCCAGGAGCAGTGCTCCCGTGGCCGTCGAATAGCAGACGATCAAGGGCCAGGGCGGTACGGTCACACGCTCCTGCCCGGTGCACGGGTCGAGGCCCGGCAGGAGAAAGGCGGTGAAGAGTCCGAACGCGAGCACGGTGCCGACCGCTGCGACCGCCGTGAGCGTGGCCCGACGCGACCCGCGCAGGAGAAGACCCGCCACGATGACCGGCAGCAGGAGAACACTCCAGAACAGCAGCTCGCCCGGCACGCTCACCAGCGCGTAGGGACCCTCCGACGGGTAAAGGGCGGGGTTCGTCGCGGAACAGAACCAGCCGACGCTCTGCCTGCCGGCTCCGAACGTCGTCAGGATCACCGGCCCTGACACCGCCAGAACCGCGCCGAAGCGCAGTGCCACCATCGGGGCTCGCGTTTCCGATCCGGGTTCCTGTGTCACGGCACCCTCTTCTGAAAACGATCAATTCGAGTGAGGGTAGCGGATGGCCGTCGACTGAGCGGGAGGTTGCTTTCTGCGGCAGTGCCGGCTGATCATCGGCGTCGGCAGGGGGCGGTGACAGCGCAACCGTACGGCCCCTGCTCGGGGACGGACCGCGTGTCCGCTGAGGTCATTTCCGGGTGGCGGTGATCAGGTTGCGGGCGCCCTGGTGGAGCAGGTCGGCGGCGACGCGGGCGCCGAGGGTGGCGGGGTCGGAGTGATCTCCCCAGGCGTGGGAGCGGACGAACGCGCTGCCGTCGCGGTTGAACACCATGCCGAACAGCCCCATCTTCCCGTCGGCGGTGGTGGAGGCGTGTCCGGCGATCGGGCTGTTGCAGTGGCCGCGCAGCATGTGCAGCATGGTGCGCTCGGCGAGGATGTGCTGGGCGGTTGCCGGGTGGTTCAGCTCGTCCAGGAGTCGCATGACGGGGGTGTCGGACTGACGGGCCTGGATGCCGACGACGCCGGCGCCCACGGGCGGCACCATGGACACGCCTTCGCCTGCGGTGTGGAACTCCAGGGGCAGGATCTCGTGGTGTCGGTCCAGAATGCCGAGACGGCTCAGGCTGGCGCGGGCCAGGATCAGCGCGGCGTACTCGCCGTCCTCGTCGAGCTTGGTCAGGCGGGTGTCGACGTTGCCGCGGATGCGTTCGGTGCGCAGGTCGGGCCGGTGGATGCCGAGCTGGGCGCGACGGCGCACGGAGCTGGTGCCGATGAGGGAACCGGCGGGCAGATCGGCCAGGGCCACGCCGTCGCGGGTGACGACGACGTCGTGGACGTCGTCGCGTTCCAGGTAGGCGCCGAACGCGGTCCCCTCCGCGAGAGGGACGTCGCCGGGGACGTCTTTGACGCAGTGGACGGCGATGTCGATCCGGCCGCTGGTCAGCGCGCTGTCGATTTCCTTGCTGAAGGCTCCCTTACCGCCGATCTCGGCCAGGTCGCCGGGCCACAGGTCGGCGCCGACCTGCGTCGGCACGATCTCGATGGGAATGCCGGGCGCGAGCCTGGTGATCATATCGGCGACATGGCCGGCCTGGATCCTGGCCAGGGTGGAGGTGCGGGTGCCGATCCGCAGCGGGGTATCGGCGAACCGGTTGAGGAGTACGTCGGTCACGGTGCAGCTGTTCCTTTCGGTGAGATTCCGATCGCAGTGTGTGACTGTCTGTGGGAGTGCGAACTGACTGCCATTGGATGGTGCTCCGCCGGAAAGGGCTGACGGGGCACCATCATTTCGGTCGAGGTGCGCGCCCTTCCAAGCAGGAGGTCGTACGGTCTCGTCTGGCCCCGCGGGCGGCCCCTGGTGGCGCACCACCGCCTGTGGGGGGCGTGGGCGCGGCGGCACGGGAGGCCACTCGCCGTGCCGCCGCGCTGCTCATGGAGCCGTTCTCGGTTGGGTGTGGTGCTCGTCGAGTCGTTCGGCGATCCGGGCCGCGACCTGCGGCACGTCATCGGCGGCAGTGGAGGTGGCGGGTTCTTCCATGAAGGTGGTGCCCCAGGTGAAGAACTCGCCGTTGTGGTCGGCCCACACGGTCAGTTCGGCGCCGATGACGAGGCGGGGTGGGCCTTCGTCGTAGGAGATCTCCGAGATGATCCGGTGTTCGTGCAGTTCGGTTCGCAGATGCCTCAGGGCGGTGATCGCGCCGGGGCGATGGGCGGACGCGTCCACCCGGTCGTCTGCGGGGGTGTCGTGGGACGAGATCACGACCGGTCCCCTTTCCTGCGGGACGTGGTGGGGTGGGATGCGTTCGTCGGGGCCTATGGGCAGGATGCGGGGGTGGGGAACGAGTCCCGGGGCCGGTAGCGGCGGTGGTGAGATCTGCTGCGGCTCTACGTTGGCCTGCTGCATGAGGTCCCACAGTTCGGCGGCGCTCTGGGCGTGGATGATGCGGCATTCGCGCGGGTCGGCGCACTGCCACGCCTCGAACCGGCGGTGTCGCAGGCTCCACATGACCAGCCAGGTCGGCGCGTACTGCTGCACCTGTCTGGCGGCGCGGGTGGCGTCGGCGTCAGCGCGGGACAACATACTGTGCCGGGATCACGTCGGCCAGCAGCGGCAGCTCGCCTTCCAGGAGGCTGGCGGCGGGGCGGGCGCGCAGGATCCGGTAGTGCTCGGCGAGCTGGGCCGCGGCCACGGGCAGTGTCAGCGCGGAGCTGAGCAGGGGTGAGCCGGAGTGGCTGCGTTCGGGGCTGGTCCACCAGAAGTTCTCGCCGTCGGTGTAGGCGAGCAGGCCGAGGAAGACCGAGACGATGGCGTTGCCGGAGGCGAGGGGGTGGACGTCGGCCGAGATGCCGTAGACGTTGCCCAAGATGGCGGCGAGTTTCTCGGCGAGCTGGACGGCGGTCGGCTGTTCGGCTGGGGTGGGCGGCGGGGCGGCATACGCCTGGGAAACCGGAGCACTGCCGCGCCTGCTCATGGGGTTGCCCTGCGGGGTCGCGTTCATGCTGCGACCTCCCAACGGTGGGGCTGGTGCCGTCGGGGTGAAGGGATGTTCGGGGGGCGGCTCCGGCCGGGGGCGGCGGGCCCCGGCCGGAGGGTCTGGGGGGCGAGCGGCCAGGCGGCCGACTTCAAGCCCATGTTCGGAGGTGGGGCACTGTGGTCGTGTGCGCGGGCCGCGATGCGGGCCTTGCGGTGGGCGAGGGTGTCGCGGACGAGCGCCAGGCGGGTCGCGCGGTCGGTTCGTGTCTCGACCGGGCGGGGTGCGGGGCGTCGGCTGTCGTCGCGTCGGGCCGGTGCGATGGCGGCAGGTCGTAGGGCCGGGCGAGGGAAGGGGGAGGGCGGCGTTCGCTCGGGCAGTGGCGTGGGCGCGGTGGGAGCGGGTGGCTCGGAGCGGCGCTGCGCGGGGACCAGGGGGATGACCTCGGCGGGCGCCACGACGACGGGCTGCTCGGCCATGGGGAAGGGCTGCGGGCCGGTGCGGCGGCGCGCTTCCAGGCGCATCGCCATCAGCGTGCCGGTCGGCTGCGCGTACTCGTGGTCGATGGCCTGGCCGGGGCAGTGGTGGGCGTAGGGGGCGTGTCCGCAGACGGCGCATCCCATCGGCAGCGGCGGCACGTCGGCGAAACAGGCACAGCCGCTTGTCGTGGTCCGGTCGAGAACCGGAGCATTAAGGTTATTCACGGGTCAGGAGGACCTTCCTGATCAAGGGGCCCGTCCTGGTGTCAGCTACCGGTGGCGGGCTCCGTCTTGTACGTGGGCAAGTCGTGTCGTCACTGTTCGCCTACGCTTCGATCCGAACGGTCACCATGGTGCTGCGTCGCCTCTCGTGGAAGTGCCACAGTCTGTGTCACCGAGAAGTCAGACCGCGCCTACCCATTCAGCGAAACTCAACAGGCTTTGGCCGCTGGACCGATGCAGGCGCAGCAGGGTCTTGACATCCTCACGGACCCACGGGTGTTCACGTGTGTGCTGTGGTGCGATCCGGCGCGCGGTCAGTAGCGACTCGAAGGCCGCGTCTTTCTGACCGGCCCATAGCTGCGCTCTGGCCAGGTCGATGAAGAAGCCGCTGCGGCGCTCGGCATGCATTTCCGGCGGCGGTGACCAGTCACCGACCAGGGCGAGGGCATGCTGGAGATGGCGATCTCCGAGGCCAAGAGCGACGGATACCTCGTGAACACGGACCGAGCAGGGGCCGAACGCGGTCCCGTAGTAGATGTTCTCGGGGACCTGGTCGCCGAGTTGCCGAGCCTGTCTCAGATGGGTTATCGCGGCATCGGCATTGGCTGCTCGCGCTGCGATGACGGCCGCTCGCATGTGCAGTGATCCCAGGACGCCGAGATGCAGACGCCCGGCTTTTCGCGGCAACTGGTCGATCGCGGATTCGAGCGCACGCAACCCCGCCTGGTAGGTGTGCGCGGCGAAGAAGACTTCGGTCCGCACATACGCCGTGGACGCACTGAGCAAAGGATTCTCGGCGAGGGCCGAAGTCTGGCGCATCAACTCGATCAACCGAGCCGACAGATCGAGGTAGCCGTACTTGTAGGCGACCGCATCGGCTGCCCGGTAGGCGGCCACCAGCAGTGCCGAGATGTCTGCTGGATCGCCTGGCGCGTGCATCCCGCGGATGAGCTCACCGAGTAGTTCGGGCAGGGTCTGCGACAGTCGCACGTACTGGGCGCTCAGGCGCTTTTGGACTACGCCGGTGACGGCTGTTCGAAGCGCGGGCATGGGACGTACCGGACCCTCGTCGGGAATGTCGTAGGTGGCGATGACCTCGCGAAACGCGGGGATCGCGGCGTGGACGCGACCGTCGAGGCGTCTGGAGTTCCCCAGCAGCCGGGAGGGGTCAACGCTCAACGCCGCGGCGACGGCGTCCAGGACGGGGTCACTGGGGGTACGGGTGCCTTGCTCGATCTTCCGGAGCAGACTGAGGGAGATGTGGGCTGCCAGGGCGAGTTCTTCTTGGGTCATGCGGCGTGCGCTGCGGATCGCGGCTATGTGACTGCCGGGACCTTCGCCGGAGGCTTTGCGGGGCATCTCGGCTCCGTTCATCCAGCCAGGACAGATGGCAGTTCCGTGATGCTGTCGATCTGCCAATCCACCGCGTTCAGCACGGTCTCGTCGGCGCCCCACAGATGTCCCCAGGGGCCACGCCGGATCATGCACGTGCGCAGGCCGAGAGCTTTCGCAGGGATGATGTCGTTCGCAGGATGATCACCTACGTACACAGTTTCGTGGGCAGGAGCCTGGGCGAGCCGAACGACCTGATCGAAGAATCCAGGATCGGGCTTCGCGACCCCCCATTCCTCCGACGTGACGATCACGTCGGCGGGGATCGACAGCCCTCGCAAGAGGTCGCCGGCCCTGGTCGTCTGGTTTCCGGCGACGCAGACACGAAGCCCCGCGTCGCGCAGGGCTTGCAACCCGGGCCGCACATCGGGGTACAGGTCGCTTTCGTCGAGATATTCGCCCTGGCCCGCCTCCTCGCGAGCCCGGCGCACCGCATGCAGGTCGATGCCCGGTCGCAGGAGACGGACCGCTTCCGCGTTGTCCATGCCCAGCGCTGTTACCGCACCGACCAGGGCGGACAGGGTATGGCGGGGAACGTTCAGCCAGTCGGCCCAGGACCCCCAGTACCGGTCATCGCGAACCAGCGTCTCGCCGATGTCGAATACCACAGTCGTGACCACACTTCGGAGGGTAAGCCAGCGGGGTGCCGTCGTATTGCATGATCCGCTCGTTTTCCCAGCGCGGAGCGCGGTTTCCTGTAGCGGCGGGTCAGCGCGAAGAAGTTTGTAGGCGTCCGTTGACGTTCGCCGGGGTTCATGAGCTGGAACGGTGAACCTCTGTGAACTTCGGCGAACTTTTTTGCTCAGGTCTACAGATCAGGAGGTTGGCGTTTCGAGTACCTCCGGCCGCACACAGCTGAGAAGGCCCTTGATCAGGCATTACGCCATCAGAGGCCTTCGTCGTTTCTTGATCGTTTGAGCTTCTTGCCGACAGGCTTGGCTCCCGTCACCCTCCGAGCGTGGTCAGCATGAAGTAGTGGAGTACGCCGCCGACGAGGATGGCGGCTGCACCCGCTAGCCACATCGGCGCATGATCTTTCCCTCTGGACAGCAGCAAGGCCCCCCGATCGTGTGGTCTCTGCACGCCCGCTTGAACGATGTGAACGACCAGTGCGAGCAACACCGACAACACGGTGTAGGCGTCGGAGCTCACCCTGGCATCCCAGATCATGACGACATCCACGATCAGTCCGAGAAGGCCGGCACCGGCAATGAGTACTCTGCCCCTCTTCGGTACATCGAGGCGAGCGGCGTTCATCAGTGCGATGACGGTGACGGCGGCAACCCCGCCGAGGACGGCCACGTATCCCTGCGACTGAAGCCGCCACGGCCGGGGGCGTTCAGCAGCCACCGTCGGTGGCTGAGACGGCACATCCGTGGACACCACAGGAACAACCTCCAAGCTCTGATCTTGGAATTCTTATCCCATTCGGCCTGGCTCCGCCAGATGTCAGCACCAGTAGATCCGCTAGGTGAAATGCCGTCCATCGTTTCAGCACGGACTCGATCACCGCGCTTATCGCGGCCGGCAGGTGTTCGCGGGGCGGCCATCAGAGCATGGCCCGAATGCCTGTCAAGACGCCGAGGATATTGCTGAAGCGCCCCGTTATGGCCACCTTGAATGCTCTTGCTGTACTCCTGCCCTGGCGTTTGGATCTAGGAGGGTGCTTTTCTGCGGTGCGTCACATACGGCGGGTTCCAGACACCTCAGCCGTGCCGCCGCCTGTTCTGCCCGGCCAGGTCCTCTCACAGTGAGCAGGGCATCGACCTGTGCTATTGCCAAGAGAAGGAGTCGTGATCTTGACTGCGCTGACCTACACCATCCTCACCGACCCGACGTCCCTGGAGGCGTCAGTGAACGGGCGCTCTCCGTCCACGGGGACGCTGTATCTGATGGTCACCAACACCGGGAAGACGGTGCCCTGGTTGAGGATCGAGGTGAAGGTGCCCCTTGGCGACGGTGCCGGCCATCTCACCCAGAACATCAACGCGATCAACCCGAAGGGCGAATACACCGATACCCAGTCGAGCTCCCAGGCAGCCACTCAGCCAGTGATCGTCCAGCAGCAAGGCGCCGACGTCTTCCAGGTCACCACCCAGAGCGGTCGTTTAGAAGCTTTCGCACCTGGCGACCACATGGTGCTGACACTGGAAAACGTCACCGTCGCTCCCACTGCAGGTGTGGTCGTTCTGATGGTGACCGAGACCGTCAGAACCGGTAGAGGATGGCAGGTCAGCGACGCGGCCGTGCCGGTGGTGAAGGCCGCTCCCAAGGAGATTCCGGCACCGCGCGACTTCCGCCCGGACAAAACCATGCTGGACACCGGAGATGGCCTCACTCTGAGCTGGGACGGGTCCAACGACTTCAGCTACGAGATTCGCTTCCCCGGCGGGCAATCGGCCATCACCCCAGGCACGCGTACCTGGTCGCCGACCGACGCCCCGAAGCGCGCTACCACCTACATCCTGGTCGCCACCGACCCGACCACTCAAAAGCAGCACTTCCTCACCACGACCGTGCAGGTACGCCATCCCGTCCTGGAAACCCTCACCGCCACGACCGGCATCGACACCCCCTGGGTCCAGGGAACGACGAACAAGGGACGCGTCGCCTTCACCGGCACAGGGGTGGAGATCTTCAATGACTCCGGCGGGCAAGGGACGGTGACGGCCGACAGGGCCGATCTCAACGGTGTGAATACCGCGTGGGTGCAGGGGCGGAGCGCCGACGATGGGAGGGTTACTTTTCCCAAGGATGGGCTTGATGTCCGTCAGG
>NZ_JBIAYX010000002.1:501531-596820 GCF_042898365.1 Streptosporangium sp. NPDC000509 | reverse complement strand
CAGGGGAGTGGGGCGTGGGGGACTGTGCACGCTGACAGGGCCGATCTCAACGGCGTGAACACTGAGTGGGTGCAGGGGCGGAGCGCCGACGATGGGAGGGTTACTTTTCCCAAGGATGGGCTTGATGTCCGTCAGGGGAGTGGGGCGTGGGGGACTGTGCACGCTGACAGGGCCGATCTCAACGGCGTGAACACTGAGTGGGTGCAGGGGCGGAGCGCCGACGATGGGAAGGTTACTTTTCCCAAGGATGGGCTTGATGTCCGTCAGGGGAGTGGGGCGTGGGGGACTGTGCACGCTGACAAGGCCGATCTCAACGGCGTGAACACCGAGTGGGTGCAAGGACGAAGCGCCGACGACGGGTGGATCAGCTTCCCCAAGGACGGGCTGAACGTGCGCAAGGGGGCCGGACAAACCTGGGGAACCGTGTTCGCTGACAAAGCCGACGTGAACAGCGTGACCACCAGCCAAGTCAACGGAGCAGGCGAGGGCAAGGGATACATCCAGTTCTTGGAACAGGACAAGGGTGTGCGGATATTCGGTGGCGTGTCCGCCGGCTGGATACGGGGACTTAATGATGACGAGGCATGGATTCGCTTCAACAACAAGGGCATATGGGTGCTCAAGAACCAGAACGGCGAGCGCACGAGCGCGAACGTGGATTGCGCCACGGTCAATAAGCGGCCTACATGATCACGGTGTGATCAGCACTGTCGACGGGTGACAGGCACTCGCCGACGTCGAAGACCACAGCGCGGATCATGATAGGAGCCTATTGGGCTCCAGGTGTTTCGGTCGGTTCGCCTTCGGTCACGACGGATCGACCGGCCGGTTCCGTGAGGAGCCTGGACAATTGCCTAACATGATGGGGATTTCCGGCTTCGAGCCGACCTTTCTCGTCGGACTCGAAGCCGTCCGTGAGCGACACGGGCCAGGTCTGGCCACGCTTGGTGGCCGACGTCTGACGGGATTCGCGCTCGTACGTTTTGTCGAGGACGGGGACTGGTACGCCGAATGCCCGATCGTCCTGGACTTCGACGGTGTCCAGGTCGAGATCTGCCACTCGAAGCTCGATGAGCTGTCGATCGGCTGGAACACCATCGACACGACGGTCGCCATCAGTGGCTGGGAGTGGTTCGAGTTCACCCCGGTGTGGTCCAGCGCCGACGAGCGGCTTGAGCCGTTCGTCGGCCTGGAACTGCGCGAAGTCGCTCTGCTCGAGTGGCGGCCATCATGTCATGACCTGGCGGACGGCACCCTCGCTGTGGAGTTCGTCTTCGATGCCGGTCGTTTTGACATCGCCAACGCTCTTGATGAGAACAGCATCGATGTCGGCGATGCCCATCCAGAATTCGTGCGGCACCGATTGGGGTCTGACGCGTAGCCCTCCCAGCAGGGGGACCCGGACCAAGGGGTAGGACCCTGCCGGCTGCGTGGCGAGAATGATCACTCTTGAGAGTGAGGGCAGTGGGCGGACGGATCCGGATAATGGGCGGATGTTTGCGGCGGGCCGGACCGACAGGGTGGTTGACGGGGCGCTCGCGGTGGGCGTGGTCCTGGCCACGGTGATGCCGCTCGTTCTGCCCGATCCCGATCCGTGGTGGATCATCGGGCTGGGGCTGCTGGCGTCGGTGCCGGTGGGGTGGCGCAGGCGGGCGCCGATGGTGGTGGCGGTGGTGGTCGGGGCGGCGATGTCGGTGTTGGTGACATGGGAGAAGCCGTTGCTGCCCTTCGGGCCGCTGCTGGCCGTCTACACGATCGCCGACCTGAGTCCCACCTGGAAGAGGCTGGCGGCGATTCCGGCGATCGTGGCGACGGTGGGGACCTCGTTGGTGCTGCCGGGGGAGAACGACGAAACCTTCCGGCTGGTGGGGACCGCCTTCGTGGCCGCCTACGCGCTGGGCACCAGTGTCAGGGCGAGCCGCTCGCGAGCCGCCGAGCTGACCGAGCGGGCGCGGCGGCTGGAGCAGGAGCACATCGCGGCGGCGGCCGAGGAACGCACTCGGATCGCGCGCGACATGCATGACATCATCACCCATTCCGTTGGGCTGATGGTGGTCCAGGCCGAAGCCGGGCCGGTGGTGGTGCGCGGCGACCCGGACAAGGCCGAAGCGGTTTTCGACGCGATCGCCGACATGGGAAGAGGTGCGCTGGCCGAGCTCCGGGGGGTGCTCACCACGCTGCGGACCCCTGGCGAAGGTGGCGGGCCGGGGTGCGGCCATGACGACGGGCGTCTGAGCGAGTCACTGTTCCAGCCACGTCTGGCCAACCTCCCCGCGCTGCTCGACCGCGGCGGTCTCGATGTGGTGAGTACGACCGCCGGTACCCCGCGCCCGGTCGCCGAAAGCGTTGAGGCCGCTGTCTACCGGATCGTTCAGGAGGCGCTCACCAACGTGCGCAAGCACGCCGGTACGCGTGCCGTCCACCTCGCTCTGACCTGGGGGGAGCGCCTGACGGTGGAGATCACCGACGACGGGCGAGGGCCGGGCGAGCGCGGCGGGTACGGGCTGGCCGGGATGCGGGAACGGGCGGCGGCATGCGGCGGGACACTCAGGGCCGAGGCGGGGCAGGGCGGGGGGTTCACGGTGAGAGCCGAATTTCCGCTTGAATAGCCGCATGTTGCGGGTGCTCATCGCCGACGACCAGGACCTCTTCCGTGCGGCGTTCGGGCTGATCCTGGGGGCGCAGCCGGACATGGAGGTGGTCGGCGAGGCCGCCGACGGCGGGGAGGCGATCGCCGCGGCCCGGCGGCTCCGGCCGGACGTGGTCCTGATGGACGTGCGCATGCCGGGCAGGAACGGCATCGAGGCGACCAGGGAGATCTGCGCCACCACCGCCGCCAAGGTACTCGTGTTGACCATGTTCGATCTCGACGAGTACGTCTACGACGCGGTCCGGGCGGGGGCGAGCGGCTTCCTGCTGAAGGACATCCGGCGCGACGAACTGGCCTACGCCGTCCGTACCGTCGCATCGGGTGAGGCCCTGCTGGCTCCGGCGGCGACCAGGAGGCTGCTTGAGGACCTGGTGCGCAGACCCGCCCACGGCGTCGCCCCCCGGCTGACGGCCAGGCTGGACGCGCTGACCGAACGCGAGCGCGAGACGCTGAGGCTGGTCGCGCACGGCCTGTCGAACGCGGAGATCGCCGCCGCGCTCGTGGTCACCGAGCACACGGTCAAGACACACGTCAGCCGCATGCTCACCAAGCTGGACCTGCGGGACCGGGTCCAGGCCGTGGTGCTCGCCTACGAGTCCGGGCTGGTGGTCGCCGGCAGGAGTGACAACGGAGATCACACCCGCGAGTGACGCGCCCGCGGGGTGGGGGAAAGCACGATCATCGGCATGGAACGCATCCTGCTCACCCTCGCCTCCGCCGTTCTGACGCACTTCGGCACCGGTCTTCATCCCGTCTGGTGGCTCACCTGGCTCGCGCCGCTCCCTGTCCTGTTCCTGGCTCGCCGGGCGGGCGGGGGTACGGCTTTCTTCGCGGGGACGTTGGTCTGGCTCGTCGGCCAGGCGCGGATGTGGCCGTACTTCACCGGACCTCTTGAAATGCCGCCCGCGCTGGCAGCCGCCTTCATCGCCGGCCCCGCGCTCTGTTACGGCTTGGGCGTGCTGCTCTTCCGCACCCTGATCGTGCGCGGCAGACCGCTCCTGGCGGCGTCGGCCGTACCGGCCGTCTGGGTCACCGCCGAGTACGTCATGAGCCTCGCCGCGCCGCACGGGGCCTGGTGGAGCCTGGCGTACACGCAGGCCGACGTCCTGCCCGTGCTGCAGACCGCCTCGGTCACCGGGGTCTGGGGCATCACCTTCCTCCTGCTGTTCGTGCCCGCCTCCGTCGCGGTCCTGCGGCCACGCGCGGCGATGGTCTCGGGTGTGCTGGTCGCGCTCACGCTCGGCCACGGTTTCGTACGGCTCGCGACGCCCGCCGACACCGGGGGGCGGAAGGTCGCGCTGGTCGCGACGGACGACTCCGAGCAACTCGTCCGTCGGTACGGCGAGGCCGTGGACGCCGTGGTGGCCCGCGGGGCGGAGATCGTGGTGCTGCCCGAGAAGGTTTTCAAGACCGTCGACCTGCCGTTCGCGCGCCCGGGTGTGGAGGTGGTCGCGGGGATCGCCATGGAGACCAACAGCGCGGTGAGCTATCCCTCCGGCGTGCGCTACGACAAGCACCACATGATCCCCGGGGTGGAGCGCCGATTCCGGCCCGGCACCGGCCTGGCCTTCCTCGACGGCAATCGGCTCGGCCTCATCATCTGTAAGGATTTGGACTTCCCCGGCCTGGTCAGGGAGTACAGCAAGGCCGGTGCCGCCGCCCTGCTCGCGCCGGCCTGGGACTTCGGCGAGGACGCGTGGCTGCACAGCCGCATGGCGGTGGTGCGCGGAGTGGAGAACGGCCTGGCGGTGGCCCGCGCCGCACGCGGCGGATGGCTCACGGTCAGCGACGACCGCGGCCGGATCCTGACCGAGCGGCACACCTACATGACGGGCATGACCACGGTCATGGCCACCCTGCCTCAGGAGGGTTCGGCCACCCTCTACACCGTCCTGGGAGACTGGGCCGCATGGGCCTCGGCGGGGTTGCTGCTGCTCGTGCTCGGTGCGTCGGTCCGGAAGAAATCCTCCAGCCCGGTGAGCGAGAGCCCGGCGGGCTCACCTGCACGCTCTTTGAACAGGTCCTAGTGACCGTACGGCGGCGGCTGGTGGTAACCGGGCGCATGCTGGACGGGGATGGTGCGGGTGACCCGCCACCCGATGAAGGTGACCGGGATGGCGACGATGAGCCACAAGCCGAGGGTGAGGATGGTCACCCACCAGTGGACGAAGAACCACAGGCAGGCGTGGACGATGAACGTGATGGGGTTGAAGCCGCGTTCGCGCACGGTCGTCATCTGGACAGGCCCGTATCCGTAGGGCTGTGGCTGCTGTCCGTAGGGGCCTTGTGGCGGATAGGTCATTGCTTCTCCCGTTGCGCGGTGGTGCGTGTGTGACGCCCGAGTTCGCTCAGCGGGTTACCGCTGACCGGATACGGCCACCTGATCGGCGTGAGCCGTGTCTTCGACCGGGCCCGGCCGTTCCTGCCGATTGCCGGGTCGGGGAGGTCGTCGGGTATAGGTAAAGTCATGATCTTCCTGAGACGTGCAGCGCACACCGCCGTACTCACCTTCGTGCTCGTTCCGATCACCGCCGTCCTCACCACCCCGCAGGCGGCGGCCGAACCGCGTAAACGATCACAGGCGGAGTCCGCGGCCCTCGCCCGGCGCATGCTGGCTCAGCTCAAGGTCGCCAGGCCGCTGTCCATCCGGGGCTACAGCCGCGAGCGGTTCCAGTCCCGATCGGCGCACCGTAAGGGCAGGTGCAACACGCGGGAGCTGGTCCTGGCCCGCGACGGGCGGAACGTGCGCCGCAACGCGGCCTGCCACCCGGTCAAGGGGCGCTGGTACAGCCCGTACGACGGCAAGTGGCTGAAGAGCGAGAAGTACGTGGACGTCGACCACCTGGTGCCGCTCGCCTACGCCTGGCGTTCGGGCGCCAAGCGATGGAGTCAGGCCAAGCGGCGCGCGTTCGCCAACGACCTGGTCCGCCCCGAACTGCTCACCGTCAGCCACTCCGCCAACATCGCCAAGGGCGGCAAAGGTCCGCAGAGCTGGCGCCCGCAACGTCGCGCCCACTGGTGTCAGTACGCGACCTCGTGGATCACGGTGAAGCGCCACTATCGGCTCTTCGTGACCCGCAAGGAGAAGGTGGCCCTGCTCAACATGCTCCGCACCTGCTGAGGTTGGCGTTCGCCGGGGCCACCTTCACGTCGAGACGATCGTCAGACGGCCGTGCGCGACCACTGCTGGTTGGTACCGCTGTTGCACGGATACTGCTTGAGGATCACGCCGTCCGCGGTCGATGCGGCAGGCACGTCCACGCATTTGTTGCTGTGTCGTGCCCGGAGCTGGAAGTAGGTGCCGTTGCTGACCATCTGGAAGTGCTGGTTGTTGCCGAGGCCGCAGGTGTACTGGACGAGTTCGGCGCCGTCGGCGGTCGAGGCGCCCACCACGTCAAGGCACTTTCCGCTGTGGCGGCTGACGATGCGCCAGTAGCCGCTGCCGACGTCCTGGAACTGCCACTGCTGCCACGCGTTGCCGTTGTAGGTGTACTGGCCGACGCGCGCACTGTCGTTGGTGCTCGCTCCTTGGACGTCCATGGCCTTGCCGCTGTGGCGCGCGTTGATCCTGTAGGTCACCGTCGGCGGAGGGGTGACGTCGCCGACGGCGTCGCCCCAGGCGTACCGGACCCGGTTGGCGCCGTGGCCGTTGCGGACGGTCACGCTGAGGTTGGTGCCGCTGCCGCCCATGACGTACATCGAGTACCAGTCGTAGCCGATGGTGCCGGGCTTGCCGCCGAGGGCGGGCCAGTAGGTGCCGCCCATCTGGTTGTCCCGCATGACCTGGGCCATGGCGCGGAGGTAGCGCACGAAGTTGTCGGTGCTGGTCGGGTCGCTGTAGTTGAGGCCGGTGGACATCGGCGCGCCGAACTCGGTCGCCACCGCGCGGTGGGCGCAGTTGCCCAGACGCGTCTGGATGTGGCTTCGGAACTCGTCGTAGGTCATCGGGCCGTAGAAGAAGGCGTAGTAGTGGAAGGACAGCAGCGTCGAGTTGAAGCGGCTGTCGTTGCAGATGTCCCGCAGGTCCTGGCTGAAGCCGGTGCCGCCGATGAGCACCCGGCCGGGCACCGCCGAGGTGTGATAGCCGAGCCAGTTCGCCGCGACGTTGCGCCACTCCGTCGACGAGTAGCCGTGCGGCTCGTTCATCGGCTCGAAGTAGACATTGCTGTTCGAGCCGTACGTGTTGATCACGCTGGACCACATCGTGTTCCAGGCGGTGAGATTCGTGATCCTGCCGTTGGAGGCGGCGCCGTCCTCCCAGTAGGCCAGGATGACCTTGAATCCGCGTTCGGCGGCGGCGTCGATGGCGCCGCGGTAGGAGTTCCACCAGGTCGTGTTGGCCACGGTGTGCGTGTTGATGGGCAACCGGATGGTGTTGATGCCCATGATGTATTCCATGTGGTCGTAGAGCGAGTTGGCCTTGGCGCGAACCGTCGCGTTGCTGTCGGACTGGCTCAGTCCCTGCACGACGAGCGTGCCGGTGCTGAAGTTGTCACCCAGCACGGCCCAGTTCATGCCTCGGAACTGGCTGGTTTCGGCATTGGCCGGCGGCGCGGAGACGACGAGGCTTGTCGCCGCGGTGAGCGCGGTCACCACGAGGGCGATCAGTAGTCGGCGCAACGACCGAGCGCTTCGCGACTGCCCTGATGAGTAACCATCAGACGCCATGATCAGTGCCATGAATGTCCAATCACTGGAGACGGAGGGACACTGGGGGCGTCCCTCCCGGGAATCAGTAAGGAGACGGCGAGGGGCGACATCACAGCTGCGCGCTCACGGCTGGGCTCAGAGGTAAGGGGGCGTATCGGCGGACGCACGGAGAATTGTTAGCGATAACATCTCTGCGTGCATCTCGTCCCTGTGGGCTTGGCGGTGGGGCGATCGGTTCTGGATGAAGGTCCGACGATCGAGTCGCATTCGTGTTTCTATTGCATTTCCGCAAAGTGTCAGGGTTCGCAAGGCGGGATGTCAATATCTCGTTATCAGAAATTCGTCCCCATGCGGTCGACATTCCGCGGGCGGCGGCGATGCCGGTCTCCGGGGTGGAGACGGTCATATCGCCTGTTCAGCCCTCTTCGGTGCGTGTCGGCCGGAATCTCCGTGGCCCCTCACGACGAGGAGGCCCTCGTCGTCCGGACGGCCACCACACGACCGGCGAAGCTCGGGCACCACTGTCTGGAAACGCGCCGCGGAGCCCGACGAGGCGCCCGAGCGGCCGTTACGGCCTCAAGATCGCCGGGGTCTGCCTGCGAAGTGGGACGGGCATACTGTCGGCCATGGCTTCTCTTGTGCACCACGTGAGCGTCGACTGTGCGGACACCTACCGGCTCGGAACCTTCTGGGCCGAGGTGCTGAACACCAAGATCGGCGAAGACGACCACCCCGGTGACCCCGAGGCACTGGTCGAGACGGAGGGCGTCTCGATCCTGTTCATCGCCGTCCCCGAGGGCAAGACGGTCAAGAACCGGATCCACTTCGACATCCAGCCCACCGACCGCACTCGCGACGAGGAGGTCGAGCGCCTGCTCTCCCTCGGTGCCACCCTGGTCGCCGACCGCCGCCGTCCCGACGGCACCGGCTGGGTCACCCTCGCCGACATCGAGGGCAACGAGTTCTGCGTCGAACGCAGCGCCGCCGAGCGTGCCGCCACCGCGTCCTGACTCGGGGACAGCCCGTCACTCCCGGGTGGTGATCTCCTTCGCGGTGGCGAGGAGGCGTTTGGCGGTGTGTTCGACGTCCAGGTCGACCATCGACACGATGCCGAGGCTCGCCTCGAGTGAGCGTCCCTCGCCGTCGTAGAGCGGCACGGCGATGCCGACCGCGCCCGGTGTCAGGTTTCCACGCGACACCGCGTATCCGCACTTACGCGCCTCGACGACCGCGGCCGGGTCGTCGGCCCTGGGCGGCCGGGCGAGCATGATGGCGAGGCCGCTCGCCCCCTGGTCGAGCGGATGCCGGGCACCGCTGCGCTGGGACAGGTGGAAGATCGCGTCGGACGGCTCGACGACCGCCAGCACCACGGCGTCGGCCCCCTCCGACATGACGCACTGCGTGGTGACGCCGAGCTCTTCGGCCAGCGTGCGCAGGTAAGGGATGACCGCGCGCTGGAGCTGCGGGTTGGCCTGCCGGGCCAGCTGGATCACGCCCAGCCCGAGCCGGTAGCGCCCCGAACTGCCCTCGGCGGCGAGGCGGTGACTGCGGAGCGTGGTGAGCAGCCGATAGACGGCCTGCCGGTGCATGCCCAGCGCCGTGGCCAGCTCCGCGACGGTCATGTCGCGGTCTTCCGCGGCGAGCAACTCCAATAGCCTCAGGCCGCGATCCAAGGTCTGGGATCCGCTGCCCTGACCGGCGCCGTCTCCGGCGCGATCTCCAGCGCTCACGCCGAGCCACCTCCACCGCTGTCGGTTTTCCTAATGCGCACTGTATCTATATTGAACAAAGCCGATGTCACTTGTCGCATGAGAGTCAACTTATGACGGTCCGATCGGCTGCGGCATTACGTCCGGCTATCCGGCCGAACGCGAGACATTCGGCGATACTGCCGCCGCCTGTCGGATAAAGCAGTCCGTGTATTGATCCTAGCTCACCGGCGGAGTAGAGATTGTCTATCGAACCTCCGCGAATCGCGGCCACGCGTGCTTTCGCGTCGCGGCGCGGACCGCCGACCGTATGCGAGCCGCCCGGCCATAGCGGAACCGCGAAATAGCGGTCGCCGCCGAGCGGGGTCAGCGTGACGGGGTCGCGGCCGAAGTCGGCGTCGACGCCCGCCGCGCAGTGCTGGTTGTAGCGGGAGACCGTCTGCTCGA
Organism: Streptosporangium sp. NPDC000509; assembly: GCF_042898365.1. NCBI lineage: Bacteria > Bacillati > Actinomycetota > Actinomycetes > Streptosporangiales > Streptosporangiaceae > Streptosporangium > Streptosporangium sp. NPDC000509. The sequence continues at coordinate 587,364 of NZ_JBIAYX010000002.1, read as the reverse complement.
GCACGACCGGATCCAGCCCGCAGGATCGGGCCAGATCAGGGATTGACCTGGCCGAATGGATCCAGCCACGCCGCAGTTCCGCCTCGTTGTCCGCACTCCAGGCGTAGTCTCGCACCGGTCCGGCGGGGCCCGAGTAGGTCGGGACCAGCGTCGCCCGCTCGAAACGGGCTTGATCGAATATCCACCACGTCGGAATCCTCGGGTAAGTGAGCTGATCGGCGTCCATCGCCAAAAGCGCCAGATGGGCGGCGTGCTGCTTTCCCGGTTCGCGGATGAATCGCCGGCCCGACCCGTCGACGAAGATCGAACCCGGTGCGGGCTCGCCCTCGGCCGGTCCGAACCGGCCTGATCCCCACAGATCGACGGCCGTTCCCCCGGTGTATCCGTCGCCGGGGAATCTCGCGACGAAATGCCCTGGCCAAACATTCATGTGCCACAGTTCGGCGCCGATTTCCGTCGCCATGACGATGCCATCCCCGGTGTTGTGCTCGGTGCCGTAGAAATGCACCGGAGTGACCGGAAGGTAGTGTGTTTTGAGCCGTTCATCGGCCTCGTAGCCGCCGACCGCGAGCACGACACCGCGGCGTATGCCGATCCGTCGGACCCCGTCGGCGCCGTCGGTCTCCACCCCGACGACCGCGCCTCGCGCGTCGGTGAGCAGCCACGTGGCCGCCGTCGCGTACCGGACCTCGATCCCACGCTCGGTGACCAGGCTCCGCAGGAAGCCGTGCATCGGGCAGCCGGTGTAGCCGTCGGGACCGCTCGTGGGCTGCGCCTTGTAGACGCGGATCGACTCGTGGCCGGACAGGGTGGGGTGCTCGCCGCGGATGTCCAGTTTGAGGTACTTGCCGCCGTGCCGGTCGAGCCAGGCCGGGGTGGCCGCCGTCTCCTCCGCCCAGGTGCGGATCAGGTCGGGGTCGATCGTGGCCAGCTCGCCGTTGACCGCGTACAGCGCGGACAGGTACTCGACCGCGCCGTCGACGTCCTCGGGCACGAGGAAGAAACCGGCGGCGTAGCGGCTGTTGGGCCGGTGGTCGTCGGCGGGTTGCTTCTCGATGACGAGTACTTCCGCGCCCTCGTCGTGAGCGGTCACCGCGGCGACCGCGCCGGCGTCGCCCAGACCGAGTACGACGACGTCGACGGTCCGATCAAAGGGACCGGTGTGCTGCATCGCGACCTCCTTGGCCGGGGGCTTTCGTCACGACTGTCCGGTGAGTCCGAACAGCTTGGCCGCGTTCTCCTTGAGGATCTTCGGGCGGATCTCGTCCCGGATGTCGATCTTGGCGAAGTCGGCCAGCCAGCGCTCCGGAGTGATCATCGGAAAGTCCGACCCGAAGAGCACCTTGTCCTTGAGCAGCGTGTTCGCGTACTGCACCAGCTGGGGCGGGAAGTATTTCGGCGACCATCCTGACAGGTCGATGTACACCTTCGGCTTGTGCATGGCGACCGAGAGCGCCTCGTCCTGCCAGGGGAACGACGGGTGCGCGAGGATGATCCGCAGGTCGGGGAAGTCGGCGGCCACGTCGTCGACGTGCATCGGGTTGGAGTACTTCAGCCGCAGCCCGCCGCCGCCCGGGGTGCCCGCACCGGCGCCGGTCTGGCCGGTGTGGAACAGCGCGGTGAGCCGGTGCTCGGCGATGACCTCGTAGAGCGGGTAGGCCATCCGGTCGTTCGGGAAGAAGCCCTGCGTGGTGGGATGGAACTTGAAGCCGCGGACGCCGTACTCCTCGATCAGCCGCCTGGCCGTCCGCACGCCCGCCGCGCCTCGATGCGGATCGACGCTCGCGAACGGGATGAGCACGTCGCCGTGCAGTGCCGCCTGTTCCGCGATCTCCTCGTTGGTGGGCGTCTGCTCCCGGCCGCTGACGTGCATCGAGTCGACGCCGAAGACGATCGCCGCCATGTTCCGCTCGCGGTAGTACTCGGCGATCATGGGGACGGTGAACCTCTTGACCGCGCCGGCCTTGAAGTAGTCGGCCATCGCCGCGAAGTTGTCGTTTCCCGGCTTCGGCGCCTCGTGGACGGAGAGCTGCACGTGGGTGTGCACGTCGATCGCGTCGAGCGCGGCGATGTCCATCACGTCACCTCACCTCGCCTTCGTCGGAGATGACCGCGGTGGAGATGCCTGACATGTCCGTCACGTCGCCTCACCTTCGTCGGAGCCGGCCGTGGTGGCGGTGCCTGAGTCCGTCACGGTCGCCTCGCCCTCGTCGGCGACGATCGCGGTGGCGGTGCCGGACAGCACTTCCACGCCCGCCGCGTTCACCGCCGAGACGGTGAGCTCGGCGCGTCGCTGCCCGTCGACCGTCTCCACCGAGGTCACGGTCGCCGTCGCGGTGATCGTGTCGCCGGGCCAGACGGGCGCCTTGAACCGGGCCCGGTAGCGCCGGATGTTCTCGTGCCCGAACCAGTCGGTCAGCACGCGGCTGGCCAGGCCCATGGTGAGCATCCCGTGCGCCATGACGGTCGGGTTGCCGGCGATCTGGGTGGCGAACGGCTCGTCGGTGTGCAGTGGGTTGAAGTCGCCGCCGGCGCCGGCGTACATCACGATCTGCGTCCGCTTGAGGTCCGTCACGACGACCCGGCGCACTTCCTGGTCGGTGGTCACGGTCATCGGCCCGCCTCCGGGGTGTCGTCGGTCTTGGGGGTGACCGTAACGGAGACCGTGGTCGAGCGGGCGACCAGCTCTTCCTCGGCGTCGAAGAAGTCGACGTGTCGTTCGGCGAAGTTGAGCACGCCCTTCCCGCCGGTCTTCTGCCACGTCTTTCCCTCCCGCTTGCGGGCCGTCAGCGTCTCGCCGATCCGGAGCGGGCGGAAGTACTCGAACTCCTGCTCGGCGTGCAGGCCGCCGCCTCCGCCGGACGACACGCCGGGTCCGGACCCGGAGCCGTTCCAGGGCCGGTCGGGGCGCATCCGCAGCCCCCAGTCCGGGTCGAACTGGGCGAAGGCGATCGGGAAGGTGGGCGGGACCACGTCGGCGTCCTCGCCCAGGGCGCGGGCGAAGGCCCGCACATGGCCCTGTTCGATCGGGAACGGTATGCCGGTCACGAGGCTGTCTCCTCTGCTTGCAGGTGGCGGGTCGCCACGTCACGGGCCGACGCGCGGTTGATCTTTCCGGCCGGGCTCCGGGGGAGCGAGTCCACCCTGACGATCCGGCGCGGGCGCTTGTAACCGGCGAGCCGTTCGGCCACGTGCCGGCTCAGTGTCTCGTCCTCGATGTCGCCGAGCGCGCTCGCCGGGGCGACGACGGCGGTCACGACCTGGCCCCAGCGGGGATCGGGAACGCCGACGACGACGGCGTCGGTGATCTTCGGGTGGGTGAGCAGCGCCTCTTCGACCTCCTCGGGGAAGACCTTCTCACCCCCGGTGTTGATCACGCCGTCGCCCCGGCCGAGCAGGATCAGCCTGCCGTCGGCGTCCAGCGAGGCGAGGTCGCCGGGCGCCGAGTAGCGGACGCCGTCGATGACCCGCCAGACCCTCGCCGTCCGGTCCGGGTCCTTGAGATACCCGACCGGCTGCGGTCCGGCGCTGGCCAGGATGCCGATCTGTCCGGTGCCCGGGGTGATGTCCTCGTCGTTCTCGTCGAGAACCCGGGCGACGGGGGCGAGGGTGAACCGCCCGTCCACCAGGTCGGCCTCCGAGCGTGCCATCGCCATCCCGAAGGGCCCGCCCTCCGAGGCCGAGATGTTGTCGATCAGGGTGAGGTCGCCGCCGTGCCGCAGCAGTTCCCGCTTGACACCGACGCTCCACACGACGCCGGAGCTGGTCATCTTGCGCAGGCTGCCGATGTCGTACGGCGTGCCCGCGCTCTGGGCGGCGGCGAGGGAGTCCACCAGCGGGCGGCCGAACGCGTCGCCGACGATGACCATCTCGGTGACCGCGTTCTGCTGCACGGTCCGCCACACCTCGTCCGCGTCGAGGGATTTGGAGGTGCAGAAGCAGATCGTGCCGCCGCCGTACAGGGAGCGCAGTGTCTGCAGCAGGCCGGTGCCGTGGATGAGCGGCGACATCGGCAGCACGACGGGGGCGGTGAACCTCTCGTGCAGCTCGCGTACCCGCGCCCGCACGTCGTCCGGTGTCTTCGGCGCGTCCATACCGTGCTGGCGGAAGACCGACGCGATGATGCCCAGCAGCCCGTCGCGGTCCCAGACGACACCCTTCGGCCGGCCGGTCGTGCCGCCGGTGAGCAGGATGATGCCGTGCGGCGAGTCGGTGTCCGTCTCCCGGTGGACCGGGCCGTGCTCGGCCGCCCACTCGAAGGACAGCGCCGGTGCGGGCGGCTCGCCGTCCGATCCGACCTCCATGAGCAGGTTCAGGCCGGGAAGGTGGTCCATCCGCCGAACCTGGTCGGCCAGGCCGGTGTCGTAGACGAAGGCGACCGCGTCGGTGTAGTCGAGCACGTAGTGCAGCTCTGGGGCGAGATAGCGATAGTTGATGTTGACCGGCTGCGCACCCAGCTTGAACGCGGCGAGGATGGTCTCCAGGTACGCGAACGAGTTGTACAGGGAGATCGCGACGGTCGAGCCGACGCCGACCCCGCGTTCCGACAGCACCCCGGCCAGGCGGGCGGCGCGGGCCTCCAGCTCGATGTAGCCGATCGACCGGTCGCCCTGGATCATCGCGGGCCGCTCTCCCGCGGCCTCCGCCGCGGCGCGCAGGGCCGTGGCGATGCTCATCTTCCGCTCGGTGAAGGAGCCGGTGAGGGAGCCGGCGGGCGAGTCGGCGGGGGAGGAGGTGGGGATGGGATCAGGCAAGGTGGCCTCCGATTCGGGTGTGACCGCGTAGCAGATCGCGCGAGATGATGAGCCGCTGCACCTCGTCGGTGCCTTCGAAGATGCGCATCGCCCGGACGGCGCGATACCAGCCTTCGAGGGGAAGCTCCTTGGTGTAGCCCATTCCGCCGTGGATCTGCAGTGCCCGGTCCACGACGCGGCCGACCATCGCGGTGCAGAAGAGCTTCGCCATCGCCGACGCGTGTCTGGCGTCGGCCCCCCGGTCGACGTCCCAGGCGGCCCGGAGGGCGAGCCATCGGGCCGCTTCGAGCTCGGTCTCCGAGTCGGCGATCATCCACTGGATCGCCTGGTTCCTGCCGATCTTGCGGCCGAAGGTCTCGCGCAGGCCGGCGTAGTCCACCGCCATCGTCAGGCAGCGCTCGGCGATGCCGACGCAGTGCGCGGAGATCACGTAACGTCCCTTGCCGACCCAGCGCATGGCGAGCTGGAAGCCGCCGCCGACCTCGCCGAGGACCTTGCCGGCCGGCACCCGTACGTCGTCGAAGGAGAGCGAGGCGGGCTGGTGCCAGCTGCCCATCGTGCTGATGGGCGAGGAGGTCCAGCCCGCCTCCCGGTCGACGAGGAACGCGGTCGCCCCGTGGCGGGCGCCCTTGTCCCGGTCGGTGAGCGCGATGACGATCGCGTAGTCGGCGTCGTCGCCGTTGCTGATGAAGGTCTTCTCGCCGCTGATCAGCCAGTCGTCGCCGTCCCGCCGCGCGTACGTGCTGATCGCCCCGGCGTCCGATCCCGCGCCCGGCTCGGTCAGCGCGAAGCAGCCGAGGCGCTCGCCCTCGATCGTCGGCTTCAGGTACTCCTCCTGCTGGGCGGCGTCCGCGCCGTACAGGATGTTGTCGGCCTCCCCGCCGAAGCGGAAGGGCACGCAGGTCTTCGCGAGCTCGATGTGGATCAGCGACTGGGTGACCGCGGGGAGTGCCATCCCGCCGTACTCCTCGGGCGTGCTGAGCCCCCAGAAGCCGAACTCGCGCGCCTTGGCCCGCAGCCGGCGCTCCTCGTCCCTCGGTAGCCTCGCGCCGCCCTCGCGCACCAGCCTGAGGAAGTCCTCCTCGAGCGGGAGGAGCTCCTTGGCGACGAAGGCGCGCACGGTGTCGCGGATGTCCCGCTGTTCGTCACTCAGCTCGAAGTCCATCGGGTCTCCTTCGGTACGCCGGTCATCGGGCCCGAGGCGGCAGGTCGTGGGCGCGTACGTTGGAGATCATCGCGGCGTCCATCATCCAGGTGTGGGCCCGCAGCGGGTCCGCCACGATCTCCGACATCTGGAGCTGGAACCTGCGCCGCTCCGACTCGTCCTGCTCGGCCATCGCGGTGGTCGTGCGGTGGGTGATCTCCTGCACCGCCTCGACCGCGGCCTTGCGCCTGCGGTGCGCCCAGGCGTCCAGTACGTCCGGGGCGGCCTCGCCGCGGAGCACCGCGCTGAGCTGGACGGACAGGTCGAACGCGTCGTGGATGCCGCCGTTGAGCCCCATGCCGCCCATGGGGCTGTTGACGTGCGCCGCGTCGCCGAGCAGCAGCACCCGGCCCCGGCGGAAGGTGTCGGCGACCCGCTGGTGCACGGAGTAGACCTTCCGTTCGCGCAGCGGCAGCTCGGGGTGGTCGCCGAAGACGCCGCGCAGCCGGTCGGCGACGTACCGGTCGGAGACGGCCTCCTCGCCGGTGACGTGGGGCGGCACCGAGACGACGAGCCGCCAGACGTCCGGCACCCGGAGGATCAGCAGGTGCTCCACCGGGTCGGCGATGTAGTTGACGTCGCAGATCCCCGGCAGCAGCGTCTCCACCGGATAGTCGATGCTCAGCACGAGATAGCGATGCTCGTAGGTGAGCCCCTCGAACGAGCTGCCGAGCGCCTTGCGGACGGTGCTGCGCGCACCGTCGGCGGCGAGCACCCAGCGGGCCGCGACCTGCTCCCCCGACGCGGTGGTCAGCAGCGCGTCGTCCTCGCCCTGACGCACGTCCGTCACGCCCGTGGCCAGCCGCAGGTCGACCGGGGCGGGACATTCGCTGATCGCGTCCTTGAGGATCTGGGTGTACTTGTACTGTTCGAGCTGCAGTCTGAAGGGATAGTCGGTCTCGTCGGCGAGTGTGCCGAAGTCGAACTCCGCGATCAGCCCGTCGCGGCGGTCGTGCACCTGGTACTTCCGCGCGACGATGCCGGCCTCCAGCATCGTCGTGACGACGCCGAGGTCGCGGGCGATCTCGATCGTCGGCGGGTGGAAGGTCGAGGCCCGCCACTCGGTGCTGAGCCGGTCGCTCTCCTCGAAGACGGTGACGGACGCGCCGCGCCTGGCCAGCGCGAGGGCCGCGGTGAGCCCGACCGGGCCGGCGCCGACCACGGCCACGTCGAGGGTGCCCATCAGTTGCTCCACTCGGCGATGTGGTCGCACATGACCCTGGCCAGGTCGGGGCGGCCCTGGAAGTAGTGGTCCGCCTCCTTGATCTCGACCAGCTCGCGCCTGTCGTGCGCGACGGCCTCGTACATGGTGCGGGCGTGGCTGGGGAAGGCGGCGCAGTCGGCCGATCCGTACACGACCATGACGGGCGCCTGCACCTGGGGAAGGGCGACGTAGGCGTTGGCCCGGCTGTGGTCGTAGCTCCACTGGCTCAGCCAGGAGCGCAGGCTGGTGAGGTGACCCAGCGACGCCGGCTGGAAGTTGGCCGCCCAGGGGCTGCCCCACAGGGTGCCGGTCCGCCGGTCGGAGGGGTCGAGGGCGAGGTCGAGGAAGCGGGGGTCGGCCGCCGTGCCGTGCACGACGAAGGGCAGGTCGTCGGGTGCGACCTTCTCCCCGTCCGCCGACTCGCGGATGTGTCCGCGCAACGCTTCGAGCTGTTCGGTGACCCAGCCGGAGATCCGGCGGTTGCGGTCGATCTGGGCGCGGCGGTAGCGCTCGACGAACTCCTCGCCGTAGGCCGGCCCGTTCGCGGGGTTGAACATGTCGAGCGAGTCGTCCCGGTCGAAGGGCCGCTGCTCGTCGGTGACGGCCGGGTCGAGCCCTTCGGTGTAGACGACCGCCCGGCCGGGGTGCGCCATGGCCATGACGACCTTGTCGGCGGGGATGAGCCCGGCGCCGGCGAGGTCGACGGGGTCACCGGCCGGGGTGTGGGTGATGGTCGGGTTCTCCGCCTGCGCCTGGTAGAGCGCGGCGAGGCCGCCGCCGCCGGAGTTTCCGACCAGGACGATCCGCTGGTAGCCCAGCTCGCGAAGGTGCCGGATCGCCGCGCCGATGTCCAGGAGGCAGTTCTCCATGATGAGCGCGGAGTCGTTGCCGACGTAGCGGGTGGCGAGCCCGACCGCGGCCACCCCGCGGTGGGCGAGCTCTTCCAGGGCGTAGTGACCGATGAAGTTGGACGCCGGATGCACGATCAGCACGGCGGTCGTGGGGGGCCGCAGATCGTTTTTCCAGAGGGTGGCCCAGATCTTCCCGCTCATCCGGGCGACACCGGAGTTGATGTCCAGGCGTCCGCCGGGCGTCATCGGTATGGGGAGTAGTTCGCGGGACAGCACGAGGCGGCTCCTGATCAGCGCGGATGGGGCGGGGGTGGGGTCGGTGGCCGTGCGCTATCCGCGCGCGGTCCACTTCCGCAGCGTCTCGACGCCCGCGCGCGCGTCGGCGTCGTCGAGGGGGCGGGTCTGCAGTGTCAGCTCGATCCGGACCCCGTTCGGGTCGAAGAGGTAGAGGGACTCCCAGACCCCGTCGTGGTCGACGATGCCCACCGTCTCCACGCCCTTGGCCGCGAAGTGCGCCTGCCACTCGTGGAGCTCCTCCATGGAGTCGACGTTGAGTGCGATGTGCCGCACCCAGGAGGGCACCGAGTCGGGGCCGGGGTTGGGCATGTCGTCGACCTCGAAGAAGGCGATGGCGCTGCCGTCGCCGAGTCCGAAGAAGGTGTGCAGGTAGGGGGTGCGGGCTCCGCTGGAAGGCACCTCGTTCAGCTGGATCGCGGTGAGCAGCTCGCACTTGAGGACCTCGGTGTAGAAGTCGTGCGTCGCCTGGGAGTCCCACGTCGGATAGGCGATGTGGTTGAGCGAGCGGGGTGCGCGGAGATCGGCTGTCGCCATCATCTGATCCTCAGTGTGTCAATTATCGGACAAGTAGTCCGGAATTTGAATTGATTGTCTGTTCGTGCATGTCAACTTGTCAACTGCGGTCCGAAGGGATCACCACGCCGCGCAGCGCCTCTCCGGCCAGCAACCGGTCGTAACCCTCCTGCGCGTCGGCAAGGCCGAACGTGCCCGAGACGTACTCGTCCAGCGGCAGCCGGCCGTCCAGATAGAGGCCCGCGAGCAGGGGCAGGTCCCGTGAGGCCACGCAGTCTCCCCAGATCGAGACCCGGATCGACCCGCCGGTGAGGAACAGCCGTCTCAACCGCACCTCGGCCAGGTCCCCCTGCTTCGGGGCGCCGACGATCACCAGTCGTGAGCCGGGGGCCCGCAGGCCGTCCGCCGTCGCGAAGGTGGCGGGCCCGCCCACCGCGTCCAGGACGACGTCCGCGCCCATGCCGTCGGTGAGTTCGCGTACGCGTTCTCCGGGCTCCTGTCGGGACGCGTCGACCAGGTGGGTGGCGCCGAACCGCTCGGCGACGGCGAGTTTGCCGGGATTGGTGTCGATCGCGATGATCCGCCGCGCCCGCGCGTACGCGGCCCCGGCGACGGCCGCGATCCCCACGCCGCCGCATCCGATCACCACCACGTCGTCGGCCGGCCCGGTCTCCGCGGTGTTGACCGCCGCGCCGAAGCCGCTGGGCACGCCACAGCCGAGCAGCGCGGCTATCCGAGGCGGCACCCTCGGGTCGATCGCGATCGCCTGCCGGGCGGGTACGACGACCCGTTCGGCCAGGCCGCCGATGCCGAGCACCGGGGTCGCGGCGACACCGTCACCGAGGCCGACCTTCGGCCGGCGGGGCAGCCGCGACGCGCACGCCGAGAGCCGTCCCGCGTGGCAGTGCTTGCAGGTCCCGCAGGCCACCATCGGCGCGACGACGACACTGGCACCCGCCACGACGCCCGTCGCGTCCGGCCCCAGGGCCTCGACGACACCGGCCACCTCATGGCCGACCAGGTAGGGGAAGTCGGTCCCCGACGTGCCGTGCATGAAGTGCACGTCGCTGTGGCACAGCCCGCAGGCGGTCACCCTGATCAGCACCTCGTCGCCGGTCGGGTCCCGTAGCGGGATGTCCTCGACGTTCAACGGCCCGTGCGCCTCTCGGACGACGGCGCCTCGGTAGTGAGCGGGCATGGATCACTCCTCGGATCGGGGTGGCTGCAGGTCAGTACCAGCGGGGCGCGTCGGCCGCGGCGGTGTCCACGATCACCGTCTTGAGCTCCGTGTAGGCCTCGTGCCCCACCCGGCCGAGCTCTCGGCCGACGCCTGACAGGCCGACGCCGCCGATCGGGGCGTCCAGCGCCAGCGCCCCGTAGGAGTTGATCCAGAAATAGCCCGATCGCACGGCTCTGGCGGTCGTGAGCGCCCGGTCCAGGTCACGGGTCCAGCAGCCGCCCACCAGGCCGAACGGGGAGTCGTTGGCGAGCGCGACCGCCTGCTCCGCGCCGCTGAACCGCTGGACGGTGAGGACCGGTCCGAAGACCTCGTCGTACACGATGTCGGGCACCCGCGGCAGTCCCGAGGGGATCTCCAGCACGGTGGGCGCGATGAACGCGCCGTCGGGATGGACGCCGGCCGGTCGGCCACCGCCCGCCAGCACGCGCGCGCCCTGGTCCACGGCCGTGTCGATCATCGCGCGGACCCTCGCCGCCTCCCCCTCCGAGATGAGCGCGCCCAGCTGGGTGTCCGGCGCGAACGGGTCGCCGACCCTGATCGAGCGCGCCACGTCGGCGACCCGTTCGACGAACGCGTCCGCGACCGGGTCCTCGACCAGGAGCCGGGAGCCGGAGAAACATCGCTGACCGGCGTTGCGGAAGATGCCGCCGACCGTGGCGTGCAGGGCGGCGTCCAGGTCCGCGTCGGCGTAGACGATGTTCGCGGACTTCCCGCCGAGCTCCAGCAGCACCCGTTTCACCCCGTCCGCCGCCGAGCCCATCACCTGCCGGCCGACCGAGGTGCTGCCGGTGAACGACACCATGTTCACCCCGGGATGCTCGACCAGCCGGCGGCCCACCTCTCCCGCGCCCTGGACCACCTGGACGAGACCGTCGGGGAGTCCGGCGGCGGTGAGGATCCTGGCGAACACCGGCGCCGCGAGCGGGCTGAGCTCGGGTGCCTTGATCACGATCGCGTTGCCCGCCGCGAGGGCCGGTCCGGCCTTCTGCGCCGCGAACATGAGGGTGGTGTTGAAGGGGATGATCGCCGCCACCACCCCCACCGGCTCCCGGAAGGTCATCCGCAGCGTGGACCCGTCCGCCGGCAGGGTGATGCCTTCGAGGCCGGACGCCCAGCCCGCCGCGCCGCGCAGGTGGGCCGCCGCCACGAAGACGTCGCCGCGCGCCTCCGCCAGCGTCTTGCCGTTGTCCAGCGCGACCAGGTGGGCGAGTCGCGGGGCCCGCGACTCGATCAGGTCGGCGGCCATCCGCAGGATCCGCGCGCGTTCGTGCGGGGAGGTGCGCGCCCAGGCGGGCTGGGCCGCGACCGCGCCGGCCACGGCCTCGTCGACGAAGTCGGCCGTCGCCGCCTCGACCTCGGCGATCGGCGAGCCGTCGCCCGGATGACGGGTCGTGAAGACCGTCCCGCCGCCACCGCGCAGAGCCCCGCCGACGAAGCTGTGCGCCGCCGGTAACTCCGCGACGGCGAGGTGCTCGGACAGGTTTGTGCTCATCGAGGAGACTCCTTGGGCGGATCCGTGGCGTGGCCCAGGTGCATGTGCGGTCAGAAGCGTGACTACCTGCCGGACCAGTGCTCTTTACCTCATCTGCTCACGAACGCTACCATCAAAATTCAAATATAGGACTCATCGTCCGATAAATGGAATCAGGAGATCTCGTGGAGTTCACCAACCTCGGTCGCAGCGGTCTGACGGTCAGCCGGCTGGTGCTCGGCACCGACAACTTCGGCACCCAGACGACCGAGGAGGACGCGTCCAAGATCATGGATCACGCCCACGAGCTGGGGATCAACCTGATCGACACGTCCGACGTGTACGGCTGGCGGTTCGGCGAAGGACTGACCGAGCAGATCATCGGCTGGTGGCTGTCCACCGGCGGGGGCCGCCGTGAGCGCACCGTGCTCAGCACCAAGCTGTACGGCCGGATGTCCGAGTGGCCGAACCACGCCGGCCTGTCCGCCCTGCACATCCGGCGCGCCTGCGAGGCGTCGCTCCGGCGGCTGCGCACCGACTACATCGACATCTACCAGATGCACCACATCGACCGATCGACTCCGTGGGACGAGATCTGGGAGGCGATGGACGTGCTCAAAACCCAGGGCAAGATCGTCTACGTGGGGTCGTCCAACCAGCCCGGCTGGCACATCGCCGCCGGGCAGGAAGCCGCCGCCCGGCGCGGCCGCCCCGGTCTGGTGAGCGAGCAGACCATCTACAACCTGCTCGAACGCACCGCCGAGCTGGAGGTCCTGCCCGCCTGCGCGCACTACGGCGTCGGCATGATGCCGTGGTCGCCGCTCGACGCCGGCCTGCTCGGCGGGATCCTGCGCAAGGAGCGGGAGAACCGGATGGGCACGCCGCTCCCCGGAGCCAAGGTGGCGACCCACCGGGGCAAGCGACTGATCAAGCTGGACCGGCACCGCGCCGCCATCCAGGCGTTCGAGGACCTGTGCGACGAACTCGGCGAGAGCCCCGCCGACGTGGCGATGGCCTGGCTGCTCGGACGGCCCGGCGTGACCGCGCCGATCATCGGGCCGCGTACCCTCGCCCAGCTCGACGCCGCCACCCGCGCCTTCGAGGTGTCCCTGGACGACAAGACGCTCGAGCGCCTCGACGCCATCTTCCCCGGTCCCGGACCCGCGCCGGAGGCCTACTCCTGGTAGGCCCCCGGGCGGGCGGGCCCGGTTCAGCGGAACGCCTGCCCGAGGCCCGGGGTCTCCCGTTCAGCGGAACGCCTGTCGGAGGCCCGGGGTCCGGTTCAGCGGAACGTCTGCTGGAGACCCAGGAGGCGCCGGGCGCCCAGCTTGTCCAGATACTCCTGGTGGTCGTCGACCGAGAACACGTACTTCTCCAGATACTCCTTGGTCCGGTCCTGGGCGGCGAGGTCCCGGTACTCCACCAACTGCTCACGGTCGTAGGCGTAGTGCCCCGGCGAGGACAGCGGGTGCGAGCCGTAGGGCGCGTGCGCGACGCTGTCGACGATCGCGCCGGGGATGGACACCAGGCGCGGATCCGGGGCCGGGGCGTACTCGTCCAGAATCTCGTCCGAGCTGATGACGACGTGGTCGCACGCCTTCGCCATCACGTCCTCGAACCGCCGCTGGCCGAAGACCTGCGCGTTGCCCTTACGGTCGGTGACCTGCGCGTGGAACAGTCCGTAGTCGGCGCGCAGGGCGGGGATGGTGGTCACCGTCTTTCCGGTGTACGGGTCGGTCGTGGACCGGATGTCCTTGTTGACCTTGGGCAGGTCGGTCCCCTCGTAGAGCGCGGGCAGCGGCAGGAACGGCAGCCGGCTGGCTCCGGCCCGGAACCCGTAGACGATGTAGGCCTCGTCCGCCTCGACGATCTCGATCGACCGGCTCTCCGCGGCGCGGCGGTAGTTCGGCGCCATGCCGAGGAACTCCAGCCCCACGTAGGAGACGTGCAGCCGCCGGACGCAACCGGCGGCGATCAGCATGTCCACCGGCGGGCCGCCGCTCGGCGTCGGGATCAGCTCCAGATCCTTGACCCCGCGCCGGATCAGCGCGTTCACCAGCGCCATCGGGCTGTTGTGGGAGTGCACGCCGCCCAGCGCGATCGTGGCTCCGTCGGGGATGCCGGCGACCGCCTCCTCGGGGGTCGTCACCTTGTTCGCGCTCATCGCCTGAACTCCTTAACCGGACCGGCGTCGCCACCGGTCGTCACCTCGCCGAGCAGGCGCACCTCGGTGACACGCTTCAGCTCGGCTCTCCTGATCTTGCCGCCCTCGTCGACCGGCAGGTCGGTCACGAACTCCACCTCGCGGGGCCGCTTGTAGCCGGCGAGCCGTTCCGCGCAGTAGTCGAGGACCTGCTGCTCCGTCAGCTCCTCACCCGGCGCCCGCTGCACCAGCGCCTTGACCGACTCGCCGAACCGCTCGTGCGGCACCCCGATCACCGCGGCGCGGGCGACGCCGGGGCAGGCCTGCAGCACCGCCTCGACCTCGCCGGCGTACACGTTCTGCGCCCCCGACCGGATCACGCCCTGTGCCCGGTCGGCGAGATAGATGTAGCCGCGCTCGTCCCGCCAGGCCATGTCGCCGAGCCGGAGCCAGCCGTCCTTGAGTACCGCGCGGGTCACCTCCGGCTGGCTCCAGTAGCCGGAGAACACGCTGGTCGCGCGGATCCGCATCTCGCCGGTCTCCCGTACGGCCACCTCGCGGTCCTCCGCGTCGAAGATCTTGACGTCGGCGAACGCGGCCGGTCTGCCCACCGGGACGATGGAGGCGGCCTCGGTGCGCAGGAAGTTGCGGTGGTCGTCCGGGGTGAGCAACGCCACGAAACCACCCGCCTCCGTCGCCCCGAACGCGTGGTAGAACTCCAGGTCCAGCGCCTGCGCCAGGGATCGGATCAGGCTCCAGGACACCGACGCGCCGCCGTACCCCACCAGCTTGAGCGCGCTCGCGCGGTGCAGGTCGAGGTCGGGCAGCGCCCGGACCAGGTCGACCAGCATGGTCGGTACCAGGAAGGCGTGCTCGACCCCGAACCTGTCGACGTCGTCGACGAACGCGGCCGGGTCGAAGCGCCGGCGCAGCAGCAGCGGGACGCCGAGGTAGGCGGTGGTCGTCACGAAGGACGCGCCGACCCCCAACGTCAGCGGCACCGAGATCCAGGTCGGGCCGCCGCGCGGCACGTTCACCTCGCACAGGTAGTTGGCCGTGCTGGCGAGCTGCTGGTCGTGCGTGGCCATGCAGCCCTTGGACGCGCCGGTGGTGCCGCTGGTGTAGCGCAGCGAGCGCAGGTCGCCGCCGGTGCCGGTCTCGGGCACGTCGCCCGGGTCACCGGAGGCGACGAGGCTCACGAACGACCCTTGGTCGTCGTCGCCCAGGCCGATGGTGTAGACGCCGCGGATGCTCGGCACCCCTCTCGCGGCCTCGACCGCGGCGGGGGTGTCGCAGATGACGAGGGACGCGCCCGAGTGGGTGAGGATCCTGGCGATCTCGGGCGCGGTGAACCGGGTGTTGATCCCCACGGTGATCAGGTTCGCCTTCCACGAGCCGTGGAAGGCCGTCACGATGTGGTGGCAGTTGGACATCACCAGCGCGACCCGCTCCTGCGCGCGGTATCCGAGCCCGATCAGCGCGTTGGCCAGCCGGTTGGTCTCGATGTCCAGCTCGGCCCAGGACAGCTGGGCCTGGTCACAGATGACTGCGGGCAGCGGGCCGCGTCGTACCGCGTTCTGCCGCAGGAGGTTCTCGATTCGCATGGGTGTCCGTTCGTCAGCGGCCGAGTGCCCGCTCGACCAGGTCGGCGATGAGGTCGGGGCGCTCGATGTGGACGTTGTGCCCCGCGCCGGGCAGCACGGTGACCTGATGGCCGAGCACCTCGGCCATGTCCGCCGGGTCGATGCCGGGGTCGTGGTCGCCGCAGGCGAGTTCGACCGGGCAGGTCACTGTGAGCATGCGCGCGGCGAGTTCGGGGCCGGTGGCCGGGGCGGCCCTGGTGATACCGGGGTCGGCGGAGAGCGCGTAGCCGCCGTCGCGGGCCGTCACCCCACCGGCGCGGTCCTCGTCGGTGAACGCGGATCCTCGCAGACCCGATATCCGCCCGAACAGCTCGCGGGCCTCTTTCTCCTCGGGAAAGATCCGGACCGGCCGGTCGGCCGTCGCGGACCGCCTGGTCAGCTCCTCCTCGGTCCAGGCGACCTTCATCGCGATCACCGTCAGGGACTCGACCGTGACGCCGTGGGTCCCGTCCGCGACGGTCATCCCGACCAGCCCGCCGAGAGAGTGACCGACGACGTGCAGGGACGCGTTCTCGCCCAGGACGCCGGAGAGTGCGGCGGACACCGCGCCGGCGTGCCCCTCGGGCGAGTAGTCGTCGCGGTGGCCCGAGCGGCCGTGCCCCGGCAGGTCGGCGACGAGCCACCGGTATCGGGTCCCGCGCTCGCGCAGCCGCTCCAGCACCGGTTTCCAGACGGCTCCCGACGCGCCGGAGCCGTGCAGGAAGAGCACCGCGGGGCCGTCGTCTCCGCCGGACTCGAGGTGGAGGTCGCTCATCGTGCCTCCGCCTTCGTCCGCGCGAGGAACCCGAGCGCCACCTCGGCGAACTCCGCCGAGCGCTCGATCTGCGGATAGTGGCCGCTGCCGTCGATCGTCTCGGTCCGCGCGTCCGGGATCTGCGCCGCGAGCTCCTGCCAGGTCGGCGCCGGCACCAGCCGGTCGTGCCGCCCCCGGACGAGACAGGTGGGCACGGTGATGCCCCCGTAGTCGCGGGCGGGCGGGCGGACATGCGGCCGTCGCTCGCCGCCGTCACGTCCCGGCGCGCGCAGATTGCCCGCCGCGGCGGTCTCCCACGCCCCGGGGACCATGCAGTACTCGTGGCGGCGGCGCAGGTAGTCTTCGCTGTCCTTCCAGCGCGGGTCGTGGAAGAGGACGTCCATCGACGGACGCAGGCCGTCGAGCGTGCCGTCGAAGTCCTCCAGCACGGCGCGGGCCTCGGCCGCGGGGGCGGCCAGACCGGTGCCCACCACGACCATCGACCGGATCGGCCACTCGGGTGACGGCCGGTTGGCGATGTCGAGCAGCAGCCGTCCGCTGAGGGACGTACCGATGAAGTCCGCGGAGTCGATCCGCAGGGTGCGCAGCACGCCGGCGACCTGCCGTCGCATGAGCCGGCGCTGGCCGCCGAAGTCGCGAAGTTTGTCGCTGTGCCCGAAGCCGACGAAGTCGAGCGCCAGCACGCGACGGTGCTCGGCGAGCGCCGGGATGCAGTTCTCCCAGGCGAGCTGTGCGGAGGCGCCGTACTCGCCGCCGTGCAGGAGGATCAGCGCGGGACCGTCCCCGGCCTCCAGATAGTGGGTCGTGCAGCCGTCGGCGACGACGTGGCGATCGTGGAAGCTCATGGGGGCTCAGGCCACGGACGGGTAGCGGCGCAGCACACCGTCGCGGTCGACCTGGGTCCGGAGCAGGGTGAGCTCCTCGTCGCTGGGCGCGCCGACGGTCTGCACGTCGTCGGCGATCAGCAGCTCGAATCCGGTCGCGGCCTGGATCTTCTCGATGCTGCTCCACGGGTGCACCTTGATCAGGCGCATCCGCTTGCTCTCCGGCTCGAAGTCGAACACGCCCAGGGGGGTGAACACCCGCCGGGGCCCGTCGGACTCCGGGCGGAAGACCTTGGAGCGGGCGTCGCCGCCGTCGAGCCAGCCCGCGCCGCTGACGAAGTCGACCTTGTCGACGAAGATCTTCGGCGTGTGGTGCTGGGTGTAGATGTAGCTGGTCTTGAAGCCGCCGAGGAAGATCAGGCCGATGGTGCCAGGTCCGCGCACCTTCGGCTTGTCCCAGTCGCCGATCATGGCCATGTTCAGGTTTCCGTGCTTGTCGATCTGCATTCCGCCGAGGAACGCGAAGTCGAAGCGCATCGCCGTCTCGAAGTCCACGACGTCGTCGAGGCTGAAGTGGTATTCGCTGGTCACGAGGTTGCGGTAGTCGGCCGACGACTCGGTCAGCCGCTGGATCTTCGGGTTCATCGCGCCGCTGCCGCCGCAGAAGAAGGACAGGTTGGGCGCGTGCGTGAGCTGCGCCAGGCGCAGCCCGGCGGCGGGAATGTGCGATGCGGCGCCCACGGAGCCGAAGGCACCGTCGGCCATCTCGTGCGAAATGGAGATCGCCATCATCTCCGCCCAGGTATAGGTCGCCTCCGGCACGTGGCCCCCAATCGGGTTTGAGCGACAGCGCAGGTCGTCGCGCTGGAACATCTCGCCGGGACAAGTGCTTGTCAGAACAGCGAGTCGCATTTATCGTACAGTAAGTCCGTAATTTGTAACAATGCTATCGTGGTGGTGTTTCTGTCAAGGGTCGCCATGCCCTCGTCGATGGCTACCGCGCAGGAGGGACAACGATGACCCCACCCGCGATCGAGCGAGTTCTGCACGGCCTCGTCGACCTGCACTGCCACTCCGGGCCCAACCCGCTGCCGCGCAGGTTCGACCACGTGCAGGCCGCCGAGGACGGCGCGCGGCTGGGCATGCGCGCCTTCCTGGCGAAGTCCCACCACCACAACACGGTGATGGACCTCCTCGCGATGGGCGACCGGCTGAAAGGCGTGAGCACCGCCGTCTACGGCGGCATCGCGCTGAACAACCAGGTCGGCGGCATCAACCCGCACGCGGTGGAGATGTGCCTGCGGATGGGCGGGCGGTGTGTCTGGTTTCCCACCATCTCCTCCGGCGCGCACGTCGACCACCACAACTCCGGCGGCGGCTTCCCCAAACCGACGATCCCCCTCACCACCACCCAGGTCGACGTACGCGGCCCGGACGGCGAGCTCATCCCCGAGGTCGGCCAGGTCATCTCGATCGTCGCCGAGACCGGCGCGCTGCTCTCCGCCGGGCACATGGCACCCGACGACATCAGGGAGGTCTTCACCGCCGCGCGCGACGCCGGAGTCCGGCGGCTGGTGGTCAGCCATCCGAACTTCGTGATCGGCTCCGACCCGGCGCAGTGCCGGGAGTTCGTCATGCTCGGCGCCTACATCGAGCATGAGACCAGCATGTACGACCCCGAGGTGGCGAACGTGCGGTGGGGTCCGGAAGTGCTGATGGACTGGATCGAGCGGGTCGGGCCCGAGCACACCGTGCTCGCCTCCGACCTCGGCCAGGTCGGCCGCCCGATGCCCGTCGACTCCTTCATCCGGGTCGGGTCCGCGCTGCTCGACCTCGGACTGCCGGAGAAGGACCTGCGGCAGATAGTCCGCGTCAACCCCTCGTACCTGCTCGGCCTGGACGACTGACGGTCCGCACTCCTCGTACCCGCCCGGCCCGGACGACTGACTGTAAGGACGAACCACATGTACGGCCCCAACGACCCTCGCGCCGCGCTCAACACGGCGCCGGCCACGACGAACCCGAACGACCCCATCGCCGCGCTCGCCACCTACGAGTTCCTCGCGCTGCCGCCCGACGAGGTCACCGAGCTCGGCAGCAAGACCTGGTACGTCCGCGGCCAGAACTTCGTGCTCGCCTTCACCCGCCTGGTCCTCGGCGACGCGCTCCGCCGCGACGCGGCCGCGCAGCGGGAGGAGTACGTCGTCGTCCTCCCCCACGACGACATCACGATCGACGTGACGGCCGGCGCGGAAAGCCGGACGGTGACCGGGAGCGGCGTGGTCATCGTGCCCCCCGGCGACAGCGAGCTCACCGTGCACGGCGACGCCGACCTGGTCCGCCTGTTCGACGTCCGCACCACCGACCTCCTCGCACGCTGCGCCAACGCCTCGGAGTACGCCGAGCCCCACCCGCGCGTCGCCCCGCTGGAGCCGTGGCCGGAGCCGCCCGCCGGCCACCGCCTGCGCGTCTACCGCAACGCCGACTTCCCGCTGCGACCCGGCCGGTTCGGCCGCATCTTCCGGTCCAGCGCCTTCATGGTCAACTTCGGGGATCCCAAGGACGGCCCGCGCGATCCCGACCGGCTCTCCCCCCACCACCACGACGACTTCGAGCAGTGCTCACTCACCGTCGCCGGTGACTACATCCACCATGTCCGGACACCCTGGACGTCGAAGCGCTCCCAGTGGCGCGCCGACGAGCACGCGGCCGTCGGCAGCCCCGCCGTCGCGATCATCCCGCCGCCCACCGTGCACACCAGCCAGGCGGTCGGCGACGGCGTGCACATGCTCATCGACATCTTCAGCCCGCCGCGCGCCGACTTCTCCGCCAAGGCCGGATGGGTGCTCAACGCCGACGAGTACCCGGCCCCCGACCACATCACGACCGCATGACGTTCTTCGCGACAGCCTCCGCGCAAACGCCGAGGCTGGGCACCTGGATCAAGCTGGCGACCGTCGAGAGCGTCGACATCATGGCCGACGCCGGATTCGACTTCGTGGTGATCGACCTCGAACACTCTCCCATCGACCTCACCCTCGCCGCCCGGATGATCAGCGCCGCCTCGGCGTACGGCGTCGACCCCCTGGTACGCGTGCCCGACCACCAGGCCGGCACCATCCAGCGGGTTCTGGACGCCGGCGCCCGGGGCATCCTCGCCCCCCGCGTCGACTCGGTCGCCGACGCCGAACGGGTGGTGGCGGCCACCCGCTTCCCGCCCCTCGGCATGAGGGGAGCGGGAGGCACCAGCCGCGCGGGCAGGTGGGGACTGATGTCCCGAGACGAGTACGTCCGGGTCGGCAACGAGGACGTCGTCTGTGTCCCCCAACTGGAGAGCCCCGCGGCGATCGACGCCGCCGCCGGCATTCTCGCCGTGCCGGGGGTCGACGCGGTGTTCCTGGGCGCCGGTGACCTCTCCCTCGCGCTCGGGGTCCGTATGAACGATCGCGTGGTCAAGGAGTCGCTCGACCGGGCGCGGGCCGCGGCCGCCGCGGCGGGCAAACCCTGCGGCGCGGCGTGTGTGGACGCGTCGTCGGCCGTCGGGACCGCCGCCCTCGGCCACCAGTTCCTCATCATGGGCAACGACGCCACCATGCTCGCCCGCACGGCCCACTCGATGACGCGGGCGTTCCGGGAGCAGATGGGCGCGACCTCATGATCGTCGGAACCTGGCGGCTGGTCGACTACGTCATGGAGGGCGAGCCCGACGACGGCGCGCGCTCCCTCGGGGACAAGCCGCTCGGCCTGCTCATCTACGGCCCCGACGGCTACATGTCGGTGCAGTACATGGCCGGAGACCGCCCGCTCCTGCGGACGGAGAACTGGCGGTGGACCACCGACGAGGAGAAGCTCGCCGCCGTACGGACCTTCGGCGCGTACGCCGGACGCTACGAATGGTCCGGCGACCGCGTCGTCCACCAGGTCGAGACCGCCGTCTACCCCAACTGGATCGGCGCCACCCTGGTCCGCCTCGCCGTCGTGGACGGTGACCGGCTCACCCTGCGCGCCGAGCGAACCCCCGGCAGGCCGCCCACCCCCATCCTCACCTGGGAGCGCATCCGATGACCCCTGCCCTGATCGACGCACACGCGCACCTGGTGACCAACGACCCGGCCTACCCGTTCAACCCGCCCGGCGGCTCGGTCGGCGACGCCGTACGCGACGATCCGATGACCGCGGAACGGCTGCTCGCCGCGATGCGCGACCACGAGCTGTCGGGCGCGGTCGCCGTCCAGCGCGCCCACGTGTTCGGCTACGACAACAGCTACGTGGTGGACTCGGCGGCCCGGCACCCCGACCGGCTCGCCGCCATGTGCGTCCTCGACGCGCAGGCCCCGGACGCGGCGCGGACCGTACGCCACTGGGCGGAGCGCGGCGCCGCGGCCGTCCGCCTCACCTCGCCGGGCGGAAACCAGCACGGCGGCACCCCCGGAACCGAATGGTTCGCCGGAGAGCGGGCCCGCGAGGTGTGGCGGCAGGCGAGCGAACTCGGCCTGTCGATGTGCCTGCACATCTACCGCTGGAACCGCGACGAGAGCCTGCGCGCGCTCGCCGCGGTGGCCCGCGAGTTCCCGGACACGCCGGTCGTGCTCGATCACATCGCGAGCGTCGAGACGGATCGCCCCGAGCCCTACCCGGGGGCCGGCGAGTTGCTCGCGCTCGCCGACCTGCCGCAGGTCCACGTCAAGGTGACGACGCTCAACTTCGCCAGGATCATCGCCGCGGGCGGCACGCCGTCGGTCGTGGTCGAATGGCTCGTCTCCCGGTTCGGCGCGGAGCGGGTGCTGTGGGGTTCGGACGTCACCCAGACCGCCGGCGCCTACGCGGACATGGTCGGGATCGCGCGCGAGTCGGTCTCCGGCCTGTCAGCGAGGGACGCCGCCCTGGTCCTCGGCGGGACGGCGGCCTCGCTCTACCGGATCGCGACGCCGTGACGGGTGACGGCTTGTCCGAGAGCGGGGTGCCTCGTCATGACGCCGTGGCGGATGACGGTCCGCCCGAGGGTGGGGCGCCTCGTCGTGGCGTCGTGGCGGATGACGGTCTGCCTGAGAGCGGGGTGTCTCGTCGCGACGCCATGCCGGGCGACGCCCCGCCGGAAAGCGGGGCGCCTCTCGTGGACACCCATGTCCACCTGTTCACCCGCGCGCTGCCTCTCGCGGCGCGGGCCTGGACCCGGCCCGAGGGGGAGCTGACGGCGGACACGTTCGTGTCGACGATGGACGAGCACGGCGTCGGCTACGGTGTGCTGTCGGCGATGAGCCTGCTCGGCGACCTGAACGACTACACGATCGAGGCGTTGCGGGCGCACGAGCGGCTGCGCGGGACCGTCATCGTCGAGCCCACCGTCGATCGGTACGTCCTGGACCGGATGAAGTCCGACGGTGTGGTGGGCGTCAGGTTCCAGTGGCGACGGCTCGCCGACCTGCCGGACCTCACCGACCCGGCGTACCGGCGGCTGTTGTTCCGGGTCGCGGACCTCGACTGGCACATCGAGCTGAACATCGAGGGCGACCGGTTGCCGTCGGTGCTGGAGCGGCTGACCGCCTCGGGGGTGAAGGTCGTCGTGGACCACTTCGGCGACCCGGACCGGGTCGCCGGTTACA
The DNA here is from genome assembly GCF_042898365.1 of Streptosporangium sp. NPDC000509. Classification (NCBI taxonomy): domain Bacteria; kingdom Bacillati; phylum Actinomycetota; class Actinomycetes; order Streptosporangiales; family Streptosporangiaceae; genus Streptosporangium; species Streptosporangium sp. NPDC000509. The sequence continues at coordinate 564,863 of NZ_JBIAYX010000002.1, read as the reverse complement.
CGGGCGCCGGTGGTGCGGCGCTCCTGCGCGCCCTCGACACCGGCAGGGTGTGGGTGAAGCTGTCCGCGGGCTACCGCTTCGGCGTCGGCGAGGACACGCTGGCCGGTCACGCGGCGACCCTGATCGGGGCCGCCGGGCCGGACCATGTCTTCTGGGGGAGCGACGCTCCGTTCGTCGGCGCCCGGCATCCGGTCACCTATCGTGACGCCGTCGACTCCTTCGCGCGGCTCGTCCCCGATCCCGCGCTTCGTCGACGGATCTCACTCGCCTCGCACGCGTTCTACTTCGGCTGAGCACGAGGTCTCTTTCGGCCGAGCACGCGCGTACTTCTTCAATCGAGGACGCGTACTTCTTCGGCCGAGCGCGGCCGACATGCGCCGACCGTCGCGACCGGACCGCACGGTCGAGCCGCACGACTGAGCCGCACAACAGAACCGCACGACCGAACCGCACAACAGAGCCGTCCCAGCCGGGCTGGGACGGCTCTCGCCGGTCACTTCGGGGGCGGCAGGTGGCTCTGCAGGTGCTCGGAGAACCCGGCGAAGTCGGCGGCGAGTTGCTCCGCGCTCCACCCGCCGTCGCGGTGCGTGACGAACGCCTCCTTCGGGTGCGCCCAGATCGCGAACCTGTCGCCGCCGAAGCCGATGTACTGCCCGGTGACGCCGGCCGACTCGTCCGAGGCGAGGTAGACGACGAGCGGCGCCACGTCCTCGACCTTGCCGATGCCGCGCCGGCGCAATTCGGCCGGGACCGGGCCGCCCGCCTCGACCGCGGCGACGACCTCGGTCAGCGACGGGATGGTCGCGGCCATCCTGGTCAGCGCGGTGGGCACGATCGCGTTCACGGTCACGCCCAGCTTCGCCGTCTCGGTCGACCACACCCGCACCATGGCGATGATGGCCGCCTTGGACGCGGCGTACGCCGTCTGCCCGAAGCCGCCGTACTGGCCGGCGGGGGAGCCGACCAGGATCAGCCGGCCACCGCCGCCCTGCTCGCGGAATTGACGCACCGCGGCGCGACCGCAGGTGAAGGTGCCACGGACGTGGCTGTCCACCACGAGGTCGAACTCCTCGTCCGTGACCTTGGCCAGCGTACGGTCGCGCAGCGCGCCGGCGTTCGTGCACATCACGTCCAGGCGGCCGAACTCCGAGACGGCCCGCTGGACCAGGGCGTCGGCCGACTCCGCGGTGCCGACGGCGCACACCTCGGCGACGGCACGCCCACCGGCGGCGGTGATCGCCTCGACGGTCTCCTTGGCGACGTCGGCGTCGATGTCGTTGACCACCACGGCGGCACCGGCCGCGCCCAGCGCCTCGGCGTACGCGCGGCCGAGGCCACGCCCTGATCCGGTGACGACGGCCACCTTGTCGTTGAGCCGCATGGGCTTCCTCTCTCTATTGCTTGCTGATCTTCACTGAGCTGTAGTGGTAGTCGCCGACCACCGGTACGTCGAGGCCGGTCACCCCCTTGCGGAAGGCCGCCACGTAGGTCACGCCGCACACCGGGATCACCGGGGGTCCGGCCGCCGCGACGTCCTTGATGATCTGGTGCATCGGTGCCGCCCGCTCCGTGACGTCGTCGCTGGCGCGTGCCTTCGCCAGCAGTTCGCCGATCCCGTCCTGGGAGAAGCCGCCGGGGTTGTACGCGCCGCCCTTCGTGTAGAAGTCCGCGACGAACTGGCTCGGGTCGGGCCGACCGGCCTGTACCAGCGCCACCGTGGCGGTGAACTGGCCGGTCCGGCGAGCGGTGATCATCTGCTGGAATTCCAGGACCTTGATCGTGGCCTTGATCCCCACCTTCTGCAGCTGTGCCTGCAGTGCCTGGGCGAGGATCTGGTACGACGTGTTGGGGCCGACCTCCAGCGTTATGTCCATGCCGTTCGGCAGGCCGGCCTCGGCGAGGAGCTTCTTGGCCTTCTCCGGGTCGTAGTAGGAGGACACGTCGCTCAGTTCGGGCACGTGGGCCCAGAAGCCCTCCTGGTACGGCTGCACCGCCGAGACGCAGGCGCCCTCGTACAGGTTCTTGCTGATCGCGTCGCGGTCGATGGCGTACATCAACGCCTGCCGCACCTTGGGGTTGTCGAGCCCCTTGACGGAGGTGTTCAGCAGGATTCCGTTGAAGGTGGTATTGGGGCCCCTGACCACGGTCAGGCCGTCCGCCTCGGCCTCCTTGATCTGGCCGGGCGTGATCGAGGTGCCGTCGGCCTGCCCCGACTTCACCGCGCGCAGGCGGGTCGTCTCGTCGGAGTAGACCGTCATCTCCAGGCCGCCGATGGTCGTCTCGGCGGCGTTCCAGTAGCCCTCGAACTTCTTGAAGGTGACCTTGCCCACCTGCAGCGTGTCGATCTCGAAGGGGCCGGTGCCGACCGGTTTGGTCGGCAGGTCCTCGGCGTCGAGCGCACCGGGCGCGACCACGATGCCGGCCTCACCGGCGAGCACGTTGATCATGTAGCCGGCCGGCTCGGAGAAGGTGAGCTTCACCTCGGACGGGCCGGTGACCTCGACCTTGTCGAGCACCGACAGCGTCGTCACGAGCGCACCGCTCTTCTTGTACGCCTCCAGCGACGCCTTGACGGCCTCGGCGTTGAACTCCTCGCCGTTGTGGAACTTCACCCCTTCGCGCAGCTTGAGGGTGATCACCTTGTTCTCGTCGGAGAACGTCCACTCGGTCGCCAGCCCCGGCCCGATCTCACCGGCCGCACTCCGGCGGACCAGGTGCTCGTAGACCACGTCGAGGAACACCGGGTCGAGCGGCGCGGCCTTGCGGGGGTCGAAGGAGGTCGGGTTGCCCGGCACGGCCCACCGCAGGATGGCCGCGTTGTCGAAGGCGCCGGAGTCACCGGAGGCGCCGGAGGTGTTCGACGTCGGCCGGTCGGTCGTCCCGGCGCCACAGCCGGAGAGGGCGAGACCGGTGGCGAGAAATGCGCCGGCCGTTTTTACTGCTGCTCGTTTCACGGCTTATGCCTCCATATTTCAGAAGCGAGCTTGACTGGTATGACTGGCGACCCGCGGCGCTCTCCGGCTCCGTCGTCGACGTGCCGGCCCGCGTCCGCGTGTGCCGTGGTTCTCGGTGCCCCGTCTTCAGCCGTGACGCTGAATCACGCCCCCACCAGGTCCTGGACTTGTGCTGTGGACCGGCCTACAACCGGCTACTGGCGATCGCGGCGCCCTCCGCGAGCGCGGCGAGCTTCGCCCACACGATCTCCTCGTGGCCCACGCGCGATCCGATCCCGCAGTCGGTCCCCGCCTGCAGGTTCTCCTTGCCCACCACGCTGGCGAAGTTCGTCAGCCGTTCGGCGACGAGGAGGGGGTGTTCGACCAGGTCGGTGGCGTGACTGACCACTCCGGGGGCGAGGATCTTGCCCTCGGGCAGTTTCACGTCCTCCCACACCCGCCACTCGTGCGCGTGCCGGACGTTGCCGGACTCGATGGCGTAGGCCTGGGTGTTGACCTTGATCAGCAGGTCCGCGATGTGTTCGAGGCCGATGTCCTGGGTGTGCGGCCGGTGACCGCTGCCCCAGCAGGTGTGCATCCGGATCTGCTCGGAGGGCAGCCCGTCGATGCTGTGGTTGATCACCTCTACCGCGAACTCGAGGTAACGACGCAGGTCCTCGACCGTCCAGGTGGGGTGGAACTGCCAGGTGGTCGCGAACTCGGGCTCGTCGATCTGCAGCACCAGGCCGGCGTCGGTGACCGCCCGGTACTCCTCGCGGAGCGCCTCGGCGACCGCGAACATGTACTCCTCCTCGCTCGCGTAGTGCTCGTTCCTCGCACCCGCGCCCAGGCTGAGCGGTCCCAGCGCGGCGATGAAACCGTCCACCTCCTTGCCTTCGACCGCCGTCTTCATCGCCGCGATGTCGGCCGCGATGGCGTCCTGGCCGATGTAGGTGATCGGGGAGGTGCACACCCGGCCCGACGTCGGCGGCTTCGGCGCCGCGCCCGGGGTCGAGAAGCCGGGCCGCACCGGCCCTCCGGATCCGGCCAGCCAGAGGCCGGAGGCGTAGGTGCCGGGGAAGTCCGCCTTGTCGCGCGCGGCGACGTACTCGCGCTTGGGCGGGACGTTCGGGTCGATGGGCAGGGTCTCCCAGCCGGTCACCCGGGCGTGGATGTAGCCGCTGTAGGCGGACAGGTTCGCGGCCTTGACGTACTCGCCGTCGTTGACGACGTCGAGGCCGCACTCCATCTGGCGGGCGACGACCTCGGCGACCGCGCTCGGCAGCCGCGCGTCGACGGCCTCCTGATCGCCCTGGGCGATCAGCTCGTCCAGGTCCTTGGGACGCGGCAGGTTGCCGCCGTGCGTGGTGAGAATCCGACCGTTTTCGCGCCTCATGCGTGTCTCCTAGCCAAGGTGTCTTCTCCCGCGCCGACGCGCAGGAACTTCTGCAGTTGGTGCCGTCCGCTCGACGGCGCGACCCAGCCGGGTCTGATGGCGAAGCTGTACGTCACCTCCGCGACGTACAGGTCTCCGTGGGAGTCCAGCGCGACCCCGTGCGGCGCGATGAAGTTGCCGGCCGCGGTGCGGTCCGTCGTGGAGTCCCCCCACCGCTCGACCACGGCGCCGTGCCGGTCCAGCACGGTCAGCCGGGCGGGCTGGTCCTCCAGCGCCTCGCCGTGCACGAACGACCTCTTGCCTGCGGGCCGCCACAGCTCGACGACGAACACCGAGCCGTCCGGGGCGATGGTGAGGTCGCACGGGCGCCGGATGTCGGTCCACTCCTCGATGAACTCCCCGTCCGGGGTGAAGATCTGGATCCGGTCGTTCTCGCGGTCGCCGACGAACACCCGCCCGTCCGCCGCGACGTCCAGGCAGTGCGGCAGGTGGAACCGGCCGGGACCGGTGCCGGGCTCGCCCCAGGAGCCGATCAGCTCACCGGACGCGGTGAACCGGTGCACCCGGCTGTTTCCGTACCCGTCGGTCACGTAGAGGTCGCCGTTCGGGGCGACGGCGAGGTTGGTGGGCCGGTTGAACGGCCGGCCCGGGTACCGAACGCCCTCGACGCTGTGCACGCGCACCGGCCGGCCGGAGACGAACCCGGTGTCCGACGCCGTCCCCGCGGTGCCCAGCGTCATGAGCAACTCACCCTCGGGGGTGAACTTGCGGACCGTGTGGTCGCCCGCGTCGACGCAGTAGACGCCGCCGTCCGGCCCGACGGTCAGCCCGTGCGGCGTGGTGAACAGGCCCTTTCCCCAGCTGCGGACGAAGGTGCCGTCCCGCTCGTACACGATGACCTGGCCGTCGAAGCGGGTGAACAGGTAGACGCGGTCGGCCGCGTCCACGTCGACCGCGGCCACGTCCGCGTGCCGCAGGCCGTCGGGCAGCCGCTCCCAGTCGGCGTCGACCTCGAACCTCCGCCCGCCCGTCATGACGCCGCCCCGGAGGTGGAACGCGGCGCCGGCAGCCAACCCCACGGGTGGGTGCCCCAACCCGGCGCGATCAGCTCGCCGGCCCGTACGGTCTGCACCGGCCGCAGGCCGAAGCCGCCGTGGAAGACCTCCTGTTTGGTGTCGACGAACTCGAAGTCGCCTTCGACCAGGTCGAGCACCGTGAGGTCGGCCTCCCTGCCGGCCGCGATCGCGCCGAGCTCGTGCTCCGCGCCGATCGCCCGCGCCGCGTTCGCCGTGGTCATCCGGACCACCTCGGACAGGCTGTAGCCCACGGCCATGAACTTGGCCATGCACTCCAGCAGCGAGTGGAAGGTCTCTCCGGCCGCGGTCAGGTCGCTGCTGATGGTGTCGGGGAGCAGCCCGAGCGCGCGCTGCTCGCTCGCGACCCGGTAGCCGAAGTTGCCCCTGCCCAGCGCGGAGTCGAGGGTGATCCCGCGCTCGCGGGCGGCGAGCAGGGCGGGCATCATCCGATCCGCCGCGTCCATCACGCCGCCGTGGTTCGGCGTGCACAGATGGGTGAGGATGTCTCCCGCGTCGAGCTGTTCGATGGCGAACCGGGTGGCCGGTTCGAGCAGGTGCGGATCGGGGCGCCGCCGCGCGGACAGGTCGCCGATGTGCACCATGAGCGGGAGCCCGTGCTCCCTCGCCACCGCCTTGGTCGCGGACACGATGTCCTTGCCGTGCGTGGCGACGAGCGGCCCGACCAGCCGCAGCTTGATGCCCTGGACCAGCCCGGGATTGGCGGCGACGCACTTCGCGATGGCGACCGGGTCGATCTCGGCCAGGTCGTTGACGTCGATCATCGTGGGCATGGTGTGCGCGTAGCTGCCGATGTTCAGGTACGGGACGACCCGTGTCCTGGCGTTCGGCTGGATGTAGGCGGAGAAGACACCGATGTTGGCGACGCCGACGGATCCGGCGTCGACCAGTGTGGTGACTCCGGAACGCACGCCGATGGCGTCGGGGTCGCAGCCCTCCATGCCCACACCCGGGGTGATCGCGCCGTGCGCGACGTGCGTGTGGATGTCGATCAGCCCGGGGACGACGTAGCGCCCGGAGCCGCTCGCGTCGATCACCCGGCGGGCCGAGTCGGCGGGGATGTCCCCGCCGACCTTGGTGATCCGGCCGCCGGTGACGGCGATGTCCATGACGCCGTCGAGTTCCTGCCCGGGGTCCAGAACCCGGCCGCCCTTGATCAACAGGTCGTACCGGGTGACCGGGTCGTCGCTCATCAGAGTCCTCCTGTCGGTGCCGCGATCGCGGCACGTCCCGCCCAGCGGGCCTGGGATGTGCTGTTCGGTTTGCCGGTCGGCGGTCAGAAGTGGTCCCAGCCAGGGGGCAGCGCGGTCATCTGCACCGCCCAGCCCGCCGCGAGTGCCTCGGCCGAGTCGGCGAGCCCGATCCGGTCCAGCACCTCGCGCGCGTCGGCGCCCGGCCGGCGTACCGGGTGGCCCAGGCGCGGCGGGTTGCCGTGCACCCGGATGGCGATGCCGGGCATCACCACCTCGCCGACCTCCTCGGAGATCTGGCTGACGGTGAGCCCTCTCGATCGGGCCCACGGGTCGGTCATCAGCTCCGCGAGGGTCGTGACCGGGTGCGCGCCCAGCCCCGCCGAGGTGAGGCGGTCGGTCCACTCGCGGGCGGTGCCGACCTGGAAGGCGGTCTCCAGGGCCGCCGCCACCGCGTCGTCGTCGGACCCGTCCAGGCCGGACAGGGCCTCCTCCAGGCCGGGGACCTCGCGGAGCGTCGGCAGGCTCTCCCGGGTCGCCCCGAGGAAGAACCATCGGTCGGCCGCCCGGTGGAACCGGTGCCACGGGTCGATCCCCAGAGCAGACGGCCCGCACGGCTCGGCCGCGCGGCGGTGCCGGTCGTGCGCCGCGGCCGGGAGCCCGGGTGCGGGGCGCACCGCGAACCTCGCCTGCTGGTAGCCGCCGGTCTGGGTGAGGGAGGTGCGCACCTGCTGGCCTTCTCCGGTCAGCTCGCGATGGTAGAGACCCACCGCGCTCGCGAAGGCGGCCATCGCGCCGGTGCCGTAGTCCAGGAGGTTGTACGGGCCCAGCACGGCCGGTCGGCCGTCGCCGCCCGTCCTGGTCATGATCCCGGTCGCGGCCTGGCCCTGGGTCTCGTACCCACGGCGGCCGGTCCAGGGTCCGCCGTGGCCGTAGCAGCTGACGGAGACGTAGACGATGTCGGGGCGGCGGGCCCGGACGTGCTCGTAGCCGAGGCCGTAGCGTTCGGCGGTCCGCTCGGGGAAGTTGTGGGTCAGCACGTCCGCGTCGTCGATGAGGCGCCAGAGGATCTGCCGGCCCTGGCTCGACTTCACGTCCACGAGGACCGTCCGCTTGCCACGGTTGACGAACCCGTGCGCGCCGACGCGCCGCTGCGGTGAGTTGATCTTGACGACGTCGGCCCCGAACTCGACGAGGATCCGTCCCGCGCTCGGCCCGGCCAGGATCTGAGTGAGATCGACGACCCGCAGTCCTTCGTAGGGCAGACGGACCGGCTCGCCCTCGCTCCCCACCGGTTCGTCGCGCGTCGGCTCGTTTCCTGCCGACTCGTTCCCCGCCGGCTGGTTCGCCGTCGGCTCGCCGCCCGTCGGCTCGTCGCGCGGCGAGCCGACGGGCGGCGACGTGAGTTCGGCGAGGATCTCCGCGCGGTCCGCGTCGGGCAGGTGCCGTGGCCTGCCGGGCAGCGCGGGGGTGGCGGACAGCCACACCGCCGAGCCGGGCATCACCGTCGCGCCGAGTTCCGGATCGTCGACCACGACGGCCTGCCCGGAGGCGAGCGCGTGGTCGCTCTCCAACCATTCGCCCAGCGTCCTGACCGCGGCGAGCGGCACGCCCGCCGCGTTGGCGAGCTCCTCCCACTCGCCCGCCGGGCGGGTCCGGAACAGCGCGGTGAGCCGGTCGTGCAGCAGCCGGCGCAGTGAGGGGTCGTGGTCCATCCGGGTGCGGTCGGTCAGGCCCTCGCCCGTCCAGGCCGTCACCCCGGCCGCGTCGAGGAACCAGGTGAGGAAGCGAGGTGTCGCGCCGATCGGGTTGAACTGCACATACCTGTCGTCCGCGCAGCGGTAGGTGCCACTGCCGTTGGAACTGATCGCCCGATCCGGCGGCAGCCCCTGCGCGACCGGGTAGGCGCCGCTCCCCCCGATGGCCTCGAACATCGCGTCGAACAGCGGCACCTCGACGCGGTCACCCCGTCCGGTGCGGTGCCGGGCGGTGAGGCTCGCCACGATCGCGAAGGCGCCGCAGAACGCCGCGAAGTTGGACGCGACGGGTACCGCCGTGTAGGTCGGCCGGGTGTCGTCCCAGCCGTCCGGCGCGTGACCGGCCCGGATCCGGCAGTTGCCGGTGGCGGCCGCGACGACCCCCTCCCAGCCGGGGACACCGGCACGGGGATCGTCGGCCGCGAAGCCGGGCATCGAGCAGTAGACGAGCCGCGGGTTGCCCGCGCGAGACTCTTCCCAGCCGAGCCCGAGCCGGTCCATCACCCCCGGCCGGAAGTTCTCGACGAGAACATCGGCCCGCCGGACGAGGTCGCGGGCGACGCCCAGGTCCGCCGCGTCCTTCAGGTCGAGACTGATCCGCCGCTTGCCCCGGTTGAAGAACGCGTCTTCGGCACCGGGAGTGACGCCCGGACGGTCGACGTGCACGACGTCGGCCCCCTGGTCGGCGAGCATGAGCGCGGCCAGCGGTCCTGCGATGTGGTGACCGAAGTCGACGACGCGGATCCCGTGCAGGGCTCCTGGGGCCTCTGAGGCTCGGGAGGCTTCTGAGGTTTGGAAGGCTCGGGAGGCGCTCATCGCGAGGTCTCCTGGGTCTCGCCGATCAGCGCGTCGTTCGGCGGCGGCCGGTGCAGCACGCACGCGACCCGGTGCTCGGCGCCGATCTGCAACAGCGGCGGGTCCAGGTGAGCGCACTCGTCCTGGACGACCGGGCAGCGGGTGCGGAAGCGGCAACCCGACGGGGGGTTCGCCGGATCGGGAAGCTCGCCGCGCAGCACGGTGCGGCGCCGCGAGCGCTGCACGTCGGGATCGGGCACCGGCACCGCCGACAGCAGCGCCTTGGTGTACGGGTGTCGCGGGTCGGTGGCGATCTGCTCCGCGGACCCCTCCTCGACGATCCGGCCCAGGTACATCACCGCGATCCGGTGCGACAGGTGCCTGACCGTGGCGAAGTCGTGGGACACGAGGACCACCGCCTGCCCGGTGTCCTCCTGGATGGACAGCAGCAGGTTGAGGATCTCCGAACGGGTGGACAGGTCCAGTGCGGAGGTCGGCTCGTCGGCGACGAGAACGCTCGGTGAGAGCGCCAGCGCGCGGGCGATGCAGACCCGCTGCCGCTGCCCGCCGGACAGCTCGTCCGGATACCTGTCGACGAACGCCGGATCGAGGGTGACCCGGCCGAGCAGCTGTGCGGCGTGCTCACGCATCTGGTCCCGGCCGATCCGGCCGTGGACCAGGAGCGGTTCGGCGACGGCGTGGCCGATCGTCTTGGTCGGGTCGAGCGCGCCGTACGGATCCTGGAAGATGACCTGGAGCTTGCCGCGCATCTCCTTGAGCTCGCTGCCGCGCGCCCTGCTGACGTCCTTGCCCTCCACCTCGACCGTGCCCCGGTCCGGCTTGAGCAGCCGGGCCATCAGCCGGCCCACCGTCGTCTTGCCCGATCCGGACTCGCCCACGATGCCGACCGTGGTGCCGGCCCGTACCTCCAGGTCGACTCCGTCGACGGCCTGGACGCTCTCCAGCGTCCGGCCCAGCAGGCCACGACGCAGCGGGAACGACTTGCTCAGGCCGCGTACGCGCAGAACCACACGATCCTCAGCCACGGACGGCCCCCTTCAGAATCAGGTCGCCGGAGGCGACGCGTCCGCATCGCGTGTGGCGTTCGTCGTCGATGACCGCGTCGGCCTGTGGTCGCCGGCAGAAGTCCTCGACGCTGTGCACGCAGCGAGGCTCGAACCGGCAGCCCTCGGGGAACTGCCCTGCGGAAGGGACCCGGCCCGGGATGACCGTCAAACTGCTCCGGGCCCGGCCCGCCTGCGGCACGGCGGCGAGCAGCGCGCCGGAGTACGGGTGCCGAGGATCGTAGAAGAGCCGGTCGACGGGGGTTCGCTCGGCGACGTGACCGGCGTACATGACGACCACGTCGTCACAGAAGTCCGCGACCACGCCGAGGTCGTGCGTGACCAGCAGGACGGCCAGATCGAGGTCGCGTCGCAGGTCGCGCAGCAACTCCAGGATCTCGGCCTGGATCGTGACGTCGAGGGCGGTGGTCGGTTCGTCGGCGATCAGCAGCTTCGGGTCGCAGGCGATGGCCGCCGCGATCATGACGCGTTGCTGCATGCCGCCGCTCATCTCGTGCGGGTAGGACCTGAGCCTGCGCTCGGCGTTCGGGATGCCGACCCGGCTCAGCAGCTGTCCGGCCTGCTTGAGCGCGACCGACCGCCGCTCGCCCAGGTGCAGCCGTCGTACCTCGGCGATCTGGTCGCCGACGGTCATCGTGGGGTTGAGGCTGCTCATCGGCTCCTGGAAGACCATGCCGACCGGTCCGCCGCGGATCCGGCGAAGCTGCCGCCGGTCGCAGGTGAGCAGGTCCACCCCGTCGAAGCGGATCGAGCCCGCCGAGACCCGGACGGCCGCGGGCAACAGGCCCAGGATCGCCATGGAGGTGAGCGACTTGCCGCAGCCGGACTCGCCGATCAACGCGACCGCTTGCCCCTTGCGCACCTCGAAGGTGACGTCCTCGACCAGGCCGGGCTGTCTGGAGCCGCCGGGCAGGTCGATGGTGAGGCCCTCGACGGAGAGCAGCGGCTCGGTGGCGTCGCTTCGTTGCGCCGGTCCTGCTGTCATGTACGCCTCCTGAGTCCGACGGCGTCACGGATCGAGTCACCGATCGTGTTGAACGCGAGCACGGTCAGCACCATCGCGATTCCGGGCGGCACCACCGAGAAGGGGGAGTGGAACTGGTTGGTGTACGCGGCCTTGAGCATCGAGCCCCAACTCGCGTCGGGTGGCTGTACTCCGAGACCGATGAAGCTCAGGCTCGCCTCGACCAGGAGCGCGACGCCCATCAGGATCGTGACCTGGACCAGCAGCGGGGCGGCGATGTTGGGCAGGATGTGCACCCAGAGGGTTCGCCGGGTGGACGAGCCGATCGCCACCGCCGAGTCCACGAAGGTCTCCTCCGCGACGGCCATCGTCGCTCCGCGTACGACCCGGAACAGGCCGGGGGAGAAGATGATGCCGATCGCGAGCATCGCGTTGACCAGCCCGGGGCCGAGCACGGCGACGATGGCCAGCGCCCCGACGAGGGCGGGGAGGCTGAGGATGGTGTCGGCGAGCCGGCCCGCGACGCTGTCGACGACGCCGCGCCGCACACCGGCCCACAGCCCGAGCGGCAGGCCGATGAGCAACGCGACGCCCACCGAGATGAGCGGGGCGACGACGGCGATGCGCGACGCCTGGATGATCCGGCTCGCGACGTCACGGCCGAACTCGTCGGTGCCGAGCAGATGCGTGAGGCTGACGTCGGCGAACCTGTTGCCGAGATCCTGGGCCTCCGGGTCGTGCGGGTAGACGAGCGGCCCGGCGATCGCGAAGAAGACGAGGACGACGACGAATCCGACGGCGACCGCGCTGGACGGGCGGCGCAGGATCGAGCGGAGGACATGGCGCGGACGGGCGCTCCGGGTGGCCATGGTCATGCCGTACGCACCTTCGGGTTGATCCAGCCGTAGGCCAGGTCCACGATGAGGTTGATCGCCACCACGATGACGGCGCTGAACAGGACGTAGCCCTGGATCATCGGATAGTTCCGTTGCAGCACCGAGTTGATGGCGAGGGAGCCGAGTCCGGAGATGCCGAACACGGCCTCCACCACGATGACTCCGCCGAGGAGCCGCCCGGCCTGCAGGCCGAGCACGGTCACCACCGGGATGGCCGCGTTACGCAGGATGTGCCGCCGGACCAGCCACATGCCCGAGGCGCCTCTGGCCCGTGCCGTGCGCACGTACGGGCGAGTGAGCACGTCGGCCACGCAGCCCCGGGTGTGCCTGGCGAGCTCCGCCGCCGTGGCCACCCCGAGCGCCGTGGACGGGAGGATCACGTAGGAGAGCCACTCCCCGAACCCCTCCCTGAAGTCGACGTATCCGGTCGCGGGTAACCAGGGGTTGGCCAGCGCGAACACGGACACGAGCACCATCGCGAGCCAGAAGCTCGGCATCGCGATGCCGAGGGTGGCGAGGGCGGAGACGGCCCGGTCGATCCAGCTTCCCTGGGTGAGACCCGCGATGATGCCGGCCGTCACACCGAGCACGACGGCGATCATGATCGCCACCAGGGTGATGACCACGGTCGGCGGCGCCGCCTCGATGATCGTGTCCGCGACGGACCTGTTGGTGAACAACGAGTTGCCGAGGTCTCCCTGCAGAACGCCGGAGAACCAGGCGAAGTACCGCTCCAGGACGGGTTTGTCCAAGCCGAGTTCGGTGCGGATCCTGACCACTTCGGCCACGGTGGCGTTCTCACCGGCGATCACTTCCGCCGGGTCGCCGGGAATCAGCTGTACCAGCAGGAAGGTGAGAATCGAAACAAGCCACAAGACCAGCAGACCGCCGCCGAGCCGGCGAATTACCATGCCCGCGCTCACCGCCACCTCCGTCCAGCGCTACGTGGAACGAAGGGTGCGCGGAGCCGGGCGAGACACCCGCAGGCTCCGTTCGTGCAACATCGATCCACTGCGCTGTTGTCCGATAATGGGACAAAATGTGCAATAGTTGTAAACGCCATGCTGCCCTGCGGTTACCTGGGCGTCAAGAGGGAGCCGTTGCGTAAATGGGCGGTTTCTGCATCGTTACCGGGCGCCCATCGCAAGGCGGTGACCACCGGAAACGCCGTCACGGTCAGAGGGCCGCGGGCGCGGGCCGGTTACCACGTATAGCCGACGGGACGAGGGAGCACTGTGGGTCGCAGCACAGGATGACGACGTACTCTTTGTGCTCACACACATGGCAACCCCGGCGTTCGACCTTAGGATTCGCACATGGCCGCAGAGTCGTCGTTCACCGGCCTCACCAGTGTCACCAGCGGGTCCACCGAGATCAGCCAGGAGAACCGCACCCTGCGTGACCTGGTGGAGATCTACCGCCAGTTGTCCGGCCTGGTTCTCCAGGACGCCGACATCGGCACGGTCGCCCACCTCGTCGCGCACCGGACCGACGTGACGGTGGCCATCATCAGCCAGAAGCTGGGCATCCTCGCCGCGGCCTCACCCGGCCAGAGCGACGACAGCGCCATCCAGTACGTCCACGACCACCTGATCCACCCCCGGCTGGCGCACATGCTCGCCAACGCCGGCAAGTCCCGCCACCCGCTCCGGCTGCCCGATCCGGCGCGCGGCCGAGCCCGCGTCGTGGCCCCGATCTTCGTCGGCGACACCGTGCCCGCCTATCTCGTCTCGCTCGTCGAGGCGGCTCCCGACCAGGGCGAGGACATCGACCTGCTGGTCGCCGAGCACGCCGCGACGATCTGCGGGGTCATCCTGGCCCGCGAGCGCGTCATCGTCTCGGCGGCCAGCCAGGTGCGTGACGACCTCGTCGAAGGGCTGCTGTCCGGGTCGGGCCGCGACAACGACGAGGTCGTGCGCTGGGCGCAGCACCTCGGCTACGACACCGAGCGTGACCACCGCGTCCTGTCGGTCATCCTCGAACCGCCCACGGGCGACCCCCAGCGCAGCGTCCTCATCGCCGACCGCGCCGCGGGCGCGACCGCCCGCCTGTTCGTCGCCCAGTCCCCGGGCGCGATCACCTCGGTACGTACGGACGAGGTGGTCGTGGTGTTGACCGAGAGTGCCACGCCGGGCTCGACCACCCGGGCGGAGCAACTCGGCACCCTGTGCGTGCAACGACTCGGAGCGCTGTTTCCCGACGTCGGCGTCTCCATCGGCGTCGGTGGAGCGTTCCGCGAACCGGCGCACATCGCCCGCTCGTACGAGGAGGCACGGCGGACCAACGAGGTGATCCGGCGGCTCGGCCGACGCGGCGCCGTGGTCGCCTTCGACAAGCTCGGCATCAGCCGCCTGCTGCTCCAGGTGCCCGACATCGAGACGCTGCACGAGTTCGCCGCGGACATCCTCGGCGAGGTGCTGCGCCACGAGAAGAAGCACCACTCGGAGCTCATCTCCACGCTGACGTGCTACTTCCGGGAGAACAACAGCCCGCAACGCGCGTCGAAACTGCTGCACGTGCATCCCAACACGGTCACCTACCGGATCCACCGGATCGAGGAGATCACCGGCCTGGACCTGAACACCTATCGCGACCGCCTCGCCGCGCAGGTGGCTCTGGAGATCATCGACGCCCTCGGCGGAGAGATCATGTGAGGTCCGTGCCGGATCTCCGGGTCCTCGCCGGGGGGCATGTGAGGTCCGTGCCGGACCTCCGGGTCCTCGGTGGGGAGGTCATGTGAGGTCCCCGCCGGACTCCCGGCGCCCGGCCTCCGGGGACGGATCGGCCGCCGTCACGGCGGCGGCGGCCGAATAGACGATGCCGGCGCCGGTCGACGAGTCGATGTAACGCGGGATCCAGCTCTCCTCGTCGTCGACCTGGGTCGCCCCCCACCCGTAACAGAGGTTGAAGCCGGTGGAGGTGCGCACGCGGAACAGGAACATGTTGTCCGACAGCCGGCGTCCGGGGCTGACGAAGGCGTCCATCTCGCTCCTGGCCAGGTCCCAGGCGATCTCCACCTCCTCCAGCGTGGTCGCCTCGATCATCAGGTGCTCCAGGCCGAGGGGCTCGCCCCCGTTGAGCAGGGCGATGCTGTGGTGGCGAGGATTGCACCGCAGGAACCACATCTCACCGAGGTGCGCGCCGAGGTTGATCGCGTCGGACACCTTCATGCCCATCACGTCGGCGTAGAAGTCGAGCCCCCGCTGCAGGTCCGGCAACCGCAGCACGACGAAGCCCAGGCCGAGCGCTCCGGTGACCGTCCGTGACGTCGGCCGGTGCCCCCGGTAGGAGCCCGCCGTCCCCTCCTGGCCGACGAAGAACTCGTGTCGCAGGCCGAACGGGTCCTCGAAGGAGATGAGCCGCTCGACCGAGCGCGCCGCCGCCAGTTGTGCCGAGCCCGCCGTCACCTCGAACCCGGCGGCGGTCAGGTGCGCCGCGACGTC
Organism: Streptosporangium sp. NPDC000509; assembly: GCF_042898365.1. Taxonomy (NCBI): domain Bacteria; kingdom Bacillati; phylum Actinomycetota; class Actinomycetes; order Streptosporangiales; family Streptosporangiaceae; genus Streptosporangium; species Streptosporangium sp. NPDC000509. Next base: position 549,310 of record NZ_JBIAYX010000002.1, on the reverse strand, counting down.
CTCCAGCGACTCCTCGGCGCCGATCTCCCAGCCGAGGTAGAGCAGCCGGTCGGAGTCACCCGGGTGGATCGCGAGGCGGTGCGAGCGGTCGCACCAGCGCACCCGGACCGTGCCGTCGGGAAGCCGGTAGGTCTCGAAGCCGAAGACGCGCGGGCCGAAGTCCAGCCAGTCCGCCGCCGACGCGGACCGCACGCCGACGTACCCGATGCTTCGCATGCCGCATCTCCTCGCACTTCGTGGCGCACAGGGTGCGCCACGACAAGACTACGCGGCGGGGAGAACGCGGCACCGCCTCAGGTCAGGGCGGCGCGCAGCACCGGTTCGATGTCCGCCGCCGCCGCCTCACCGTAGGCTTCGCGCAGGCGGGCCACGTCGGTGTCGGCGTCGATCGTCCACTCCTGGGCGCCGTTCGTCTCCAGTACCAGCGTGGCGACGAGCGCCCCGAGCTGAGCGGCCCGCTCCGGACCCAGACCGCCGTTCCCACCGGCGAGGAAACCGGCACGGAACCCGTCGCCGACGCCGGTCGGGTCGGCGATCGTCCTGGCCGGCACCACCCCGATGTGCAGCGCGGTGCCGTCGCGCCCGGCGATCTCCACACCCCGGTCGGACAGGGTGGTCACCCGCAGGCCGACCCGGCCGGTGATCTCGTCGGCGTCCCAGCCGGTCTTGCGGATCAGCAGTTCCAGCTCGTACTCGTTGGTGAACAGGTAGCGGGCGCCGTCGACCAGGGCCCGGCACCGGTCACCGTCGAGGCGGGGAAGCTGCTGCGACGGGTCGGCGGCGAACGGCACGCCCAGCGCCCTCGCCTCCTCGGTCTGCGCGACCATCGCGTCCGGATCGCTCGCACCCACCAGCACCAGCCCGACGCCGTACCGTTCCACGATCGGGGCGAGTGAGATGTTCTTCGTCTCCGTCATCGCCCCCGGGTAGAACGACGCGAGCTGGCACTGGTCGTCGTCGGTCGTGCAGGTGAAGCGCGGGGTGTGGGCCGTCTCGACGGTGAGGACCCCGCCGCAGTCGACGCCGTGCCGTTCGAGGATCGCCCGGTAGTCGGCGAAGTCGGCGCCCACCGCTCCCACCAGCACCGGCCGTTGCCCCAGGACCCCCATCCCGAAGGCGATGTTCGCGCCGACCCCGCCACGGCGGACGACGAGATCGTCGACCAGGAAGCTCAGTGACACCCGGTCGAGCCGGTCGGCCACGAGATGGTCCGCGAAGCGGCCGGGAAAGTGCATCAGATGATCGGTGGCGATCGATCCGACCACGGCGGTCGTCCCTGGGGGCACGGTTACTCCTCGATGTGGATTCTGTTGCGGGCCGACGGGGTCAGAAGACGATCGTGGTGCGGCCGTTCACCAGGACACGGTCCTCGCAGTGCCAGGTCACGGCCCTGGCCAGCACGGTCCGCTCGATGTCGGCGCCGCGCCGCGTCAGCTCACGCGCGCTCTCGCGGTGCGAGACCCGGACGACGTCCTGCTCGATGATCGGCCCCTCGTCGAGCTCCTCGGTGGCGTAGTGCGCGGTCGCTCCGATGATCTTCACGCCGCGCTCCTTCGCCTGCTCGTACGGCCCGGCGCCGGCGAAGGCGGGCAGGAAGGAATGGTGGATGTTGATCACCGGTACGCCGATCCGGTCCAGGAAGTCACCCGAGAGGATCTGCATGTAGCGGGCGAGGACCACCAGATCGACATTGCCCTTCAGGAGGTCGAGCTGGCGCCGTTCGGCCTCCGGTTTGGTCGCCCTGGTCACCGGGATGTGCTCGAACGCCACCCCGAACGAGGACACCTCATCGGCGAGGTCCGGGTGGTTGGAGACCACCTGGCACACCTCGATGGGCAACTCGCCCCGGCGGGCCCGCCACAGCAGGTCGAGCAGGCAGTGGTCGTAGCGCGAGACGAAGAGCGCCACCCGGGTCGGCACGGAGGCGGCACGGAACCGGAAGTCCGCGTCGAGCCGCGCCGCGACCTCCTGCCGGAACTCGCGCTCCAGCCGGGGCAGTTCCTTGTCCAGTCCGGGCAGGTGGAACACGATGCGCAGGAAGAACCGGCCGCCCGCGGGCCCGGTGGAGTCCTGGTCGGACTGCACGATGTTGGCTCCGCGCCGGTACAGGAACGACGAGACACAGGCGACGACGCCCGGCCGGTCGGTGCAGGACACGACGAGCCGGCCGACGTCGGGGTCCGTCCCGTTCACAGCGTCGCGGGGACGGCGTCGGCGGACAGCGCGGCGGCCCGGCGGAGCGCGTCGGCCCGATCGGTCCGCTCCCACGGCAGGTCGAGATCCGTACGCCCGAAGTGTCCGTAGGCGGCGGTCTGGCGGTAGATGGGACTGTGCAGTCCGAGGTATTCACGGAAGGCGGCGGGTCGCAGGTCGAAGTGCTCGGCCACCAGCGTCCGGATCAGCGAACGGCTCACCCGCTCGGTGCCGAACGTCTCGATGAGCACCGACACCGGCCGGGCCACCCCGATGGCGTACGCCACCTGCACCTCCGCCCGGTGGGCGAGACCGGCGGCGACCACGTTCTTGGCGACGTGACGCGCCGCGTAGGCGGCGGACCGGTCCACCTTCGAGGGGTCCTTGCCGGAGAAGGCGCCGCCGCCGTGCCGGGCGAATCCCCCGTAGGTATCGACGATGATCTTGCGGCCGGTGAGTCCCGCGTCACCCACCGGGCCGCCGATCACGAACCTGCCGGTGGGGTTGACCAGCAGGCTCCGGTGGAGCGCGTCGGCGTCGTACAACTCGGCCGGCAGCTCAGGGGTGACGACGTGCCGCCAGAGATCCTCGCGGATCCGCTCCAGGGAGACCTCCTCGGCATGCTGGGTCGAGATCAGCACCTGCTCCACGCCGACCGGGACGTCGCCCTGATAGCGCACCGACACCTGCGTCTTGCCGTCCGGGCGCAGGTAGCCGAGGGTCCCGTCCTTGCGGACCGCGGCGAGCCTGCGGGACAGCCGGTGCGCCAGCGCGATCGGCATCGGCATGAACTCGGAGGTCTCGTCGGTGGCGTAGCCGAACATCATTCCCTGGTCACCGGCGCCGGCCCGGTCGAACTCGTCGCCGGAGCGGTCCCGGCGATGCTCGTGCGCCAGGTCGACGCCCTGCGCGATGTCGGGTGACTGCTTGTCCAGCGCCACGAGAACGGCGCACGAATGGCCGTCGAAGCCGTAGGCCCCGTCGTCGTACCCGATCCCGTTCACGGTGTCCCGGACGATCTGCGTGTAGTCGAGCGACCGCGGGGCGGTGATCTCCCCCGCCAGGACGACCATGCCGGTGGTGATCAGGGTCTCGCAGGCGACCCGGGAGTGGGGGTCAAGGGTCAGTGCCGCGTCCAGCACGGCGTCCGACACCGCGTCGGCGATCTTGTCGGGGTGTCCCTCGGTCACCGACTCGGAGGTGAACACGTAGTCGTCGTCGATTCCCCATTGGGTCATTGCTCAGGCTCCTCGGGCGATGGTTCGAGCGGGTTCAGGTGGTGGGCGGCGCCGGTCGGTTCGGTCCGTGCTGTGGCGGCGCCGGTCAGTTCGGTCCGCACCATGGCGGCGCCGGCGACCATGGCCGCGAGCTTGGCCCTGGCGACGGGCGCGGAGACGTTCCGCAGCCCGCAGTCGGGGTTGACGACCAGCCGGTCGGCGGGAACGAGGTCGAGCGCGCTCCGGATCCTGGACGCGACCGCCTGCGGGGTCTCCACGTCGGAGGACTTGACGTCGATGACGCCCAGCCCGATGGTGCGGTCCCAGCCGAACTTGTCGATCACCGGCAGATCCGCGTACCCCTTGCGCGCGAACTCCAGGACGAGCTGGTCCACGGCGGCGTCGAGCACGGCGGGGAACAGGAAGTCGTAGTGGCCCTCCCACGAGGGGCGCGCGTAGCGGTTGCCGTAACAGACGTGCAGGGCCCAGGTGACGTCGACGCCCTCGGTGACGACGTTGACCGCCTTGATCGCCGTCTCCACCTCGCCGGGGTAGCCGGCCAGAAAGGGTTCGTCGATCTGCAGCAGCCGGGCGCCGCGCTCGGCCAGGGCACGCGCCTCGGCGTTGAGCACGCGCGCGATCGCCATCACGAGCTCGCCGGGATCGTCGTACGCCTCGTTCCGCACCCGCCGCGAGAGCGAGAACGGCCCGGTGAAGGAGAACTTGACCGGATCGGAGGTCTGCTCGGTGGTGAAGGAGAAGTCGTCGGCCAGCATCAGCGGTGCCGTGGCCGCGGGTGGCAGCCGCTCGACGACCCTGGCCTCGTAGTAGTCGAAGTAGAAGTCCTTCGACGTCCGCGGGATGTCGATGCCCGGCATCCTGGCGAGGAAGTAGTCGATGTCGTTGTCACGGCGCAGCTCGCCGTCGGACACGATGTCGATGCCGGCGATCTCCTGGTCCCGGAGCGCCGCCTTGATCGCCATGTCGTGCAGGTCCTGGAGCTGCGCGTAACTCATCCGGCCGCGGTAGTAGTCGGTCTTCAACCGCTCCATCCACTCGGGAACCGGGTAGGAGCCCACGACGCTGGTGGGGAGCAGGGGCAGGCGGCCCATGAGGTCGGCCTGGTGGAGCGCGGACATCAGTCCCTCACCTGCGCCGTCATCGTGATGATGTTCCCGCCCGCCCGATGGGCGAAGGGCGCGTAGTGCACGTCGAAGCCGTTACGCCGGCCCACATGCGCCAGCAGCGGCCCGTTCACCCAGTTGACGACGGACCCCTCGTACTTCCCCGGGCCCCGGAAGTTGGTCCGATAGGCGTGTACGTCGGTGACGAACAGGTCGTGGCAGACGAGCCTGCCGAACGGATGCAGGAGCCGCAGGCTGTCGGCGAAGCTCGCCACCGCCCCGTTGCTGACGTGCATGCGGATGTCGGCGCCGGATTCGAGCAGGGGCCGCAGCAGCTCCCCGCTCATGGACGGCGCGAGGGAGTAGAGGTCGAGGCCGGCCAGCGGGACGTACCGCTCCTCCAGCCTGACCATGCCCCACACCGTCCGCCAGAAGGAGACGGCGGCGTCCACGTCGGCGAAGCGGGTGGGGTCGGTCTCGGCCAGCAGCCCCGGCCCCAGCCGCAGCAGCCTGTGCACCAGGGCCGGCAGTTCGCCCACCGAGGCCCCCACCGACTCGGCGAGCTCGGTCACGGTGGCGTCGTCGAGGTAGGCGCGGGTCTCCACCCGGTAGGTTCGGCCGCCCAGCTGGGCGACCTCGTCGGTCGGCAGGTTGTCGTAGACGTTGGAGATGTAAACGAGGAAGACCTTGTACTTCAGGAAGCCGAGCGAGGTGCACGGCGCCGTCGCGTCGAGCACGAACGAGCTGATCCGCGCCCGATGCTCATCGACCGCCTCGCGGGCCAGATCGAGCACATGCTGGGAGTAGTCGCACATCATGTAGTGCAGGCGCCGGTAGTAGCCGCGCCCGTGCCCGGCGTCGAGGGCGCGAAACTCGTCCAGGAAGACCTTCGCCTGGCTGCCGTTGCCCACCCCGAGCTCGACGACGTACAGCTCCTCGGGCAGGGCGTCGCCGTTGGCCAGCGCATCCCAGACCTCGAAGAGGTCACCGATCACATCGCGCGCGGCGTCGCGGTTGTGCGCGTCACTCTCACCGCCCGGCAGCGCCTGCTCGTACCCCCGTCCGGTGGACTTCTCCCACAGGTCCAGGTCCTTCCAGTAGCGGGCGTTGAAGTCCCAGACGCAGCTGCGGCTGCCGGGACCCCAGTCCTCCAGCAGGACGCGGCCGTTCGCGCTCCCCCGCCGCAGCGCCGCGGTGACCTCCTCAAGGGAGATGACGGCACTGCGCCGTACGTCGACGGCGATCTCCACGGCGTCGTCCCTGGCGCCCAGGGGCACGATGGCGGGGCCGGGCCTCGCGCTCGGCTGCGGGCACTGCAGGATCGGCCGAACGTCGACCACCTCGCGGAAGTTCGACTTGTACTGGACCCAGTCGCACACGAACCGGACCTTGTCGAGGTCCGTGGAGCCCTCCCGCAACGCCTCGACGACGGGCGCGAGCGAGGTCATCAGGTCCAGGGAACTCGTGCCGCTGAGTTTGGAGTGAGGCCGGAAGTCAACGAGCATGACCGATGCCCTCCATGGAGTGGTTGCGGTTGTGATCGGAAAGCGCGGTCGGCGGCCGGGGGACACCGGCCCGCCGCAGGATGTCGGGCACGCCGTGCTCGTAGCCGAGCGCCATGAGATGGACGCCCGCGACATCGGGGATCGTGGCGAGCCGCTGCACGGTCTCCACGCACATCTGGATCCCCTCCTCGGCGACCCGGTCGGCGGGTACCCCGCGCAGCCTTCGGTCGACGTGGTCGGGAACATGCACGCCGGGGACGGAGGTGCGCATGTACTCCAGGGCGCGCAGCGAGCGGATGGGGCCGACGCCGGCGATGATCTTGCAGCGTTCGGTGACGCCGAGATCCCGCAGGTCGGCCATCCACCGTTCGAATATGTCGAAGTCGAACACGTACTGCGTCTGGACGAACTCCGCACCCGCGGCCACCTTCTTGGCCAGCCGGCGGGCCCGGAACCCCAGCGGAGGCGCGAACGGGTTCTCGACCGTGCCGATCGACCAGGCCGGACGGGGGGAGACGGCCCTGCCGGAGATGAGTACGCCGTCGTCCCGCAGGGTTCGCGCGGTCCAGACGAGTTGCACACCGTCGAGGTCGAAGACCGGCTTGGCCTCGGGATGGTCACCGAACCGGGGGTGGTCGCCGGTGAGCAGCAACACGTTCGGGATGCCGAGGGCACCGGCCGCGAGGAGGTCCGACTGCAGGGCGAGACGATTGCGGTCGCGGCAGGTCAGCTGCATCACCGGCTCGACCCCGGCGCGCTGGGCGAGCAGGCTGCCCGCCAAGCTCGACATCCGGGCGTTCGCCCCCTGGTTGTCGGTGACGTTCGCGGCGTCGACCCAGCCCCGCAGGAGCTCCGCCTTACGGGTGACCGCCTCCGCGTCGGCCCCTCTGGGCGGGCCGATCTCGGCGGTGACGGCGAACCTGTCGGCGGCGAACGCGGCGCGCAGCCCACCTCCCGCCGGCTCGGCGCTCATCGCGGACTCAACCCCAGCTCGCGCCGCAGCAGCGGGCGGGGGTCATCCGGGCCGGGCGCCACCCCCAGCCCGTCATCGCGGCCCTGCCAGTAGTTCACCCACGAGCTGCGGTCCCACGCGCGGTGATCGACCGGACGCTGCAGCAGGTCGAGGTCGGCGCCGTGCCCGCCGCCCTGCGCCCGCTCGATCGCGGTCACCCAGACGCAGACCAGATCGGGATGGACCTCACAGCGGCCGGAGGCGGACACCCCGCCGCACGGGCCGTTGCGCAGTTGCTTCGGGCAGGTCATCGGGCAGGTGTAGCCGGTGTCGGGCAACGCGCACTGACCACACATGCGGCATCCGTACAGCTGTTCCTTCGCCACCCGCTCCGCGCGGGTGAACCAGCGATAGGCCCGCTGCCTGCGTTCGAGCCAGGCGCCGACCCTCCGGTACACGGGATTCGCGGCGAGGAAAGGGTGGAGGGCGTAACTGAGCCGAGCCCCGATTCGGGGGATCACGGGGCGAGGCCATCCGCCGCCGGGTGCGTTCCGCTCCTCGAAGCCCACGATCTCCTCCTTCTGGATATGCAGCCGGAAATCACTGTTGACCTGGCCGGAAAAGACGCGGCCGGATCGTTCGGCGAATTCCGTTCAACCGCTGAGATCGAGGCTGCCAGAGCGTGCGACGGGTGTCTTAGGCCCGCACACCAACACTGGGAGGACGTTCGTTGTGATGGCCCACAACCCGCTCGGCGCCGTCACGACACCTTCCGCGGTGGGGCACGCTCCTTCTCGTCGGGCTCGTCGGGCTCGTCGGGCTCGTCGGGCTCGTCGGGCTCGTCGGGCTCGTCGGGCTCGTCGGGCTCGTCGGGCTCGTCGGGCTCGTCGGGGTCAGGGGCGACCGCCGGGTGTCGCGCGGACTCATCCGCCCCTACGCGGGGCGCGTCCACGGAGGTGGTGGACAGGTGCGCGACACCATGACCTCGATCGCGCAGAGGCCGACGATACGTATGGGGAAAACCGGCTGATTGAGCGATTCGCGGTTTTCTTAGAGCTATGAGCGCATCACGATTTCAGCGCTTATGGGTGAGCTTGTCGCTACATACTGCTCTTAGAGGGATTCAGCGTTATTATCTGCAAAGTCTCCCGCGATCAAGCGGGACCCCGATCGAAGCGAAGGTGGCGAGGTGTCCGAACGCGGCGGAGATGGGAACGAGACGACGCTGAACAAGGGTCAGCTGCCTGCGGAGATCGACACGACGAAGCCCAGCATCGCGAGGGTCTACGACTGGTTCCTGGGCGGCAAGGACAACTTCGCCATCGACCGGCAGGTCGCCGAGGCGGCGATGAAGATCTCCCCGGGAGCCCAGCAGGCAGGGCAGGACAACCGGGCCTTCCTGCGGCGGGTCGTGCACCACATGGTGGCCGAGGGGGGGATCAGGCAGTTCATCGACATCGGCTCCGGCCTGCCCACCCAGGGCAACGTGCACCAGGTGGCGCAGGAGGTCGATCCGGCGGCCCGGGTGGTCTACGTGGACAACGACCCCATGGTGCTGGTCCACGGGCGCGCGCTGCTCGCCGCCGACGACAGCACGACGGTCATCCAGGCGGACGCTCGCGACCCACGGTCGATCCTGGAGAACGACCAGATCAAGAGGTTCATCGACTTCAGTGAGCCGGTGGGGCTGCTGATGCTGAGCATCCTGCACCATCTGCACGACGACGACGATCCCGCGGGAGTGGCGGCCACGCTGCGCGCCCCGCTGGTGTCCGGCAGCTTCGTGGCGATCTCGCACTTCTGCAATCCCGGTGAGGCGCACCCGGCGGCGTCCCAGCAGGCCACGACGGTCGAGAAGCTCTTCAACGAGAACCTCGGCACCGGCCGCTGGCGCACCCCGGACGAGATCACGGAGTACTTCGGCGACTTCGAACTGGTCGAACCTGGCCTTGTCCCGCTCCCCGAGTGGCGTGCCGAGCCGAGCTTCTTCGTCAAGAACGCCCTGCTGTACCACACCTACTACGGCGGCCTGGCCCGCAAGGCCTAGAACCTGTTCCAAAGGCAGGTGAGCCGGTCGTTGACGGCGGCGTGTGGACGAACCACTGCCACAACCTCGCGCACGCCGACCAGGGGACGCTCTGCATCTGCGGTACGAGGGCGTGACATCCCCCTTCCACGGCGGGTACGGCGGCCGGCACCGCGTGGAAGTTTCACGGCGGGGTGGGGCGTCCCGCCACCGGGCGGAAGTGGTTTTCGCAGGAGACGAGCGGGGACGGGCCGGAGCGGAAGGATCATGCTGTGGGCAACCGGTTGCCCGGATTTTGCGGCTATATAAGGATTCTCGCGTGACTGATCGCGCGCCCGCCGGACCGGTGGAGATCACGGAGCCGGAGCGGGAACCGGCCGACGCGGAACCCGGCGCAGGTCCCGGCGAGACGACCGCCGAGACCTCCAGTGAGACGACCGCCGAGACTTCCGGCGAAACGACCGGCGAGGTGGCCGGGCGGCGGTGGGTGCCCAGGTTCCTGACCGACCCCGGCGACCGGCTGGCCCTGCTCCTCTGGGCGCTGTCGCACGTCGGTGTGCTGATCTACGCCTACCTGGCCGGCCCTGGCCGGACCACCGACCCCTTCCTCAACCGGTTCACCCGCTGGGACGCCGAGAACTTCATCGCCATCGCCCAGTTCGGCTACGACGGCCCCCCGGGCATGCAGGACGCCGAGAAGCTGCCGGCGTTCTTCCCCGGCATGGCGATCCTGATCAGGATGATGCGGCCGGTCGTCGAGGACGGCCGGCTGGCCACGATGATCATCTCGCTGGTGGCCAGCGCGGTGCTCGCGGTGGCGCTGTCGCGGCTCGCCGAGACGTACGCGGCAGGCAGCGGCCGGTACGCGGTGGCGGCGCTGTTCCTCAGCCCGTTCGCCGTGTTCCTGTACTCCGGCTACTCGGAGGCGCTGTTCCTCGCCCTGGCCGTCTCGGCGTGGCTGCTCGCCAGGAACGGCCGCTGGGAGGACTCCGCGCTGTTGGCCACCGGAGCCGCCACGGTGCGCATCTCCGGCCTGTTCCTGGCTTTCGGGCTGCTCGTCATGTTCCTGGTGGCGGAGAACGGCCGCAAACGCCCGGGCGGGTGGCGCCTGCTGCCCTGGCTCGCGCTCCCCGGTGTGCCGCTCGCGCTGTACAGCTTTTACCAGTGGACCCGCACCGGCGACTGGCTGGCCTACAACTCGGTGCAGGACCGGTTCTGGGGCCGGCACGCCGTCTGGCCGTGGGAGGCGCTCGCCAACACCTGGAGCATGTCCGACGACGTCGCCTCGCTCACCACGTCCTACTACGAGGAGATCATCTCGGCTGCGGTGCTGCTGGTGCTGGCCGTCTGCCTCGCGGTACGGCGCAGGTGGCCGGAGCTCGCGTACATCGCCCCCCAGGTGCTGTCCTTCCTCACCCTGTCGTCGTTCTACATGTCGATCGGCCGGGGCTCGCTGACCTGGTTCCCCCTGTGGATCGCCATCGGCGTCGCGGGGGTGCGAAGACCCTGGGTGTGGCTGGTGAGCATGGCCATCATGATCCCGGTCATGGCGATCAACACCGGGAACTTCACCACCGGCGCGTGGATCGGCTGACACCGCCCTCCGGGCCGACTGACGGTGACCGATCTCCGCTCAGGGCCGGGGCATCGGCGGGCCGGAATTCGTTCCTCGGCAATCCGGCGGATCTCCGCCGACCATGTGGAGGGCATCGATATACCCGCCGCCAACGTCGAAGCGGGTGATGTCCGTCGTCTTGTTCATGGAATAGGTGAATGCCCAGTCCGCCGGCCCGATCTCCTGGAGGCGCAATCGCTTCTTCCGAGTGACCCCGTGAGCGCGACCGATGTAGCAGACATGTGGATCGAGCTTCTCGATATAGACAGCCATGAGAGGAAACGCCTTCGTCAGCGACTTGACCAGACCCGCGGTGGAATCAAGGTCGCCCCCGGCCGGAGAATGGACGCACTCCCCACGCAAGGCGAGAGCACGATGGGTCATGGCCGCCCCCTCCCAGCCCGAACGCGTCGCGCACTTGATGTCGTGCAGACGTACGGCCGAGTGGCCGTCGAGACGGAGTTCGTCGGAGATGGCGTGCAGCAGCACCCACTTGCGGCCGATGCCGACCACGTAGGCATCAAGCCGATCCGTGCAGTCGATTTCGCGGCTGATCCTCACGGGTCTGCCGGAACGTCGTGCTCTCTTCAGATCCTGGAGGACCGCCCCTTTAGCCATGATCCGGATCGTTCCATTTCGTGCGTCCGATGCTCATCTGGTTTTCGGGTCACTCTGAATCGTCACGGAACTCGGTACTGCAACAGAGGTGCATCGTGGCTCGTCCACACCCGTCCCGAGGTTCCTCGATGTCCGGACACCGGCGGTGTAGGCGGACTTCACCTCGGGTTGAGAGTGCTCTCGACAAGCCTCCCGCGTCACAGCGAGCACGAGACCGAGGTCGCCGACCAGGATCAGATACACCACGCCATCGTCACGATGGGTTTTCACCCCACGGTCCGTATCGTGAAGTCCTGCCGGACCGCGACGTTCGGTGGCAGGGCATGCGGCGCCGTCACTCGTCGTCGAGGGCACCGAGCAGGGTGTCGCGGTTCACGTCGAGATAGCGGATGTCGGCCTCGTACAGGTCGGCGTGACCGTCTTCGATGTGGGACCGGAACGCCTCGTGGCCTTGTTCCGCCTGGTCGTGCATGAGGTCGATGAGGGCGCGCAACCGGTCGGCGACGGCATCGAGGAGTGTCGTGTCGGCGGGAATGCCGTAGACGCGGCAGAAGCGGGCGGCGCGACGCCCCTGCTCCATGGGACCGCCGTAGCCGTCGGGGTTGCTCGGTGCGTGCAGGGGGGCGAACCGGTAGACCGCGTACGCCACGTCCCAGAGGCGCGGGCCCGGGTGCGCGGCGTCGAAGTCGATGAGGCCCACGGCCAGGCCGTCGCGCACCACGCAGTTGTAGGGTGCGACGTCGCCGTGGCAGACGACCTCGACGGGAGAGCGGGCGGGGAGCCACCACCGGTCGCCGGGAGCGGTCGCGAACGTGGCGCCGGCGTCGTGATAGCGGCGCAGCAGCGTGGCCGCCGAGTCGAGGAGTTCGAGGGTACGCAGTTCGGGCGGGAGCGCCTCGTGTACCTCCCCGTGCAGGAAGGTCAGCATCTCCGCGCCGTCGGCGTCGAAGCCCAGCGGCTGAGGGGCACCGTCGAAGCCCTGCGCGCGTACGTGCCGCAGCAGCCGGTGGATCGTCGGTGATGCCGCCGAGGCCGGTCGGTGGACGACATCGCCGTACCGGCGCACCACGTTCACGCCGCCGCGCAACTCTTTTCTCTCGGTCATCTCGCACGATCTATGACGAACACGTGGCCTTCCCGGCGCGTCCGGAGGCTGCCGCTCGACGTTTCAACGCCAGGTACGCAGACATTTGGGCAGGCTAGCACTCGTTCTCACTTCCCCTGGGCCGCGTCGGATCAGGGCGGCGCGCATCCCTGCCGCGGTCACCGGAGGGCTTCACCTTGGAAAGTGGTTGGCGCGGGGCACGGGGGGTTTGGGAGGGTGCGTGCATGGCGAAGGCGGTGGAGGCGCGTGATGTGGCGGGGTTGGCCGAGGCGGCCCGGGGCGGTGAGCGGATCAAGTATCTGATGTTCTGGGGGCATCGGCCGCCGCGTTCCGGAGGGGTCGGGGCCGGGTGTCTGTCGCAGTGGTGGCCGGCGGACTTCGTGGTGGACGGCGTGGTCTACCGTACGGCGGAACACTTCATGATGGCGGGCAAGGCGCGGCTGTTCGGTGACGAGGAGAGCGCGGCGGCGATCGTGGCGGCCGATCACCCCGGGCAGGTCAAGGATCTCGGACGGCGTGTACGGGGCTTCGACGAGGAGAAGTGGACGGCGGCCCGCTTCGACCTGGTGGTCCGCGGCAACTTCGCGAAGTTCGGCCAGAACGCCGATCTGCGGGAGTTCCTGCTGGGCACCGGTGAGCGGGTGCTGGTGGAGGCGAGCCCCGTCGATCGTGTCTGGGGGATCGGACTGGCTGCCGATGACGAACGAGCCGAGAAGCCGGAGCTGTGGCCGGGGCTGAACCTGCTGGGGTTCGCCCTGATGGAGGTGAGGCACGCCCTTCGGCGATCGTGACGGTGGTGACGTGATCGATGCCGACGGTGTCGCTCATGCGGTGGGGAGCGCTGGTCGCCCTCACATATTCGCAGGAGCCATCCTGGCGGCTCGTTTCGCCATGGAAGGTTGCACCTTCAACACGAGCCGGTAGAGGCCTCGCATTCGAGGCGGGTGCTCCTGCCAGTACGTGAGGGCCCGATGGAGCATCTCTTTTCCACAGACCTCCGCCACCCTGCGGTCCAGCGCGTAGATCTGCTGTCTCATCATGATCGGCATTCCGATCATGATGAGACATATCAGCGCCGCCACGGTGACGGGGATGGAGGAGCTGAACAGGGAGATAAGGAGGCCGGCCACAACGCCGAAGCCGAGCGAGGCCGTAGTTGAGACACCTTCCTTACGGACGCGCGTGCGGTCGGATGCCGCGACGGCCCACGCGAGATCTGCGTCCTGTACCTGCCTGGGCAGAGTGTCGAAGCTGGCTCCGATGACGATCAGGGAGTTCTTGCCGCGTCTTTTCAGGATGCAGTCCGCTCCTTGGGGCGGTTCGCCGTGGACCACGTCAGGTGGGTTGATCCCGAACCGCTGGGACAACTCCTCAACGCGAAGACGCAGTTCATCCATGCTCACGGGGCCAGCTTCGCGTAAGGAGATCACATCTCAGTCGCGATCGACACGTCATCTGCGGGGCGTTGTTCGCCGACGAAAATCGGGTGACATGTCGCACTGTTCGCGGGAATGCTGGGGGCGACCGATGAGTTTTGTCGGTGGTGTGGGTCAAACTCTGCATGACCGCAACATCTTGCGAGACCTGAGGCTGGGACGCCAGCCATGACCGCGTCGTGTTCGACGACACCGATCTCTTGTTCGACAACCCCGATTGAGGAGCCGTGTCCAGCCTCCAGCTCGATTCACCAGCCAAGTCCGCGACCGCTGGTTCAGGTCGCACCCCGCCCGTGATCCGGCTGTTGGTGCTCGCCACATTCGTGGTCATCCTCAACGAAACGATCATGATTAACGCGATCCCGCAGTTGATGGACGCGTTGCACATCAACGAGCAGACCGCGCAGTGGCTCTCGACCGCCTTCATGCTGACCATGGCCGCCGTCATCCCGATCACCGGGTGGTTCCTGCAGCGGGTGTCCACCCGCAGCGCCTACACCGTCGCGATGGGCCTGTTCCTGCTCGGCACGGCGTTGGCCGCCGTCGCGCCGTCGTTCGAGGTGTTGCTCGGCGCCCGCATCGTCCAGGCGTCGGGGACGGCCGTGATGATGCCGCTGCTGATGACCACGCTGATGCAGGTGGTGCCCAGGTCGGAGCGGGGCCGGGTGATGGGCAACGTCAGCCTCGCCATCTCGGTCGCGCCCGCCATGGGTCCGGCGGTCTCTGGAGTGATCCTCAATTTCGGGTCCTGGCGGCTGCTGTTCGCCGTGGTGCTCCCCATCGCCGCCTTGATCACATGGGGTGGCCTGAGGCAGCTCAAGAACGTCGGGGAGCCCGAGGTCAGCACCATCGACTGGTTGAGCGTGGTGACCGCGGCCGCCGGTTTCGGCGGTCTGGTCTACGGGCTCAGCAGGTTCGAGGGCGGTGACATCGCCGTCGCCGTCTCGATCGCTGCGGCGGGCCTGCTCGCCATTCTCGTCTTCGTCCTCCGCCAGATGTCGCTGCAGAAGCGCGATGTGCCGCTGCTGGACCTGCGCACCCTGCGATACCGCACCTACACGGTCGCGCTGATCCTGATGTCGGTCTCCTTCATGGCGATGCTCGGCTCGATGATCCTGCTGCCGCTCTACCTGCAGAACGTCCGTGGGCTCAGCGCCCTGCAGACCGGGCTCCTCGTGATGCCGGGCGGTCTCGCGATGGGCCTGCTCGGTCCGGTCGTCGGCCGTCTGTTCGACCGGTTCGGTGGCCGGGTGCTGGTCGTCCCCGGCGCGATCGGGATCACGGTCGCGCTCACCGGCTTCACCCAGATCACGATGACGATGCCGTTCTGGCAGCTCCTGGGTCTGCACGCGCTGCTGATGGTGAGTCTGGCCCTGGCCTTCACACCGGTGTTCACCCTCGGGCTCGGGGCCGTCCCGCCGCCGCTCTACTCCCACGCCAGCTCGATCCTGAGCACGTTGCAGCAGGTCGCCGCGGCGATGGGTACCGCGCTCGTGATCACCGTGATGAGCGCGCGAGCCGGGGCCCTGAGATCCGAGGGAGCCACGGAGGTGCTCGCCACCCTCGGCGGTATGCGGTTGGCCTTCATCATCGGTGCGGCGCTGTCCGTGATCGTGATCATCACTGCCCTGCTCCTGCCCGCCCGAGCGGACGGCCCCGCTCACGCGGACGGCCATGCGGATGGTCCCGCTCACGCGGAGGGTTCGGCTCGGGAAGGCGCCTCCGCCGATGGGGACGGCTCCGATCAGGAGGACGTCCCTGCCGGAGTGGGCGGCGCCGCCCGAGCGGGCGGCACCGCCGACGAGGTCGAGAAGGTCCGGTCGACGGAGCCGGTGTGACGACGTGGAGGCGAGGACCGTTCAGTCCGTCGGGGGTCCCGTCTCCAGCAGCCGGCCTTCGGAGAGCCGCAGCCAGCGGTCGATCCTGATCTCGGCGAGGAAGCGTTCGTCGTGGCTGACCACGACGAACGCGCCCTCGTAGGCGCTGAGTGCGCTCTCCAGCTGGCCGACGCTGACCAGGTCGAGGTTGTTGGTCGGTTCGTCCAGCAGCAGTAGCTGCGGTGCCGGTTCCGCGTACAGCACGCAGGCCAGGGTGGCGCGCAGGCGTTCACCGCCGGACAGCACCCCGACCGGCAGGTGAGCGCGGGCGCCACGGAACAGGAAGCGGGCGAGCAGGTTCATCCGCTGGTCCTGCGGCATCACGGGGGCGAACGCGGCGAAGTTCTCCGCCACGGTGCGGCCGGGATCGAGCAGGTCCAGCCGTTGGGACAGGTAGGCGACCCGGCCGTCGGCCCGCCTGGCCTGACCGCCCTCCGGTTCGAGGTCACCGTTGATCAGACGCAGCAGGGTGGACTTGCCGGTGCCGTTGGAGCCGGTTAGTGCGATCCGCTCGGGTCCCCGGATCGTCAGGTCGGCGCCCTCTCCCGCGAACACTTCCCGCTCACCGTAGTGGACCCGCATCCCCCTCCCGAGGAAGACCGTGCGCCCCGCGGGGACGTTGGTGCCGGGCAGTTCCAGCGTGATCTTCTGCTCGTCGCGCAGTGCCCGGCCCGCCTCGTCGAGCCGGGCCTTGGCGTCGTTGACCCGCGCCGCGTGGGTCTCGTTCGCCTTTCCCGCCGACTCCTGGGCGTCGCGCTTCATCGTTCCCGCGAAGATCTTCGGCAGGCCGGCGTCCTTGAGGTTGCGGGCGGCGTTGCTCGCCCGGCGGGCCGCCCGCTCGCGGGCCTGCTGCATCTCCCGCTTCTCCCGCTTGACCTCCTGCTCGGCGTTGCGGACGTTCTTCTCCGCGACCTCCCTGGCGGCCCGGACGGACTCCTCGTAGGCGGTGAAGTCACCGCCGTAGGAGCGGACCTCGCCCCGGTCGAGTTCGGCGATGCGGTCCATGCGGTCCAGCAGCGCCCGGTCGTGACTGACGAGCAGCAGGCAGCCGTTCCAGTCTTCCAGCACGTCGTAGAGCTTGCGGCGCGCGTCCAGGTCGAGGTTGTTGGTCGGTTCGTCCAGCAGAAGGACGTCAGGCCGTTTCAGCAGCTGTGCCGCCAGGCCGAGAGAGATGATCTGGCCACCGCTGAGGGTGCGCAGGTGCCGGGTGAGGGAGATCTCCCCGAGGCCGAGCCGGTCCAGCTGGGCACGGGTGCGCTCCTCGATGTCCCAGTCGTCGCCGATCGTGGTGAAGTGCTCCTCGTCGGTGTCTCCGGACTCGATGGCGTCCAGGGCCCTGATCACCGGAGCGATCTCCAGGACCTCGGCCACGGTCAGGTCGCCGGTGAGCGGCAGGGTCTGCGGGAGGTAGCCGAGCACGCCCTCGACGGACACGCTTCCGCCGCCGGGCCGGTACTCCCCGGCGATCAGCTTGAGCAGGGTGCTCTTCCCCGCGCCGTTCGGTGCGACGAGGCCGGTACGGCCGGTGCCCACGGTGAAGGACAGGTCCTGGAAGACCGGGGTGTCGTCGGGCCAGGAGAAGGAAAGGTTCGAGCAGATGATGAACGCATCGGACATGCGAGAGACCTCGTATGGGACGCGGGCGCGCGTCGGAGCCGCCCGGCGGGGATCGATGGGCTGACGACAGAGGTGGCCACGGCGCCGGCGCTCCTACGCGCCCGCCGGTGGCCGGTCACTTCCGGTATCACCCGGAGATGTCGTCGTCGCCTATCACGTCTGGTCTCCCTGATTCCCTGTCACTCGCAGCACAGCATATTAGATGTGAAGAGGTGCGAGCGCGACGCCGTCCCACTGGCGAGGGAACGCCGTCCCACCGTCGAGGGGTGGCCGGATTCGGACGGCGCCCAAGCTTGCTCGCGATGACTTATCGCGATTTTTCGCTCTTTGCGAGAGTTTCGAGGATTTTGTCGAGACGGACCTTCCTGTTCTCCGGCGTGAGCGCCTGGAGCAACGGCAGGATCACCAGGTAACGTCCGGTCTTGTCGAGCGCCTCGAACGCCTTCCTGGCATCCGGGTCCGCGTCCAGCGCCGCCGTGAGATCGGGGGGCACCGTCGCGGTCTTCTGTGACTCGTACGCCACCGCCCACCGCCCGTCCTCCTGCGCCTTGCGCACCTCGGCGAGGCCGGGCTCGCGCATCCGTCCCTCGGCGGTCAGCATCGCGACCTTGTCGACGTTCACCTGCGACCACAGGCTCCTGGGGCGGCGCGGCACGTACTTCTGCAGGTAGTACCGCTCGTCGAGAGACAGTCGCTGCCCGGATATCCAGCCGTAGCACAATCCGACATCGACCAGCTCGTCGGAAGTGACCGTTGGAATACCCGTTTTCTTCTTGGCCAATTTGACCCACAGGCCCTCGTGGCGTGTGTGATTCTCGGCAAGCCAGCTCTCGAACGCCTCGGCGTCCGAGAAGGCGATGATTTCCACTCCGTCGCGCTCATCCATATGGATCAGGTTATCGCCCCCGCTGTCGGTCTCGGTGCCGTATTGACGCGCGACAATGCGGGCGAAGTAATGTGGTTCATATGCTGATCGTCGTCGCGGGATCAACCGGTCTTATCGGCAGGGCAATCGTTTCCGAGCTTCGCGAAGCGGGCCACAAGGTGCGCAGACTCGTACGACGCGAACCGGCGGCGCAGGACGAGCACCGATGGGATCCCCCATCCGGCACGATTCCGCGAGACGCGTTCGACGGCGTCGACGCCGTGATCAACCTGTGTGGCTCGTCGGTCCAGGGGCGCTGGAACGCGGAGCGGAAGCGACGCATCCGTGCCAGCCGCATCGAGCCTGCCAGGACGCTCGCCGAAGCCGTCGCCGAGTACGGCATCCCCACCCTGCTCAACGCGTCCAGCCTGAGCTTCTACGGTAACACCGGAGACGACGTCGCCGACGAGACGTCGGGCCTGGGCCGCGGCTTCCTCGCCGAGATGGTCGTCGACTGGGAGGCCGCGACCACGGTGGCGCGCGACGCGGGCAGCCGGGTCGTGCTGCTGCGCACCGGCCTCGTACTGTCGTCCGACGGCGGCCTGCTCAGCCTGCTCAGGCCGCCGATCCGGCTCGGAGTGGGCGGGCGACTCGGCGACGGCAGGCAGTACGTGGCGTGGATCAGCCTGCCGGACGAGGTCGCCGCCATCCGCTTCCTCCTGGAGAACCCGGACATCTCTGGACCGGTCAATCTGTGCGCGCCGGAACCCGTCACCAACGGCGAGTTCACCAAGGCGCTGGGCCGGGCACTCCATCGGCCCGTGTACCTGCCGGTACCGAAGGCGGTGGTGCGTGCCGTGCTCGGGGAATCGGCCGACGAGCTGGCGCTCATCAGCCTGCGCGCGGTTCCGCGGGTCCTGCGCGAGGCGGGCTTCACGTTCCGGCACGTCGATTTCGACGCCGCGCTCGCGGACGTCCTGTGAGACGCGGGCGTGTCGGCCTCCTGTGAGAGGCAGGGCTTGTCGGCCTCCTGTGGGACATCGGGCTCGCCGACGTTCCGTGAGAGGCCGGGATCGCCGACGTTCCGCAAGACGCCCTGGGCGCCGACGTTCGGACGCGTAGCGATCGCCGTCAGGCCGGGGAGACGGTGAAGCGGTAGCCGGTCTGCGCGTGCGGTTCCTTTCCGAACGCGAGCACCTTGGCCGGCTCGACGCGGAACACGATCGCGGGGTGGCCCGCGACCTGGGCGACATCGTCGATGAGCTCCAGGCTCCAGCTGTTGTGCGCGCCGTACTTCGCGTCGAAGGCGTCGACGATCCCCGGCAGGGCCTCGGGGGCGGTGATCTCGGTGGCCGTGCCCTCGACGACGATGTCGAGTCCCTTGGTCCAGAGGTTGTTCCCCGTCGTCAGCGCGACCTTTCCGCTGTGCTCAAGGTTGCGCATCTTCTGCTCGATCGAAGCGGTGGTGAAGTACATGGCGTCGTCGTGCCACACCGCGACCACCGGGGTCACATGGGGGCGGCCGTCGACGCGGACGGTCGTCAGCCAGAAAAGCTCGGCCGTCTCCAGCACGCCCAGGGTCTCCTGCCACGACGTGGGCTCCACCCCCGGCTCGCTGTAACGCACGTCCAGTTTCGCCTCGGGATAAGTGACGGACATCGTTTTTCCTTTCTGCGACGCAGGGGCCGTCTCGATGAGGGGAGATTTTCCCGGCGCCGGATAGGTGATGGATGATGTTCCGATCACGAGGCTACGTCCGTGGTCGCGGGCGGGCAATGACGTCGCAATAAGGGGTCTCTCTCGCATCGATCAGGCTCCGTGGCGACCTTAATTCGCCACCCATGATGAGCAGGGGCGTCGCGAGTCCAATAAGAGGTTGTTCTGTTACTCAATAAGCAACCCTTATGGGGTGTCCGTTGTCCGAAAGGTGTTACCGGCATAACCTGATCGCAGGTAAACGTAAACGCCGTGGACGGTTGAGTGAAAGGGTGACGCGAAACCCGGGGATATGGCCTCGTGTTTCGCAGCGGCACGGTGAGGTGGGTGCGACCGGGAAACCGATCCCAAGAAGGAAGGGAATCATGGAGGACGTCTGTATTATCGGAGCGGGATCATCAGGTATCGCCACCTGTCAGGTCCTGCACGAGCGCGGTATCGCCTTCGACTGTTACGAGGCCGGCTCCGAAATCGGGGGCAACTGGCGCTATCTCAACGACAACGGCCTGTCCTCGGGCTACCGGTCGCTGCACATCAACACCTCCCGACACCTGACGGAGTACCGCAGCTACCCCATGCCGGACCACTATCCGGCCTATCCCACCCACTACCAGATGGCGCGCTACTTCGACGACTTCGTCGACCACTTCGGCTTCCGTGACGCGATCATCTTCCGTACCGAGGTCACCCGCGTCGAACCGGCCGAGGGCGGCGGCTGGCACGTGACCGCGCGCAACCGCGACACCGGCGCCGAGACCACCCGCCACTACCGGGCGGTGGTGGTGGCGAACGGACACCACTCGACCCCCCGCTACCCCGAGCCGGCCTTCCCCGGCGCGGACACCTTCACGGGCATCCAGACCCACTCGCACTACTACAAGGTCCCCGACGAGTACGCCGGCAAGCGGGTGCTCGTGCTCGGCCTCGGCAACTCGGCGTCGGACATCGCGGTGGAGACCTCCACCGTCTCCGAGCGCACCTTCATGGCCATGCGCCGCGGGGGCTACGTCTTCCCCAAGTTCATGTTCGGCAAGCCCAGCGACGACCTCATCAGCCCCTTCCTCACCACGGTGCTGCCGAGGGAGATGCAGCGGTGGATCATGGCGGGCCTGCTGCGCCTCACGGTCGGCAAGGTCACCGACTACGGGCTGCCGGAGCCGGGCCACAAGCTGTTCAACTCCCACCCGACCGTCTCCGAGTCCCTGCTGCCCCGCCTCGGCCACGGCGACATCACGGTGAAGCCGAACATCGCCCGTTTCGACGGTGACACGGTGCACTTCGTCGACGGCAGCAGCGAGGTGATCGACGCGGTCATCTACAGCACCGGGTACAAGATCAACTTCCCGTTCCTGGACGAGAGCGTGATCGCCCCCACCGACAACGACGTCTCCCTGTTCCACCGCGTGGTTGACCCCAACCACCCCGGCCTGTACTTCATCGGCCTCTTCCAGCCCCTGGGCGCGACCACGGTGCTGTCCGAGGCGCAGTCCCACTGGGTGGCCGACCTGCTGGATGGCAGCGCCGCGCTGCCCTCGCCCGAGCGGATGCGCCGGGAGATCGACCGGTACAAGGAGAGGCTCGCCAAGCGCTACGTGACGTCCAAGCGCCACACCATGCAGGTGGACCACTACCCCTACCTGGCCGAACTGCGCCGCGCCCGGCGCGACGGGGCCCGGCGCGCGCCGGCGGCGGCCAAGGCCGAGGCCAAGCTCAAGGCGAAGGCCGCGAACGGGCTTCCCGAGGGCTACGAGCCCGAGGAGGTGTCGATCTGGATCGACGCCGATCCGCACGTGGTGTGGGACCTCATCAGCGACGTGACGCGGATGGGACAGTGGAGTCCCGAATGCCGTCGATGCTTCTGGATCGGTGGCAGGCGCGGGGTCGGCGCACGCTTCGTCGGGATCAACCGCCGCGGCTGGGTCACCTGGGTCACCACCAACGAGGTCGAGCAGGCGGAGCCGGGCAAGTCCTTCGCGTTCCGTACCGCCACCAACGGCGTGCGCTGGAGCTACCGGCTGGAGCAGGACGGCGGCAGCACCCTTCTCACCGAGCGGTGGGACGTCTCCGGGCAGAGCGCCGGGCAGCGGAAGCGCACCGCGTCCTTCGCCAACCTGGCGCTCGGCGGCTACGAGGGGCACACCGAGGAACTGCGCGACGGCATCCACAAGACCCTGGAGCGGGTCAAGGCCGCCGCCGAACAGCGGAGCCGGTCCGCCGAGGTCACGACCGGAGGTCTGCACGTCGAGGGCGTTCGATGACGGACGAGAACCTGCGCTTCGCCTCGGTCGAGGAGTTCGCCACCTGGCTGGAGGCGAACCACCGGACCGCGGACGAGGTCTGGGTCGCCCTGCCGAAGAAGGGGACGCCGGTGCCCTCGGTCACCAGGTCCCAGGCCCTGGACGTGGCCCTGTGCTACGGCTGGATCGACGGCAAGGCATTCTCCGGAAACTCGCCGGACGGCTGGTGGGCCCAGCGCTTCTCCCCGCGCAGGGCCCGCAGCTCGTGGTCGAAGATCAACTGTGCCAAGGTCGAGAAGCTCGTCGCGGCGGGCCGGATGCGGGCGGCCGGGCTCGAACAGATCGAGCTCGCCAAGGCCGACGGCCGCTGGGCCGCGGCCTACGCCCCGGCGAGCACGGCCGAGGTCCCACCCGACCTGCGGGCGGCGCTCGACGCCTCTCCCGCCGCGGCGGCCGCCTTCGCCGCCCTCAGCAGAAGCAACGGCTACCAGATCCTGCTCACCGTCGAGAAAGCGAGGAAGGCCGAGACCAGGGCACGCAGGATCGCCGACTACGTCGAACGCCTCGAAGCCGGGGAGCCGCTTCACGGCCCCCGAAGAAAACCGTGACGCCTCCCCACGTCGCGACCTTGCGGGTGGAGCGTCCGACCGACCACCGTGGGTGGAGGGTCCGACCGACCACCGTGGGTGGAGCGTCTGACCGATCACCGAACCTCGGCCTCGGCCCCCGCCCGTTCGACGATCTCGTCCACGGTCTCCTCGGGGGTCTGGTCGGAGGTGTCGAGCCAGAGGCCGAGGCGGGGGGTCGTGGTACGCAGGCCCTCGTCGAGGAGGTCGATGGTCCACCGGTCGTAGGAGTCCTTGCCCCGGGCCGCCTCGCGGGCGGCGACGGCCTCGGGGCGCGGGGCGAGCACGACGACGAACAACGGCCGCCGCCGGATGAGCCCGGTCATCTCGGCGAGGTGGTCGCCGAGGACGACATCCTGGGCGACCACCGTGAACCCGTCCTCGGCGTACGCGTCGCAGGTGGCCGCCGTCAGCCGGTACCGCAACCGCAGTTGCCGCACCGCCTCGGCGGACGGGTCGGGCGTCATGTCGGCCCGGCCGTTGACCACCATCCGGCGGAACAGGTCGCCCCGGACGTGCACCGAGCGCGGCAACCGCTCGGCCAGCATCTGCGCGACGGTCGACTTCCCCGCAGCCTGGATCCCGGTGACGAGAACGACGGCCTGCGGGGGTATGGGGCTCATGAATGTCCTTTGTCGCGCTGTAGTGGTAGAAGACCTCGTACGTCTGCGGTCGTGTCCGCCGTACGGGTCTGGTCAGAAGCCGCACGTACGGCGATCTCGGGGTAGTCGAGCACGAGGCCTGACTCGTCGTAGACGAGGCGGCAGGCGAAGTCGAAGACCGGGGCACTGTAGTCGTAGCGCTGTCGGGAGCCCTCGTCGGCGACGCGGACGTAGTCCTGTTCAAGCCGTTCGACGGTGAGGTCGATGGCGCGTACGTAGGCGGCGGGGGCGGCCGACCGAGCACCGACGCGCAGGCCCAGCCGGTGCGCGGAGAAGGTGTTGGTCATCGCCGAGGACTCCAGATCGACGTCCAGGCAGCCGTCCAGGTGGGAGGCGGGTTCGCCGTCGACGCGCCAGTGGCCGGCGCCGTCGGCCTCCAGGACGGTCTGCCGGGCTCCCGAGGCCGACCGGCTCGTGATCCGTGCGCTTCGCGTGGTCCAGGCGGCGTCGAGGTCGATGGTGTAGCCGACGATCCAGGTCTGGCCGTCCTCGACCGCCGTCGTGCAGCCCTCGACGCGCAGGCCGTCGTCCGAGGGCTGGAAGTAGGCGACCTCGAAGCCGTCGCGTGCGTCGAGATGCCGCCAGGCGGCGCTTCTCGGCGGAGTCGTGAAGGTCATCTTTTGATTCTGCCCGCGTGCCGATCCGTCTGCTCGTCCGCTGAGGACGCCGTCCACCCCGGCCGGGGCCGACCAGGGCGGCGGCGTGAGCGCGATCAGTCGTCGTCCAGCTCCCGCAACACGGCTTCCGCCTCGTACGAGGTGGTCTCGGTCGTGGTGGTGGTGAGGGTCAGTCTGACGCTGGGTTCGTTTCCGCTGAGATCCAGCGTTCCGCCGACCACGGCCTTGGTGGTCGCGTCCTTCGACGATCGTTGGCCGGCCAGAATGTATACGGACTCGGCGTTTATCACCTTTCCGGTGACCGGAAAGACATCGGTCCGGGATCCCGGGGGATCGTAGACGAAGTCGCCGCCCTCACCGGTGTTTATCACGAGGACGGCACCGGCGAAGCGTGCCCGGGCGTCCTTGATCGACCGTGGATCGCCTTCCCGCTGGCTGAAGGAGACGACGGTCTTTATGGCGTAGCGTTTGGTTTTCGCACCTCCCTTTCCTGAGGTCGAGTCCGTGGGGCCGCCGTACGGTACCGGCTGGACCGGGGAGGAGATCACCGCTTCCGGGTCGTCGGAGACGAGCGAGGCGTTCAAGGTGGCGGTGAAGATGCCTATCGAGCTCTCGCCGGTTCCCTGCAGTCCCTGAAGACTGATCGTGCCTTCGAGCTTGGAGCCCGAAGCGCGGAAGCGCACCTCGCCGCGGTCGGGTATGTAAACGCCTGAGGCGAGTCCGGATGTGGCGGTGAAGGAGTTCCCACTCTGTCCGGGCGCCGAGGGCGAGGCATCGGGTGAGATGCGGGTTTCTCCGTCCTTTTCCTGGATACGTGCGACCGTTTCGTCGAGCCCACCGTCGAAACAGGTGCCGACGGTCCCGAACCAGAGGGCGCCGTACGCGGGCGCCCCCCATGGATTGCCCACCTTGAGGCACCATTCATAGGGCGGGTGGCTGCTTGAGTCGCGGATGCGCAGCTCGCCCTGCTGATCGAATGTCGCGCCTCCGAACGCGCTGCCGCGCAGGAGGACCGTGTACGCGCCGGTGCGCACCGGCGGCGGGCGCCCCTTCTCGTCCCGGTCGCCGATGATGATCATGATGGTGGCGGAACCGATGATGAGAATGGCGAGCAGGACAGACCAGATCGCCCTCTGCTGGCGCTTGGAGAAACTGCCGAATATGAGGGTGTTTCTGTCGCCGGTGATGATCGAGCCAAGGACGTTTCCTTTGACGGCGACCGACGGGCGATCGGGCGGGCGGGGGTCCGGCATCGGTGATCCGCTTATTTCCCGATGATGTTGTCATCACCGGTGACGACCGGGCCGTGAACGTCTCCGCCGATCTGGACCGACCGTGAGCCGGGCGGTGATTCAGGGGTGGATTTCGTGGCACGCCCGCGCGGACGTGGGGTGGCGGGCGGTTCCGGTGGCCTGCGCATCGCGAGGAACCCGAAAATCAGGCCGAACACTCCGAAGACGACGCTGGCGAAGCCCGAGAGGACGCTGGACCTGCTGTCCGCTTCTTCGAGGGGCAGTTGGAACAGATACCAGCTCCAAATGCCGACGCCGATACAAAGCATGATCAGTACAATCGCCATGACCAACTTCGTCTGCCGGGTCAATGGATCTCTCCGTCCAGCCGAAGACCGCTCGACGCGGCGCGGTCCTGATATGTGGTGCCGCCGCGAGGCTTCGTAGGAATCATAATGTCGCGCGATTCCTCGTCACCAGATCAAGAATGCGGATTCTGGTGAAATCGTCCGAGGGCGGCTATCGGCGCCCCTTCGCAAGGTGATCGTGGAGTTGTTTCTCCGGTACGGAGCAACTGGCCGGTTTTATCATTTTTGCCTGTTTTGTAAGATGTAGCGGTGGCCGTACTACTTACTCCCCCTTGTTGAGGGTTGCGCCGCCTTCGTGCTGATCTCTCCGAGGTCCGGAGTAGCGGATCGGGTGATGTCCGGGAAAGTGTGTCTATCGCCTACAGTCGGGTGAATGGCCTCGATCCCCTCACGGCTGGCCTGGTTGGACGCCCTGCGGGGACCTGCCGCGCTCGCCGTCGCGCTGCACCACTCCGGCTGGACGTTCATCCCGGACCTCTGGGCCGAGGTGGATCGCAGGATCGACGTCGGCACCTGGGGCGTCTTCGTGTTCTTCCTGGTCAGCGGCTATATCATCCCCGCCTCCCTGGAACGGCGCGGTGACCTGCGGGCCTTCTGGATCGGCCGGACCTTCCGCCTGCTGCCCCTGCTGCTCGTCGCGCTCGGCCTGGCCCTCCTGCTCGCCTACGCCGGGACGTTCGCCCTGCACCCGGGCCTGAGTGCGCGCCCCCTTCCCCTCGTCGTCCTCGGGAACGTGACGATGCTGCAGGAGTTGCTCGGCGTGCCCGCCGTCATCGGCGTGATGTGGACGCTCTCGTACGAGATGGCGTTCTACCTGATGGCGGCCGGGCTGTTCAGCACGGGGCGGGCGCACCGGTCGGCCGCGACCGCGATCATCCTGGCGATCTCGGCGGTCCTCCTGGGGCTGTTGCTTCCGGGCCCGGTGATCGGTGGCCGCGCCGACCTGGTCGCGGCGGTTCTCGGGGTCGCGACGGTCGCGGTCATCGTGGTGTCGGCGCGGGCGGCGGGCGGGACGCGTACGGCCGCCGCGGTGGCCGGTGGTCTCCTCGGGGTGGCGCTGGTGGTGCTGGGCAGCCGGATCGGCGCGTGGCAGGGCCTGATCGTGCTGGCCATGATGTTCGCCGGTACGGCTGTGTACCGCGCGGAACAGGGGGCGATCCGGTGGCGTACCGCCATCGTGACCGTGCTGACGGTGCTGGCCTGTGGGGTCCTCGCGAAGGACGACCCCGGCTGGGCGCCGGCGCTCCTGCTGGCGGCGGGTTTCTTCGCGGCCGCGTTCGCGCTGCGGCGCAGGTCGTTCCCCCGGTGGCTCGCCCACCTCGGGGTGATCAGCTTCTCCCTCTATCTGCTGCACCCGCTCCTGCTGGGGGTGAGCCCGAATCTTCCGCTGTTCTTCCTCGCCCTGGTGCCGCTCTGCTACCTGACCCACCGCCTGATCGAGGCCCCCGCTCAACGTCTCGGCAGGCGGTTGGCCAGGTCTTCCCCGAGGGAACCCGCGAGGGAGCCGACGGGGGAGTCCGCACGGGGCGCGTCCTAGATCAGGGAAGGGCGTACTGCTCCGCGTAGGCGGTGGACGGCTCGGTCGGGGTGATCACGTCGACGAGCACGCCGTCGGGCGCGGCCACGATGAAGTGCCGCTGGCCGAAATCCTCGGTGCGCAGCGTCAGCTCCACCGGGAGCCCCGCCTGCCGTACGAGCCTGTCGTGCTCGGCGTCGACGTCGGTCACCTCGAAGTTGAGGATCAGCCCTCGCACCGCGGAACGGTATTTCTCCGGCACCGTCGGGTGGGCGCGGTCGACGAGCGCGAGCTCGTAGTGCGGCGGCTCCGGCCGTCGCATGCTCACGTACCAGTCGGCCTCGAAGGTCGTCTCGAAGCCGAAGAACCGCCGGTAGAAGTCGTGGGACTCGGCGATCCGGTCGGTGCAGACGACCGGGTAGAAGCTCGTGAGGGTCATGCCGTTCCCTTCGGTCCATTTCACATACCAACGGTATGTGAAGCTAACATACCATCGGTACGTCAACAAGGGAGACCACGGTGAACCGGGCACGGCAACGGCTGGAGACCAGGCGGGCGCTGGTGACCGAGGCGAGGGCGCTGTTCGCGCGGCACGGGTACGCCGCGGTGAGCCTGGCGCAGATCGTCGGGGCGGCGGCCGTGACGAAAGGCGCGCTCTACCACCACTTCGAGAGCAAGGCCGACCTCTTCCACGCGGTCGTCGAGCAGGTGCAGCAGGAGGTCGGCGAGCGGGTCGCCGCGGCGGCGGACGCGTACGACGACCCGTGGGAGCAACTGGTCGCGGGGTGCCGGGCCTTCCTCGCGGTGAGTCGCGACCCGGACGTGCAGCGGATCATGCTCATCGACGGTCCCGCCGTGCTCGGCTGGAACGAGTGGCGGGCGATGGACGAGGCGTCCTCGGCGCGGCACCTCACCGAGGCGCTCGTCACGCTGATCGAGGCGGGGGTCATCGCCCGCAGGCCCGTGGAGCCGCTCGCCCACCTCCTGTCCGGCGCGATGAACGAGGCGGCCCTGTGGCTGGCCCGCTCGACCGACCCCGACGACCTCCCCGCCGTCACCGAGGAACTGACGCGCGTCCTGGAATCCCTGCGCGACCACCGGTAGGCGACCGGATCGGTCCTCGCCTTCGAGGTGCCCGATGTTCCCGAGGACTCCGAAGTCCCCGAGATCTCCGAGGCTTCGGAGTTCGGACGGTACCTTCACGCATTGGCTAGGATCGATGCGTACCAGTCTGTTCCGATGGAGGACGGTGACCGAGCCCACGCATCCGGACGGTCGTCCGTGCGACTCCATAGCGGCGGCCGCGATGGCGCTTTCCCGACTGGGACGCCTGCGTGACCTGCCGGTCATCCTCATGCTGGCGTGGGTGGGGTGGCTGGCCATCCCGTGGCCGTCCAGCGGTCTCGTTCACGCTCGCAGCGCGACCACCCAGCCTCAGGACCGGAACGCGGGCGTCGCGACCGAGTCCTCGGGCACCGGTGCCCCAGCCGGTGTTCCAGCGGGTCGGGTTCTCGGTACGGACCCCTCGGGCGGCAGGGTTCCGGGTACGGACCTTCCGGCGAGCTGGAGTCTGAGCGCGGTGCCGACTCGTCCGGCGCTGCTCGTGAAGCCGGTGAGACAGTCGGCGACGGCGACCGGCGCGCAGGCCGCGACGACGGGTGTGGCCGCGACAGGAGCGGAGGCCGCGTCGGCGGGGGCGGAGGTCGCGGCACCGTCCGGACCGGCCGGTGAGGCGGAGCGGGAGCTGATCGCCCGGGAGCGGGCACGCATCGCGGGAGAGGTTCATGACGTCGCGGGGCACGGGCTCGCGACCATCGCCATGCAGGCCGGGGTCGCCCTGCTCATGTTCGACGAGCGGCCCGACCAGGTCCGCGAGTCGTTGGAGGCGATCCGCTCGACCAGTGTGCGGGCGCTCAACCAGCTTCGCTCCGCGCTCGACCTCATCGACCCCGAGACCTTTCCCGGCTCCGAGACCTCCGCCGACCACGACCTGCTCCGGCTGATCGGCGGGGTGCGCGCGGCGGGGCTGTCCGTCGACGTCGAGCCTGCCGCGCCGGATGTTCCCGCGCACCTCGAAGGCGTCGTCTACCGCGTCGTACGCGAGTCGCTGACGAACGTCCTGCGCCATGCCGGTCCGACCAGGGCACTGGTCCGCGTCACCGATGACCCGAACGCGTTCGTCCTGGAGGTCGCCGACAGGGGGAGCGGCCCCTCGGGAACGGCCGCCGAGGGCCGAGGGCTGGCCGGGATGCGGATCCGGGTGACGGAGGCCGGTGGCGCCTTCGGCGCGGGTTCTCGCGAGGGTGGCGGCTTCCGTGTCGTGGCCCACTTCCCTCGGGGGATCGCGTGACGTCTCCGGCGGGCCTGATCCGGGTGGCGCTCGCCGATGACCAGGCCGTCGTCCGCATGGGGCTGAGGGCGCTCATCGACCGCGAGGCCGATCTGGAGTTCGCCGGTGAGGCCGCCGACGGCGCCGCGGCGCTGCGACTGCTGGGCGAGACCCGCCCGGACGTCCTGCTGCTCGACATCCGCATGCCCGGCATGGACGGCATCGACACGCTGCGGGCCATCGCCGCCGATCCCGCGCTCAACACCACGCGGGTGGTCGTCGTCACCACCTTCGAGGTCGACCGGTACGTCTTCGCCGCCCTTCAGGCCGGGGCGAGCGGGTTCGTCCTCAAGGACAGCGCTCCTGAGGAACTCACCCGCGCGATCAGGGTCGTCGCCTCGGGGGAGGCCCTGCTCTCCCCGTCCGTCACCAGGAAGGTGATCGGTCTGTTCGGCCGCCACGACGTCACCCCGGTGGAGGGTCTCGAGACCCTCACCCCCAGGGAGCGGGAGATGGTCGCCTGGGTCGCCACCGGCCGGTCGAATGACGAGATCGCCGCGGAGCTGGTCATCAGCCCCGACACGGTCCGCACCCACATCAGCCGCGCCATGGTGAAACTGCACGCCCGCGACCGGGCACAGCTGGTCGTCTTCGCGCTCAGGTCGGGGTTGACGATCCCCTGAGGAAGCCCCTGTAGTCACGCTGGTCCAGCTGTGCCTCGATCTGCTTCACCGTGTCCAGCCCCACCCCGACCATGATGAGGACGCTCGTCCCGCCGAACGGGAAATTCTGCTGGGTCGCCGGATCGCGCAGCACCATGAACGCGATGATCGGGATGAGCGACAGCGTGGCGAGGTAGGCCGCTCCCGGTGCGGTCAGCCGTGACAGTACGAACCGCAGAAACTCCGCGGTGGGGCGACCCGGCCGGATGCCGGGCACGAACCCGTTGTACCGCCTCATGGTGTCGGCCACCTCCTCGGGGTTGAAGGTGATGGACACGTAGAAGTAGGTGAAGGCCACGATCAGCAGGAGGTACGCCGTGATGTAGACCGGATGGTCGCCGGAGACGAGATAGCGCGCGATCCACGCCGAGACCGGCCCGGTACCGCCCGTCAGCTGCATCGCCAGCTGCGGCAGGAAGAGCAGGGAGGAGGTGAAGATGACGGGGACGATCCCGGCCTGGTTGACCTTCAGGGGGAGGTAGGTCGAGGTTCCGCCGTACATCCTGCGCCCGACCATCCGCTTGGCGTACTGCACCGGGATCCGTCGCTGCGCCTGTTCGACGAACACCACCGCCGCCACCAGGAAGACACCCGCGACCAGCATCGTCGCCAGGGCGAGCGGGCTGAGGCGGAAAATGTTCGACATATAGGAGGGGAACACGGCGATCACCTGCGTGAAGATCAGGATGGACATGCCGTTCCCGATCCCCCGCTCGGTGATCAGCTCGCCCAGCCACATGACCACGCACGTTCCGGCGACCATGGTGACCACGATCACCGCGATCGTCAGCGGGCTCCGGTCGTGCAGCATCTGCCGGTCGCAGTTGGGGAAGATCTGGCCCGCTCGGGCCATCGACACGACGGTGGTGGCGTTGAGCACGGCGAGTGCCACCGTCAGGTACCTCGTGTACTGCGTGATCCTCGCCTGCCCCTGTCGTCCCTCCTTCCTGAGTGCCTCCAGGCGAGGGATCACCACGGTGAGCAGCTGGACCACGATCCCGGCGGTGATGTACGGCATGATCCCGAGGGCGAACACCGACAGTTTCAGCATCGCCCCGCCGCTGAACAGCTGCAACATGTCGATGAGCCCGCCGCGAGCTCCCCCGGCCAGGCACTCCCGCACCGCGGCCGTGTTCACGCCGGGCGCGGGCAGTATCTGCCCGAACCTGAACAGCATGATCATCGCCAGCGTGAAGAGCAGTTTCCCGCGGAGGTCGGGCACGCGGAAGGCACGGATGAGCATGATGGGCATGCGCAGAGTCTGGGCGCGCCGACGCGGCGCGACATCCGCTCATCCGAGGCTTCGCCGTACGCGGATCCGCGTACTCCCCCTGGGGCCGCCGTTCCCAGCCGGTCGGGTCCCGCTCGCGCGGTGGCCGCGTGACCTGGGCGGGCTCGGTCTCGCACCGAGCCCGCCTTTCCGGCTCCGCAGGGTCCCCGATCGTGTTCACCCGACGGGGCGTACGCCTTCGGGGTGGCTTCTGCCGAGGACGGCGAGCACGTGCCTCACCTTTTGAGGACGGTGAGCACGTGCTTTAGAGGAACCTCCAGAGGTTGTTGTTCGAGCCGTTGTCGTCGGCGAGTACGACCTGCGCGCCCTGTGCCGTCCCGGAGAGGCCGAGGACCCGGCCGCCGTTGGCGCACTGGATGCGGAAGGCGGCGTTGGAGCCGTAGCGCAGCCGCCAGCGGTGGTCGTTGGCACCGTTGTCGGCCCACTGCAGGACGCGGGACCCGGCGGCGGTGGCGGCGTTCTCCACGCCCAGCACCTTGTTGCTGTTGGAGTTGCGCAGGCGCAGGTAGCCGCCGGTGTCCACGACCGCCGTCCACAGGTGGTCGGCGGTGCCGGTGTCGCCCCACTGCACGACCAGCGCGCCGTCGGCGGTGGACATGTTGGTGACGCCGAGCACCATGCCGGTGCCCACGTTCTGGATGCGGCGCGCGCCGTTGGGCACGAAGCGCCACTGGTTGTCGGCGGTGCCGTTGTCGGAGTCCTGCACCGCCTGGGCGCCGTTGGCGGTGGAGTTGTTCTGGATGCCCAGCAGCTTGGAGCTGTTGGCGTTACGGATCTTGACCGAGCCGTCGCCGACGTCGACGATCGCCCAGCGGTGGTCGGCGGTGCCGGTGTCGCCCCACTGGAGCACCCGGGCGCCGTCGGCGGTCGACATGTTCTCCACGCCGAGCACCTTGCCACTGTTGACGTTGCGGAAGCGCAGGTTCCCCCCGTCCACCACGGGCACCCAGTCGTGGTCGGCGGTGCCGTTGTCGGTCCACTGCAGGGCGAGGCCGCCGTCGGCGGTCGACATGTTCTGGATGCCCAGCGCCAGCCCGCTGGCCACGTTGATCAGCCGGAAGCTCGCGCCACCGCCGCCGCCGGGGGAGCCGGTGGCGTTCCAGTAGACGACGTAGTTGTGGTTGTGGGCGTCGTAGAACGGTCCCAGGTTCACCGACGCCCCGTTGGCCGTGGCGGTGAAGGCGAGCGAAGAGGTGCTCGTCCGGGTGATCGACGAAGGGGTCAGCGTCGGCGCCGACGACAGGGAGGTGTTGCCGTAGTTGCCCGACAACACGACCGGGCCGTAGGTGACGGCCTGGAGGTTCGGGTTGTCGTTGGCGGGCTTCAGGACGACCCGCATCGGCAGCTGCACGGTCACCGTGTCGCCCGAGGTCCACGACCGGTTCAGGTCGGCGTAGGAGCCGGGGGTGGTGACGATGTTCTGCTGTACCCCGTTGACGCTGATCGTCGCGCCCTGGGTCCAGGCAGGGATGCGGATCCGCATCGACCATGTCCCGCTCACGTTTCCGGTGACCTGCAACGACGTGGTGTCGCTCACCGGGAAGGAGGTGGTCTGGGTGACCGTGATGCCGCGCTGTGACCAGTTCAGGGTGGAGGGCGTGAACAGGTTCACGAAGAGCGTGTTGCCGTTGTGGAAGTAGATCGAGTCCATCAGCTTGGTGTGGATCTCGATGCCGGTGCCTTGACAGCACCACATGCTGTTGTAGTCGGTGCTCCAGGTGCCGCCGCCCCAGGCTGGGCCCACACCCCGGCGGCCACCGGGGTTGAGCGGCGTGAAGTAGGTGACGTGCCCGCGGCTGTCGGCCGGGTTCTGCTGGCCGAGGAGGTGGTTCATCAGGGCGTTCTCGTAGTAGTCGAAGTAGTCGGCCCTGGTCGGCGCGAGCGTCCACAGCTCCCGGGTCAGCTTCAGCATGTTGTACGTGTTGCACGCCTCCCCGGTGTCCCTGGCCAGGTAGCCCGCGATGGCGTTCGGCGCGCGGAAGTGCTCGGCCTGGCTGTTCGAGCCGTTCACGTACGTGTGCGCGCCGACCGTGATGGCCCAGGCGTTGGTCGCGATGTCCCGGTAGCGGGTCGTGCCGGTGGCCTTGTACTCGCGGGCCGCCCCGATCCACTTGGGCACCTGCGTGTTGGCGTGCAGCCCGTTGAGCTGGTCCTGGTTGGAGGCGAGCGGGTTGAACACCGCGGCGTGGTCGAATCGCTGGGCCGTGGTCAGCCAGCGTGAGTCACCGGTCATCTGGTAGATGTCGGTCAGCACGGCGTTCATACCGCCGAACTCAGTGCCCAGCATCGACTGCATCTGGCTGGAGCTGAGCCGGGAGGTGCGCGTGTCCACCCAGCCGGCCAGGGCGAGCAGCACCGTCCTGGCCTGGGTGTTGCCGATGTGCCGCCACACGTCCAGCAGCCCGGCGAGGGTCTTGTGGATGCAGTAGTAGGGCACGTTGCCGTTGTTGAGCGTGCGGTTCTCCACGGCGGTGATGTCGGACTCGGGGAAGCCCGACAGGTAGCCGGCGGTGAACCCGGCCGCGCCGTTGTTCGCCTGGCACTTGGCCAGCTCGGCGACCATGAGCTCGGCCTTGCTCCGGAAGGTGGTGTCACCGGTCACCATGTACGCCTGGGTCCACGCGGTCAGGAAGTGGCCCTGCATGTGGGAGCGGAACGGGAAGTTGGGAGCGTCCCAGCCGCCGTTGGCGGTCGCGCCGTTGGTGGACAGGCGGTGGTTGGCGCGGAAGACGTACAGCAACCGCTCGACGTCGACGAAGCGCAGGTAGGCCAGGGTGCGGTTCTGGTTGTCCAGCCAGCGGCTAGAGGTCAGGCGGACCTGGCCGAGGTCGAACTCGTAGGCGGACACGCCGATGTCGGCGCGCGCCCACGGGAGGGCGGCCCAGGCGGCGGACGTACCCACCACCTGACTCGCGGCCGAGATCGCGACGGTGGCGCCCGCGGCCTGGAAGAGCTGGCGGCGACTCAAGGACATTGGGGGGTGCTCCTTTGAGAGAAGGGGGGATGTGGCCTTCCGTGACCGGCACGGTCGGCCACCGACTTTCAGCCGGTGAGCTGCCCTACGAAATTGTTAGCGCTAACATTTAACGTGGCAATTCTGTACGGACTCCTTAGGTGAGTGCTTTGCCGCGAAGTACATCCGACGACCCGATCCGGCGTCAACGAGTCACGACTCTCGCTGACGTGGCGTTGTCAGGGCGGCTGCCCCTGCCTGGAGGCTCGTCCGAAAACGGGTCGCGCCGCCCTGCCCGCGCTTGTGAAAGTTTCACAGAAGTTACCGCTTTGCAACAGGGGGGTTTGCGCGATTTAACGCGAACCTGCCGCACCGTGTCGCGGTCGGCTCCTCGCTCCTCGCGTCGACCGCCGAAGGGCGGCGAGCGCCCTTCTCAGTCTTGCGCCGGCCGTGCCGTCGCGAGGCGTCGCTGTTCCTCCTCGACGATCTGGCGGGCGAGTGCCTGTTCCGAGATGTCGACCGCGTCGGGGGTGGAGTCGGCCAGGTCGCTGCGGCGGGCGTAGGTGTCGAAGAGCCCGGCCTTGCCGCGCAGGATGTCGAGCATGCGCTGGTCGACGCTGTCGGCCGTGAGGATGCGGTGCACCTGGACCTTGCGCACCTGTCCCATGCGGTGGGCGCGGGCCACGGCCTGGCTCTCCATGGTCGGCTTGACCTGGGGCTCGCAGATGATCACGACGGAGGCGGCCTGCAGGTTGAGGCCGACCCCGCCCGCCTGGATCTGGCTGAGCAGTACGGCGTGTCCCTGGGCCGCGGTGAACTCGTCGACGACCTGCTGACGGCGGTCGGCGCCGAGATCGCCCGAGATCGGCCCGTGCACCCGGCCGCCGGGGTCCCCGGGGGCCTGGGGGGTGCCGGAGCCGCCGAGGGCCTGGTGGACGGCGGCCATGACGTCGCGGAAGTAGGAGAAGACCACGACCTTGAGACCGTTGCCCGCCGCCTCGTCGACGAGTTCCAGCAGCCTCTGGAGCTTGGCCGACGTCTCCGGTACGGCGTAGGCGGCCCGGCGCATCGCCATGAAGTTCCCGTCGGCGACGGCCTTCCGGTAGGCGGCGAGGTCCGCCTCGCCGAACTCCTCCCACTCGTCCACGTGGACGAGGTCGGGCAACTCGGTGAGCACGTCCTCCTGGTTGCGGCGCAGGTAGACCGGTGCCACGGCCCTGCGGAAGGCCTGCGCTCCCGCCGCCCCCGCGGCTCCCGCCGTCGCGTCGCCGTTCCGGAGGGCGGGGATCAGATCGGGCCTGAGATAGCCGACGAGGTTGCGGAACTCCTCGACGCGGTTCTCCATCGGGGTCCCGGTCATGAAGAGCACCCGCTCGGTACGGTCGCACCACCGGGCGACGGCCTGGGAACGCCTCGCGGCCGGGTTCTTCACGTAGTGGGCCTCGTCGACCACGAGCATCCCGAGCGCGACGTCGTCGGGAATCTCCAGCCGATGCAGGGTGTCGACGGTGGCCACGGCGACGCCGCCGGTGCGCACCCACTCCGCGAGGGCCGCGGCCCGGTCGCCGCCGCGCAGGGAGTAGGCCCGCAGCGTGCTGCGGGTCTCGACCTCGCGCACCCAGTTGATCAGGACGCTGGCCGGGCAGGCCACCAGGAAGTGGCTCTCGCCGCGCGCCCGGAGGTGCGCCAGGACGGCGATGGCCTCGATGGTCTTGCCCAGGCCCATCTCGTCCCCCAGGATCACCCGGCGCTGGGCGAGGGCGAAGCGGGCGCCGAACGACTGGTAGCCGCGCAGGGAGACCCTGCGGTGGGTGTCGTCGAGGTTCTGGGCCTTCA
Organism: Streptosporangium sp. NPDC000509; assembly: GCF_042898365.1. Classification (NCBI taxonomy): domain Bacteria; kingdom Bacillati; phylum Actinomycetota; class Actinomycetes; order Streptosporangiales; family Streptosporangiaceae; genus Streptosporangium; species Streptosporangium sp. NPDC000509. The sequence goes on along the minus strand of NZ_JBIAYX010000002.1, from coordinate 513,055 downwards.
CCCGCGAGGAGATGTCGTCGGGCAGGAAACCCTCGGAGGCGACCCTGTCGGGTTCCGTCGCCGCGATCTCGGCGAGCAGGTTGTAGTACTCGGACGCGCGGAACTCGAAGTCGACCCACGCCTCAAGGCCGGAGACCGGCGGGCGCAGCAGGTCCACGGAGACCTGGCCGAAGAGCAGCGCCGTGTCGGACGCGTTCGCCTCCGCGATCACGTCCTCGATCCGCGCGACGGCCTCCCGCGCCCGGCGACGGCCCTCCTGGCCCGCGAGCAGCATCCGCAACCACCCGCGAGCGGGTTGTGCGGCGGGCAGAAGCGAGGCGAGCCGCTCCGCGATCCTGCGCGCGGCGGCGCCCGCGCGCGGCAGGTCGGGGCCCGCGTTCACCAGCCGGTTCAGTGCGATCAGCAGGGCCGTGGTCTCGTCGTCCTGCCGGTCGACGTCGATCCGCAGCGCCACCGTCTCCTCCACCGCCTTGGCGATCTGCCCGGCGGCGGCGTGCGCCTGTCTCGCGTTCCACGCCCCGACCCCGGGGAGCAGTTGGAGCGCGTACGGCGTGGTGTCCAGGATGTCGAGGACCGTCTGGTGGCCGGCCTGTTCGAGGGCGCTGACCCGGAGCCGTCCCACGGTGACGTCCTTCAGGCGTGCCAGGGGAATGGACCCGAGTTCCTCACGTGCCAGGCGCGTACGCACCAGGGAGAGCGCCCGCTGGACGTCGGCGCGCGCCTCGGCGTCGTCGGCGAGCAGGGTGCGCGCGTGGGACCCCAGGCGCCCCGCCCTCTGCAGGAGGGCCCTGACCTGCCCGGGGGTGGGTGCCGGATCTTCTCGCTCGACGTCGCCCAAGCCCTCGTCCCTCCCCTCACGGCCCGATCACGGCAGTTCACCGTCGCCAACGGCCGGTCGGTTGTCAACGACCGGCGACGCCGGACACGGCATCACAGCCCTTTGCCCGGTAACGAGCCGTTCATGAGTTCCGGAACGAAGCTGATGGGCCGGGGCCTCGGTCCCGCCGCTCGCCGGGTCCGTACCGCCGCCTTCATGGCCGGACGGCGAGCGATCCGGCCTCGTCGAGTGTCAGGCCGCCGCCGCGTTCGAACCGGGACGCGAAGCCGTCCTCGCCCAGTGCGGCGCGCGTTCTCGCCGTGATCCTGTCGATGTCGCCGCGCTCGGCGGGGGCCGGTGGCATCGCCGTCGACAGGCGGGCCGAGGCCGCCGCTCCCAGCAGCCGGGCGGCACGGTCGTGGTCCCCGGCGAGGGACAGCGTCCCCGCCAGGCCCTCCAGGGCACGCATCACGTCACGGACGGCGTCGAGTTCGCGGGCGATCGCGAGGCTCTCCAGGTGCATGGTCCGCGCCGTCGCGGCGTCGCCGCGCTCCTCGAAGACGAAACCGAGCTCGACCAGGATCATCGGTAGGTGTACGAGATTGTCCGTCACCCCCTCCTGCCTCGGAGTCCACCTCAGGACGGTGCGCAGGTGTGTCTCCGCGGCGTCCAGCCTGCCCTCCCTCCTGGAGGCGTAGGCGAGCACCGTCTCCGCGAAGATCTGCCCGCCCTGGTGGCTCTGCTCGGCGGCGAGCCGTGCCGCCCGCTCGCCGGACTCCCGCGCCCGGGTGTGGTCGCCGCGCTGGAGGGCGATCCAGCCGACCCAGGCGAGCCGTACGGCGACCTCGGGCCAGAGCCCGAGCTCCTCGGCCATGTGCAGCCCGTCCCGGTGCAGCCGGTCGGCCCGCTCGTAGTCGCCGGTCATCTCCGCCAGCCCGCCGAGCCACTCCGTCGCCTGCAGCCGGCCCCAGCGGTCGCCGAGCTCGCCGAAGAGTTCCGCTCCCCGCTCGCTGTCGCGTTCGAGCGTGGCCACGTCGCTCCGGATGTGCGCGTGTTTGGCCCGGGTGACGAGAGCCGCGGCCGTGCCCCACCGGTCGCCGAGGGCGCCGAAGGCGGTCAGTGCCTCGTCCAGCAGTTTCTCGCCGGCCGACAGGTCGCCGGTGCCCATCCCGGTGAAGGCGAGGAACCACTGGGCTCTGGCGCGCTCACCCGGGTCGTCGATGTCCTCGTACAGACGCATGGCCGCCTGATCGGCCACCTCACCGTGCATGAACGCGATGCCCGCCTGCCAGGCGAGGGCTCTGGCACGGAGCGCGGGGATCCGCGCGGCGTCTGACACGTCAGCGGTGACGCCCGACGTGTCAGCGGTGAGGCGTGGCGTCTCGGCGGTGATGTCCGGGACCTCGACGGCGAAATCCGGCGTCTCGACCGTGATGCCTGGCGTCTCGGCCGTGAAGCCCGGCGTTCCAGGCGCGGAACCCGGCGTCTCGGTGGCGATGGCCAGCGCCGAGGCGAGGGAGCGCCGGGCTTCCGCCAGCCTGCCGCGCAGGAACCAGTACCAGGTCATCGCGTTCACCAGTCGCAGCCCGGCCTCCCTGTCCCGGCCGGTCACCGCGCCGTCGAGCGCGGTGCGCAGGTTGGCGGTCTCCGCGTCGAGGCGGCGCAGCCACAGCCTCTGGTCGTGCCCGTACAGGTGCCGTCCGGCCTCCTCGGCGAGATCGACGTAGTGGCGCCGGTGGCGCCGCCGCAGGGACTCGAACTCGCCCGCCTCGTGGACGCGTTCGACGCAGTAGGCGGCCACCGACTCCAGGAGACGGTAGCGGGGGCCGTCGGCGGTGTGGGTGACGGTGACCAGGGAGCGGTCGACCAGGCGTACCAGGAGATCGAGCACGTCGGAGGCCGGAAGGTCGTCGGCGCCGCAGACGGCCTCGGCGGCGGGCAGCGTACAGCCGCCGGTGTGCACGGCCAGACGGCGCAGGGTGAGGCGCTCCGGGTCGGTGAGGAGGTCCCAGCTCCAGCTGATCATCGTGTGCAGCGTCCGCTGGCGGGGCGGGGCACCGCGATACCCGGTGGACAGGAGACGGAAGCGGTCGTCGAGGCGGGCGACGAGACCGTGCACGCCCAGCGCGCGGACCCTGGTGGCGGCCAGTTCCAAAGCGAGCGGGATGCCGTCCAGGCGGCGGCAGAGCGTGGCGACCGCCGGTGCGGTGTCCGCGTCAAGGGTGAATCCGGGGGCCGTCGCGCGGGCGCGGGCGACGAACAGCCGTACCGAACCGGTTCGCTCCAGCGCTTCGAGGTCGGCGGTGGCGTCCGGCGTCTCCAGGGGCGGTACGTTCCAGACCACCTCGCCGGTGAGGGCGAGGGGTTCCTGGCTGGTGGCGAGGACGCGCAGGCCGGGAACGGCTCGCAACAGGAGTTCCGTCAGCTCGGCGACCGGCTCGACGAGATGCTCGCAGTTGTCGAGCACCAGCAGCAGCCGCCGGGGGCGGAGCGCGCCGACGAGCCGGTCCAGGGGATCTCCTGAACCGGCGCTGTCATGGATGTCCAGCGCCGTGGTGACCGCGTCGATCAGCGAGCCCGCCGTCTCCAGGGCGCCGGGCCGGTCGAGCGCGGCCAGCTCGACCAGCCACACGCCGTCGAGGAAGGCGTCCGTCAGCTCACGGGCGGTTTCGACGGCGAGACGGGTCTTGCCCACCCCGCCGGGACCGGTGAGGGTGACCAGGCGGCCGGTGCGCAGCAGGGCGCCGATCTCGGCGGTCGCCTCGCCCCTGCCGATCAGGTCGGTGAGGGGCGCGGGCAGGTTCGTGGCGGGCCCGGCCGGGGGAGAGTCCGGTGGTGCGGGTGGGTCGAGTGCCGGATCCCGGGCGAGGATCGCCCGCTGCAGGGCGATCAGCTCGGCGCTCGGATCGAGACCGAGTTCGTCGGCGAGGTGGGCGCGGAGCTCCTCGTAGCTGTGGAGCGCCTCGGTCTGCCGTCCCGAACGGTAGAGGGCGCGCATGTGGGCGGCGCGCAGCCTTTCCCTGAGGGGGTGCCGGGTCAGCAGGTCGCCCAGCTCCGCCGCGAGCCCGGTGTGCTCGCCGAGGGCGAGGCGGGCCTCGGCGTGGTCCTCGTGGGCGGTGAGCCGTTGCTCGTGCAGACGGGCGATCACCGGCTGGGTGAAGGGCTCGTCGGTGAAGTCGGCCAGCGCGGGGCCGCGCCACAGGGCGAGCGCGTCGGCGAGCAGCGCCGCCCTGGCCCGGGGGTCGTCGGTCCGCGTCGCCTCCGCGGTGAGGGACAGGAACCGCCACGCGTCGACCGCGTCGGCGTCGACGCGCAGCACGTATCCCGGAGGCGGCGACACCACCAGCTTCCTGGCGCCGGGCTCCGCGTCCTCCAGTACCCGTCGCAGCTGCGAGACCTTGGCCGACAGGGCTCCCGCCGGATTGCCCGGCGGATCCTCGCCCCACAGGTCGTCGACCAGCCGGTCGGCGGGCACCGGGCGACCCTCGTGGACGAGCAGGTCGGCGAGGAGGGCGCGGACCTTCAGCCCGGGGACGGCGACGGGCCGGCCGTCCGCCGTCCACACCGCCAACGGCCCAAGCACCCCGAATTTCATGAACGTCACCATAACGCGCACGATCTCGCGGGCCGGGCCGTCCGCGAACCCCGCGCGGGACCTACCGCGACTCGACGGTCACCGGGGTCTCCCGGCGAATTCCGGTGCCGGCCCTGCCGCGCCCGCGCAGGCCGAACGCGACGACGGCCGCCGCGGCGAAGGCCATCGCGAACGGGATGACCAGGGCGGTGCGGAAGCCGTCGAGCTGGGTGAGGAGGGACCCGCCGGAGCCGGTGGCGGCGATGTTCACGGCGGTCACCGCCGACAGGCCGAGCGCCGCGCCGAACTGGAAGGAGGTGTACAGCAGGCCGCCGGCGAGTCCCTGCTCCTCCTCGGCCACGCCGTCGGTCGCGGCGATGGTGAGCGGTCCGTACGCCAGGGCGAAGCCGAGACCAAGAATGATCATGGTTGGGAACATCGCCGCGTACGTCCAGTCGAGACCGACCGGCAGGAACAGCGCGTAGGCCACCGCGGCGAGGCACAGCCCGCCGAAGATCACCCGGACGTTGCCGAAACGGTTCACCAGCAGCGGGGTGAGGGTCGGCGCGAGGATGGCGTCGATGCTGACCGCCAGCAGGGCGAGGGCCGCCTGCAACGACGACCAGCCGCGCAGTTCCTGCAGGTAGAGCACGACGAGAAACTGGAACCCGAAGAAGGAGCCCCCGAACAGCAGCGCGCCGAGGTTGGCGCGCACCAGCGGGCCCGAGCGGAGGATGCCGAGACGCACCAGCGGCGCCGCCGACCGCCGCTCGATCGCCACGAAGGCGACGATCAGCGCGACTCCGACGGCGAGCGCTCCGGCCGTCCAGGCCCATCCCCCGGTGGGGTCCTCCAGCCGGACGACCGCGAACACCAGCGTCATCATCGCCGCGGTCACGGTGACCGCTCCGGCCAGGTCGAAGCCCCGCGTGTGACGGTACGGACGCTCGCCGCCCGGGATGAGGAGAAGCGCGGCGACGAGGACCGCGGAGGCCATGATCACCGGGGCGAAGAACACCCACCGCCAGCTGATCTCGGCGAGCAGGCCGCCGACGACGAGGCCGAGCGAGAAGCCGGCCGCCGCCGTACCCGCGTAGACCAGCAGCGCCCGGTTGCGCTGCGGGCCCTCGGCGAAGTTCGTCGTGATGATGGACAGACCGGCGGGCGCCATGAACGCGGAGGCCACTCCCGTCACGAAACGGGCGACGATGAGGATCCATCCCTCGGTCGCGAACCCGCCCAGGCCGGAGAAGACGATGAACACGCCGAGCCAGGCCAGGAACATCCGCCGCCGGCCGAGCAGGTCGGCGGCCCGCCCGCCCAGCAGCATGAAACCGCCGTAGCCGAGCACGTACGAGCTCATCACCCAGCTCAGCGAGCCCGTGCTCAGGTCCAGGTCGGAGCGGATCGACGGCAGGGCCACGTTCAGCATCGCCACGTCGATCCCCTCCAGGAAGATCGCACCGCACAGCACGAGCAGCATGCCCCAGGCACGCCCGCTCATCCGGTCCGAGGGTGGGGACAGTGGTGTGGACACGAGACGACTCCTCGAAGAGGCGCGGGAACCGTGATCGGTTCTCTCTTGTAAGTAGTCGCATCATGAGACACCATCGATGACCATGGAAGAAGGCACTTCGAAGTCACCGAGTCGCTGCCCCGATACCGACGGCGCCCACGGCGCCCACAGCGCCCACGATGCCTACGACGCCCGTCAGTGGGACACCCGGGAAGACTGCGAGGTCCGCCAGATCCTCGACCGGGTCGCGGACAAGTGGTCCCTGCTCGTCATCGCGCTCCTCGACAGCCGCACCCTGCGTTTCACCGAGCTGAGCCGCGAGATCGACGGCGTCAGCCAGCGCATGCTCACCGTCACCCTGCGCCATCTGGAGCGGGACGGCCTGGTGCGCCGCACCGTGCACCCCGTCGTGCCGCCCCGGGTGGACTACGAGCTCACCCCCCTCGGCGTGACCCTGCACGACACCATCCAGTCGCTCGTCACCTGGACGGAGCGGCACCAGAACGAGATCGCCGCCGCCCGCGCGACCTACGACGCCCGCGCGGACACCGCGCCGGCCGCGACACCGTTACGTAACGAAACTCACCCCCCGGTATCGTTACGTAACGAAACTCGGGCCGTGGCGGCATCGCGTGAGGAGAGCGCTCGCGGCGAGATCCGCTCACGGTGCGAGGTGTGCGGCGAACCGATCCACGCCGCGCGCACGGGCCGCCCCGCCCGGTTCTGCACCGCGGCGTGCCGCCAGAAGGCGCACCGCCGCCGCTCGCGCGCGGCCCTGCGGCCCTCCGGCTGACCTTGCCCCCTGGCCGTTCCCGCGCGGCCCCGCGGCTGACCTCGCACCCCGCCATTCCCCGCAGCCCCCGTGGCCTTCGCCTTTCCCCGCGTTTCGCACATGACCTCGGCGAGAGGCAGGGCGTGGGACGGATCTCGCCAGGGCGGGCAAAGGATTGCCAAGGGGGTCCGTGTCGCGCCCTCCAGTCGGGGTCGCAGCGTGTCTCCTGTCCAGGAGTAATGGCACTGCTTGCCTGGAGGGGCGGAGATGAGGAAGTTACTTCATGCCGGCGTGCTCGCGCTCGGCGTGTTCACCGCGGGATGCGGCGGCGCCGGCGACGGGAGTGCGACCGAGCCGATCGTCGCGGACCAGGTCAAAGCGTCACCCACCTCGCCGGAACCCTCCGACTCGCTCTCGCCCTCGGAGGCGACCAGGGCCAAGGTCGAACTGGGTGAGACGAAGATCGGAAAGGTTCTGGTCGGCGAGGAGGGGCGGACGCTCTACCTCTTCGACAAGGACAAGGACGGGAAGTCGTCGTGTTCCGACGCCTGCGCGCGGGCGTGGCCGCCGTACGTCACGGACGGGACGCCGGAGGCGGGTGAGGGCGTCAAGGAGGACCTGCTCGGCACCACCGAGCGGGAGGACGGTACGACGCAGGTGACCTACAACGGCCATCCCCTCTACTACTTCGCCAAGGACACCGAGGCCGGCGAGATCAAGGGACATGACGTCGACGGCTTCGGCGGCGAGTGGTACGCGGTCAACGCCAAGGGGAAGAAGGCTCACGACTGAGCCGACTCGGGAGGCGTACGGCCGACCCGACCTGACAAAGGCGCGACCGAGCCGACTCGACGGAGACGCCACCGGGCCGACTCGGGAAGGGCGCGTCCGAGCCGACCCGATCCGACGGAGACGCCACCGACCCGACTCGGGAAGGGCACGGCCGACCCGACCCGACAGAGGCACGACCGAGCCGATCCGGGAGGGGCGGCCGAGCCCGCCCGTGAGGCGGGGGACTCGCCGCCCGGGCCGTCGCACGCCCGCCGGGACGCTCATCGGGCCCGGACCGTCTCGCCCTGCGGGTACACGTTGTTTGTCTAGTTCGCGAGATCTGTGCTGGACAAAGCCGGAAGCGCTAGAACAGGGGGAGTACAGCCCGGCCGCCGTGAGCGGCCCGTGATGGGGAACGTGCCAGGGCGACGCGCGTCACTCCTCAGAACCACCTGATTCCGCCCGGGGTGGCTCCGGTCCGCAGGCCGGAACCCCCCCGGGCGGTGCTCGGACGCCGAGCCTCCACGGGGAACGAAGAGGCCGGCGTTTCGCCGTCGGATCGCGCGCGTGAGCGATACCGAAAGGACGGCACGAGAACCCCCGCACCGTTTTCTCTGGGGCCGGTGCGGGGGTGTGCCTCCCGGCGGGGCCTCCTCGGCGACGTCGTTTTCGACGGGCGCCGATCCGGCGATTCGGCCCAACCCCTGGACCCGTAAGGCCGGGCATGGTTGCATCTCGACTTGTCCAGAATTGATCTGCTGGAGAAGACAACGACGATCGCATGCCGGCGGGGGCTGAATGGGGCGACCCGAAAGGGCACTCGATCCCGACGCGAGCCCACTTCAGCGGTTCGCGTCAGAACTACGGCAGTTGCGGGAGGCAGCGGGAAAGCCGAGCTACCGGGAGTTGTCCCGGCGCGCGCACTACTCGGTGACGGCACTGTCGGAGGCGGCCGGAGGGGAGATCTTCCCCACGCTCGCGGTCACCCTCGCCTACGTCGAGGCGTGCGGCGGCGACCCCGCGGCCTGGGAGAGGCGATGGCGGACGCTGGCCGCGGAGTTCGCCTCGGCGGACGCCGCCGAGCGGGCCAAGGAGGGCGAGGACGCCCCGTACCTGGGGCTGGTGACCTTCGACCCCGGTGACGCCGACCGGTTCTTCGGCAGGAAGGACCTGGTCGCCGAGCTGTGCGCGCGGCTGGAGAACACCTCCCTGCTGGCGGTCTTCGGCCCGTCGGGGAGCGGGAAGTCGTCGCTGCTGCGTGCGGGGCTCCTGCCGACGCTGTGGGGCGGAGCGCTGCCGGGGAGCGAGGCGTGGCCGACGCTGCTGCTGACCCCGGGCGAGCATCCGCTGGAGGAGCTCGCGATCGGCCTGGCGAACGCGATGAGCGTGAGCGCCTCCTCACTCCACGCGGGGCTGACGGCAGGGCACGCGAACGCCCGCCTCGACGTCGGGCAGCTGCTGGAGGGACGGCCGAGGTCGGCGCGTGCCGTGATCGTGGTCGACCAGTTCGAGGAGGTCTTCACGCTCTGCGGCGACGAGCGGGAACGGGTGGCCTTCCTCGACTGGCTGCTCGCCGCGGCGGACGGCGGCGACCGGGCGCGGGTGGTGCTGGGGGTTCGCGCGGACTTCTACGCCAGGTGCGCGGAACATCCGCCGCTGGTGGCCGCGCTGCGCGACCGGCAGCTGCTGATCGGGCCCATGGACGACGACGATCTGCGGCAGGTGGTCACGGGACCGGCGACCCGCGCCGGGCTCAGGGTCGACCGGGCGCTCGTCGAGGCCATTCTCGGCGACTGCCGTACGGAGCCGGGGGCGTTGCCGCTGCTCTCGCACGCGCTGCTGGAGACGTGGAAGCGGCGCAAGGGCGACGCGATGACGCTCACCGGGTACCGCGCGGCCGGGGGCATCCAGGGGGCCATCGCGCAGAGCGCCGAGCGGGTCTACGGCGAGTTCGGCGACGGGGAGCGCCACCTGGTCAAGAACGTGTTCCTGCGCCTGACGGCGCTTGGCGAGGGCACCGAGGACACCCGCCGCCGCGTCGCCCCCGACGAGCTTCTCTCCGGCCCGAACGGTACGGCGGTGGCGACCGTGCTGAGCAGGCTCACCGAGGCCCGGTTGCTCACCGTCGACGAGGACAGCGTCCAGGTGGCGCACGAGGCGGTCATCCGCTCCTGGCCCAGGCTGCGGGGCTGGCTCGCCGAGGACCGGGAGTTCGTCCGTCTTCACCGGCGGCTCACCGAGGCCGCCGCGGAGTGGGGGCAGCACGGGCGCGAGGACGAGCTTCTCTACCGGGGGATGCGCCTGACCGCCTGGGAGGGCCGCGAACTCGACCGGCTCAACGACCTGGAGCGCGCCTTCCTGGAGGCCGCGCGGGCACGCGAGGCCCGTGAGCGCGCCGCGAGCGGCAGGCGGGTCCGGCTGGCGCTGATCGGCACGACGGTGGTCGGAGTGGTGGTCTGCGCGCTCGCCGTGATGGCCTTCGTCCTGGCGGACCGGGCACAGCACGGCCAGGAGCTCGCCTACTCCCGCCAGCTCGCCGCCGACGCCCGCGGCAGGCTCCAGCTCGATCCCCAGCTCGGCCTGCTGCTGGCCCGGCGGGCGTACGAGGTCAGCCACACCGTCGAGGCCGCCTCGGTCCTCAGGCAGGCCGTCGTCGACTCCCGGGTGGGTTTCATCCTGCCCGTCGCCGGCGGCAAGGTCTGCGGTGCCTCCTTCTCCCCTGACGGGCGCCTCCTGGTCACGGGCAGCGGTGACGGGACCGTACGGGTGTGGAAGGTGAACGGTCGGGGCCTGTCACCGGACGATCCGGTCGTGCTGCGGGGACACGACGGCGAGGCGTGGAACCCGGTGTTCAGCCCCGACGGCCGCTACGTGGCCGCCGGGGGCCTCGACGGGACGGTGCGGGTGTGGGACCTGACGGGTGTGGAGGCGCCCGAGGTTCTGCGAGGACACGAGGGAGCGGTGTGGAACGTGTCCTTCAGCCCCGACGGGCGGCGCCTGGCCGACGCCGGCAACGACGGCACGGTGCGGGTGTGGGACCTCGCCGACGGCGGGGCGCCGAAGGTCCTGCGCGGGCACGAGGGGCGGGTCCTGGGGGTGGCGTTCAGCCCTGACGGCAGGCGCCTGGTCACCGGGGGCGGCGACGGCACGGTACGGCTGTGGGACCCGGAGGGCGAAAAGCGGCCCACGGTGCTGCGCGGACACGAGAACTCGGTGGAAAGCGTGGCGTTCAGCTCGGACGGCGACCGCCTGGCGAGCGCGAGCACCGACGGCACCGTGCGGACGTGGGAGGTGCCCGGTGCGGGCGCGGGCGGGCACGACGGCACCTCCAAGGTCCTGCGCGGGCACGACGGCACCGTCGAGGGGGTGGCGTTCGGCCGTGACGGGCGGATCGCGAGCGTCGGCAACGACGGCACGGTCCACGTCTGGGGCGCGGGCGGCTCCATCGCCCCCCTGGTGCTGAGCGGTCACCGGGGCACCGTGTGGAGCGCCGCGTTCAGCCCGGACGGCCGCACGCTCGCGAGCGCGAGCGACGACGGCACCGTACGGATGTGGGACGTGACGGCGGCGGGTGACGCCGCGATCGTGCGCGGTCACACCGGGGAGGTGTGGAGCGCCGATCTCAGCCCGGACGGGCGGCGGGTGGCGAGCGCCGGCAGCGACGGTACGGTCCGCGTCGGGAGCGTCACCGGCGAGGGCGACGCGGTCGTGCTGCGTCCGAAGGGCGGGGAGGTCCTCGACGTCGCGTTCGGCTCGGACGGGCGGCGGGTGGCGGGCGCGCTGGAGGACGGCGTGGTCCGCGTCTGGGACGCCTCGGGGCGCGGGGAGCCCGTGCTCCTTCGCGGTCACCTCGGGATGGTGTGGAGCGTCGCGTTCAGCCCGGACGGGCGGCGGGTCGTCAGCGGCGGCAACGACGGCACGGCCCGCGTCTGGGACGCCTCGGGAGCAGGGGAGCCGCTCGTGCTCCGCGGCCACCGGGGAGCGGTCAGATACGTCGCGTTCAGTCCGGACGGGCGGCGGGTCGCGAGCGCGGGTGAGGACGGCACGGTCCGGGTGTGGGACGTCTCGGGACGC